>JBGTHZ010000096.1:0-58937 GCA_041745915.1 Pyrinomonadaceae bacterium | reverse complement strand
GCGCGCGAGGCTCCGCCAGCAGGATTGCTCCCACTCACGCTCGCACGCCCTACTTGTTGCACGGACAATTGACAAGGTGAACTCCTTACAGTTCACTAGAACAGCCAGGCTTTGCCTGGCGCTACCGAAATCACACGAACGAACACGAAAAGAGTTTAGTGATAATTCGTGTTATTTTGTGGATCGTTTGACTTTCGCTTCACGAGACGAGCAGGCTTGTGGATAAAATGAAAACTTGGAGCCGACCCCCGTTCAATTAGTGATTGTATCTTGACCAGTATCAGCCACCATCATCAATGACTCAGACAGCAGACGTAGTAATTATCGGCAGCGGGATTGTCGGCTCGAGCGTCGCCTATCATCTGGCGGAAGCTGGTTGCACAAACGTCCTGGTCGTCGAGCGCGAAGCTCATCAGGGCAAGGGCTCGACCGGGAAAAGCATGGGCGGGGTGCGCGCGCAGTTTTCGACGCCCGTAAACATCCAGATGTCGATCTACTCGATCAATTTCTTTGCGAGCTTTGATGAAGTTGTCGGGTACCCGGCCGACTATCGCCCGCACGGTTATCTCTTCTGCGCCACGGAAGAACGTCACCTTAACTACCTAAGAGCCAATCGCGAACGGCAGATAGGGCTCGGATTGAAGAATGTGGAGTTGGTTAGCCGCGACGACATTTCGAAGTTTGTCCCGCAACTGCGTGTAGATGATGTGCTGGGCGGCACTTACTGTCCTACCGACGGCTTCGTCGATCCTCACAGCGTGATGATGGGTTTCATGCTGAAAGCGAGAGAAAGCGGCGTGAGGTTGTGGCTTGACTCGCCGGTTATAAATATCGACACCGAGAACGGTCAAGTGACCGGCCTCACGACAAAGCGGGGTCGTGTAGCAACTCGGGTGATCGTAAATGCAGCCGGCCCCTGGGCGGCGGAGGTCGCAAGCATGGCCGGCGTTGACCTTCCGGTTGAGCCCTTGAGGCGGCAGCTGGTACCCACGGAAGCCTTCGATAAGCTACCGAAACGGTTCCCCATGGTCATAGACATGTCCACCGGTTTCCACTTCCGGCGCGAGGGTGCGGGAATTCTGTTGGCCTGGAATGATCCCGCAGAAACCGCGGGATTCAAAACCGACTTCGACCCAACTTTCGTGGAGAAGATCTTAACTCGGGCCGCCGATCGCGTGCCCTGTCTGGCGGATGCTGCGGTTAATCCACGTCGCTCGTGGGCCGGGTTATACGAGATGACTCCCGACCATCACGCAATCATCGGATCCGCTCCCGAAGTGCGCGGTCTATATTTCACGAATGGGTTCAGCGGCCATGGCGTGATGCACTCCCCCGCTTCCGGTCGCATCACGGCTGATCTAATATTGCGCGGCAACTCCGATCTTATCGATACCCCTCAGCTTAGTCTCGAGCGCTTCGCGCAGGGGCGATTGTTGGAAGAAACCGCAATTCTCTGAATTCAATTTATTTTCCAATTGATACGCCAATTTTCTCCGTGTGATTTCGTGATGCTTCGTGTAACTTCGTGGATCGCTTGCATGGCCGGGAGATGAGAACGATCCACGAAATTACACTAACTGACGCGAACAAGAAGTCAACAATTCCAATGACCGAGTGACAAATGTCAAATGACAAATGGAAAATGATCTGTGCTGTGGGGACAATCGCCAAACGACAATCCAACTAAAACTCTTTGGCAATATCAAGATACACGTTCTTAATCCCTAGTTCGTAGTCTCGAATCGCGGTGACAATGCTTGTCTCCCACCAGGAGATCTCTCTCATCTCGTTGAGGTCCCACCAACCAATCTCGTTCAGATGATCGGCGCCCACCGGAAAGAGTTTTTGATCAATGTGCTTTACGGCGCCTTGGGCCGAGACGAGCTGCGATTTCCAGAGTTGTGAAGTTACGGATACAAGACCGTCATTATCCCCTTCGCTGTCGTTAATAATGTCCCAGGATTTCTGTAGCGGGGTGAATACGAGCCTCTGTTTCTGCGAAGCGGCATAGGCTCGGTAGACTACCGAATTTGCGGCCTCCTGCTCTGCTGCTTGCTCATTGAATTCATTGCACACTCTCCGCGCCAGGTCTCTGAATCCCCCCAGGTCGACAACTTTTCCAATGATTTCAATAAACTCGTCACCTTGATGTGCAAGCCCCCAGTCCGCGAAGGAAGTGCCCAGGTGTGGGGTCCCGATCGTGGTCAGGCTGGCAACCTTTCCCGCCATGTCTAACTTAACGATCATGTGGCGAGCATCGAGGCCGCCCATACTGTGAGCAATTATGTGGACCTTTTCCTGACTCTTTAGACCCAGCACTTTGTTGACTTCATTGCGCAGATCCTCGGCTCGTCTTTCGACGCCCCCCGCAAAACTCACCGACGATTGATAGACGTCGAACCCGTGCGTCCTGAGATGACTGGCGACGCCTTTGAAATAATGCAAGCTGTCATTGGCATTGACCACGCTAAGACCGAGGGCATCAAATGACTTACTAAAGTAGTTGAGTAGGAAATCAAATCTGGCAATACCGTGCGCTAAAATGATGGGGTACTTCGCGTTTGACATTAGTTTGCCTCGCTAATCAAGAACCAACCTATTGGAAAAGATCCCGAACTCCCAGTGAAAAGAACAGGGTGCCGCGTCCTTCACCGGGCCTCGGATTAATATTCCAGGCGTATCCAGCTGTGAAGTGGGCGGCACTGGCAAATTCAAAGCGCAGGCCAGCCCCTGGACCGTAACGCAGGTCCCCGAATCCTCCCCTGCCCGAACCGAGTCTGGCCACATCGAACACAAACGCGGGGCTGATCGAATAAAGGTTCACTTCGTTGAACAGAGTGCTCAGTGTGCGCCGCGTAAAGGCCATCTCCGCTTTCGCTTTATTCTCAGCCTGACTCAAATCAATTTGAGCGAATTCGGCCTCCATATTGCCTCGAATCCTGTCCAGGCTGGTGCTAGCCGTCGCAATCGTGGGGTCGACCCCAATCGTCCTATTTACTTCCGTAACGCAGGTCATCACTTTCGCTAGCCTATTCTCATCAACCTCAACAGAGGGAGATAAGAGGGCCCTCACGGAGCCATATTGCTGCCCAACGTCGCTGGCCTGGACGGCGCTCCGGGTCCTCCTGGCCGCGGTGTTGATCGCTCTCAAGCATTCCTCAAACTGCATCTCAAACTGTCCCGGCCGAGCCTGCTGCGCGTTCTGCACTGCTTGTTTCAAGTCCTCAAGTGCGGTTGGCAGTCTCGGAAGAATCTGAGCAACCAACTTGTCGTAATGCGGGTCCTTTGTGGCGTGATAGTTCTGCAGGCTACCCGTTACCACATCGATCGCATTCTGGAGCTCAGTATTGAAGTCTGGATCGTTGACGATCTCTGAAGGCATTAAAGGTCTTCGCCAAAGCGTGTACGAGGCCGTGAGGTTATAGCTGAAAAATTTGTCACCACCGTCTCCGGCGTTCGTACGATAGAGCCTACTTCCGGGAATGGCGCGGATGACCGGGTTCGCACGGATCTGCCACGTGTCGCCGGGAAGAAACAATTCCTCGTTGTTGCCACCGAAGAATCTTTTAGGCAATGGAATCTTCCCTGGAACCTGAATCGCCCCTACTGTAAATCTCGATTCCAGATCCAAAATTCGATGATCCCCGAGCGGATACCAGAGCTCATGCCTGATGTCGCCGATGTGCTTACGCCAGTCGACACGGGCAGCCGGCCCAACCGAGCCCAGTTCCAGTCCGTACGATGCTGAAAAGATGTTGTGTCGGAGTCTGGAAGCTAAACCGGCGTAAAGACGAAGAGCGCCGAAGGCACTGCTGGAAACCGTATTCGCCGCGAGCTGCTGGTTACGAATAGCACTTTGACGGTGTCCTCCTTCCAGTAGCCCCCCAAACCTGATCGTCAAGTTGCCTTTGGCCAACGCCTTCGTTACGCCCGTGAACTGTGCGGAAAAGTCCCCTCCCTTGATGTTTCCTTCACCGGTGGGAAGAGAAAAATAGCTGTAGTTAAGTAACCACTCCGAATGCGCCAGCCAACCCTCGGAATCGTTTGAGCCGGTGAGAGCAGCGGAAACAGTTCCCATCTCAGAAGATCCCTGCGCCTGCGCGAACAGGGAATTGAAAGGAAGCTTCCAGAGGCGCTTTGGAGTTATTTCTAGACGGCCGCCGCCGAACAGCTTGTTCGTTGAGTCGTAGCCGGCCTGTGGGGTCAAGTGGATGGGACTGCGAGAAGGAACATCAACGGTGGTCATTCCCGCGGCTTCTTGCGGAGATTTTTTCTCAATTGTTCTGGCTTCCGGCAAGCTGCTCAGCACGGGCATTATCTGCGTTGAATAGACGCGGTAGACTACATCAAGCATGCCATCCGAGCAGTTCTCGACGCTTAGGAGTTCCATCCGGATTTTCACCCGGACATCACTCGTGTCCGGCAGGAAGTTCTGGCGCTCAATGATTTCTCGTGCCTGATCTCTGGCGGTACTGTAAAGAAAAGGTTTGCCGTCAACCAACGCTGCTATTTCGGAGGCCGCCCGCCGCTGCCGAATTCGCACCCACGGCAAGAAATCGAATGGGTCCTCAATGCGAGAACTCCTTACTCGATATCCCTCTCTTTCAAAATTGATACCCTCGCAGCCTCTCAGCGGGACAGTTCTATTTGCCTCTTCGTTTTGACCCAGGCAGGCAGGTGCGGCTCCCACGAACAGCGTGAAGAGAAAGATATGCACGGCGACCAGGGAGGGAAAGTTCATTTCTGACGGAGTGTGTTTGCGACGGTCTCCCTAGCATCATCCTCATCAATTTCTCCCTCTTTTGCGGCCTTTGCATCATCCCCCGCTGGTCCAAGCGCATGGGCACTTTGGCCCGCCGTCAAACCCTTCAAGGCCTTTTCCGCTTTGGCATTCAACGCTTTCTCCAACTCAACCTGCAGAACAATGATGGCTTCATCCCAGGGATCTCCCTTCTTGTCTCGCTCGAATAGTTCGAAGTCAATTTTCCACAAAACCACGTTGCCCTCTGTGTCCTTCTCCAGTCCGAAAATGACACGGCGGAGTTTGTCCTTGGTGATTAATTCAAAGCGGACCTTGATGCCAATGACACTCGACTTCTTAGCGGCCGCAGCCGTTTTGGTAGCCATACTAGAGGCCTCCTAATCTTGGAAGGATCGTTGTTAGCAGCTTTTCAATTGAATTCTGAACACCAGACCCAATATCTGAAATTTTATTCGTCTGCAAGCGCGAATCCTCAGTTTGCTTTGAAAGCATGATGTCCTGTTGGCAACGAAGTGCGAGGTCGCAGGCTCTGAGGACCGGCCTAATTGAGTCCAGCAAGGCGGCAATTTAGATACTCCAGTTTCGTTTTTGCGTCAATTGTTTTTGCAGCATGTGGGTTGTCGTAGTTCGCGGATACGAACTACTCAACTCACAGAACCGCTTGCTGTAGCCAGCGGATGCTAGCTCTCAACATTTCAAAACTGCTCAAACCCTACTATGGTAAGAGTCGGTCGTGGGACTATGGGCAATCACTTCAGATCAACCGCTTCAGCATAGATCTCAGTTGCTGCGGCGGCGAAACCGACGGACTTGCTTAGTTACGCAATCACCCGCCTCTCTCGCGGTTAATGCTAAGCTCGAACCCAACCTTAACGCCAATTATCAAGCGGTGAAAAGGGCAACTTATGCCTGGCCACACAAGTAGCAACACACTAACAACATTTTCGTGTCCGTTCGTGTAGTTTCGTGGATCGCATACTTCAATCCAACGCTTGGACAAGGAAGGAGAAACTGCGGACTCTGCCGAATGAGGGAAGGCTTCCTCAAAGAGCGCCCGACCAGCGGGCGATCTGATCCATTGTTGTCTCGTACACCTGCTGTTGCGGGAGAGGGGAGGTCTTTGGAACCTTAAAGGAGTGGTCACCACCGTCGATTACCTGAAGAGTTGCCGGCAAACGATCCCGCTGGATTACCGCACGAAGCTCGTCTGGCGTTCCGAAAGCATCTCGTGACCCCTGGACGAAGAGCATTGGCGCGCGAATGTCCTTCAGATGAGCGTCGCGCAATTGTTCCGGCTTTCCCGGCGGATGCAGTGGATATCCCAGAAAGACAAGTCCGCTGATCTGGCTTCCTTCGGCGGCAGCTACTTGCGAAGCTATGCGCCCACCCATCGACTTGCCACCAATAATCAGATGGTTCGCTTTCAGTTTTTTAAGACCCAGGGCAGCTTGAATCACCGAGCGGTAACAGGATTCCAATTTTGCCTTTGGATCAGGTGCTCCACGGCCTTGCTCGGAGTAAAGAAAATTGAACGTCATGGCGTCAAATCCTCGATCGGCCATCCCGCCTGCAAACACGCGCATAAACGAGCTCATCTGATTTCCGCCGGCGCCGTGACCAAGCAGCAACGTGATACCCGCGCGATCCTTCTTTGCAGCAGCGTAAAGCATAGCTGTAACGCTATCGCGGTCGTTGATAGTTACCGTGACTTGTTCAGCCTGTGTTGGCTCTGGCATAGGGAATTTCTTAGATCTCTAACGTAGGGAAATTCGCAGGTCGGGAAGGGCGGTTTACCCCCGCTGATGCGCCACGCTCAAACGGCAAATCTGCTGTCTTCTCGTTTCCTAATTACTCACATGTCCAACATGGCGGTTGAGTGCTATCAACGTAAGCGGGGGTAAACCGCCCTTCCTAACCTGCGAATTTGTGTCCTTTGAGTGGTATCCCAGGATTGATTTCCGTTCTTCACATCTCTACTTCGCTCCGATTACTGTGACGAATACACCCGCGGGACTCGTGGTCCGATCCCACAGGTAACTTCATAGGAAAGTGTGCCTGCAATCCTGGCAAGTTCCTCAGCCCGAATCTCCAGGTCTCCAACTCTTCCAAGCAACGTCACGGTATCGCCAATCTCCACTCCTTCGACGTTTGTCACGTCGAGGATCGTCAGATCCATCGATACTCGGCCCACCACAGGGGCATAAGTACCACGCACAATCACATGGCTGCGATTGGAGAGGCCACGCAAATATCCATCGTCATAGCCAACGGGAACGCTGGCCACCAGCGATTTTCGGGAAGCCTCGAACGTACAGCCGTAGCCGATGGTCTCTCCCTGGGGCACCCACTTCAGCAGCATGATGCGAGAGTGCACTGACATTACGGGCTGTAGCCCATTGTTTTCAGTTGAAGGCGGAAGAATGTCACGCCACAGGCCATAGAGCACACCGCCAGGGCGCACCATGTTTCCCAGCGCCTCGGGATGGCTGAAGATACCGGCCGAGTTCGCGCTATGCTGGTACCTTGGCGCAAAACCATGCGCACGAAAAAGCGAGCCCACATTTTCAAAGCGCTTTATTTGATCTTCGGTTAACGTCTCGCAGGCCGGATCGTCGGCAGCAGCGAAGTGAGTCATCAGCCCATCGACGCGAATGTGCTCGAACCGTTTCAACGCATCGGCAAATTCTGCCACCTCGTCAAAGCGCACACCCAGGCGGCCCATGCCGGTATCAATCTTGACGTGAACGTCAGCGATAGTTCCCGCATCCCGCGCCGCAGAGTTTAATGCCTCGATCAGATCGAAACGATAAACGACAGGTACCAGACTGTTCTGAATGCAGGCGGCAGCTTGACCCTCCCAAAAGCCGGCCAGACAAAGAATCGGTTGAGTGATACCCGAACTCCTTAGTCCAATTCCCTCTTCGGGCAACGCCACTCCAAACCAATCGGCGCCCTCATGAGCCATCGTGCGTGCACACTCCGCCGCGCCGTGCCCGTAAGCATTCGCCTTGACGACCGCGACGACTCTAACGCCTTTGTTTATGCGACTCTTTATTAGATGAAAATTTGAAGCTAGTGCATCGAGATCGATGTGTGCCCACGTGGGACGGCGGCCGGCGGGGTGGTTTGAATCAAGCATCAGATCGGCGAGCGTCTACTACTCACGATACAGGTTATCGAAACGCATGCTTGAGGGCGTAAAGCGAAGATCAACTGAGCCGGTGGGGCCGTTGCGCTGCTTGGCGACGATCAATTCGGCAACGTTCTTCTGATCTTCCGGCAGATTATTTCTCTCTTCCGGGGTTTTGTATTGCTCCTCGCGGTAGATGAAGGCCACCACGTCTGCGTCCTGCTCCAGCGCACCTGATTCGCGCAAGTCTGCCAATTGCGGCCGGTGATCCGAGCGCGACTCCGGAGCGCGCGAGAGCTGCGAGAGCGCAACTACCGGGACGTTCATCTCCTTGGCCAGCGCCTTCAGCTCGCGGGAGATCTGCGAGACTTCCTGCTGCCGCGACTCAAAGCGTTTTGCGGAACCTGTCATCAACTGCAAGTAGTCAACAATAATAAGATCGAGTTTCTTCTGTTCAGCGGCCAGGCGACGCGTCTTGGCACGCATCTCGAGCACCGAAATGCCGGCCGTGTCGTCCAGAAATATCTTCGAGTCAGCCAGAATGCCAAGCGATTTTGCGATCTGGGCCCACTCCGGCCGTGAAAGGAAACCATTCCGGAACCGTTGCGCATCGATGTTACCCTGCGAACAGAGCAGACGCATAACCAGTGCTTCCTTCGACATTTCCAGGGAAAAGATTCCCACCACTGCGCCTGCGTGAATCGCTGCATTTTCCGCGAGCATCAAGGCGAAACTGGTTTTACCCATCGAAGGGCGAGCGGCGACAATTATCAGATCCTGACGCTGTAAGCCCGAAGTCATTTTATCGAGGTCGGCAAAGCCTGTCGTCAGCCCCGTCAAGACCGCGGCGCGGCCTTCCATCTCTTGAATCTTCTCCAGCAGTTGTTCGGCAACCGGCTTTACGTGAACGAAGCCCTGCCGGATGCGCTCGTCAGCCAACTGAAAGATCGCCTGCTCGGCATGATCCAGAATGATCTCCGGTTCATCTTCCTGCTCCAACGCTTCCTGGGTGATCTTATTGGAGGCCTTGATGAGCTGGCGCAACATCGACTTACCGCGAACCACTTTCGCGTAGTGCACGATGTTTGTTGAGTGCGGCAGGCCATAGGTGAGATTGGTGATGAAGCTGATGCCACCTACCGATTCCAGCGCATTTTCCTTCTTCAATTCTTCGCCGATCAGAATCGGATTGATCTCGCCGCCGCGTTCGAACAGGGCAATCATCGCCAGAAAGATGCGACGGTGCGAGGGGACGTAGAAGTCTTCCGGCCGTAACAGTTCAATTGCCTGGCTGATTAGGCCGTTATCGAGAACTACGCCTCCCAGGATGGCGCGTTCAGCTTCGGCGCTGTTAGGCAGGGCACGTTCGAGCGATTGCTCGCGAGCAGGATCGGGAGTGGCCATTGTTTTACTGATTCTAATAAAAACTAAAGATAAGCTTTGACGCGATGCGCTCAATAAAAATGACGCTGCAAGTAACCAAAACTTGCAGCGCCTCGGACTATACTACAGCGCCTAACAGGGCGCCAAAATTCGATACTGGCGGTCGTTGTTTTTTGACTTCCTTACACTGCTAACTCCTGGGCTGAGTCAGATTCCTCTTTCTTCGTAAGTTCTGCTTCCTGCTCAGGCGTCATGTGCCCCACAATTATCTGGCCTTCGGGCGAGACTTTCACTTGCAGATCAACCGTAACTTCACGATGTAATCTCAGAGGTACTGTGAAATCTCCGGTGCGTTTGAACGGCTCACGCAGCTGGATGCGATGACGATCAATCTCGTACCCTTTTTCCTTTAGCGCTTCGGCGATATCCATGGAAGTTACTGATCCATAGAGAGCGCCCTGCTCGCCAGACTTGCGTTCGAAACTCAGCACCAGCGAGCGCATTTGCTCTGCTTGAGCGTCAGCCGTGGCGCGCTCACCGGCTTCCTTCTTCAAAAGGACGGTCCGTTCGCGCTCAATTTGTTTCACGTTTCCGGCAGTCGCCTCCACGGCAAGTTTGCGCGGCAGCAGGTAGTTGCGCGCATACCCCGCTCTGACTCTAACTATTTCGCCACGAGCGCCGAGATCATCGACGTCTTCGCGTAAAAGTATTTTTGTGTGTGCCATCTCACGCGCTCCTTTTCTTAGTCGGTTGTATAGGGAAGCAGCGCGATGTTGCGTGCCCTTTTGATCGCCTCCGCAAGCATGCGCTGGTGCGTGGCGCAGTTTCCGGTGATTCGTCTGGGAATGATTTTGCCGCGCTCGGGAATATAGTTTTGCAGCAGTCTCACGTCCTTGAAATCGATAAGATCGGCTTTCTCAATGCAGAACCGGCAGATTCTTCGTCTGTGCATGCGACGCCCGCCGCGTGACTGCATCGGCCGGCCTCGATCCATATCCTCGTCGCCATTGTATCCGCGGTTTCGGTCTCGGTCTTCATAGTTGCTCGACATAAGTGTTTCCTCGTAAATCGTCAATCGCTAGCCTTCATCATTCTCTTCAGCAGCGGCGAATTCAGGGACGGAGGGCCCACGCGGCGGACCACCCCGTGAGGTGGGTCTCTTTGCGGCTTTGCGGGTCCGGCGGTCCTTAAATTTCTCAGCGCGACGCCGATCCTCATCCACCCTCACTGTCAAATAGCGGATGATGCGATCATTGACGCGCATGCGCCGTTCAAGTTCAGCTATCTCGCTACCCGAGCCTTCGATCTCCATCAGCACAAAAGTTCCTTCCGTCTTATGAAGAATCTCATAAGCCAGCGGCCGTTTGCCCCAGCTTTCTGATTTGGTGATAACGCCGCCCTGATCGGTGACGATTTGTTTGTGGTTCTCAGTGAGGCGATTGACCTCATCGTCGTCAGCGCCGGGATCGACGATGAAAACTACTTCGTATTGCCTGGGTGTATCCAAAATCATCCTCCTTATGGATGTCTAGCCTCATCTCTATGGATGAAGCAAGAAGGCTTTGTTCGTGAATCGTGAATCGTAAATCGTGAATAGTAATAGACGTTGAGTTTTCACTCACCGACTATTTACGATTTACGATTTACGAGTTGTATTCTGTCATGGCTTTCCGAACACCGTCCTTGAGGATGGCTCGAATCGCCTCCGCGCTTCGCTCCAGAACTTTTCCAACCTCTGTTCGCGCTGCCTTGGGTATCACATCCAACACAAAGCGCTTCGAATCGTTAATCGGATGGTCCGGCTGGATTCCAATTCGTAGCCGGACAAACTCGTTCGTGCCGAGACAACCGATGATCGATTTCAAGCCGTTGTGACCCCCGGCCGAACCACGTTCACGAATACGAATCTTTCCGAACGGCAAAGCCAGATCGTCGGATACGACGATTAACTTGTCGCCCGGTGTTTCCAGCTTGTGCCTGGCAATCAAGCAACTGACCGACTCGCCGCTCAAATTCATGAACGTCTGCGGCTTTACGAGTTTGACCGCGCAACCGGCAATCTCAGTCCGCCCTGCCAGGGCCTGACACTCGCGCCTGTTCACTGCAATCCCGGCGTCACTGGCCAACTTGTCAATTAACATGAAACCCAGGTTATGACGCGACCACTCATATTCGGCGCCCGGGTTTCCCAAACCTACGATGAGACGCATCACATTGCCGATTTCCAATTGCCGATTGTTGATTGGCAGCTAGCAGCGGTCGATCGATACTCTTTGACGGCCTTTAACTTTCTGATTGACGACTCAATTGGCACATCGAAAATTGGCAATTGGCAATCGGCAATTGGAAATGTCCCCTACTCCTTCTTGCCCTTCTCGCCCTTCTCGCCCTTCTCGCCCTTCTCGCCCTCGTCGCCCGCACCCTCATCTTCCTTCTTACCCTTACCGATTACTTCAGGTTCCGCCGGGGCTTCGGCTTCAACCACCGGTACCGCCACCGGCTCTTCCTTCACGATGCCGACTGTGGCCACTACGGTATCAGGGTCATTAAGAATCTCGATGTTCTCACCTATCTGGATATCGGAAACGTGCAGCACATCGTGCACCCCTAGATTCGAAACGTCGACGTCGACCGCATCCGGGATGTCGCGCGGGTCGCAGCGAATCTCGATTTCGCGGATGATCTGTTCCAGAACGCCTAGCTCCTCACGAACCCCGCTTGGCTCGCCGACGAGGTGTATGGGAACGGTGACCTCTATCTTCTGACCTTTGACCAGTCGTTTAAAATCCGCGTGCAACAATCGGCTGCGCACGGGATCGATCTGCCTATCGTGGAACATGACCTCGCTGGCGCCCAGGCCCTGGATGTCAATAGTGAAAATCGTATTTCGACCGGCTTCGGATCTAAGAATCGCTGCCAGTTCATTAAGCGGCGCGGCCGCCGCGACCGTTTCGCCGCCGGCGCCATAAACCGTAACTGGAACCAATCCCGCGCGCCGCGTGCGACGAGCGTCGTTCTTACCGCGGCCCTCACGCACCTTGGCCTTCACTGTTATGTCTTTCTGCTCAGCCATAATCACTCCCCTACAGGATTTTTGATTTTTGATTTTAAATTTGACGTTAAGGGATTCTGCCAGCGACCAGCGTTGACATCATCAATCAAATCTAAAATCTAAAATCAAAAATCTAAAATTCTTATACGAAGAGCGAGGAAACGCTGGTTTCCTCGTGGATCGACTTGATCGCTTTCGCCAGAAGCGGCGCGATACTAAGTACCTTGATTTTCTCTAACTCACACGCGTGAGCGCGTAGCGGGATCGTATTCGTAACAATTATCTGTTCCAGCTCCGACTGCTCCAGCAACGTTACTGCATTGCCGGATAAGACCGGATGCGTAAAACAGGCATGAATGTTTTCCGCGCCCGCATTCCTCAAAGCCCGGGCAACTTTAGTAAGCGAGCCGCCGGTGTCGCACATGTCATCGACCACCAGGCAGTTGCGCCCGCGCACATCACCTACCACGTTCATCACTTCCGCAACGTTGGCCTTCTCTCGTCGCTTGTCACAAAGAGCAAGTTCAGCATCCAGACGTTTCGCATAGGCGCGCGCTCTTTCGGCGCCGCCTGTGTCAGGAGCAACTACCGTCAGGTTGGACAGCGGATTTTCCTGATAGTAACCAATCATCACCGGGGCCGAATACAAGTGGTCCACGGGAATATCAAAGAACCCCTGAATCTGCGCTGCGTGCAAATCCATCGTTAGCAAACGATCAGCACCGGCGACCGTAATCAGGTTTGCCACCAGTCTGGCCGAGATGGGCACGCGGGGCCGATCTTTCTTGTCAGAGCGCGCATAGCCGTAATATGGAATCACGGCGGTGATGCGCTCTGCCGACGATCGACGGAAAGCGTCGAGCATCACCAGCAACTCTATCAAGTGCTCATCAGTCGGCGGGCACGTTGGCTGAACAATGAAGACATCCCCGCCACGCACATTCTCGTCGATCTGAAAGTTAAACTCGCCGTCCGAGAAGCGCTCTGCGAAGGCACGCCCCATATCACAACCAAGATGGCGGCAAATCTCTTCCGCCAGTTTTGGGTTCGCGTTTCCGGTAAAGATTTTTATACCGCCGGTCGTGCCCATAATGTCAGTAACAAGCTAACAGGTGCGAAGTCAGAAGGTTTCGCTCATCAATATTTTACTGATCACTTATTACTTGAAAAGTGGCTGGGGCGGGAGGATTCGAACCTACGAATGCCGGTTCCAAAGACCGGTGCCTTACCACTTGGCTACGCCCCAGTATCGGATCGCAGATCAAAAGAGCGTAAGAGCGGGGTACCACAGGATCCCATTGCTCGAATGTATTCTTCGCGCGACAGAGTTGCACAGGGAAAGATGCGCCAGTCGTTTTCCGCCCGAATCTGTTCCAGGGCGCGCTGCTGCGCCTCCCGGTTGTCAAAAATACTAAAAACGCTCGCACCACTTCCAGCGAGCAAAGCGCCACGAGCACCAGCCCGAAGCAGGGAGTTTTTAACTCGCCCGATCTCAGGCTCAATATCAAAGATCACCTGCTCGAAATCATTCTCCAACTCGGTAGAGACAGGCCATTGATCCGAATCTGATGAATTGGTTGACCCGCGCGAAATAGCAAGGATAGAGTCCGACTTCCGTGTTGTCAAGGCAGCCGAACTGAATGCTTTATAAGCTTCTGCGGTGGCTACGGGTGTGTTGGGAGTTACGATCAGAAGAACCTGCGGCTGCAGATCCGGAAGCGACGAGATGCTTGTTCCGGTGCCGGTACCTAGCGCCCTACCTCCGCACAGAAAAAATGGTACGTCGGAACCTAATCCGGCTGCCAGTTTAAATAAGTCCGAAACCCCCGTTCTGATCTTCCAAAGATGCGCGAGGCCTAGCAAAGTTACTGCTCCATTCGATGAGCCGCCGCCGAGTCCTCCCTGAACCGGAATCCGTTTTTCGAGGTGGATATGCACACCGGCCTGAATCCCATAGCGATCTCGCAGGGCAATTGCCGCTCGCACAATCAGATTGCTCTGATCGGTTGGAACCAGAGGGTCATCACAAGATAGCGTTATTTCAGCATCTGAAGCGGTCGCGAACCTGAGAGTGTCATGCAGCGAAACGGTTTGCAGCACTGTCCTGATCTCATGATAACCATCGGGACGTTTGCCTACGATGCGCAAGCTGCAATTGATCTTCGCAAACGACGGAAGCGTAAAGAGAGGCGTAGACACGTTAAAAGCGGCTGACTCTGTAGAAGCGTCAGCCGCCATTTCACAAAACTTCTATCCGGCGTCTAACGCGCGATGAAAATTTGAGTTACATAAACCCTGCCGTCGCGGGCCACAAAACTGCCAATCCCCGAAACCTTGAATTCGCGACTGAGAATATTCGCACGATGTCCTGACGAATTCATCCATCGTTGGACTGCAAAGGTGCCGGGATCATCAACGCCCTGATTATACGCGATGTTCTCGCCTATCACCTGGAAGCGGATTTTTGCCGCCCGAGCACGATCTTTCAGATGCAGGCCTTCCGGTGTTTCGTGACCGAAGAATCCCAGCCGGGCCATCTTTTCTGAATGAGCTCGCGCCATTCGGCATAGATCACTGTCCCAACTCAATGGCGCAAGGCCATTTCTCGCGCGCATTACATTCGCTGCTTCAAACGCCCTGCGTTCGGTTTCTGTGGACTCATTGATTGTTGGGGCCGCAGCAACAGTGCGCACTTCAGAGCGGGGCGCGTCGCGCCCAGCGGCAACACGGCGAGGTCTTGAGGAAGTAACCTCGTTGGAAGTGTTGGTAATCAGACGTGCCACAGGTCTCGAAGGTAAACTCTGCGCAGAAACTTCGGCCCATACGGCGGGTACAAATAAACAAGCCGTGACCAGAATGAAGCGCGAGATGAGTTTTGGGCAACTCGACCACGATCGCACCGATTTGGGGGTATTCATTTGTTTGGGTCACCCGACTTTGCGCGTAGGCAAAGCCAATGGGCCTGGGAGGATGGCTATTAATTGAGAACCATGCCGGGGCTGACAAGGTCACGAACTGTCAGTTACAAACTAGCAAATGAATGAAACCGAATCAACACATTTAAACGGGGCAACCGATTTTGGAGAGGAATGTCAGGTATTCGACGAAACTGGCGCCTATTCCGCCTACCCCGCGGCGGCTGGATCGGCGGGAAGCCCGGCAAACTGCTCCAATGTTCGTCGCCACGATGAGCGAGTGGGAAAGCAATAAAGCATTACGAATATGGCCACCAAGGTCGCACCATAGGTATAGAAGTCGTTACCTGTGAGAATGGTGGAAATGAAGCCCATCGCCGAGATTGCGGCGCCAATTAGCGCCACCTGAATGGTCGTTTTCTCCAGCGTGCGCAACAGTCCTGAGGCGCCAGCCAGGGCTCCGATGTCTTGCAATCGCATGGTTGCGAATCTCGTGCGACGCAGAGCGATTGCGCCTAGCCCAAAAATGAGAATGGTGATTCTCAACGCGATGTCAACCGAAGGATTATGTTGCTGACGCAGGAAGCTCTTGCTGAAGAAAGCCGCGATTGCAATTAGCACGGCCGCTACCATCAGACCGCCAACTGCTTTTGCAGTCGCTTTGTGTCGCCGCAAGAGCTCGCTCTCGATCGATTCGGATAATTGAGTGGGCAATTTAGACTTTGCTCCGCTTTACCTGTTTGAGTAAGAAAGCTGTTTACATGCTTGCTAGACTCTGCGCGATAAAATAACAGCGTTGGCTGTTTGTGCAAAGCGCAACCTGTGCGCTTCAAAAAAAGCCTGCCGACTGCACCGGCAGGCCCGAGCCGATCGTCGTTCTAGGTCCTCAAGGCTTGACCGGAGTTGAGGCCGGCGCCGCATTGTTCACAGGAGTAACATTCGCAGGTGGTGAAACTGGACTCGAGCTCGCTGGCACAGGCTTGCGTTCGGTGCGCTGAGTGGGCGCCTTCGGCGTAATGTTGGTAGGCAATTGACCGTTGTACTTGATGGCTTCGTCAATCAGGTCAGTGCCCTCCTTCCCGTCTTTGCTGATCAGAACGCCATTCTTGTCCGTGGTGACGTCAGCTCTACCGCTAACCTGTTGCATCAGATTACCCAGCATTCCCGGACGAACTGGTGGTGGCGCGTTCTTTCGCTCCGGATCGGGTTCGGGAATCGGAGCGCCAATAATGCTCAACTGCTCGCGAGCTTTTTCCCCAAAGTCGCTGTTGGGATGGTTCTTCAGAATTTGCTGGTAGTATTTCGCCGCTTCGTCGGGCTCTTCTTCCTGCTGGTAAGTTGTGGCCAGGCGGAAGAGGACCTCATCCATGAACGAAAAGTGGGGGTACTTCTCAACAATCTCCCGGTAACGGGACTGAGCGCCCTTCAGACCGCCTTTCTGCTGCTCGTATTTGGCCTTGTAGTAAAAATTCCCGATCTGCAGATTGTGCATCGCCAGATTTTCCTGAACCTCGCGTAAGCGCTGCTCAACCTCCGGCCGGAGCCTGGTCTGCGGATACTGCTGCAACAGGACTTTCAGTCTCTGTTCAGCTTTTCGCGCATGGGTGATATCCCGATCCGCGAGACCCATCTGTCTCATCTCGGATTCCGCAACCTTCAGCATCGCATCATCGGCCAGGGGATCGGTCGGAAAGAAAGTCAGCCAGTCCTGATAAGCCTGCGCGGCCTGGATCAAGTTGCTCGTGGTTCCTTCAAGATAAAAGGAATCGGCGATTGCCAGTTTTGCCAGGGGCAGGAAAGGAGAATCGGGATAGGTATTAATGATTGTAGTAAAAAGCAGCCGCCCGGTTTCGTGGCTTCCTTTGCGCACCTGCTTGGCGGCTTCTTCGAACAGCACGCGATCGCGGCCTGGGGAGACCTCGCCTGTTAAATCAGCATATTTGTCTTCGCCTCCACCTCCGAAGAGACCAAAGAACTTACCCTTTTTCTTCTTCTTGGCTGGAGCCCTTCCGGAAGCGGCGCCGGCGGTCCTGGCGCTGGCAGTGGCCTGGAGGCCAGCCTGCGCTCGGGTGTCGATGTCGACCACCGACGTTTCCAGCCGGTCGAGCACGGTTGCATCGTATCGCTCTGAACGTTCCTGTTTGCCGCGAATGTCATTGACTTCGGACAGAATCGATCCGACCTCTTTCTCCAGTCCTTGTAGTCTTTGTCGCGGATCGTCAACGGCTTCCTTCTTATCGCCGCTCTTCGGCGCCAGCGTGGAGATGGCGTTGTTGAGCGAACGACGCAGAGACTCGAGCTTAGACTTCATGACGTCCAGCCGCTGCATGGCCGAAAGATCACTCTGAGGGTTGCCCTGGGCCAGAGCAGTTGGAACCGCGCTCAGGATTAGCGCGACGCAAAGTGTCGCCAACGCTATAAAGCGATAGTGCATATGTAAACCTCCATTATTGCCAATTGCCGATTTTAATTCTCATCAATCTTAATTCTCGTTAACACTGTGAGTCAGACGGCGCTGAACAAAATTCTCGTTAACCTTGTTAGTTCGCAGACGCCAGTCAACATTGACGAAAACTCCAATTGGCAATTGGCAATTGGAAATCGGCAATCCCCCTACACCCACTCGACAGTAGCTTCGCGCAAATCACGAACTGCCGCCTCCGCATCAGGCGTCCCAAAAATAGCTGAGCCGGCGACGATGATCTCGGCACCAGCGGCTACAACCTCTGCGATATTGTTGCGATCGATGCCGCCATCTATCTCAATACGAACATTCAAACCGCGCTCATCGATCATTCGACGCAGCCTTCGCACCTTATTCAGTGAGGTAGGAATGAAGCGCTGGCCACCGAAGCCGGGATTCACCGACATCACCAGAACATAGTCCGCGAAATCCAACGCCTCTTCCACCGCTACTATCGGAGTCGCCGGGTTAATCACTACGCCCGCTTCGCCGCCGGCTGCCTTGATGGATGCCAATGTCCTATGTAAGTGCGCGTCCGCTTCCACATGAACCGAAACCATCTTTGCGCCCGCCGCCACAAACTGCTCGGCATACCGGCCCGGTTCGGAGATCATCAAGTGGGCATCAATCGGCAGCTTCGTGGAACGCGAGATGGATTTGACCACCGGCAAACCAATAGTGATATTCGGAACAAAGTGGCCATCCATCACATCAACATGGAGGATGGCAGCTCCACCGCGTGCAACTGCTTCTATCTCCTCGCCCAGACGTGAAAAGTCTGACGACAGGATCGAAGGCGCGATTTCTATTGTTCTGCTATTGACCATCAGATAAAACGGCCTGCTTCGGCTGGCCTTTCAACAACCTATCGCTTCTTGCGATTGTTGTTTTGACCAGTCGGCGTAGGCTTGGGAACAGGAGGAGGTCTATTGGCGTTCTGATTTTCACTGCGTCCTGGGCTGGGGCTGCTGTTGGTTCCCGCTCCACCGGAGTTGGAATTTGCCGTGTTAGTAACTGTGCGAGCTCTACTAGCATTCGCGTTCGAGTTTTCGTTAGCGTTCTTGTTGGTGTTTCTATTTCGCTTCGGCCTATTCTCGTTGTCATTCCTGGCCGATTCCCTGTTCGCATTCCGGTTCCCGAGTGTTTTCTCTTCGCTCGCCTTTTTGTCGTTCACGACGGCTTCCGAAGCCTCTCCCTCTTTCGCGGCGCGACTTATATCCATGGCGACGGTCTGACCCGTCTTGACCACTTCCCCGGCGCGCGGCAGTTGAAAGAGCACCGTGTCAGGGTTGACCTGATTGCTGGGTCTGGTGGCCCGCACTCGAAAATTCAAATCGGCATTCCCCAGAATTTGCTCGGCCTCGAATCGATCTTTACCCACGACCTCAGGAACCCTGACTTCAGGACTGCGCAGCGACAAATAGACGGTGGATACCAGACCGAACAAAAACGCAATCGCAATCAATACTACGAGGCCCATTCGCCTGAGTGCTGAAAGTGCTGGATTTGCGACCCCCACAAGCTTGATTCCTCACTCTAACTCGAATACCGCTAAAACCAAGCTGCGAAGTCTAACACCCGCTATCAGCCGCCGCAAGAAGGTTATCTGCGGTAACTATTCATATTTACGGTCACCAGCACAATCAGGAACCGGTGTGTTGAACTACGCGCCAAGCCTTATGAGGGTTGTTTTGCCGGGTCGAAACGCCTCGAATGTCCTGGGCTGAGATGCTCTGGTGTATTTAGGGGTTGTGCGTAGCAATTGTAGGAGCGTCCCTTTGTGGGCGCCCCAACGTGATGGTGACGAACACATATATGAGAAAATTAGCGGGCCGACCGCAGTTCCATGCAATGCTTTTGGTGAGGGCCGCAACGTTGGGGCGCCCACGGGACGCCCCTACAACTCAAGTCTCTCCCCCACTTTGAGGTGTGTCCCATTCAAAAAGTCGCGCACGCTCATGCGCCGCTTTGCCTCTGGCTGGACCTCAATGAGCCGAAGCATTGTCTCCCCACCACATTTTACAATCAGGTCATCACCTTGAGCAGCCACCACTTCACCCGGAACAGCGTTTGATAATTCCGCGCGCATGCCGCTTGCCCGCCAGACGATCAAGCGCTGAGTTTGGTGACGCGTGTAAGCATTTGGCCACGGCTGGAACCCTCTAATTGCGCGTTCTAATACAAAGGCGGTATCAGACCAATTGATTAACCCGTCTTCTTTGCGCAGCATGGGAGCGAAGGTGGCATCCCGATCGTGTTGAGGACGAGGCGTGATTTCATCAAGCTGAGCCAAAGTGTCCCTCAATAATTCTCCTCCCATCTCCGCCAGTCGACTCATCAGCTCGGGAGCCGTCTCTGTTTCACCGATCTGCGTTTCTTGCTGCAGTAGGATGGGCCCCGAATCCAACTTTTCTTCAATGAACATTGTGGTGACACCTGACTTCTGTTCTCCGTTAATGATGGCCCAGTTGACAGGCGCTGCGCCCCGGTAAAGCGGCAGCAAAGAGAAATGAACGTTGATGCAGCCTCTCCTTGGCGCGCTGAGAAACTCGGCGGGTAGAATGCGACCATAGGCCACCACGACTGCCAGATCGGCATTGTGAGATGCGAATAGACTCTTCGCTTCTTCAGTTCTTATCTTTTCCGGTTGGTAGATTTGTAGATTGAACAACTGCGCCAGCACTTTGATCGGAGGAGCTGAGACCTTGTGACCTCTTCCCCCGGGTCTATCTGGTTGCGTCCAAACGGCAGCGATCTCATGACCGTCTTCCAGCAGTCGCCGTAACGCCGGCACTGCTGCTTCGGGTGTGCCCATGAAAACTATTCTCATACCGCAGGCGCTTGGGAGTGATCCGTGCCTCTAGCAGGTGCCTCGAAAGTGTGGAGCAGTAAAACAGTAATACGATCCAGTAGAGTAGGGGAGAAGGCGACGTGATGCGGCCCACTCCCCCCTCCTCGAACCGGACGTGCAGATTTCCCGCATCCGGCTCTCGCGTAGACTCTTGCCGCAGGTGTATCAGGCAGTTGCGGTCGCTCAGGGATATTGTAAGCCGAGGCGTTTGAAGTAAGCGTAGTAGCTCACGTCCTGCGGCTTCCGAAAGCGGCGTTGGCTGCGTCGGTTCACGTGCTGTGTGAGTCGGTCCAGCAGAGCTTTGCGAATCTGTTGCCGAGCCTCGTTGGAATAGCCGTAGCTGAAGTAAGCCTGCCATCCGCGCAAGTGCCGGTTCAATTGGTCAATCAAGACAGGTATCGGGACGTAGCAGCGCCGATAGTTAGTCAGCTCATGCAGCTTCGCCCGCTCCCGCTCGACCGACTTCTGGGCCGGTATCACGTTCAGGTAGCGATGCCCGCGGCCAAATCGGTCGTGGTCGTACCGGAACGTGTACCCCAGAAAGTTCAGACTTGCTCCTGTTTCCCGGAGCTTGACGACCTTCGTCTTGTCCCGATTGATCTCAAGCTCCAGCCAGCCTTCCAGTTTCTCCTCGACGAAGCCGATGAGCCGCTCGCTTTGATAGCGCGCTAACACCACCAAATCATCGGCGTAGCGCACCAGCTTGGCGTTGGCCCAATCGGCAGGTCCACCAGGCCTCTGAAACACGCGGTCGAACCAGTGCAGATAGATATTCGCCAAGAGCGGCGAAATCACTCCACCCTGTGGTGTACCCTGCTTGTTCCGTCGATAAGTCGGCTTTCCGTCTTCGTCTTCTTCCACGATGACCGCTCCCAGCCATTGCTGGATGAGTTTCAACACACTGCTGTCGGTGACTCTCATCCGCACGCAAGCCAAGAGCTTATCTTGTGGGATGCTGTCGAAGTAGCCTCGCAGATCCGCGTCGTACACCTCTTGATACCCGGCCCTTAAGTGCTCGCGTATCTTCTCCAGCGCTTGGTGCGCCGATCTTCCCGGACGGAATCCGTAACTGCAGTCCTCGAAGTCCGCCTCAAAGATTGGCTCCAGAATGAGCAGTACTGCTGTCTGCACCACCCGGTCGCGCACCGTTGGTATTCCCAGCGGCCGCCTCTTCCCATTTGCCTTCGCGATGTACACTCGCTTGACCATCCCCGGCTTGTAGCTGTGTGTGCGCAAGGTTTCCTCGATTTCTCTGAGAAAACCTTCCACTCCACCCGCGGATTGCTCGACCATCTCAAGGCTGATGCCATCGATGCCCGGCGCTCCCCGGTTTTCCCGTACTGCCGCCCAAGCCGCTTCCAGTGTGTCCCGCCTCATTACCAAGCTATACAAACTGTAGAACTTGAAACGAGGTTCCTGGTTCGCCTTTTGGCCCAGTCGCTGTCTCAGTTGAGAGAGTGACGCCGGTAGCTTGCGCTCCCGCGCCCCCGTCGTAGGTGATTCCACCAATCGGTCCTCCCTTCCTCTTACTTCGACATGTCTATGCTCAGGCCCCTTTGCTCCACGGTCGTTACCCGCTTCCTCGCTACTACGAGCCTGTCCGACTCCCGACCAGTGCACGTCATGCAGTTATGCATTCCCACATCACGCACGTGCTTGCTCTCAGCACCGCTCTGTCGGGTCTCCCAGGTCCCCCTCGGCTGTTCTGTCCACGCGCGCTGTCCCCTCTCACCCCGGCAAGCCCAGCGACTGCTCTCGTCCGTTGCTTCGTCGCTGGTGGCAGGCTTCTTCACTTTCGGCAGTCTGGCCGCTCACTTCTTTGTGTTAACGAGGCCGAATCGGGTTCGCTTGCGCTACGGCTCGCGTGTTCGCGCGCGCGAGGCTCCGCCAGCAGGATTGCTCCCACTCACGCTCGCACGCCCTACTTGTTGCACGGACAATTGACAAGGTGAACTCCTTACAGTTCACTAGAACAGCCAGGCTTTGCCTGGCGCTACCGAAATGACACGAAGCAGCACGAATTGAGGGCTCCATTTAGTGCAGTTTCGTGTCGTTTCGTGGATCGTGTTTGTTTTTCAGGAGCCTGCTAGTACACATCGCTCTAGTAAACGCAAAACCCTTCGCCCGGAAAGCTCGAAGCCCTAATTACCGGCCCCCAAACTCAATTTGCCGCGCTCTTTTCGGCATGGGCGTTTGTAGTGGCCCCAATTTTCGTGGCGATTGACTTCGCTTGCAGGAAGAGTAAGAGATAATCGTGCCCGCCCGCTTTCGAATCCGTACCCGACATATTGAAGCCCCCAAACGGATGAACTCCTACTAGCGCTCCGGTGCACTTGCGATTGAGATACAAGTTGCCCACATGAAACTCGCTTCGCGCTCGCTCGAGTTTGTCCTCATCGGCACTATATACCGCACCGGTTAGTCCAAACTGCGTGTCATTGGCGATCTTCAGCGCGTCATCGAAGTCACTGGCTTTGATCACGGCCAGTACGGGCCCAAATATTTCTTCCTGCTCAATGGTCGCCAGGGGTTTTACATCAGCGATGACCGTCGGCTCGATAAAAAATCCCTGCTCACCATCAGAACCGCCTCCGGCGACCAGGCGTCCGCCCTCTGCCTTACCCTTTTCAATGTAAGCGTTGATGGTCTTGAATGCCTTTTCATTGATGACGGCGCTCATACCGGTTTTCTGGTCTCGCGGATCACCTACCGTAATCTGTTGCGTTCTCTCCGCAATCTTTTCCAGCATTGGCTCGTAGACTTTTGCATCAATGATCGCGCGAGAGCAGGCAGAGCATTTTTGTCCCTGGAACCCGAATGCAGCTTGGACAACTCCGGACGCGGCGTCGTCAAGATTGGCATCGTCAGCGACGATGATTGCGTCCTTTCCGCCCATCTCCGCCACCACGCGCTTAACCCAAATTTGTCCTTCGTTGACCCTGGCCGCGCGCTCATTAATCCGCAGACCAACCTCCTTCGAACCCGTGAAAGCCACGTAACGTGTCTTCGGGTGATCCACCACGACATCGCCCACTTCCGCGCCTGATCCAGTCATGAAGTTCACCACCCCAGCCGGCAGCCCTGCCTCTTCAAGCAGCTCAAAGAACTTGTAAGCGATGGTGGGCGCGTCTGAAGACGGTTTGAGCACCACAGTATTTCCAGTTACGAACGAAGCTACAGTCATTCCCACCATAATTGCCAGCGGGAAGTTCCAGGGTGGGATAACGGCGCCGACGCCGAGGGGGATGTATTCGAGACGATTCTCTTCGCCGGGAATCTTCGTGAGCGAAGGCGGGCTGGCATAGCGCAGCATCTCGCGACCGTAGAACTCGCAAAAATCAATCGCCTCTGCGGTGTCTCCGTCAGCTTCGGGCCAACTTTTAGCGACCTCGTAGATCATCCACGCCGACATTTCATGTTTCCGTTCACGCAGGAGTCCGGCGATACGAAACAGCAGATCAGCGCGGTCTGAAGGGTTCGTACTCTTCCAGGTTTGAAATGTTTCGTGCGCTCTATCAACCGCCTGATTCGCGAGGTCTTTAGTGGCCTTCTGGAAGCGGCCCACTACCTGAGTGCGGTTGGCCGGGTTAATACTCTCGAACTTGTCCTCGGTCTTGATCCGTTCGCCACCAATCACCAGGGGATATTCGCGGCCCAGCTCGTTTTGCACTTTCGCTATTGCATCACGCATCGCCTGGGCATTTTCTTCCTTGCTGAAATCAGTAAACGGCTCATTACGGAATTCTGTAGGCATGTGAAGCTCCTTCACTCCCACTTTCCTGCTTTTTGCAGCTTCCGGATCTTGCGTTTCACAAGTTCGCGTTTCAGTGGGCTCATCTTGTCGATGAAAACAATACCGTCGCAGTGGTCAGTTTCATGCAGCATACACCGGGCAGTAAGTTCTGTGTCATCAAGTTCAAACTCGTTGCCATTAATATCGTGGGCGCGTACCACCGTGCGCAGGCTGCGCTCGACGGGGGTAAATATCCCCGGAAAAGACAAACAGCCTTCTTCCCCATTTTGCTCGCCCTCGACGTGGAGAACCTCTGGATTGACCATGACCACACGCTGGTCTGGATCTTTGCCACCAGAGCAATCCATCACAAACAGCCTCTTGGGCACACCTACCTGGACCGCGGCCAGACCAACTCCCGGCGCCGCATACATGGTCTCAAACATGTCGCCAATCAGCTTCTTGAGATCGTCTCCAAACTCGGTTACCGGTTCACCTGGCGTATCAAGTATTGGGTTCGGCCACGTAACTATTTCCAATAATGCCATTCAAAATTCCCTGTTTATCGATGCACAATCATGATCTGCGGTCACGCTTTTAGAGCTGCCTTCGGTGTCGATATTACGACGAACGATGCTCGATGCGCTAGCGAGCCGCTAGATACGGACTCAACGGAGCGCCATGAAGTCAGTACCGTAACCCAACTACGGACTCTCATCCATCATGAAACCCGGGTTTCAGATTGCAGATTTCGCATTTCAGATTTAGATTGAATGCTGCTGCCATTTGACATCATCTTGTGAGGCGCCGAGATGAAGTGGCTTCCGGCCCGGGCTTTTCGAGCCTGACAACGCCGCGCACCCCCAATGCAACACCGTACCGCAAATTCCTGCATGCGGACCAAAACGAGTGGTGAAAAAGCTCCCAGCCAATACCGATGTTCTGCTTGAACCCCTGCTGCAGGCGGCCTCTAGCGAACAGGCTGACACGTTCCTATCGCAACTTATCACTACCCATGTCGAGCCGGTGATAAAAGGCGTAATCCGCTACAAACTCCACTTCAATTCTCATCGCGCTGTGGAACAGGCCGACGCCGATGACATTCGTCAGGAAGTGACAATGCAATTACTGGGTGAATTGCAGAAGCTTTGTCAGCGGCCCGAGGCGCATGCAATAAGTGACGTTCGTGGATTAGCAGCGGTGATTGCGCATCGAGCTTGTTCCCGCTGGATGCGACGGCAGTTTCCCGAACGGCACGCGCTAAAGAACCGAATTCATTATCTGCTCACGCGCCAAAGTGGCTTTGCGCTCTGGCAGAATGAAAACCAAAAACTTATGGCCGGCTTTGCAGCATGGCAAAAACAAAAGGGCACGGCTACCAAAGAGCCGCTCAAATCACTAGCAGGCGATGAAAGCCGGTTGGCCCAAATCAGGATGCTCCAGACCGGCAGACAACAGGCAGAGTCAGCGAACACTCTGGCGGCGATCTTCAATCATCTCGGCGGCCCGGTTGAATTCGATGAACTGATTACTGCCCTGGGTCAGTTGCTGGGCATACGGGACCAGCCAGTTGAGTCAACCGATCAGAACGACAATGCCTTCGAGTTGACAGCCTCGAGTGGAGAAAGAGATCCGGCATGGCAGGTCGAGAAACGAATCTTTTTGCAAAGGCTGTGGGAAGAAGTGCAACAGCTTCCGATGAATCAGCGCGTGGCATTGCTGCTCAATCTGAGAGATGCTGAAGGACGCGGATGTATTGCTCTTTTTCCGGCCGCGGGAATTGCGACTCTTCGCCAACTTGCTCAAATGGTCGGCATGAGTGTGGAAGAATTTGCTGACTTGTGGAACGAGTTGCCACTGGAAGACGCAAGAATCGCCGAGCGGTTACGATTGACGCGGCAACAGGTGATTAACGCCCGCAAATCAGCGCGTGAACGATTGAAGCGACGCTTAAAGGGATTTCTATGAGAGGCCGGTAATAAGTGGCGGTTTTCAGCAACTTATGGGTCTGAGAACAGCCTGGGGCCCAGGGCTGTGGGGGGGACAAGAACTTGATCGGGCATCTTACCAAAAATCAAATTGAAGATTACGGCAGAAAAAGGCTGTCGGCCGCAGAGTTGCTGTCGATGTCCGATCACCTGGGGGTGTGTGAGCAGTGCCGTGGGCAGGTCGAAAGGACACTAGAGGGCGACGCGGCATTCTTCGCACTGCGCTCCGCAGTGCTTGGTTCGTCCGCGGGCACTATTGCCTCGCAGGGGGTGACGCATCCTACCGTTGACCAGATCGCTGAATACGTTGATGGAATGGCAACAGGCGAGGAACTGCAAATAATTGAAGACCATTTAACCTGTTGCGGGCAGTGTGTGCTGGCGGTTAACGACCTGCGTGCTTTCAAAAATCAAATCACTCCCAGACTCAACCGCGAATATCGTCCAGCGTCTGTTCGATCAACATCCGAAAGTTGGCGGGATCGTTTGCATGCGCTCCTACCTTCTCCCTTGCTGAGATCTCCCTTGGCTCTTGGCTCGGCGCTGGCGGTGCTTTTGCTCCTGGTAATGGGCTGGCTGTATTGGCAATCTCAACAAGAAAGAACCAAACCCGAGGTTGTGATCGTCACTCCTCCAACAACCTTCACGCCTCCGGCCGCCCCGCAAGTAAGTCCCACGGCCTCACCGATTCCTGCGCCGGAAAACGCATCCGCACCTATTCTCGCTCAGCTCAATGACGGCGAAGGTCGCGTAACGCTGGATCGAGACGGCAAGCTTTCAGGTGTTGATCACTTGCCTCCCGGCTATCAGCGAATGGTGAAGGAGTCGCTTACCAATCCGCGGCTTACCAGATCGTCACTACTGGCCGGACTGAATCGGCCGGGAAGTTCCCTCATGGGCAGCGACGAACAAGGTAATAAGTTTTCTGTGATTGAGCCGATCGGAAAAGTGATTGTTTCTGCTCGTCCGACCTTCCGTTGGTCGAAGTTAGAGGGCGCAACAGGCTACGTTGTCGAAGGATACGACGAAAAGTTCAACTTGGTTGTCACCAGCCCCCAACTTACCGGTAATTCTTGGACCGTACCGCAACCGCTCAAGCGCGGCGAAGTTTATTCCTGGCAGGTGAAAGCAATCAAAGAGGGGCAGGAAATTAAGTCCCCTCGTCCACCGGCGCCGCAGGCAAAATTCCGTATCCTTGATCAGCGGAAAGCGAATGAGCTTGCGCAAGCGCAAAAAGCTTACGCCTCCTCACATCTGACGTTGGGACTGCTGTATGCGGAAGCGGGGCTGCTGGATCAAGCCGAAAAGGAATTTCGCGCGCTCCAAAAAGCTAACCCGGATTCTGCGCTTGTGCGGCGGCTACTTAGTCAGATTCAGAAACTACGAAACTAAAAACGCGCGCCCACCGCGCACCCCGCCCGCCAAAAAATTTCAACCCGGCAGTAATATGGCCGGAACTTCGACAACTTCCTCTATTGAGATTCAATAATTATTGAGAGTCGGTGAAGTGCCTCGTATCGGGGGAAAAATCGCGCGTCCCTGGTCAACCGCGGCCCTCGGCTCATAGGCGCGCACCACTAGACACCAAAGGAGAACACATCATGAGACGGGCACTTGCTTTCGTCTACGGCGTGGTTAGCTATTTGATTTTCTTTGTCACGTTTCTCTATGCCATCGGGTTTGTAGGGAATCTGGTTTTCGCCATTGCGACAACTGCTTATATTTTGATCGCCATTCAGCTGGAGGAGCGCGACATAGTGAGCATTCACGGCACGGCATATGAAGAATATCGGAAGCAAGTCTCAATGCTGCTGCCAATTCCGAAAAAGGGGCGAAGCTCACAAGTTGGATTCCGATGAACGCCGCCCAACCCTCGCTTGCAGACTGAACCTAGATAGCATGCTTCTTAAGATATTTCCTCGCATGTAAATCGAATGCCTTTCGCTCGGCGCGGCTGAAGCGTTGAACAAAACCGACTAATCCATTCTTTACCAACAGGAGGTGATTTGTGTATTACCGAACCATGACACCCCAATCGCTGAAAGTCGCGCTGATGGCGGGGCTTCTTCTCGCCTACGCGTTTGCGGGCGCGCCAGTGTCCGCGCAGGAGCCGCCCCTAACGAGGACTGCGAAGGATTTCCAACTCCATTGGGGGCCCTGTCCCCCATTCCTGCCGAAGGGGTGCCAGATTGCGGTTCTTCATGGCGATCCTGCCAAAGATAACGCCGACATCTTTCTCAAAGTACCCGCCAATTCTATTCTTCCGCGCCATTGGCACACATCGGCGGAGCGCATGGTATTGATATCGGGAGAGCTGCACGTTACCTATGACGGGCACAAGACCGCCATCCTCAAGGCTGGCGCCTATGCGTATGGCCCTGCGAAGCTGCCACACAAGGCGGAGTGCAAGAAGGCTGGCCCCTGCGTGCTGTTCATCGCCTTTGAGTCACCGTTGGATGCTGTGCCGAGTGAAGAGGCACTAAAGAAATGATATCGATGCCTAACCTTAGCGTTGGGCGGTGCCTGCCGAAGTCGGAGGAACTATGAAGCTGATAGTGTCTTCCTGTTGTTGCATCACCGAGATGACCCTGATGTCTGTTTCAGCCTTAACTCTTAACCACCTCACCTGCCATCGCCCACGAGCACAAATCCTGCCCAGTAAAATGGATGACTCGTTTCGGGATTCTTTAGTAGTTTCAACGCAGCCTGCCGCAACGCTTCAGTTTTTGTGGCTTGCGGCTTGCCGGCTCGCAGCGGCGAACTGAGGCCGCGGTGAAAGCCCACCATTAGATCGCGCGTGCTGGCAGATTCAACTTTCCACTGACTGACCACGGTTGAAGGCACGCCCGCCACAAACATCGCCCAAGTCAAACCGATCATGCCTTCACCCGCGCCATACCGGCCGCGCGCCGTTTCGCAGGCCGAAAGCACCACCAGATCAGCTTTCAAATCAAGCTCCATTAGTTCCCATGCTTCCAGCAAGCCGTCGTCATTCTTGTTGCCCTGGGCCAGCACCAAATGTGAATACATCGGCGCGGCGTTGTTCAGTGTTCCGTGGGTGGCGAAGTGCAGCACACGCACCTGACCGGCTTCCGCTTTGGCCCAGTCTTCGCGGGCCTCCGCGCCCACATAAACTTTGCTTCGCGACGGACCGTACAAACGGCCCAGCTGTTTCACTTCTTCTTCGGCTTCTGGCAGCGGGTCGAACTTTTCATCACGCAGCACCAAGGTGGCACGTTCGATTGTCTCTTTGCCCAACAACGGGTTACCTAACGCAAGCAATGCAGGAGTGCCTGAACCCGGCTGACCTTCCGTACGACGTTTCTTCATTTGGCGCAGCACTGTCAATGAAGGCGCGTAGGAAATAGCAGCTTGCTCAATCAGAAACCGGTTCTCCCGCGTCAGCAGCGCCTGGAACGGCAAGTCCAACAACACGTCATCAGGCACAATCACCAGGTTCGTTTTCCCCGATAATTGCGCCTGCGCCGGCCCAATCAGCAGGTTAGAAAGTTTCTGCGCGGCGTTACGAAAAGCCAGATCGCGCCTGGCAAGTTGCTGGCGAAAGCTTTCGGTCTGCCTTTCCAATTCCGCGCGTTTGATTGGCAAGGTAAAAACCTGCACGGTGGGTGCCGCTCTGCTTGAGGGTTTTGTCACGGCAAAGAGGTAAGTCGCATCATCCGTCACGACATATTCGAGCAGCGCGCTTCCGTGATCCGGCAGCAATGCCGCGATCTCTTGGGGGTTGATTACCGCGGACTCGCCACGTTGCACTCTCAGTTCAGAATGCGCGGCGTAAAGCGAAGTCTGAAAGGCTTCATAGTTAAGTCGCGCTTTCTCGCGAAGTGATTTCAGCTCGTCGAGTCTGCTTTGATCAGGTTTGTCCATCTGGCTAACCCGGGTCACTTGCGTGTTCAGCGAGATAATTTCCGCGCGCAACGCGCGCTCCTGCAGCTGTTCAGAAGCGGTCATGGCCCGGCTCACGTCCACGCGGCCACTTTGAATGACATCGAGCAGCACGCGAGCTTTCGAGCGCTCCGCCCAGACCAGGGCCTCGTTGGCCTTGCCCTGGCCGACCAGCAGGGAGATCAGCGAGTGGTAGGGCTCGAGCCTGTGCTCAAGAAAGTAGCGCTGGGCCAGTTCGCCGCCGGCGGCTTGCCCTCGAAGCGTCTCAATCGTAGCGACCGCTTGCTCGAACGACTGTCGAGCCCGATCCGGTTGCTTCAAGGCTAGTTGCGATTTCCCAATTAGACCGTGGATCTCCCAAGCCAGTTCCAGATTGCCGGTCTTTTCCGCCAGCGCCGCAGCCTGTTGGGCAAGTGCCAGGGCTTTAGGGTGATCGTTTCGGTTTTGTTCCACGCGAGCGATGCCTGTCATGACGGACCCGACGCCATTCTTGTTACCGATCTCTTCGAACAACTTGAGGCTGTCGCGGTAACTGGCCAGCGACCGCTCAGGCTGCTTCAGCAATAGATAACTATCGCCGATAGTCGCATATGCTTCGGCCATGCCCTGCTTGTTGCCAATCGCTTTGTATAAGGCCAGGCTCTGCTGAAACGCTGCCAACGAGGCCTCGTAGTTGCCGCGCCGCTGTTCGAGTGTCCCGCGACGGCTGACCAAGGCGGCGAGTTTGTCTTTGCTCCCAAGCTCTTCAAAAAGTGACTGACTCCGCTGGTAGAACTCTAGTGCCAGCTTTTCATCGCCCTGCAGTAGATAGAGGTCGCCCATCTCGGTGAGTGCCCCCGCCAAACCATATTTGCGCCCCGACTCTTCGAGGAGTTTCAAGCCCTGTCGCAAGTAGTCCAACGCGCGGGCGTAATTTCCCTGACGCCGGTAGCTGTTGCCAATCGCATTGAGTACTTCAGCTCGACCTAATCTGCGGTTGGATTGCTCATAAACCAGCAGGCTGCGTTGAAAGTAATCCCGCGCCTGGTCGTAGTCATTCAGCGCTGAATAGACCGCACCGATGTCAGATAACGCGAGCGCCGCGTTGAGAAGGATTTTGTGCTTGGTGAAGACCGCCAGCGCTTGCTGATAAGCCTCAAGCGCGCGGCTGTAGTCGCCCATCCCGCTATAAGCCTCGCCGATGTTGAGCGTGGCTACGGCGGGGCCGTTGACGTCGCCATTCTTGGTAAAGATCGCTCCGGCTTTTTTGTAGTTGGCAATCGCTTGTTCGTAATCGCTCTGCTCGAGTTGAATATTGCCGAGCAGGATCAACACCTTTGCGACCCCGCCGTCGTCGTTCAACTCCTCGTACACCGCGATGGCGCGCCGCGCCGTCTCGAGCGCCGCGGGGTAATTTCCCAGGCTCTGGTAGCCGAGCGTGAGATCGTACAAAGTACTAGCTGTCCAGTGTCTGTCCTTCAGTTCTTCCTTGAGCTTCAACCGCTTCAGATTACTCTCTATCGCGGCCTGGTAGTTTTCTATCCGGAAATAACAAGTGGCGATGCGCCCCAGCAGACTGGAGGCCATTTGCTTATCCCCCAGCGATTCAAACAGGGTCAGTCCGCGCTCGAAATGTTCCGCCGCCCGGCGGTAATCGAGCAGCCCGGCGTAGGCCCGGCCAGCCTGTTCCCATGCCAGTCCCTGTAGAGGGCGGTCGTTCAGTTGTTCAGCCAGCTTGAGCGCCCGGTGGGCGGCGGCGAGCGCTTCCGGGTATTGCTTCGCCTCGCGCAGCCGGTCGCTGCTCCGTCCGAGCGCGTGGGACAGTTCCGGCGTCACCAGTTCCGCTTCAGTCCTGAGCAGCGCGGCGCGCTCCTCGTCGCTCTTGGCCGCAAGTAGTGCGTTGGCTAGTTCATCATAGGTAGCCAGCTCTTTCACAACCTTCCACCCGTCTGCTTCTCGGACGCACGCCAGCGTCAGATGCAGCTTCCCGTATCCCTCCTTCTCTTCGCCGGTCTTCGCTTCGATCACTTGCAGGTCGGCCTCCACACGCACAAGAGCTTTATCTCCCGCCACATTAACCTGGCGTACCGCGAAGCTCTTCAGCGCGATCTCTTTGCTACTGGCAAAAAGCTCCGCGGCGGATTTCTTGCGCGCCTCAAGCTCAGGGGACTTGGAACTCCAGAGGTTAATCAATCCGTCAAGGTTCTTGCCGGCATAAAGTGCAAAATACCTTTCCGCCACGCCACGTAGCGCAGTCTCGGCTTGCGATTGAGCTGCGTTGAGAGCCGAAGATGATGATTGTGACTGCGAGAGGACCGGACTAATGAGACTCAAGCTCAAAGCTAGTGGGTAGAACGCGCGAAACACGTACGACATACAACACTTCCCTTCCCAACAGAGAGGACAGCATACCATCCGCCGAAATCATCTTAGGCCGACCGTAATATCGCGGAGAGTTCGACAACTTCCTTTTTCGAGATTTCAAGAATTGAATGACAACGGGTGAAGTGAATTCTCGACTCTTGCTGCTAACTGAGTCGGAGTTTACTCGGATCAATTCGAAATGCAAAATCTCATCAACAATCGGCGATCAGCGCAAGGACCGAAAGGCCCGTCACCGGGCACACTCAAGAGAGTTCAGCGTAATCCAATAAAGACTATCCTAGAAATCGCGCCAAGTAACCTTAATCGCCGCATCCGCTTCGTGTGGATTCGTCTGACTTGATGAATCGTGTTTTGTAGAAAACAAGACTTGGCCTCAAAATGCGTTTTCATCCAGACTCTAAGCGACGCAGGCTGGGGTTGAGGCAAGGTCTCCTCCCATTCACTAAATTGGCGATCGATCTGGTCGTCGGCCCGCGCAATGGCTCATCTCCGGCGGCTAAACTGTCACGATTTCTTGTGCTTGAGCCAGTATTCTCGAAAGGCTTTGAGCCGCGGCAGCGACTCGCGATCCCGTTGGCGGTTCGCCGCTGTTTTGCTGGCGATGATGTCGTCTGGATGGCAGACGGGAAAGCCTTCGACATCAATGTGCCTGCGCCAGGCATCTTCGAATCGCTCGATTCCATCCGGCGCAAAGATCAAGTCGAGGTCGAACGGCCCGTTCTTTAGTTGAATGAAGTTCTTGCCACGCTCGATCTCGGTTGCCTGCTCATCGGTCAGTTGAAACCCCAGCTCTCGCAAAGCCGCCACCAGCGCGCGTCCATTCTCCGGCGAGCGGTCCGCGAATACGTCTGCGTCCTGAGTGGTGTCGGGAACCCGAGCAGAATCGCTCCGCTTTTCCCAATGAAGAGATACCGAACGTTGTGCCGGTTAAAGGCATCTCGTATTTCCTGAGCCTGGCGATACTCAAACGCGCCCATATCCCAACCATGCCGGCAGGTTCTTTTCGCACCAGCGGCGATATTCTTCCATCGTGTCGAATGAGCGATAGGTGGCGTCATCCAGCACGGGCTTGTAAGTGCGAATGAAGCTGTAGCGCACTCTGATTTCGAGCGGGCGGCGAGCTGCGGCCTCGAACTCGTCAAACCAGTCGGCGGGGATTACTAGTTTGTCCTCCGTAGCCGCGGCCACAGGTTGCCGCAACGAATCTTCGTTAAGCGTACCCACTACTCACCTCCGGATGCCAACGGTCAATTCAGTCTTACACAGTTTCGTAGGCTTTCCGCAAGGAAGGCGTCAAAGCCGCTGGTTGCACTTTCAGCATTATTCATCTGCCATCGCCCACGAGCACAAATCCTGCCCAGTAAAATGGATGACTCGTTTCAGGATTCTTTAGCAGTTTCAGCGCGGCCTGGCGCAGAGCTTCAGTCTTTGTGGCTTTTGCCTTGCCGGCTCGCGGCGGCGAACTGATGCCGCGGTGAAAGCTGACCATCAGATCGCGCGTGCTGGCAGATTCGACCTTCCACTGACTGACCACGGTCGCAGGCACTCCCGCCACGAACAGCGCCCAAGTCAGGCCAATCATTCCTTCGCCCGCGCCGAAGCGACCGCGCGCTGTTTCACAAGCCGAGAGCACCACCAGATCTGCTTTCAAATCAAGCTCCATCAGTTCCCACGCTTCCAGCAGGCCATCCTCATTTTTGTCGCCCTGCGCCAGCACCAAATGTGAATACATCGGCGATGCGTTGTTCAACGTCCCATGCGTGGCGAAGTGAAGAATTCTGGCTTGGCCGGCTTCGGTCTTGGCGCGATCCTCGCGGGCTTCGGCGCCAATATAGACCTTGCTGCCGGCCGCGCTGTACAACTGCCCCAGCGCCTTCACTTCCTCTTCGGCTTCCGGCAGCGGGTCGAGCTTCTCATCGCGCAGCGCCAGCGTTGCCCGCTCGCGGGTCTCCTTGCCCAAGAGCGGATTGCCGAGCGCCAGCAAGGTGGCGGAAGCCTCATCTACGTTCCACTTCCGGCGTCGCTTTGTCATCTCACGCAGCACCGTCAGCGACGGCGTATAAGCCAAGGCGGCCTCTTCGATCAGGAAACGGTTCGTTCTGGTTAGCAACGCCTGAAACGGCAAGTCCCACAACTTGTCATCAGGCACGATGACGAGATTGTTTTTACCCTTGAGCTGCGCCTGCGCTGGTTTGAGTAGCAGTGCGTGGAGCTTCATCGCTGAGGCGTGATAGCCAAGGTCGCGTCCGGCAAGCTGCTGCCGAAAGGCTTCGATCTGCTTGATTAACTCATCTCGTTTGACAGGCAGGGTGAAGACCTGCACCTCGGCTGCCGGTTTGCCCTGCCCTTTGGTCACGGCGAAGAGGAAAGTCACCTCATCCGTCACGACGTATTCAAGCAGCGCGCTCCCGGCATCGGGCAGCAGCGCCGCAACCTCTTCGGCTTCGATAACCGGGGCTTCGCCGCGATGCACTCTCAGCTCAGGGTGCGCGGCGTAGAGCGAAGTCTGAAAGGCTTCATAATTGAGGCGCGCTTTCTCGCGGAGTGATTTCAGCTCACCGAGCTTGGCTTGGTCAGGCTTTTCCGGCCGGCTGGCGGTGCTCACCTGGGTGTTGAGCGAGCTGAGTTCCGCGCGCAGCTTAAGTTCCTGTTCCTGCTCCCGAGTGGTTAGAGCTTTGGTGACGTTGACGCGGCCCGTCTGAAGCACATCCAGCAGCACCCGCGCTTTGGCGCGTTCGGCAAAGGCGAGAGCTTCAGTCGCCCTGCCCTCGGCGACAAACAAATCAACCATCGCGTGGTAGGGAGAGACACGTGAAGCAAAGAAGCGTTGTTGCTCTTCCTCTCCGCCCGCGACGCTGGTGCGCAGCGTCTCGACCGTCGCAACAGCTTCTTCAAAAGCGAGGCGGGCCTGGGCGGGTTGGTTCAACGCGCGGTATGCAGCGCCGGACATCAGACGCGCGCGCCAGAGAACCTCCGTCTCGCCGATCTGCCGCGCCAGCGCCGCTGCCCGCTCGGCGAAGTCCAGCGCCGGTGCCTGACGCCCCTGTTTCTGGTGGACTTTTGCGATGTTGCTGAGGGCCACGGCAATACCGTTTTTGTTGCCCAGGGCTTCGCGCAATGCCAGGCTCTTCTGAAAGTACTCCAGCGCCGGCGCGTAATCGAACTGATTGTAGTGGACGTTCCCGAGGTTTTTCAGCGTGCGGGCGATGCCTTCTCTGTTGCCCATCTCCTCGCGCAGCGCCAGGCTTTTCCGCAGGTACTCGAGGGCCGGCGCGTAGTCGCCTTGTTTATTGTAGACAAGCCCAATGTTATCGAGCATGGTGGCCACACCTTCTTTGTCACCTAGCTTCTCGCTCAGCGCCAAGCCCTGCCGATAATAATCCAGCGACTGCGCGTAGTTGCCTTGTGACATGTAGACGTTGCCGACGCTGTTCAGCGCCCAAGCGACTCCCTCCTGATCGCCAATGGCTCCGGCCAGCGTCAGGCTTTTCTGGAAGTGCTCCATCGCCCGCGCATAATTGCTCAGGTCATAATAAACGTACCCCATGTTATACAGGGTGATTGCCACCCTGCCTTTATTGCCCTGGGCTTCCAGCAACGTCAGGCTTTGTTGATATAGTTCCAGCGCCTGTGTGGGGTCGCCTTGCTCCAAGTGGATGTTCCCGATGTTGCCCAGCGTGCGGGCGACGCCGGGTTGGTCGCCCAGGGCTTCGCTCAGCGCCAGGCTTTTTTGATAGTGTTCCAGCGCCTGTGTGTAGTCGCCCTGCCGGAAGTGAACGTTGCCGATGTTGTTCAGCGCGAGGGCCACGCCGGCTTTGTGACCGAGGGATTCCTGTAGCGCCAGACTCTGCCGGAATTGCGCGAGCGCCTGCGCGTAGTTGCCTTGCGCGTAGAGAATCTTCCCTGTGTTGTTGAGCGTGCGGGCAAGGCCGGGCCGGTCGCCAGTTTGTTCAGCCAGCCCCTGCGCCAGCCGGTGAAGGGCCAACGCCTGCGGGTAGTCTCCCTGCTCGTAAAAGCGGTCGCCCCGACTGCTCACCGCGCTCACCAGTTCCGCCGTCATCAACTCCCGCTCTTCCGTCTGCATCTTCGCCAGCAACGCCGCGCGCTCTTGCTCGCCCTTCGCCGCGGCCAGAGCGGCCGCGAGTTCATCAAACGTCGAAGCTTCACTCCAGATTTTCCAGTGACCTGCCTCCTGCACAAATTCCAGTGTGCGCAGCAGCTTCCCGTATCCGGGCTTTTCCTTGTCGGTCTTCGCTTCGATCACTTGCATATCGGCTTCCACACGCACGCGGGCTTTTTCACCGTCCAATTTGATTTGGCGCACGGCGAGGCTTTTCAGCGCGATCTTTTCGCTACTCGCAAAAAGCTCAGCGGCGGATTTCTTGCGCGCCTCAAGCTCAGGAGACTTTGCACTCCACAGGCTCATCAGTCCGTCCAGGTCTTTCGCGGCATAGAGCGCGAAATACTTCTCCACCACCGCGCGCGCGGCAGCCTCGGCTGACGATTGATTTGGGTGAGTTGAACTGGGAGCTGAAGATGTTGATTGAGACTGCGCCAGAACAGGGCTGAGGAGGCTCAAGCCCAAAGCTAGTGAGTAAAACACGTGGAACGCGAACGACATAGAACACCACCCTTCCACTTAGCGAGGACCGCACCACAGCCCCCCGAAAAAAAATCAAGCCACCGGTAATATCGCGGAGAGTTCGACAACTTCCTTTACCGAGATTCAAGAATTAAATGACAACTGGTGAAGTGAATTCCTGACTCTAGTCGCTACGTAAGCCGGAGTTTACTCCGACCCACTGAAAAGGCAAGGCGCTTCCAAAATCGAGGGACTAAACGCCAGGCGGGAGGTCGGCCACTCAAGTGTGGCGCCGTTTCAGGACGTGCAAGTATTGCGTTGAGGTTATTTTGACTACGGGAGAATGCCATGAAAACACTTCGGTCTAACGCGTCATCATATAAGCTCCTCGTCAGGGGAATTTGGCTTAAGCTTGCCCTCATAGCATTGGTAGCGCTTGCATTCGTAGCATTGCCGCAGTTGTTCAGCGCTCACGCCGGCGCGAGGCCGAATGTGCCACAGGGATTCCTGTTCACCGTCACCACGACAGACGATCACAATGACCTTTCCTGCGATGGTGACGACTGCACGTTGCGAGAGGCGATCGATGCCGCCAATAACACTCCGACGGCGGACACAATCCTCTTTGACGTCACAGGCACAATCAATCTGACGAGCGTGCTGCCGAATATTGACGATGACGTGGCAATAATCGGGCCTGGCGCGAACCTGCTGACAGTGCAGCGAACCCAATTTCAATTAACAGATGCTTTTGGCATCTTCCATGTGACGACGACAGGGACAGTGACCTTCTCCGGCATGACTATCAGCAAGGGGATCGCTTCTTCGAACGTCTTCGGTGGCGGGGGCATTCGCAATTCCAGCAGCGGCACAGTCAATGTCACCAACTGCACGATTAGCGATAACCGTGTTGCCCTAGCCAATAGTAACAGGGGCGGCGGGGGTATTCTCAATTTCAGCGCTGTTGGTAACACCGGCACAGTCAATGTCACCAACTGCACCATCAGCGATAACTCTGCCGATGAGGGCGCCGGCATTTTCAATAATGGCACACTAAATGTCACCAACAGCACCATCAGTGGTAACGAAGCTAACGACGACGGCGGCGGCATTCAAAACGACTCCCTCTTCCCTTCCGGCGCCGGCACAGTGAATGTCACCAACAGCACCATCAGCGATAACTCTGCGGGTAGTAATTCCCCCGGCGGCTCCGGCGGCTCCGGCGGCGGCATTGATAACACCAGCGGCACAGTGAATGTGACCAACAGCACCATCAGCAATAACCGTGCTAATAACGGCGGCATCGGCGGCGGTATTCATAACAGAGGCGGCACAGTGACTGTTACCAACAGCACCATTGGCAATAACAAAGCTATATCCGGGCCATTCGGGGCTGCCGAGGGTGGCGGCATTGGAAATAGCGCCGGCACAGTGACTGTCACCAACAGCACCATCAGCGGTAGCGAAGCTGACGCCGGCGGCGGCATTTTCAACTCCAACCGATCCGGCGGCACCGCCACAGCAAATGTCACCAACTCCACGATTAGCGATAATCGTGCTTCCGCCGGCGCCGGCATTGAAAATGACATCAACGGCACAGTGAATGTCACCAACTCCACGATTAGCCGTAACTTTGCCGCCGGATTCTTTGAAGGCGGCGGCGGTATTGAGAACCGCAGCAGCGGCCCGGCTACTATCAAGAGCAGCATCATCGCCTTGAATTCAGCCGCAGGATCAGGCCAGGACGTTTCTGGTGCTTTTACTTCGCAGGGTTTCAACTTGATCGGCAAGACAGACGACAGCACTGGCTTCACCGCAGCCACAGACCTCACCGGAACAAACACTTCACCGCTCAACCCCAGGCTCGACCCTGCGGGCCTCCAAGACAACGGTGGGCCTACTCTGACCATCGCCCTTCTGCCGGACAGCCCGGCGATTGACAAGGCCACTGCCATTGGGCTGAACGGCCCTCTGACCACAGACCAGCGCGGCACAGGCTTCCCTCGCACCTTTGACGACCCCGCAGTCCCTCCCGCTACCGGCGGCGACAACACGGATATTGGCGCATTTGAGTTGCAACCGTTGCCGATGACCGCGGGCGCCTCGCTCCTGATAAATGAAAGCTGCCCGCCCGCGAACGGGGCTATCGATCCCGGCGAGCGAGTCACGGTCAATCTCGAGTTGATCAATACCAGCGGTGCCGCCACATCGAACCTGGTAGCAACGCTGCAACCGTCCAACGTATTGCTGGCTCCATCCGGACCTCGAAGTTATGGAGCGATTGCTGCCAACAGTTCTGCCGCACGAGACTTCTCCTTCACCGCATCAGCGACCCTGACCTCGGGCCAGACGATTACAGCGACGCTGCAGTTACAGGATGGGGCGATCAATCTGGGCACAGTGAGTTTCAACTTTACGGCCGGCCCAACACCCTGCGGCTTCGTGAGATTGGTAGTGACTTCGTCTCTTAGCCGGGCAAATGCTTCGACTGTTGTCGGCGCGATTACCGTCCAAAACATCGGCTCCGTTGCCGCCGACGATGTGACATTGACCACCGCAAAATTGGGAAGTAGCAATGGCACGCCGTTGCCCCAGGGGTTGGGAAACCTGGCGCCAGGTGGGTCAACCAGCGTGATCGTGATCTTCAACAATTCAACACCCGGGTCGTCCTCTATGCTGACAGCGGGTGGTACTTACGCCGGCGGCACGTTCAGCAGTAGTAAACGCGTCACAATTCCGTGACAAGCTTCTCTGTTGGTTGGAGTGAATGTTATGAAACCGCCTCAGTCTAACGCATCGTCACGCAACTGCCTCGCGGCGTCTGAATGGTTGAGTCTCGCGCTTGTCACGCTCCTGGTGCTGCCGGGCACTGGGTTTGCAACCCTGCGGGGCAAAGTGTCGGCGCGAAGTCTCGGCGCCACAGCGGCGACAGTGTCACCGGCGCGGACAGATGGCAAGTCGTCGGTGAACGACGCACGGCTATCTCGCGCGCATGCCGGCGCCGCGGCGCTCGCGCCTCAGGGCGGAGGAATTCTTTACACCGTCAACACCACCAGCGATACGGTCGTTGGCGGCGCGTGCAACAACGGAGCCGCTGGCTGTTCCCTGCGCGGCGCGATCCAGACGGCGAACAGCCACCTGGGTGACGACGGCATCGACTTCGCGATCCCCGCGTCCGACCCAAATTGTGTTGGCGGCAATTGCACCATCAACCTGACGCAGGCGCTGCCCAACTTGAGCACCAACATGTCGATCACTGGCCCCGGCGCGGGCCAGCTGACAGTGCGACGGAACACCGGAGGCGACTACCGCATTTTCAACGTGACGACGACGGGCATGGTGACCTTGTCCGGCATGACCATCAGCAACGGAAGAACCCCAGGCTTTGCCGGGGGTATTCAGAACGCTAGCAGCGGCACAGTGAACGTCACCAGCAGCGTACTCTTCCAAAATTCTGCTGGCTCAGCCGGCGGTATTAGCAACATGACCGGCACTGTGAATATCACCAACAGCACGCTCCTCGGTAACTTTGCTCGCACGACCGGTCTCTCCGGTGGCGGCATTGTCAACGCCGGCACAATGAACCTCACCAACAGCACGCTCAGCGGTAGTTCTGTGGTCGGGTCTGGTGGCGGCATTACCAACCTAGGCGCACTGAATGTCACCAACAGCACGCTCAGCGGTAATTCTTCCGCCGGGTTTGGTGGCGGCATTGAGAACTTCGGCGCACTGAATGTCACCAACAGCACGTTCCACGGTAATTCTGCTTCCACGGGTGGCGGTATTAGCAACCTCACCGGCAGCAACAGCACCGGCACAGTGAACCTCACCAACAGCACGCTCAGCGGGAATTCTGCTGACGGGTTCCTGGGCGGCGGCGGCGGCATTCACAACGACGGCACTCTGAATGTCACCAACAGCACGCTCAGCGGTAATTCTGCAACTGGTGACAACGGCATCGGCGGCGGCATTCACAACGACGGCACTCTGAATGTCACCAACAGCACGCTCAGCGGTAATTCTGCTGCCCAGGCGGGTGGCGGCATTTTCAAAAGCTCAGGCATGGTGAATGTCATGAGTAGCATTATCGCCTTGAACACGGCTGGCATCTCCAGCCCGGACGTTGCTGGGACTTCCTTCACTTCGGCAGGGTTCAACATGATCGGCAAGGCTGACGGAAGCACCGGCTTCGCCGCAGCCACGGATCAGACGGGGACGGTCGCCGCGCCTCTCGACCCGAAGCTCGAGACAGACGGAACGGGCAAGCCTTTGCTAGAGAACAACGGCGGTCCAACTCAGACTATCGCCCTGCTCTGCGGCAGCCCGGGGATTGACAAAGGCACGAGCAATAGTCTGATCGGCGCTCTGACTACGGACCAGCGCGGCGCGGGCTTCCCGCGTACCTTCGACGATCCCGCAATCCTGAATGCCACCGGCGGCAATGGAACTGACGTCGGCGCCTTCGAGCGTCAGCAAGCCTGCTCGACTCCAACGCCGACTCCGACTCCCACGCCAACACCGACTCCAAGCGCGACGCCGGTTAACAACAACTTCTCGAATGCCCAGGCGATTAATGGGACTCTTAACACCGTGACCGGCAGCAATGTTGGAGCAACAAAAGAGTCAGGCGAACCTAATCACGCGGGACTCCCCGGAGGCACATCGGTTTGGTACCGTTGGCAGGCTCCAGCCAGCGGATTTGCGACATTTGAGACGACTGGAAGCAGCTTTGACACGTTGTTGGCGGTGTATATAGGTTCCAGTGTAAGCAATCTCACGCTCATTGTTGGGAATGATGACTCCTTCGGCACTGCTCAGAGTACGGTTACCTTCAATGCACAGAGCGGCGTGACCTACAGAATCGCGGTAGATGGGTTTAACGCTTTAACCGGGAATATCGTTCTGGGTTGGAACTTGAATTCATTTTCACCACCGACACCAACTCCCACGCCAACACCCATGACGATTCAGTTCAGTACTTCGTCATTCGCGGTGGGCGAAGAGGTCTCAAAGGTTGACCTCACCATAAATCGATCTGGCAACACTGCGGGCACGGCGAGTGTGCGATTCGAAACCTCCGATTTGGCGGGCGCGCAAAATTGCAGTGTGGTTACTGGAGTCGCATCTTCGCGTTGCGACTACGAGACGAGCATTGGCACCATTGAGTTCGCTCCCGGTGTCGCGTCCAGGACCATCTCGGTCTTCATTATTGATGACTCCTATCTCGAAGGCCCGGAAACCTTCAACGTCAATCTCAGCAACCCTTCCGGCGCAATATTAGGCTCGCCGGCAACCGCGACCGTAACCATCACTGAAAACGACATCGCCAACGGCGCCAATCCGATTGACAACGCAGCCTTCTTTGTTCGGCTGCATTATCTCGATTTTCTGAACCGCGAGCCTGACGCTGCCGGCCTCGCGTTCTGGACAAACGAAATAAACTCCTGTGGCGCAAACCAGCAGTGCATTCAACTCAAGCGTGTCAATGTATCGGCGGCCTTCTATATTTCAATTGAATTCCAGGAGACCGGCTACCTGGTCCATCGCATCTACAAAACCTCTTTCGGCGACGCCACCGGCACGTCAACCTTTGGCGGGGCGCATCAGCTCCCTGTGCCGATCGTCCGCCTCAACGAATTCCTTCCCGACACACAGAAGATTGGACAGGGTGTGATTGTCGGACAGGCTGGTTTTGAGCAGGTGTTGGAAGCTAACAAGCAAGCCTTTTGCGCGGAGTTTGTGCAACGCTTGCGCTTCGCTTCGGCGTTTCCTTCCACTATGACGCCGGCCCAGTTTGTAGATGCCTTATTCGCCAATGCCGGGGTAACATCATCTGCAACAGATCGACAGGCCGCCATCGGCGAGTTTGGCGGCGCCGGCACGTCGGCGAACCTGGCGGCACGTGGCCGGGCCCTGCGGCGCGTAGCCGAGAATGGCACGCTGGCCCAACAGGAGTTCAACCGCGCCTTCGTGCTGATGCAGTTCTTTGGCTACTTGCGGCGAAACCCGAATGACCCTCAGGACTCCGACTACACCGGTTACGATTTCTGGCTGACCAAGCTCAACCAGTTCAACGGCAACTTCGTCAATGCTGAGATGGTCAAGGCCTTCATCACTTCCGCCGAATACCGCCAGCGCTTTGGGCCTTAATGTCGACAGGATGAATAGACAATCCCCCTGTCTGGCTGCCTAACGCTAATCTGGCGCACATCGAAGCTCTTCAGCGCGAGCTTTTTGCTACTCGCGAAAAACTCCACGCGGATTTCTTGCGCGCCTCAAGCTTAGGAGACTCTGGACTCCACAGGCTCACTCGAAACGCGAACCACAAAGAACGATCCTTTCCTTCCCGGACCGTACACGGCCCGCCGAAAAAAGTTTCAGGCCGGCAGTAATATCGCGTGACGTTAGACAACTTCCTCATTCGAGATTCAAGAATTGAAAGCCCACCGGGAAAGTGAATTTCTGACTCCTTCTACGTGGGCCGGGAGTTCCACTCGTGAAAATGCAAGACCGTGTCCAATTCCCTTAGTTGCCAAGTAACTCGCGTGATTTCTTAAAGCGTGACTCTTTCAATCACTGCACCCAGCCGGTTTAGCCCGGCGCACAGGAGATAGACATGAAAAACATCACTGCCCATACAGATACAATCGGTTTCAGACCAACTCACCCAGAGATTTCGTTCCGCGCAAGAGGCTTGAACGAAACCTCGAGCAAATCTGCCGGCTTCACACTCATCGAACTCCTCGTAGTGATAGCGATTATAGCTGTCCTGATGGCGCTACTTCTTCCCGCAGTTCAAAAAGTGCGCGAGTCTGCTGCTCGCACGCAGGCGACGAACAACCTGACCCAGCTCCGCACTAACTTCAACACGTTCCGCGAGCAGAATGGGAACTTCCCACAGGGCTGGAGTGAGTTTGCGGATTGGTGTGATAGTAGTCCGCGGATCTGCAATCCCTCGCTCATTCCACTACGAGCAGCCGGCCAACTGAATGGCTGGCAGTATTCGATCATTCATTCCGGCGACGCCGCACGCTTTCAACTGGAAGCGGAGCCAATCTTTCCCGGAGTTACCGGCTCGGACAGTTTGGTGATCAACCAGGACGGGCACATCACACGATTTCCAACTCCTGGTGCGGATGAAGGCCGAAGGCAGATGTTCGACCGCATCCGGGACAGAGGGGCCGCTACCGTCAGCAACCTGCTGAATATGGATAGTGATGCGCCTCCACTCGTGCGCGAATACGTTCGGGCCCCAGGCACGCCCGGTGCTGTCTTCAATATGTTCGACAGCAATGGTGACCAGATTGTGGGCATCGAGGAGATTCAAAACTTCCAGTCCGGCCCCCGAAGCGCGGACAGTCCGGTCGCCGCATTTGTCGCGATCGTCAGCGAAGAGATGAAACTGAACCTGCTCAGCCCCGAGGTTAAGAGCGCCATCAGAGTTCAGCTAGGAGACCTTCAGGGCGACGCTGCGTCGCAGTTTTTTTCCTGGGAAAGCCTTTGTGATCTGTCGAGACAATATGTTGGGGAAGGCTCGCCGGCGCCATGTTCTCGAAGGAACGATCACGATGTTGACGATGATGACGACGATGATGACGACGGCAATAGGCGAGTCGCCAACGCCATGTGCAGGAACCTTCGGAAGGCCCAGAGAGCGGCGGCCCAGGGCAATCTTGAAGCCAAGAGACGCTGGCTAAGGGCATATGTGAATCTGGTGGAGGGGCAGATAGGCAGGACCCTCACTCGCAGACGGGCGACAACTCTCATCTCACTTAGTCAGACGTACTAGCTCTTTAGTCCCGGAGATTATTCAACATACGGAAGCTCGCAGGTAGGGAGGGCGGTTTACCCGCAGCTTGAGTTACAGAATGACAATCTGCGCTTGAGTGTAACTAACGCAAGCGGGGGTAAACCGCCCTTCCCAATCTGCGAATTTCTGTCCCTTGAGTGGTATATGCGATCGATTTCATTTTTTTCGCAGCTACTAACGCAGATGGTACTGACTTATCTCGGTTCAAGTTGAACAACAACCAAATCTTAAGAGGAGAAACAACAATGAATCCCGACGAGACCATCAGTGAAGGTCAGACCCCCTTTATCAACGACCGTAAGCCCGGCAGCATTCTTACTCGCTTGCGACCGCCGATCGTCCTGTGGGGATCACTCCTATCTCTGGTCCTCTTGCTGACGCTGCCGGGCGCTTCGTTTGCACAATCGGCGTTGACCGACGATGCCAACGTTAATTGCTCGAATGATGATGATGATGACGACGACCATGCTCACAAAAGTCCGAGCACGAACACTGGCGGTGGGGGCTCGAACTGTGGGGGAAAGACCAGTCTTTCACTCTCGTCGTCGGGAAAGGTCTACATAAAATTCAGACTCTCTTCGACGCTACCAGCGAACACGCCTGGCTCCGATGTGGCCCGGGCTACCTTGAAACTCTACATCAGGACTTTAAAGGATTCTGGCACCATTGACGTCTATATTGTCGCCGGCTCCTGGTCCGAGAAAACCATTACCTCCAGCAATGCACCTCCACTCGGCAGCTTGATCGCCACCGCCGTTCCCGTCCAATCAAATATGAAAGACCAATTCCTGGTCATTGATGTGACCTCGGCAGTGCAGCAGTGGCTCGGCACAGACGGTGCGGGGACGGGCGGGATCGCGAATCATGGCGTGGCGCTCGTTGCCCGCAACGGTGCGCGGGTCACCTTTGACAGCAAGGAAAATACGGTGACGAGTCACGAGCCCCAGTTGAACATCCAGCGTGGAAGCTCGGCCGGTCAGCAAGGTCCTCCAGGTCCACAGGGGCCAACCGGCCCGCAAGGTCCGGAAGGCAATCCAGGTGCGACCGGTGCAATTGGCCCACAAGGGCCAGCAGGAGCACAAGGACCACAAGGGGCCACGGGTGCGCAAGGACCTCAGGGTCCCACAGGAGCTGCCGGGCCTCAGGGTCCGCAAGGCAATCCAGGTGCGACCGGCGCAACGGGCGCACCCGGTCAACAAGGGCCGGTCGGAGCACCAGGACCTCAGGGCGCAAGTGGACCAGCGGGACCACAGGGAGCCCAAGGACCTCAAGGACCAAAGGGATTGAATTGGAAAGGGGCTTGGGATGCGGCAGCGAACTATGTCACCGACGATGCGGTCAGCTACGACGGCTCATCCTGGAGGGCCCTGCAAGCTAACACGAATGTCACACCAATCGAAGGCGCTGACTGGACCATCGTCGCTCAAAAAGGCGACGACGCAGAGGGCGGCGGTACTGTCACCAGCGTTAACGGTAACGGCCCTATCACGGTGACGAATCCGACTACCACGCCAGATATCTCTCTTGGTCTAGTGCCCATGACTTTTGGCGGCACAGGGTTGACCTCTTCCGGAGCACAAGGCAGCTTCCTGCGTAGCGATGGCACCGCCTGGACCAGCGCACCTCTTGTAGCTCTAGACGTTCCAGCCGGGAGCGCGCACTACATTCAAAACGGCACGAGCCAGCAATCTTCGACAAGCTTCAACATCGGCGGCACTGGCGCTGCGAATATTCTCGAAGCCGCGACGCAATACAACATCGGCGGCGAACGCATTTTGACCAACGCCGGAACGAACAACGTGTTTGCAGGTGTCGGCGCCGGAGCGGTCAACACAGGCAACGAAAATGCATTCTTCGGACGCAATGCGGGCTTCAACAATACGACGGGTGACAACAACGCCTTCTTCGGAAACACCGCCGGCGGACGGAACACGACGGGTGGCAGGAACTCTTTCTTCGGATCTTTCGCGGGTAGTTTTAACACAACGGGAGACCGCAACTCGTTCTTTGGAGTTAGCACGGGCAATTTCAACACGACGGGCGCTGACAACTCCTTCTTCGGCTTCAACGCGGGCCTGGGCAACACAACGGGCAGCTTCAACTCGTTCTTTGGAAGAAGCGCAGGCAGCAAAAACGAAACGGGCGCCGGCAACTCATTCTTCGGAACTAGCGCCGGCTTCAACAACACGACGGGACAACTCAACTCTTTCTTCGGGGAAGGCGCCGGCACTGGAAGTGCGAGCGGGACGGGCAACACCTTTATCGGGAGAGATGCGGATTTCAATACTGCCGGCGCAACCGGAGACAACAACACCCTACTCGGCTTGAATACCCGAGTTGTCTCAGGCGTGAACAACTCCACCGCCATCGGCGCGGGCGCGGTAGTCAGCACGAGTGATACGGTCGTCCTGGGCAGAAGCGCGGACACGGTGCAAGTTCCCGGCTCGTTAAACGTGAGCGGCACATTCGGCGCGAACATCCTCGACGCTGGGACGCAATTCAGTCTCGGCGGCAGCAGAATCTTAAGCAATGCTGGAAACTTCAATTTATTTGCGGGGGCAGGCGCGGGCGCGGTCAATACAACGGGCGGACACAATGCCTTCTTCGGCTCTAACGCAGGCTCTTCCAATACGACGGGCGGCGCTAATTCCTTCTTTGGAGATCGCGCTGGACAAGACAATGTAACGGGCACCGGCAACTCCTTCTACGGAAACTTCTCCGGCTTCCGAAACACGAGTGGCCACAACAACGCTTTCTTCGGAACGAATACAGGCTCTAACAATACGTCAGGTCAGGCCAACGCCTTCTTCGGAAAGGACACAGGTGTCTTCAACACAACGGGTCTTCAAAACGCTTTCTTCGGACAAGCCGCTGGCTTCAACAACACAACAGGCAATGGCAACGCCTTCTTAGGAAGCAATGCAGGAACAAGCAATACGACTGGCGGCAACAACGTCTTCTCCGGATATTTCGCGGGCACTAACAACACAGCGGGCAGCAATCTCACCATCATCGGTGCAAACGCAAATTTGGGCGCGAATGACCTTAGCTATGCGTCGGCAATCGGCGCGGACGCGGTTGTCAGCACAAGCAATACGGTCGTCCTGGGTCGGAGCGCCGACACTGTGCAAATCCCCGGCGCGTTAAATGCGAGCGGAACGTTCGGCGCGAACATCGTCAACGCCGCGACCCAATTCCATCTTAGTGGCGTGCGGATTTTGAGCCGTACGAACTTTGACAATCTTTTTGCCGGTGAACTCTCGGGGCCAAATGCGACGGGATCCGGCAATGTGTTTTATGGGCCGCTATCGGGTCATTTCGCTACGACCGGCGTCAACAACTCGTTTTTCGGGTTCAGAGCCGGGTCAATTTCGACGGGTAGCGGCAATTCGTTTTTTGGACAACATGCGGGCGGTCTTAATGGTGGAGGGGGAGATAACAATACCTTTATTGGACTCAACGCAAACTTTTCCGCAGGTCCGACAGCCGGTAGCAACAACACCCTTCTTGGCGCTAATGCGAAGATAGAACTGACCGGCGCTGGGCAAAACTTGAATTTCGCCACAGCGATTGGTGCGGGCGCCAAAGTTCAATTCAACGATATGGTGATAATCGGCAAACCCGCGGGGATCTATGACGGTGTTGCGCGACCAGCTGATATTGTCAGAACAATGGGTATCTTCCAGCCGGCATTGGGCTCCCCTGGAGGAAACCCAGTGTGCTTCAACAATGGACTCTCTCTTTGCTCATCCAGCCTTCGCTACAAGACCGGGATCCAGAGCTATTTGGGAGGACTCGACGTAGCCAAGCGACTTAACCCGATCACTTTTTCTTGGAAAGACGACGGACGACGCGACATAGGCTTCGGTGCCGAAGAGGTAGCGAAAGTCGAACCGCTGCTGACGTTCACCAACGAAAAAGGCGAGATCGAAGGCGTGCACTACGCGCAAATAACGACCGTACTGATTAATGCCGTCAAAGAACAACAGGCGCAGATCGAAGCTTTGAAAAAACAGATCGAGAATCTCACATCGCTTGTCTGTCGATCGGATTCGTCAACGCAAATCTGCCTGGGAAAGGACCGGCCAAAATGACAGGGATCGAAGATCGAGGATGGCTGCGGCGGGCCGCCGACATACAGCGCCGGGCAAGCATTCGAAACCTCCGAAGGCCGCGTCCACCGCGCGATCAATGAGGGAACAGTCGATGCTGTTGAATACAACGTCTTCATCCGAGAAGAAGGCAAGCCGCTAACGCGATTCATTCCCGAAAATCAACGCTGCTGTGGTCCGCCGAGCAAAGTCGAGGAATGCAAGAACGATGGATGGGCGACGTTCGACTTTCCGACGACCTTCGCTAACCAGGGCGAGTGTGTCAAGTTCGTGCTGCAACGTCCGCGGGTTAATCTGCTCGTGCCGCAGGATCCACTGGAGTAGGACCTCGACGCCGCATAAAACTGGACGACGATCGTCTTCCTGATACCAATCAGGTAGGTAGATGACAAGTTGGAAGGCGATCGTCTGAACGTTGTCGATTTTCTTCGCGGTTAATTTCAACTTTCTCACCAACGCCATCGTTGTTCACAGGAATAACGATGGCGTCGTTAACGACTTTCATGCAGACACCGTTCTTGATGCTGATTGCGCCTCTTGCCCACAACAACTCATACGAGCCGGCATTAGCCTACAAGCTTCGAGTTTTCTGAACCATTCCAGATAACCCTTTCGTTTCGCGAGACGCAAATTCTGGCTCTTTCTTCAAAGACCGGACGAATATCGATATCGATCCGACGGATGAAGTATGGCTCTGACTATTACTAGTCCGGCAAGTAGTCTTCCGTCTCATGTCGTAAGTCCAGGTACATGGCTGCAATCGGGCTGAGAATCCAGCGGGAAAGATGGATGTTGCGTGTGATGTAAGCACGCAATTCAATTCTTCTCAAAGACCTTGGAGTGCCTCGTCGTTCTTTTCATCTATGATCCGAAAGTGCTTTACGGTTCTAGTCCGACACGGTGCATCAGACCTATGAATCTCGGGTCGGGCCGAACCCTGTCGAACATCGGCTCGACTTTGAGTAAGACCAACAGGGAGTCGCGCTCCAGGCGCGCCCTTTCGAGCCACGCGAAGGCTTGCTCCCTGTCGCCGAGCGCCGCGTAGATCGTGGCTATTGATGTCGGCGCGACGTACTTGCGCTCCGACTGCCGCTTCAACTCATCAATTATCTTTAGCGCTTCGCGCCGCCGACCCGCGAGCGCGTAGGCGCGCGCGAGTTCCGCGGGCTCGTCGGGGCTGTCGCCTGACAGAGGGATGGCTTTCTGAAACGCGGCGATAGCCTCCTCGTACTCTCCTTTCCCCGTCAGTGCCCGCCCGAGCGCCCAATGCGCGAAGCCGAAGTTCGGATCCATCTCGAGCGCCTTCCGGTACTCGGCGGCGGCTTCGTCAAACCGCCGCGCCAGGTGGAAGACCTCACCAATGCCGACGATTTTCACCGGTGAGAGCGGGTCAAGCTCCTGGGCACGCTTCATCTCACGGACGGCCTCGTCGAATCGGCCCATGCCAGCCAAATAGTAGCCATACATCTGGTGAGCGTCTGAGGAGCCGGGGTTAAGTTGGAGGGCGCGCTTGAACTCGCTCTCGGCCCCCGCCCAGTTCCAGTCGTGGAAGAGCTTGACGTTCGCCAGCGCGATGTGGGCTTCGGCGAGCCGCTCGTCGAGGCGCAGAGCTTCCTCGGCCGCCTGTTTGCCCTTCGGGAAGCCTTCCTTCGGCGGAATGACGTTGAAGCCGCTCAGGGAGTTGTAGGCGTCGGCCATGCCAGCGTGGGCCTGCGCGTAATTCGGGTCTTTCTTTATCGCCCGTTGGAAGTAGTCCAGTGCTTTCCAAAAACCCTCGTCCGTCAGCCTGTTCAAATGGTAACGCCCCAGCAGGTAAAGCTGATACGCTTCGATGTCGTTCGTGTGGCGCTTCGTCAGCAGTTCTTTCTCCTCACCGGTCAACGTCAACGCCAGCGCCCCCGAAACTTTCCTCGAGACTGAATCCTGCACCGAAAATATGTCAGTGAACTTTTCGTCAAACTCCTCCATCCAAAGCTGCCTGCCATCCACTACGCTCAGCAACCGCACTCTCACTCTTACTCTGTCGCCCGACTTCTGTATGTTCCCGTCCAACACCGCGTCCACTTTCTGCTCTCGACCTGCCGCGACCGCGTCCTGCTCTAACCCCACATACTTACGCACCGCGCTGATGGGTCGCACGTTGATCTCCCTGAGGTTGCTGAGCCTCGCGATTAAAGTGTCCGCCATGCCCAGCTCTAACGCCTCGTCGCGGCCTTCGGCGAGCAGCGGCCTGAAGGGCAGCACCGCGATTGATTGGATCGGCGTGGGTAGCTGCGGCTGCTCGCGCCGTGAGAAGTAGATCGCAAGCGCCAGTCCGACGAGCACCAACGCAGCAACGGCGAGGGAGGCCTTGGCCGCCGGACTTTGAATCCGGCGACTGACCGCCCCGAGCAGCCCCCGTCGCCTGGGCGGAACAAGCGGCACCACACCGCGAGGAATGTCGGACGACTTGAAGAGGTGATCCAGTCCGCCGGCCTCCGCCACCACCTGCCGCAAGTCCGCAATCAACTCTGGCATTGACTGGTAGCGGTCGGCCGGCTCCTTGGCCAGCGCGCGGTCAATCGTCGCCGACAGCCGCGCCGGTAATTCTCTGTTCAACTCAGCAGCAGGTGGGTGCGGGTCTTTGAGCAGCGCGCTGATTACATCGGCCTTTGACCTTCCCTTGAAGGGAATGCGCCCGGTAGCCATCTCATAAAGCACGACGCCGAAGGAGAAGATGTCACTGCGATGGTCCACTCGTTCACCACGCGCTTGCTCAGGTGACATCGCCGCGGGCGTCCCCATCACCACACCCGTCATGGTCAAGTGGGTCTCGGCCTCTCCCTCCGCCCGCTCCAGCAGCTTGGCCAGGCCGAAGTCGAGCACCTTCGCCTGACCGTGCGGCGTGATGATGATGTTCCCGGGTTTGATGTCGCGGTGGATGATGCCCTGCGCGTGAGCCGCGGCGAGGGCGTCCGCCACTTGCAGGCTGATTGAAAGCAGACTGTCGAGGTTCAGCGGTCGCCCGTCTATCACCTTCCTCAGAGTCTCACCCTCGACGTGCTGCATCGCGATAAAGAGACGCCCTCCAGCTTCGCCGACTTCGTGAATGGTGCAGATGTTCGGGTGATCGAGAGAGGAGGCCAGACGTGCCTCACGAAGGAAGCGCGTGCGCGTCTCGCTGTTTTCGGTGAGGCCGGGGTCGAGAACTTTCAGAGCCACGTTGCGGCCCAGCCTGACATCCTGGGCGAGGTAAACTTCTCCCATCCCGCCTGTGCCCAGTTGCTTTTGAATGGAGTAGGGGCCGACGTGGCGTCCGATCATCGAGCCGTCCGAATCCGCGTCTTTGAGCAACACGGCGGCATCCTCCAAGGCGTTCGACCCGAGGAAGCTGTCAGCCTGCTGTGAGGATGCGAGCAGCGACTCCACCTCCTCGCGCAGGGAGGCGTCGGCGGCACACTCGCGGTCGAGGAACGCTGCGCGCCCTGCCGGATCGCACTCAAGGGCCGCATGGAGTACTCGCTCGATCTGTTGCCAGCGTTCAGGAGTCATCGTCTAACGATGTGATGAGTAATGAGTGATGGGTAAAAGCAACCGGTCTTTACTCATCACTCATCACTCATCACTCATCACTTTGTCTTACCGATTTCCCGGTGCAGCCAAATCCTGGCGGTGCGCCAGTCGCGCTCGACTGTCGGAGTTGAAACGCCGAGCACCTCTGCTGTCTCTTCGGTGGTCAGCCCGCCGAAATACTTCAGCTCGACTATCTGACTTTTCCGCGGGTCAATGGCCGCAAGGGACGTGAGCGCCTCGTCAAGCGCGAGCACATCCGCGGCACGCTCATCCGACACGTCCGCCGCTTCGTCGAGCGAGACTTGCTGCGCTTCGCTGCCGCGCTTCGCTGAGCGGCGGCTGCGTGCGCGCTCGATGAGGATGCGTCGCATGGCCTGCGCGGCGATGGCAAGGAAGTGCGCGCGGTCGCGCGGGGCCATCCTCTCGTAGTCAACGAGCCGGAGGTACGCCTCGTTAACCAGCGCCGTGGTCTGAAGAGTGTCGCCGGCGCGCTCGCGCCGCATCTGGCGGTGCGCCAGACGCCGCAGTTCCTGATAGACGAGCGGGATCACGCGGTCGAGTGCCGCTTTGTCGCCGTTGCCCCAGGCGAGCAGCAAGCCGGTGATTTCCTCTGGGGAGGGCTTCGCCATTTTTTCCCGTTGATTCGGCGGTCGGACGGCGCGGATTATAGCACCGCCCGTTGCTGGGAGCGCTGGCATCCTTGCTCGCCGCTACATGGTCTCTTCTTCTCTAATCTATAGACAGGATTGACAGAATGGTGTGATCATCTAACCCTCTTTCTTCCTGTTAATCTTGTAAATCCTGTCCATCGATCTTCTGCAAATTGATTTAGCGACGCCCTGTTTTCCCCCTGAAATCCAATAAAAAACTCAATGCGCGTGATGGGATTTCGCTCAGGATTTCGCCGGTGGATGTGGGGGCACTTAACCGGACGGGAAGGGGGACGTTGAATGAATACTAGAAAAAGATTCACGACCGCGCTCGCGTTTGCAGTCTTGCTCGCGGCCTGTGCCGCGCCCGGTGATAAGAGTCCGAAGCAAACAGTGGCGGCGCCCGCTACCACATCCGGGGCACAGCCGCGCAGGCCCTTCGAGATATTTTCCACGAACGTGCCGCTCCCTTCCGACGGCTTCGACAACCCCCCGGAGTCGCCTTTCCGGTCTACCGATGATGTTATCCGCCCCCATCAGATGAGGAAGTTCTACGGCCCTCCTGGGGAGTTTGGATATTACATAGACGGCGCCGATTACGGCTTCAAGTCTCTTTCTTTCATCCTCACGGAGACGCACCCCGGCGGCGGGCCTAATCTACACACGCACGAGACCGAAGAGGCGCACATCCTGTTGGAAGGGAAAGTAACTTACCTCGTCGGCGACCGCCGTTTCACCGTCGAGGGGCCGTACATCACGCGCGTGCCTGCGGGCGTGCCGCACACGTTCATCAACGCCGGCTCCGCCCCGTTCAACCTGATCGCGGTCTTTCCTGACGGTCGCCCCGACTACGCCAGGGGCGATCGAGGCCCGAACCCACTTATAAAACAGAAGCAAAAATGAGAGTGACGCCGCTCGTCGCCGCACTCTGCCGGCCCCCTTGCTATCGCTGTCATTCACACCGCGGCTTTAGCCCGGTGGTAGAGCGTTGCCCTTGATTTCTCCAACGGTTTCAACGGTTCGGCGACTGCTGCTGAATTTGCCGCAAAAGAGTAAACCGTTGAAACGGTTCCAAGTCTTCGTCCAACGCGTTATCACCGGGCTAAAGCCGCGGTTTGAATGAGAACGAGAACCCAAACGACCCATTATCGAAATTTTTCATCAGTGCGTGATGGGATTTCGCTTCCGTTTTCGCCGAACTAGGAGAAGGAAGAAAACAGGGCGGTTCCGACAGCTTTCACAGCCGATGGCTCAGGCAGCCCCGGCACAAACAACAGAAGGAGATAAAGACCATGAACACACGAAACAGATTCAAACATGCACTCGCATTGGGCACGGTTGTAGTCGGCATAATCGCCCTCGCCGCCATCGTGACCACTCCGGTCGCCCGCGCCCAGCGTGCCGAACCGGCCGTGAATGTACTGCCGCCAGTGGGCATCGCCTTTGGGCAAACGCTCCGCGTCAACTTCCTTAACGTCGGCAGCAATCCCGTTGAAATACAACCCTGCATATTCGACGGCGACGGTGCGCACCTCAAGACGGGCGAGCTACTCAGGCTCGCGCCGGGGCAGATGCGCTCTTTGGACCTGAGCCGCGCTGAGATTGGTGGACGCACCGAGAGCAGCGTCGAAGTGCGCGCCGGGGTGCACGCGGACAGGCCTGACTTGAAGCACCTGGTAGTGGCCGGCGAGTTGATCGAGGACGAGACCGCTAAGAGCAGCCTCTACGTCCCGGGAGACAGCAGCCGGCGCGAAACCGGGGCTGACGGTGATGTAACCATCAGCCCCGTAGGCATCGTCGCCGGGCAGTCCCTCCGTGTTACCTACCTCAACACGGGCAGGAACCCTCTGGAGGTGATCCCCTGCGTATTCGATGGCGACGGTGCACATCTTAAAACAGGCGCGGCGATCACACTCCAACCCGGCCAGATGCGCTCGTTCGAGATCAGTTGGAACGAGGCAGCCGGCGGGCGCACCGAACGCAGCTTCGAAGTGCGCGGAGCGGCGCACGTGGTCAGGGATGACGCGAAGAATCTCGTGATGGCAGGAGAAGTGGTCGAAGACTCTACCGGTAAGAGCAGCCTCTATGTGGCGCCGGGGACGATGAAAGGCTTCGACCCGCAACCCGACCCCCCGCGTTAAAAATCTGGAATAAGAAAAAGGAGAAAAACAATGAACGTCAAAAAGAATTTCGTTTTAGTGAGTGCGTTAACGGCAATGGCGATTTCCATGGCCGCGCTTCTGATATTAGACAAACCAGCGAGCGCCGAAAAGGCGCCCGCGCTTACCAGCCCTTCGACGATAACGGTCGTCGCCACGGGCCTGAACAATCCCCGCGGAATTAATTTCGGCCCGGACGGCGCTCTTTACGTAGCCGAAGCCGGAAGCGGCGGATCCGGAACCTGCGCTCCCGGGCCGGAAGGTGACAGGTGCTACGGCACAAGCGGATCGGTCGCGCGGATCGACCTCCGACGCGGAATCATGACCCGCGTCGCGTCGGGAATACCGTCTCTGGCCGGTGAAGACGGCAGCTTCGCAACGGGAATCCAGGACATCTCGTTCAACGGGCTCGGCAACGGAGCTTTCACAATGGGCTGGGCAGGCGACCCGGCCGATCGGACGGCTCAATTCGGAGCCGTCGGCGCGAATTTTGCGCGGCTCGCCCGCATGAACGCAAGCGGCAGATGGGGCATCGAGGAAGATCTCGGCAGCTTCGAAGCTGCATCGAATCCTACTGGTGACGAAGAGGATTCGAATCCGTATGGGATTTTGTCGCTTGCCGGCAAGCGGATCGTTGCGGACGCAGGTGCGAATGACCTGCTCGAGGTATCTAAGACAGGAAATGTATCAGTGCTTGCGGTCTTTCCGAACCGGCTCGGGGCAATGCCGCCGGGATTCGACTTTATTCCCGATTTGCCGCCAGCCGGTACCTTGTTGGATATGGATGCGGTTCCGACCTCGGTCGCTCTCGGCCCTGACGGGAATTATTACGTGGGGCAGCTCGCCGGTTTTCCGTTTCCGGTTAACGATTCGAATGTTTACCGTGTGCCCGCGAGTGGCGGAACCGCCGACGTTCATGCCGCCGGCTTTACGGCGATCATCGATGTCGCGTTCGGTCCGGACGGTTCGATGTACGTTCTGGAGATCGCAAAGAACGGGTTGCTCGGTGCCTTTATCTTCAATGACTGGACTGGCGCTCTTATCCGCGTCGCCCCCGACGGCACGCGAACTGAGATCGCGCCTGGGTCACTCTTTGCCCCGGGTGGAGTCGCTATCGGTTCCGACGGCGCCCTGTACGTAACTAATAACAGCATCTTCAGCGGCACCGGCGAGGTCCTCCGGATAGCGCCCTGACATATTTCTTCCTGAAGTATTTGCGATTGAACGGACGGTCCGCTCCCAGCGACTGACGACTGCGCCCTCCGTTCAATCGCAAATCCGACCGCGAAGATAGATGTCGCACCCTCAGCGAGGGAGTAAACATGATGAGCAGACACTTCAGGGCGATAGCCGTCGCGGTAGCAATGATCCTTTGCGTAATAATTTCCGCTCGCGCCGATGAGGTGGATGATTACGTCGAGAGGCAGTTGCGGCAGCTTCACATCCCCGGACTCTCGCTCGCCGTCGTCCGCGGCGGCAGGGTTATCAAGGCCCAGGGGTATGGTCTCGCCAACCTGGAGTCAAACGCTCCGGCCACGAAAGATACCGTTTACGAAATAGGATCTATGACCAAGCAGTTCACTGCGACAGCGGTGATGATGCTGGTTGAAGAAGGCAAGGTCAGTCTTGATGACAAGATCACAAAGTATTTTCCGGCAGCCCCGGAAACATGGAGCCAAATCACCGTCAGGCATCTCCTCAATCATACGTCGGGCATCCAAAACCATGTCGCAGTGCCTGACTTCCCCAACCTATTTCAAACTAACCTCACGCGAGACCAACTTATCAAACTGTTCTTCAAACTGCCGCTGGAGTTTCAGCCGGGCGAGACCTGGGCGTATGACAATACAGGCTATTACCTTCTCGGCATCATAGTTGAAAAGGCGAGCGGCAAATCCTTCTGGCAGTTTCTGGACGAACGCATTTTCCGTCCCCTGGGCATGACCTCCACTCGCAACACAGACCCGCAACCGATTGCCACAAACCGCGCGTCCGGCTACGAGTGGGTAAACAATAAATTTGAGCGCCGTCCCGTCTTAGCTCCTTTCATAGCATTTTCCGCGGGCGCCATTCTTTCTAACGTGGGGGACATGGCGAAGTGGGACGCCGCGCTTTACACCGAGAGGCTTCTTAAGAGATCCAGCCTCGAACAGATGTGGACTCCCGCCAAAACCAATCAGGGCGCGCCAGCATCATTTGACTACGGCTTCGGCTGGTTCATAGATTCTTATCATGGTCATCGTGTCGTCCAGCACAGCGGCGGCACGCCGGGTTTCTCGTCGGCAATTTACCGCTTCACGGACGACAGGCTTACGGTTATTATCCTGACTAATCACGCCGACAGGATCCTTGATCAGCTAGTCATAGACATTGCCGGAACCTACGCGCAGGCGCTGAAGCGGCCGGAGGGACGAACGGATCATGACCCGCAAACCTCGCTCAAGTTGAAGAGGGTGGTGTCCGGCCTCCTGAATGGCAAACACGACCCTGCTTTATTCACTCCGGCAATGCGCACCTTCCTGAGTACAGCCACAGGGAAAGCCTTCTGGAAATGGTTCGCCTCCCACGGCGCTTTAGGATCTTTCACGTACTCTGACCGCGAGGACGCGGGCAACACTCACATCTTTCGCTACAGACTTCTATTGGGAGAAAATGCCTACTGGTTCTCGGTCACGACTGGAGAGGACGATAGAATCGCGCAGATCAGCTTCTGGTGAGTAGGAATTCTTCTTCCACGCCGCCAGACACTTCCCGCTTGCAAGTAGGTAGAGAGATCGCACCACTTCATAATCACATATGGTAAGCACACGAGTTTGGTTATTTCGCAGTCCGATAGGGATTTGAAAGAAAGCGATTGGTTGCTGCCACTGAGGAGCACAACCTGGTGAACTCATGGGAGACCCAAGGCTGCACTACAAGAGTGCGTGGGCCGTCTATGTACGCTTGGTGATTGCCCTGTAGGTGACGCAAGCGGGCACTAGCGTGTAATATGCACCGGTCCGGGAGGCGGATTTTGCGCAAAGCTGCGACCGTTGTGCGACTTGTAAGTGTTTTGATTCTAAAGGGTTTATCGCCCGCTTGGCTCAGCAACAGAGCAATCACCTCTAGGTTGCGTGTCTAAAGGACTTACAAAACCCCTCCTGACCCGTTGCGGACATTGTGCGGACTTTTCCTAGAGAGTACACAACCGCACTAACTAAAGAACTTACCTATACTAAGAAACCGCAAATTAGCAAGTCAGCCAACCTTGGACCGCATGCCTCTTGTTGTCTCAAGCTGACGCTCTACCACAAGCGCAATATAGTCCCGATGAATTGAAAGCTATTTGTGAGTGGTAGGCGCGTGGGGATTTGAACCCCAGACCCCTACCGTGTGGAGGCGCCGCTTTTGTAACCGGAAGCCCCAGGAACTTTGGCCCATTCTGCATTCTTTACAGTTACTCACAATCGTGTGTACGTGCCGTGCTGTTCGTTCTGGACACAAATTGGACACAGCGTTTTTTGGTTCGGGTTAGTCCCGACGATGCA
>JBGTHZ010000095.1:0-33584 GCA_041745915.1 Pyrinomonadaceae bacterium | reverse complement strand
TATGTCGAAGTCGGTCAAAAAGCTTACGAACAAAAGTATCAGGAGCGCCGCTTTGCCAATCTGCGAAGAAAAGCAAAATCGCTCGGTTTCCAACTCGTACCCTGCGAGGCAACGTAGAAGTTTCTAAGAAGACGCAAAGGTGGCAGTGGCATAGACTTCAGTCCGTGATCTCCCTACCCTGATTCTGACAATGACCTAAGCAACTCAACCTGCAACACAGACTGAAGTCTATGCTACTTAGGCCTTCCGCCTGACAATCGCCGATAATATTCCTCAACTGCTTTGCGATATTGCTCGGGGGCTGTGCCTTCGTCGCGCATACGCAAGTTTGTTCGTCCGGCTTGTTGAGGCAGCTGGCGGCTCAACTCCAGCTCGATTTGACGCAAGGGCTCGATGACGCTGGTTTTAAGGAGCGCAGATGTTTGAGCATCGCCTTCCATGCGGCCATCAGCAAAACGCTTCAGCTGTTCGATTACCTCATTGAGTCGGCCCGGCGCAGCCGTCGCGCCCCACTCCCGACGTAAGCCTTCCGCATCCCGCAGTCGTTCACGCAATTCGGCGTCAAGCTGACGATTATAACCACCGGAGGCATCTCGACCATCGTTTGAAGATGATCTCTGACCCGGCTGGCCGCCGCCCTGTGGTTGACTCGATTGCGGTCCGCCGTTTTGGGCACTTCCCTGTTGCTGACCGCGTTCCGAATTGCCCTGCTGGCCCTGAGACTGGTCTCCTTGTTGCTGTCCGCTGGGTTTTCCGTTGCGTCGGGCGGCATTTTCATCCAGCCGGCGACGCAACGAATCGAGATTGTCTGCCAGTTGCCGGGTTCGATCCAGAGCTTCCTCCGCGCTTGATCCTCCCGAGTTTCGCGCACTCTGCTCAGCGGACTGCAACTGCTGCGATAGCTGATTCAAACTGCGCTCAATCGCGCGCTCACCTGATCTTGCCGCCTGGAGTTGATTAGTGTTCAGAGCCTGTTTACCTTCGCGTATGCGATCAGCCAGGCGCTCGCGCGAGAGCGACTCAGCCGCGGCCCTCAACTGACGGGCCGTGCCTTGTTGTCCGCTACCTGGCGCGCGAGCAGATTGTTCGAGGTCCTGCTGCAAGCCGTCGACCGTGTCAGCCAATGCATCCTTCCGTTCCGCTAATTGCTCTCTGACTTTGTTCGCGTTTGCATCGTTTGAGTTCTGAGCTCCGCGTCTTGCAAGGTTCTCTACCTCCCGCGCGATTTCACGTTGGCGCGATGCGGCCTGGGCGGCACGCAGGCGCAAATCGCTGATCTGCTGGTCGCGTCCGGCTGGTCCGGTCTGACCACCTGACTGTCCGTTCACCTGCTGCAAACGGTTTTGGGCCTGACGCAAACGATCGAGGGCCCGCTCGTTTTGCGCGATTGACTCGCTGGAATTGCTGCGCGCAGAAGCCTGCGCGCGCCGCATCTCGTCAGCGGTTTGATTGAGCTGCCGACTCAATTCCTGCAACTGCGGATTTCGGCGTTCGCGCGAGAGGCGTTCAAGCTCCCGCGCGGCCTGGCGTGCCTCGTCGATGAGCTCTTGCTGCTGTCGCTGGTTGCCGCCACTGCTTGATCCATTCAACGGTCCCTGCTCCTGGCGACGGCGCTGATCTTCAAGCGCCCGCTCCTGCCGGCGCGCTAGTTCCTCGAGCTTGCGTTCAGCTTCCGACTTTGCCTGCTCTGCCTGCTGGCGTTGTTGGCGCTGAACGGTTTCGTACTGGTTCTTCAGTTTGTCGAGTTCCAATTCGAACAAGCCTGCCAGCTCCTGCGATTGGCTCTGGCCGCTGTTATTGCCGCCACCGCCGTTGTTCTGATTGCCGAAAGCTACCTGCACTTCGCGAAAGATCGCATCGGCCGCCAGCAGCCTCTGGAGCGCGCGTTGCTCTGGAGGTAAGGCTTCGTTGCCCGCCTCCTTTCTGAGCGGTGGCGGCGCGCCTTCCATTTCCCGCGCTGCCTGCTTTAGGTGCTCCGCCATCTCGGCTAGTTCTTTCTGCCCTTCGATCTGTCCACCAAGACGCCGGCCCATGCGATCCAGGAATGCCAGAGTATCGGTGCGCAATTTTTCCTGGCCGCCGGCAACCGCCTCGTAGCCATCCCTGCGTTCCTGCGGCGTGTACTTTGCGCCTTCTCGAATCAACTTATGAGTCGCTGCGATTAAATCCTTTTGCCGTCGCGACAGAGCATTCTGATCCTGATCGCCGCCCTGCCCACCCCCCTGGCCGCCCTGTTGTTGCGACTGGCGATACAGCATTTCGAACGGTTTGATCTCGATAAAGTAAATGTCGCTGGTTGTTTCGTTGTTGGCGTCGCGCGCTCTGGCGTAATAAGAGATGAAGTCGCCAGGCTTCAGCTGAAACTCTTCAAGAAAGAAAGTGTAGGCGCCCGTCAGCGTGCGCGTTGATTCACGGGTCAGCTCCTGCAGGTTGACCTTTTTCTCGTCGCCGCCGTTTACCGAGAAGTGCAGGTCGATCGATACAACACCGTAATCATCCTCGGCACGCGCCTGCGTCAATACCTCTTCAAGGTTCGTGGCCTTCTTATCTCGTCCGGGACGTTCGATGGAGATGGATGGTGGTTGATCCTCGAGCACCGAAATGTCGTATTCATTCGAGCCCCGGTAGCTCTCGCCATCAAGGCTGACGAGTTCGATGTAGTAGCTTGTGTCGGCGGCAACCGTCGCTGCGCCGACGAAATCTGTGCCCTCGGCGCGCAACTCAATTTTCTTACCGTCAGGATAAACTATGCGCGCAGCGCGCACCTTACCCGAGAGACGCGCCGTGATGGTGGCAACTGTACCTTTCAATGCCGCAATGTCGCCGCCGTCTTCCGTTGTTTTCGCGGCCAGGTGCGTGAAAGATGGAAAGTTGAGTGTCAGATCGAGCTGTTTGACGTACGGTAGCTCCACGACATTGAGTTTGAATACGTCTGAGCGCACACCGTTCGACTCGACGAAGTACTCGACTGAGTCCTGAATGTTGAAAATCGAGAAGCGATAGTCACTGTGTGCTTTAGCCGGCTCCATCGCTTGGCCTTGCCAGTCGGTTTTCGCTCCGAATGGCCGCGAAAACACGTTGACCATTTGCGAATCGAAATTAATCAGAGTGGCGATGATGTCCTGATCAGAGCCTTTGGGAACTTTAGCGGTTCCGGGCTTGACCTTAATGCTCATCGCCTTCGTTGCAGCGGCGCTTGCCGTTGGGGTGACGAGTTGAACCACGCCTTCCGAAATGTCGCGCGGCCCCCACTTCAGCACGCCCAGGAGAATAAGGAAGCTGCCGATAGCAGCCAGGTTATAAATCAGCCAACGGGATCGACGTACGACATTGCCAGGGTCAATTGTAGCGGCGAAGTAATTAGCATCGGAACCGAGACGACTGAGAATCGCCGGCGAAATCCGAGCGTCGCGGTCTTCAGCCGAGTACTCGACAGCGGCAACCAACCGATCATCAGTCCCCGGAGTGCGCTCTTCGATCAAGCGGGCCAGTCGCGCATCGCTGATACGGTTCAGAAGTGGTCGCGCCAGCGCGAAATACGCAGTCGCTACCAGAGTGACGAGCGTGCCCAAACGCAACGTCAACAATGCGCCTCCGCTGTGCCGATAGTGATGCGCCGCCCAACCCGTCACCAGGAGCATGGCGGCTGTGACGCAAACGCAGATGGCCACTCCGCGAAGCGCCAACAGCAATTGCCGCCGGGTTCGCGCCCGGCGCAGGAGCCCTTGTAGCTTGTTGCCTGCCGATTGCATTTGGTGTCTCAGAATACTTGCAGGAGCTGGTTTAGCCAACCATTCTCGCCATCTTTGTGCGGCGCGCGAGTAACGACTCCGTCATTAAGAGCAGGAGAGCTACGAACAGTAGAGGCCACCAGACTCTCTGGCGAGCTTCGATCTCTTCATTCGTCGATCGCAGATTCGCTGCGTTCGTTTCTAAATTTCCGGATTCGCCCGTCACTCCAGCGACGAACTCATTGAAATTGAGTTTTGTGAAATCACCCTCTGCACCTTCGATGTCTACTGCCGCGAAGTCAGGCCGGGCGCTGTAACGCAAACGGTAGAAACCTGGTACAAGAGCTGTAACGAGTAGATCCCCGTTTGGTGTCAGATTATTTCCCGTTAATCTGGCGCCAGTGGGCGAATCAACGGCCGGTGGCGCCGCCTGCCGCTCTTTCGCCACCGTGAAGGTCTGACCGAGAGCGTACCAGGAGGTCGCTTCCCGCTCGCCGGCGTAACGAACCATCTGATGCACAAATGGCAGATAAAGTGGCGTCAACGGTAGATCATTCCAGCTGGCGCCAAAGGTAGAGGTAAAGAGCAGCACCCGGCCTTTGCCGACACTGGCCTCGATAAGCATTGGGCTGCCATCGTCATACCGGGCAAGCACTGTCGCGTTTGCACCCGGCTCCGAACGGAAATAACCCGCGAAGCGTGCTGATGCCAGCCGGCTGCCCTCTCGAAATACAGCAAAGATTGGATGATCAAATTTGACATCTGTAATCGCGCCTTCTTTGTCCTGCACCGAGTCGCCCAGCGTAGCTGGCGCGATGTGCTCGAGCGATTGATTGAAACTGACCGCATTAGTGCGTGGCCCGGTCGCGATAATCAACCGGCCGCCGGCTGCGACAAACTTCGTCAGACTTTCGCTGAGCGCCGGCGAGAGTAAACCAGTGTCGTTCAGAATCACCAGGGATTGATCCGGGACCCCGGCCGGATCGACCGCGCCCGCGCTTTTGAGAGTGAAGGTGAAAGGGAGATCTTCATTCGTAGTCAGCGCGCTTTGGAGATACAGGCTCTCGCTGCGACCTCGTGAAGCCCCTTCGATGATCAGCGCCTTCGCCGGGACTTCCCGTCTCAGCGTGAAGTAAAAGCGATTGTCAGGCGCGAAATCGTTTGTGGCGATTTCTATCGTGCCCCTATTTGATCCTTCGGCCAGGTTGAAACCGGTGAACTCAACGAGCTTCGCAGCACGCGCGCCCAGGCTGAGTTCGCGTTTCGATACCGTCTGATCGTTAATCTGGAAATCGATGAGAAGGTTTTCGCGTGGGGTATCGCTGAAGTTATTCACCCGAACCGCAACGTTGTCCGTGTATTTCTGACCAAAGATCACACCATGCGCTTCAACATTGGTGACGGCAACGTTGGGCGGAGGGCTGTTACCTCCGACATCAATTGTTTGTAGTTGAACGTCACTGCTGAGCTTAAAAGTCGCGTTGGCCTGGCTCCAACCCGCGGCCTGGAAGTCCGAGATCAGAACGATTCGCTTCTGTCCGCTTGCTTGCAATTCGCTGAACAAGCCTTCGGCGCCACGCAGGGACTGCTCGTAATCGGTTCCTTCCCAGCCAGCGCTCAGACCCTTGAGGTCCGCTCGAATCTTGTTCTTGTCCGTCGTAAAGCGATCGATGATTTCGTATCGCCTCCCAAAACTCACCAGCGCCAACCGGTCCGCGTCACGCGCGCCGTCGATTGTTGCCTCCGCGCGTCGTTGCGCTTCGGCAAACAAGTCTTGTCGGCGCATGCTCAACGAGGCGTCAATGAGGATCACGGTCGCTCCGGCTGAATCGCTTTCCTTAGCCGCGCCGCGGCCACTGAAGAATGGCCGCGTAAAGGCAAGAACTATAAGCAGGATTGCCAGGCAGCGAAGAAGTAGCAGTAACAGGTTGTGTAGAGTACGGCGGCGAATCGTGCGCTGAGGCACCTGGCGTACAAAGACCAGCGCTGGAAACTCGACCCGTCGCGCACGCGTGCGCCTAACCAGATGCACAATTATCGGCGCCGCCAGCGCCGCGACACCGAACCAGAAGAGTGGAGTCAAAAACGACATAGACTAACGCACCTCTTACCGGAATCCATCACTCCATACTAAATCTGGTCGTGTCACAGTTTTAAAGGCGATCCGCAAAAACGATCCACGAAATTACACGAACCAACCGAATTGTCCTTTCGTGTCATTTAGTGTGATTTCGTGGATCGTTCTCATTTGACTTCAGCCGCGGCACACCGCAGGACCGAAAAATATGACACTACCTAAGCCTACTTCCCGGCACGCCGCGACAAAAACGAAAACAACGCAAAGTCCAAAGGCTGCCCCGTGGTGATGAATTCATAGTCAACATGATTTGCGGCAGCCGAGCGGCGCAGCTCGTCAATGTGTCCGCGCATGCGTTCGCGGTAACCACGGGCGATCACGTCGGGAAGCACCGGCATCTGCTCCTGCGTCTCAGCGTCCTCCAGCAGCAGGACCGGGTCGTCAAAATTGAACTCGATTTCATTCTTATCGAGCACGTGTAACGCCACCAAGTCGTGTCCTTTGAATCGTAGATGCTGAAAGGCGGATTGCAGTCGTTCGGGCTGATCGTAGAAATCAGAGATCAGAACGACGATGCCGCGCCGCGTCAAAATCTCGGCGAGTTGGTGAAGTGATTCTGCCAGCCGGGTTTCGCCACCAGCCTCCAGCGTCTCCAGATGGCCAAAGATCGTGCGCATGTGACCGACACGATGTCGAGCGGGCACGCGAGTGTGAACGCGTTGGTCGAAGGCTACCAGACCGACGGCGTCCTGCTGCCGGCCCAACAGATAGGCGAGCGAGGCCGCCAGAAACTTCGCATATTGAAGTTTCGTTACGCGCCCCTCGTGCGAGTAACGCATCGACGCGCTCGTGTCCACCAGCAGGTGACACTGCGTGTTTGTATCGGCACGATATTTTTTTATGAAGCAGCGATCGGTGCGTCCGAGCAGACGCCAATCCAGGTAGCGTAAGTCATCGCCGGGATTGTATTGACGATATTCCGTGAACTCGGTCGAGAAGCCCGTGAACGGTGAGCGATGCAACCCCGACATGAAGCCTTCAACCACAGCCCGCGCCAGCAGTTCGAGCGAACCAATGCGCGCCAGTACTTCCGGGTCGAGAAAACGCGCGGGGCCGGGGGCCCGAACTGGGGCTGGGCCAGCCTCTCCTGTTATCGCCTTCGACTTCTTGTTTCTTCTCGGCCACATCAGAGAACTCGACGGGTTTCTGTTGCCTCTCATTCACACCGGGGCTTCAGCCCGGTGATCGGGAACAATAAGAACAAGGCAACCGTTTTAACGGTTTGCCTCGCGGCGGATGCACCTTCTTACGAGAAATTTCTCCGCTGAGGTTCATAGTGCAACGCTGGCTTACTTAAGCACTCCCAAGAAAAACCGTTGAAACGGTTGCTCGACTCGGTTGCGCCGTTTCTGTCACCGGGCTAAAGCCACGGTGTGAATGAGAAGTCAGAGCCTCCCTTTTCCGACAAACTCAACCTGCGACCGCGGAACTTCCTCACAGCCCGGATTTCGGCTCCGGGACCGTTTCGATCAATTGCCTGATGACCTGGTCCGAATCTACCTTCTCCGCCTCGGCCTGAAAATTCAGCAGCACCCGATGACGCAGCACGGCCGGCGCGACGGCGCGCACATCTTCGCATGAGACGTTATATCGGCCACGTAGAATTGCGCGTGCCTTGCCGCCAAAAATTAGAAACTGTGAGGCACGCAACGATGCTCCCCATGTGACCCACTTATTGACGAAATCAGGCGCCGCCGGCGTTCCGGGTCGACTGGCGCCGACCAGGCGCACCGCGTAGCGAGTGACTGTGTCGGACGCGGGGACCTGTTTGACGAGACGTTGAAAGGCAATAATCTCATCCGCCGACATCAAGCGCTCGAACTGATAATCCTGTGGTGAAGTTGTTTGTTTGACCACCGCGATCTCTTCCTCTTCCGGCAGGTAACCAATCTTCACATTGAACATAAAACGATCGAGCTGAGCTTCGGGCAGCGGATAGGTGCCTTCCATCTCGATCGGATTCTGCGTCGCCAGTACATAAAATGGTCGCGGCAGGTCGTAGCTGACCCCCTGCACGGTGACCCGGCCTTCCTGCATCGCTTCGAGCAGCGCGGCCTGCGTCTTGGGCGGCGTGCGATTGATCTCGTCGGCCAACACGATGTTGGCGAAGATGGGGCCGCGGATGAATTGCAGCGCGCGGTGTCCGGTCGCTCGATCTTCCTCGATGATCTCAGTGCCGGTGATGTCCGCGGGCATCAAGTCCGGCGTGAACTGGATGCGTTTGAAAGAAAGATCGAGAACGCTGGCGATAGTGCGCACCAGGAGCGTCTTGGCCAGACCCGGAACACCGGTGATGATCGAGTGTCCACCGACGAACAGTGCCAGCAGCACCTGCTCCACCACTTCATCCTGCCCGATAATCGCCTTGCGGATCTCGCGCAGCAGGCGTTCGCGTGCTGAACTCAATTTGTCGAGTAACTGCTCGTCGCTAAACGTGACTTGTTCAACCGCCATTTTGTCCTCTACAGGGTAGTTTCACGCAAAGACGCAAATCGAGGGATTTTAGATTTTAGATTTTAGATTTTTGATTAAATAACTGTGTGCTTTCGTAGTTTGAACTTCCTTTCCCAAAACGAAATCACCAATCAAAAATCAGAAATCCCTCTGGTTCATTGTTCCGTAATCTTCAACAACAGCTCCTGCGCCTTCTCGTAACGCGGCGCGGCTTCCAGTGCCCGAAGCACAGCATGCTTTGCTTCCGGTTGTTTGCCCAATTCGTAATAAGCGGTAGCGACATTGTAATTCGCCTCCGCGATGTTCGGCGGTTGCAAGGCGAGGGTAGTTTGAAACTCAAAGAGCGCCTGCGCAAAATCTTTAGCGGCCAAACTGAGTTCGCCGGCCTTCATATGCGCTGCATAATCGAACGGGCTGATGTAGAAGCTCATTCGCAGAGCTTCCAGCGCGAGCGCCGGCTTCCCGTGCGCGAGTCGTAAGCGGGCCAGAGTCTTCAACGCCTCCAGGTTGTTCTGGTCGTACTTGATTAACGACTCCAGGACGTCAGCAGCCTGGGCTATATCGCCTTTCTTCTCTAACAACTCTGCCAACGGCTCGTACGCGTTCCCTTCGCCAGTATAGTAAGGAAACAACTCAATGGCCCGTTTGAAGTGACGAACTGCATTTTCTGTGTCGTCGTCTGCCAGAAAAAGATGGCCGGCATGCAGGTGCAAACCAAATGTTTGCTGAGTGCCCAACAGTTTCAGCACCCCTTCTTTCGTTCGCAGCGCCGCCTGGTTACTTTCCGCCTTCAGCGCCTGCTGCAGCGGCCGCGCTTTTGTTTCGATATATTCCTTGAACGCCCGGTCGAAGTCGTTTTCGCTCAGTTTCAAAACCCGCAAGAGGATATCTGACGTGTGCGCCTTTTCGCGATAGAGCTCCAACATCCGCAGAATTGCGTCAAAGCCGAAGCGGTCCGCGATGAACTCGCACACTTGCAATGACTGAAAGTAGGCGAGTGGCAGATCCTCTGGACTGCTGGTACGCTGAAAGGCGGCCTCGAGATCGGCAATCCTGGACCAGCGCCCCTGAGCGAAGGCGCGCAGAAACAGTGGATTCCAGTCATCTCCCCAACCTGGCCGCGCTCGCCGCTCCTCATAAACCGAGAGCCCTTCGGAGAACCAGCGCGGAATGCGATAGTCGGTCATTTGCAAAGTTATGACGTGCGTGTATTCGTGCCAGAGAGTACTCCCCCAGTTGAACTCTCCCGTTTCGCGAGCCGACGGCGAATCCTGCGCGATCACCTGCCCAAAGCAAACGCCGAGCGCGCCCAACCCGGGCAAGCCCAAAGCGCGCACGGCAAAGTCTTCGTGATTCGGGAAAAGCTCAACAGTGATTGGACCCTGGGGCGTGAAATGGTATCTCGCCGTCAATTTTGCAGCAGCCTCTTCCAGGAGGTTCGCCGCGTATCCGGCAACCACATCGCTCTCTTTGGCGGCGGCCTTGATCACAAATGGACCACGCTTCGTTTCTTTGTAATCCGCCATCGAGTCCAGCAAGTCGAGCGTGTTCTTGGCCCAAACGTTGAATGGATCGCCTTTGAAAGACTTTTCGACTTCGGCTCGTCCCGCTTCCATCTGGCCCATGCGCAGGAGCGCCATGCCCAGGTTAAGATGCGCGGACCATAACCGCGGCGAGGTAGCGACAGCGCGACGCGCGAATTGGGCCGCCTGTCCGGTCCGGCGCGTCATGGTGGCAAAGTGATATAAGACGTTGAAGATGACGCCGTAGCGCGGATTGATCGCCAGCGCCGCTGCAACCTGAGGCTCGTAGTCCCGATCCTGCAAATAGAGCATAGCGGCGCGCAATGCATGGGCGTCAAGTGAACGCGGATTGAACTTGAAAGCCTTTTCGATGTCTGCGTTCGACTCTGCGTATTCTCCCGCCTCCAACGCCAGGCCTGCTCTGAACGTCAACGCGCCAACAAGATTCGGATTGACTGCCAGCGCACGACTGAGAGCGGCCTCCATCTCCTCGCCGCTGCCTGCGAGTTTCTTGTTAACGGCGACAGCCAGGTGCGCACGGGCGCTGTTAGGGTTTAGCTCCAGCGCATCTTCAAGAAACTGGGCGGCGTCACCGTAGTTGTATTTTTCAATAAACAACCCGCCTGCGAACAGATGGGCATCGAGATATGTTGAGTCGGCGTCAATCGCCGCGCGATACATGTCGTTGGCATCCTGAAATTTTTCCAGATGGGTTAAGGCGCGCGCGATCAGTGTCAACTCGGACGCAGTTTGCGGATCTTTGTCGTTGAAGTATTTGACGAACGACTCAAATATCTCGCGCGCTCGATCTTCCTGACCCGTGAGAATAAGAACTTCCGCGCGACGCAGATCACTTGCCAGGCTCGCTGCCGCGGGCGCTTGAGATTTTTCAAGGTCAGCACTAGCCCGTTCAAACTCGCTGATTGCTTCAACGTACCTGCCGGTTGCAACGAACACTTCGGCCAACTCATGACGTACCACGCCGGCGTCAGGAGTTTTCAGCAGGAATTTTTTGGCTGCCGCTTCCGCATCGGAGTAGCGACCGGTTTCGTTGTACGCGCGCAGAAGATAATGCTCCACTTCGATGTCAACGGGGTTGGTTGCCAGACGCGCGGTCAGAATCTTGATGGCGTTCTCATATTCGCCCTTCTTTAACTCGGCAAGTCCGGGTAGTTCGTCAGGCGTTGATTGGGCGCTAACAAGTGGCAACGAGAAGAACTGCGAGCCAATGGAAGCCAAAACGAGCACCAGCCACCAAGTCACACCAACCAAGTCCAAACGAAACAACCCCAAACGACCTTCGTGCCGTTTCGTGTGATTTCGTGGATCGTCTACTCGGCCGGCAAGATCTTGCTCCGAGAACACGAGCCCGCGGTCTGGTTTTACCCGGCTAAGAAGAAGGCTGAGAAAACGGATAATTGGCATTCGGAAACCTGCCCTTGTCTGCTCTTTTTCCAGTTTCAATCAGATCCGACATGCTTGATTGTGCGATTCACTTTGGCTAGCGCAATAAACAGTTTTTCGAGAGTCTCTTCGTATTCAGGCCCCGCCAGACTGCTCTTGCGCGCAATGAGTTGTTCAATCTCCCCTTCCAGGCGCGTGCGTTCCTGCAGGAGTTTTATCGTGGCTGCACTCGCAGCCGCCTCCGCGACGCTCCGCGAATCCAGCCAGATGGTGCGCGCGAGCAATCCGTCGCCGCCTTCTGCTTTGTCATGACCAACGCCGTCTCCGTTGTCTTCCAGCAACGGGTGTTCGGTCTGAAGCCGCCCGGCACGAGTATAGAACTCGGCGGTCAGACGTGTTGCATAAGCGAAAGCCTCGAGCACAGAAATGTGCCCGTCATGGTCTGCATCCGCATCGGTGGCGCTCAGGGCGCCAAGAAAGAACTCGGGAAACCTGGTCGCGTTTTGTTCCTGGCCGTTGCGCGTAGAGGTAACGATGATTCGACCCTTCGCGGCAAGCGGCTTGATGAATTCTCCGCTGGCGCTGGCCATATTGAAGATTACGATGCGCCGGGTTGGCAGTGCTGAAAGCAGGCTGTTGTACTCGGCGGCCGAAAGATCCGGCCCAACCAGACTGAACTTTGCGTCCTTGCCATCCCACGTACCGTGGCCGATCAGAAATATGAAGAGCGCATTGTTGGCGTTGAGTTTGGTTTTCAAAGCGGCAAATGTGCGTTTGACTTCCTCGGCGGTAGAGCGAGAGGCGCTGCCTTCGGGTTTCTCCGTCAGCAGCCTCACGTGGTCGTTGGCAAAGCCAAACTTACCAGTCAAGGCGGTTAGCAAACCGGTAGTCCAGTTTGCGAATTGCTTTTCGTATGCCGCTTCACCGCTGGCGCCACTGATGATGACCGCAAACTTGTTGAGATCGGGAGGGGCCGATTGAGACGCGGTCTGAGAAGCAATTCGATCGGACCAGACAGATACGCAGAGACAGAAAACGACGAATCGAGCCAACCAGCGTAGTTTCCTAGTAATCCGAAAAGCGTTTCTTGGTGTAGCAAAAGTGAGCATTCCTATTTTGCTAACGACTTTCTAGCCTTAGTCATAAGTACACCTATTGCAGGGCAGGAAGGAGACTACTTCCATTTCCACCTGTCATGTTTGATTTCATCCAGGTTGCTGATTCCTTTTGTTCGTGTTAATTCGTGTGATTTCGTGGATCGTGCTTATCCCAACGCCAGGCAAACGATCCACGAAATCACACGAACCAACACGAAACAGATCACGAAATATCACTGCTGGCAAATGAAAACTTCGCAAGGACCTTCCTGACTTGCAGATTGGTTCGGTCAGTCACGCCAGTCCCTCGCGCTTGCGCAGAAACCACTCGGCGCTCAGCAAGCCAACGATCAAAATGAAATTGATCGGCATGTCCCAGAGATCCTTCGTCACCCGCTCGGAATACGGCGTGCGCCGATAGGTTAAATCGTCGACCAGCGATTGCACCTCATTAAGAGCGTAGTGCTTTCCCCCGGTTTCTGCCGCGATGCGTTTCAAAAGATCAACGTTCTGAGCTGCCCCATAGAACTCACGATTCAGATCGCTGACGAGGTAGCTTGACTTAGCAGTCACCGGGCCGATGCTACTGCTGGCGACAACAAGTTCGATGCTATGTTGACCCAATTCGTCCGCCTTGAATTCTCCCGTGTAAGTATTTACGTCGTTCAGCCTCGTAAACTCCAGGGGCACATCAACGGTTTCACCTGACGGCTTGGCGACTCGCACCGTGGCCACGGCATCGGTGACAGCGTTGAATCTTTTGTCTCTGATGTCGGCGATGATGCGACCTGTGTCGTCCATTGCATAGACATCCTGTTCGGCGCTGACCACCGTCTGCGACGGCGAATTGCTTACCAGATAACGCAACATCTGTCGCCAAAATGTTTCATGCGCGTTGCTCTTTGAGTCCATTCTCATACGCCAACGCCACGTATCGGTCGCTGTGAATGCGAGCGTCTGCCCGCTCCCGTAACGTTGCTGAACGAGCAGCGGGACCGCCGCTCCCCCGCTCCCGCTCCGACGCGCTTCAAGCAGCACGATGGCGCCTGGTTTGACGCCATGCAGAATCTCGCTTATGGAGATCAGCGGCAAATCGTTCCAGGTCTTCTGACTGACGGCCCGATCTTCGTTGAGCCGCGTAATCGGGTGCCTCTGCCCCGCGCCTGTGAGTTGCGGCTTGTACACAGGGGCGAACGCCTCGGCTTCGTCGGTAGTGCGTCCGTCGAGTGTGAGCGGAAGCAGGTCGGCGACGGGCGTGCCTTTGTACTTACCGCCGTCGAAAGCCAGGCGACCACCAATCGCCAGCAGACCACCACCACGGCGCGAAACGAAAGCCTCGATACTGCGCAACTGATCCGCTGTGAAGAAACTCGCTTCCACACTGCCGAGGATCAGGCCCTGATAGGCAAACAGTTCGTCTTCAGTCACCGGGAAGCCGCCCAGCAATTCCTGCGGATTGGCGATGCCCTGCCGATAAAATTTGTTCTCGCCAGTGCGCTGCAGCGAAACGAGCGTCACATTTTTTTCGTTGAGCTGGAGAGATTCGCGAATCTTACCGAGTTCCCAGCGCGGTTCGCCCTCAACGTAAAGCACTCGCACTGGTCCTTCGATCACCTCGACAAGTGACTCCCGTTTATTGTTCTCAACGGTCAGTTCGCCGTCGAGCGGAGTGATCTCGACGGTGTAACGATGCACGCCCGCCTGCGCCGGAATTATCTCGAGATCGATCGGCTGAGTATCATTTCCGCGCAGGTTGAACTCTTCAGTTTTGATTGCCCGTCCGTCTTCGCGCACAGCCATCAGAACTTTTGTGGCGCCGTAACCACTCAGACTCACAAGCGCTTCTATGTTCACCCTCGAGCCGAGGAGCACCCGCCGGGGTAAATTAATGCGCACCAGTTCCGCGTCCAGCGGACGAGCCGGATTGCCCACACCCACCGTGAAGACAGGCACATCACGCGCGCGCAGTTCTCGAAAGGTTGCTCCCAGATCCCGCGGCACATTCGCAACACCATCCGTCGCTATCACTACAGCAGAGAGTGGCATACCCGCCGAGCGCTTGATTGTTTCGTCAAGCGCGCCGGCAAGGTCGCTGCTGCGTCCTTCACCGTGCAGATCCTCGCCACTCCTCAAATTCAAAAGGGTTCCGGAAAATTCGTACAGATTGGTTTTGAACTTTTCTTCCAGGCGGGTGAGGAATGAGCTTTTCCCTGAGCTTTGAGACGTAAGTAATGCTTGCTTTACCGCATCAAGACGGCTCGCGCCTCCCGGCAGATCCTTGAGAGTCATGCTGAGCGAGTTGTCAATTACTACCGCAACGTAACTGCTGCGTGGAATCGCGGATGGCACGACTATCACCGGCCTCAGCAGCAGTAGCGCCATCAGTATGAGAAGGACCGCGCGCAGTGCAACCAGCGCTGCCGTCGTGCGCTTCAGCAAATGCGGACGCGGCCTGAGGTAAACCCAATAGAGAAAGACACCGATCAGCAGAGCGATGAGCAGTAAAAGCAAAGGCGTCGCACGCACCTCAAAGCCAAGCCGCCCGTTTGTGAAAACGGCCTGCTCATGCCCGAACAAAAACCGGACTAGTTGATCCATGGGCTGAGCTTGTCATTATACACACCTCAGTAGCGCGAGGATTTCATATTGGCTGTATGTTTCCCTCGGAGGCGATAACACCCTTGATGGTTTTTCGCTGATCTGGCCAACTACGTCTTTCAAGATTCCTCCTAAGGCTTTATTTAGAAACTTAATCAAAATTTTGGATTATTCACGGTAATCAAGACATCGCGGCCTTCCTCTGCCTCGTTACCTGAGTAGTCAGCAGCAATGATTCGTAGTATGTAGTCACCACCTGGCAATTCGGATGTGTCCCACATACCGCGTGCTGTTTGACCATCGCGTATCGTGTTGGTCACTTCGTAGAGAAATCTGGTGGTCGCACTGCCATAGACAGTGATCCCGCTCTGTTCCGCATATGCGATCTTCGGCGCATCACCATCCGGGGGAAGCCGATTGAACATCAGGTTGCTGCCCGGCTCTGCGAAACCGGGAGCTGGGCTCTCATCAGCTTTGAGGATCTGGTAGCCAAGTCGGTAGAGACCCAGTCGACGCCGACTTGCATTCATATCTGTGCGATCAAACGCGTCAACTACAATTCGCACCCGCCCACTCACGACCAGCCGACCTAACCGCTTTTCGGCAAGCCGCACGCCAGCTTCATCAAAGAGCCGTACGCCATCGGGTTCGATCTGCGGAGCCACGCGGTCTGTGAATCCGACTGGCGATAGTGAAAGCGGATTGATCTCGGCGCCAGGCGGCCCAACGTTCAGATGTACATGGTACATACGGTTTATCGTACCCAGCGCATCGCCTGGACGGAAACGAGCGCCGCGCTTGACTCGCATGCGCTCGACCTTTCGGGCCCTCGAACTGCAATGAACCGGGGGTCATCGAAGAGTTTCGCCTCTTTGTCGCGCCCGACATGAATGTGAATGTAAGAGATGATACCCACCCGCAATCCTTCATTGAGGGCTCCGAAACCCCAGTTTGCGAGGGGACTCACAACCTTCTCTGAGCGTATCGCGCGGACAACTCTGCCATATGCGCCGAATATATCCAGTCCGCTGTGCAGGTGATGACGACTGTCAGACGAATCGAAACTGCCACGCACTTCGCCCATGGTGGCCACCACCTCGTGCGGACGTTCCTGTGGATCCAAAGGCCATGGGAGAGAAGGTTGCGCAAGAATCTCGCTGGTCAGGCGCGGGAGCGGACCGCTCAACTTTTGAGAGCCAGGGTCGGCACCGGACTGCGCTAACTTTCGTACAAGGTAGTTGCCGCCGTCAGCAACATAGAGATCGCCCCAACTATCAATCGACGCACCAGCGATCTGGTTGAAACGAGCGGCGTCTAAACCGTCAGCGTATCCCCGCCCTCCCCCGGCAACGACTCGCGCTGCGCCATCGGCCGCAAGTTGGACGACGCGGCCGCGGTCCAGCTCCGTAACGTATAGGAATCCATCGGGTGTTATCGCCAATCCTATCGGCTTTGCAAGATCGCCAGGATTGACCTCGATGGGAAATACCACCGGCAAAGTTGTGACTTTGCCGTCCTCGGTAATCCGGCGCAGTCGATTGTTGCCGGTGTCCGCGATAATCAGAGTTCCGTCGGCCGTCACCACGACTGCACACGGCGTGTCGAAGAGGGCGCCACCTGCGTCACCGTCCGCATAGCCTGGGGCTCCGGCACCCGCGACGGTACTAACCTGGCCACCGGGAGTAATGATTCGCACGCGGTCGTTGTAAGTGTCGGCAACGTAAATGTTGCCTCGCTTGTCGACGGTAATTCCGATTGGCGCATTAAATCGTGCCTGGAGTACGGGACCATCGACGTGGCCGGCTGTTCCGTCCCCCGCTACGGTGGAAACCACTCCTTGCGGCGTGATCTTGCGTATGCGGTTGTTGCCTGTGTCTGCCACGTAGATATTGCCCTCGCGGTCCACGGCGACACCCGAGGGCGTGTTAAAGGTCGCCTGAGTACCTGGACCGTCCGCATGTCCCTCATCCCCGTTACCGGCGAGGGTGGTAACTACTCCGTCAGGTGCGAGTTTGCGAATGCGATTACTTTCGCCTGCGTCGGAGATGTAGATCGCGCCGTCGGGCGCAATCGCAATACCGAATGGATCGGAAAACGCGGCCTGCGTAGTTGGGGCTGTGTCGCGGAAAGCCGGAGATCCATCGCCCGCAAGAGTGGTAACGTGGGCCCGCCAACCAAACGGCGTCCTGGGAGGAGGCGCCTTAAGAAGCAGTCGGAAGAGAATGAACGCAATTGAGCTGAGGAGAAAGATGATCAGCAGAAGAACAATGGATTTGCGCATCAGAAAGAATCGAAGAATAACTTACCTTGATCAACAAACGAGAATCCACAGGCATCCAACTCCCGGGGGCCATACATAGCTTATAGTCAACTTCACTTCATGAAGGCGTAAGACCATTAATAGGTATCGTTACAGGGAAGTGATGAAATCCAGGTGATAGTTGTTACCTAGCCTTCTTGATTAAGACAACGTCTCTGGTCGAGATACCTTGTGAGATGGCAAGTCTGTTATCCCGCGACCAATCGAAGGAGAATATGTCTGATCGCCTTATTAGTTTGTTCGCTTGCCAGCCAGGCTTGGGCCAAAGATTGCGCCGTGAACAACGCCTTTGCCGGTTGTTCCGTGAGGCCAGCTGGAGCGGTCGAAATCAATGCCCGGCCAAGCTGCGCCTTTAGCTTTGAAGTTTTCATCCAATGTAAGCTTGCCGGTGCCACTATCCACATTAACGATCAATACCCAGGATCTATTGTTACCTGTAACAACCACCCGGCTAGCGCTTCTATCCGCGGCGAGCCAATGCGTATTCTCAAACCGCTTGTCAAAAATCAGACGTGCCACTTCAACCGGCTTTGCCGGATTACTGACATCAAGCGTAATCAGACCTGGTAGTGACGGATCAGTCTGAATCCAGAACTTCCCAATGACAACCGGTACGGCACACTCGAATTTCGTCCCTGCGCCTGGGAATGAGTACACAAATTCAACCTTCGGATCCGAACCTTCCAGTCCAAGCACTCGATAAAGTCCGCAATTGAAAGTGTTCACATATAGGCTGCCATCCAGGAGGACGCGCGGCTCGGCTGGATTGAATTGAGCCTTGCCGTTTGGCGAAGCTGGGAGTGGAACGGTTGCCAGCAACCGCAGATCCTTAAGCGACCAGATTTGAATGTGGCTGGTATCGGTTAACGTGTGCTGATGGTCCGCGGAGCCATGTTTAGCCGGTGAAGCCCAACCGGGAAGACCCATTTCAGTACTTGTCGATACTACTCGATCGATTTGCGGAAGTACTGTCAGGCTGTAAGGCCAGAGCAATTTTTTGTTATCAATACTGGGAACGTCAGCGCTGCTCGCCCGCACCACCTTGCCACGAGATTCAAGTTCCACGAGTCCGCCGGGCGGCTCGTAACCTTTGCTCTTTACCTGAAATGTGGCGAGGACATTGCCGTTTGGTAACCGCGCAAAGCTATGAGGAAAACCATAATCTGAAGTTTGCGTGAATTGGCCAGCCAATCGAGGTTTCTTCGGATTGTTAAGATCGATGATAAACGTTCGCCCTGCGCCCCAGCCGTTGGCAAAGAGGTGGGAGCCAACCGGGAATTCATATTCTGTGTGATGTGGAGCTGTAGCCCGCACACCCACCGGCAAAGTAGCGATGACTTCCCCGTAAGTTGGCGATGACGGTAGTGCGTCTATGACCGCCATAAGGTCGGAGTCTTTTTCGTCAGCATCTCCTGTCCACACAAAAACGTAAGGGCTCGGAGTCACCGTAGCCGGGCGCTTCTCCTGACCAAATGTTGTTTGATTCATCCTTTGACTCGATGACGTCAATAAGGTGCCAATGATCAGAATGGCGCTTGTCAGTATTGGTTTCATTTTTTTGGGAACTGTTTGTGATTACTGCATCCTAAAGCCTGCAAGGTTTTTTGACATCAATAGCCAGGGCGTGCGCTTCGGTAGTTCCAATGTTCTCCAGTGCGTGCGTTACTGGATTGCGCCAATGAGCTTCGCCAGCCCCGCCCGCGCTCTCTTCAGTTCGACCATCGGCGAAAGTTGTTCTCATCATGCTAACAGTTTGCGCTACCGCTTCCTGGATCTGATGAGACGGATTTTTTGGCATCCCAGCCTGGCAGCCTTAGCTGACTCACTATTTCTTGAAATCTGGAATCTTTGCGGAGCCGGTCGTAGTCGGGCCACGTCCGCGCCAACATTACGAATAACGGATCTTTATCGTCGAGCGCCTGCTGTGCGAACGCAACAGCTCGATCCATTTCTCCCACGGCGGCGGCCGCGGGCGCCAGCATCGACGGCTGAATGTATTCGCGCGCGCTACGCGCCTGCAATTCGCGGTACACGGCGCGCGCATTTTCCGGCTTGTCCCAGGCTGCGTAGATTGAGGTAAGGCTCATCATCGCCCAGCTGTGACGGCCCGATAAGGCCAGTGCCTTCTCGGCCATCGCTGCCGCTTCTTCATATTGAGCATTCGTAGCCAGGGCCGCGGCAAGGCACCAATTTGCCAGGTATGAATTGGGATCGAGCTCAACTCCCTTACGGCCGTGTTCCACAGCCTCGGCCAGCCGACCGCTGCTGACTGCCGAGAAAGCGAAAATGACGTTGGCGTACGCAGACAATGGATCGACTTCAAGCGCGCGCAAGAGATGGTCGAGGGCTTCCCGATCACGTCCCGCAATCCACTGCAACAGGAACAATCCATACCAGGCTACGGCCTGAGGATACTTCGGATTGAGTTCAAGCGCGCGTTTAAACTCTTGCTCTGCTAAATCGTAATTCAGCGTATACAGCATCGTAGCGCACGCGAACGCGCTGTGCGCTTCCGCAAGATCCGGGCCCAACTCGAGCGCTCGTCGCGCCGCCTCCAGCGCGCGGGGCATTACCTCGCGTGGCAGACCGAATCCCGAATAGCCGGAAGTCGTATATCCGTCCGCCAGGCCGGCCCAAGCCTGGGCGTACTCGCTATCGAGAGACACGGCCTGTTTGAAGCACTCGATCGCCTTCGGAATGCCGAGCCCTCGCTGGTACAGGAAGGCGCGCCCTTTCAGATAGGCCTGGTAAGCTGCAGAGTCTTTCGTGTGATGGCGCTTTAGGACCGCATCTTTTGCATCACCCAAGAGTTTCAATTTCAGCGCAGCGACCACAGCCAGCGTAATTTCGTCCTGAACATCGAAAATATCTTGCATCTCGCGGTCGTAGCGCTCGGACCAGAGATGATAACCATCAGTGGCATTAATGAGCTGAACGGTGATGCGCAGCCGATTGCCCGATTTTCTGACACTGCCTTCGAGCACCGAGTCCACATGCAAGGCGCGGCCGATTTCGTCCACGTTAACGTTCCTGTTTTTGAACGAGAATGAAGATGTCCGCGCGGCGACCTTCAAGTTCTCAATCTTAGCGAGTGCGTTGAGCAGTTCTTCGGCCAGGCCATCGCAGAAGTATTCGTTCTCCGGGTCGGTGCTCATGTTCGCGAATGGCAGCACGGCGATAGAAGGACTAACGCGGAGACGTCCCGTAGTGATTTCTTCGCTCGGTCGAGAAGCAGGAAGAGTCATCGTAGCTGATTCTGACTCGGCGGCCGCAGCTTCGACGAGTAGCGTTCCGTCGGTGCGACAGAACTTCAGTGTCCCGTCCGTCTCAACACGATTACATGTGGGGCAGCGTTTCATGTTTGGAGTGCTGCGGCTTGACGCAGCTTTTTTCTTATACCTCCCTCTCCCTTTGGGAGAGGATTTACGTACGGCCAATGCCCTCACCCTAACCCACTCCCAAAGGGAGAAGGAACCAAAAAGCGGCTTCGGTCGCCGCGTCCCAACTCACTCCGCCAGATTCAGCCGTTTCAGCAAAGCCTTAAATCGCGGGTCGTCGTGCAGTTCGTTCAGGGCAAGTTCGATTCCTAGTGTGCTGACATAGGACGATCTTTCTTCGACGTCCTTTGCGAGCATTGCGATAGCGGTCTCTTTGTCGCCAAGAGCTGTGTAAGCAATAGCGAAACAAAAATTCGGAACATAGCTTCTAGATGCTAACGATCTCAGTGCTTCCATCTGACGTTCGGCTTCGCTTCGCTTGCCGGACTTCATGAGCGCACGAATAAGTACCGCTCTAGTGTAACCGTCATCGCTCAATGCGATCGCCTTTTCATATTCTGTTATCGCCTCGGCAAACTGTCCCTTGCCGTCGAGTGCATAACCAAGCATTGAATGGGCATACGAGAAGCCCGGCTCCAGCGCGAGAGTGCGTCGTGATTGTTCGATCGCTTCATCAAAGCGACCTGCGTAGCCTAACGCAGACGCGGTGTCGGAACCGATCACCGGCGACAGCGGGTCAATTTCTCCCGCGCGTTTCAGTTCGCGGATGCCCTCGTCAAATCGCTTTGTCAGCACTAGAAAGTCGAGCCCAAGCCATTGGTGAGCCGTCGCGTAATTCGGATTAAGTTCGATTGCACGGCGAAACTCGCGTTCGCTTCCGGTCCTATCATATTCGTAAAACGCAAGATATTTGCCACGCGCCGCGTGTGCTTCAGCGAGCGAGTCGTCGATTGTCAAAGCCCGTTCGATTGCAGTTTTTGCCTTCGGCATACTTTCTTTCGCCGGAGCCACACCATAAAATGAAAAGAGCACATACGTCTCAGCCAAACCGGAATAGGCGAGCGCGTAGTTTGGGTCTTTTTCAATTGCTTGTTTGTAAAATTCAACTGCCTGTTTGAGTGATTCAGGTTTTCGCTTATTCCAAGCGAACCGCCCTTTCAAATAAAGCTGAAAGGCTTCGTTGCTGTCAGTGTATTTCTTCGCCAGCTTTTGCTCGCCCTCGCCCGATAGCTTTAGTTGCAGTTTGTTGATGATTTCCGTCGAAATTGCACGCTGCATTGCCAGCAGGTCAGTCATCTTGCGATCATACTGTTCACCCCACAGAAGGTTGTTATTTCGCACATCAATCAGTTCGACGCTGATGGTCAGATTATCGCCGCGCTGGACCAGCCGACCCGTCATAACGGCGCTGACGCCAAGCTCATCCGCAATCGTTTTAAGGTTCCCGCCTTTGCCTTTGTAGCGCATGACCGAACTGGTCGGACTGACTTTGAGATCCGGAAGTTGGGAAAGACGATAAATCAGCGACTCGGCCAGGCCGTCGGAGAGATATTCTGTATCGGCAATGTTGCTCCTGTTCTCGAAAGGCAGAACAGCAATAGAGTCAATGACGCCCTCCGTGTTGCGCGCGCGCATAAAGAGACCGAGGCCGATGCCTCCGGCAATGAGCACCAGAACCATGATGGCCGCTGCAACTTTGTGCTGTCTAATTCCGGTAACGACGTATTCAGCGCTGGAAGTAGTGGAAACCTGGGCCGCGCTGGTTGTCGCGGCGTTCATTTGCGAACTTTGGGTGCTCGCGCGCGAGGCGCCACCACTCGTGCTTCGCAGTCCCGATGTGACGCTGCGTTCAATTTCAGCATCTACATCGAGTTTTCGTCTTAGGTTACGCAGATCGATGAGCAAGTCTTTCGCAGTTTGATAACGTTCATCCTTATTCTTGGCCAGACACTTGGTCACAATCTCTTCCAAACGATCGGGCACGCCTTCGACCAGGGTGGCGAGCGACGGGGCTTCGGTCTCCTGAATTGCGATGATCTGGCGGTGAATATCTTTTCCCTGAAAAGGCAAGCAGCCCGCCAGCATTTCGTAAAGCAGAACGCCGAAACTCCAGATGTCTGTTCGTTGATCTATGCCTTCCCCGATTGATTGCTCAGGCGACATGTAACTGACAGTCCCCATTACCAGGCCGGGCTCAGTTTGCACAAATACCCTGGTGCCGGCCTCGGAATCAATCTCTTTGCGGAGGGCAGGGGCTGCCAGTTTCGAGAGTCCGAAGTCGAGTACTTTGACGATGTATCGCGACGGACCATCACATTTTCGGGTTTGAGATCGCGGTGAGTGACGCCGGCTTCATGCGCCGCATTGAGTGCAGCGACTATCTGAATGGCCAGATCCAAAATGTCTATTAATTTTAAGCGCCGGCCCGAAAGATGTTCACGCAGCGTTGCGCCGTCGATGTATTCAGTGGCGATAAAAGAACCTGAGTCTGTCTGGCCGAATTCATAAACTGTGAGAATGTTGGGATGATTGAGATTCGAGACAGTGCGCGCCTCCTGGGTAAATCGCTGCAGGCGTTCTTTGTCTTTCGCGACTTCAGCGGGAACGATCTTGAGCGCCACCGTGCGGCCAAGTTCCGAGGTGTCCTGAGCGAGATAAACTTCGCCCATTCCACCGGCACCGATTTTGGAGACGATGCGGTAGTGCGAAAGAGTTGTGTTTGGTAAGAGTTGCTTACTCAGGCTTCTCCTTTTTTGGTTGGCTTTACAAGGCGATCGGATTACGAACGGAATACCCGAAATTTTGAACTGGAATTAAACCTCTTGCCTCGCGTTTGATAGTTGTACCCAAGTGAGCAGCTTTAACGCTTCATCGCGCTTGCCGGATCGACAGGGGGCAGCGCTTCATAAGATGTGCGAAGAGAGTGAGCCTTGCGTTATTTCCTGATCCCGACGCGGCGTTCCAGCTCTATCCAGCGCGAGTCACTCTGCAATGACTCCATCAGAGGTTCAAGCTTTAAGAACACAAGGAAGACACTGTGATCTGCAAAAGCCTTCTCCAGCCAGGCGAAGGCTTTGTCATTATTATCCAGACCTGCATAGACGACGACCAAGTCACGACCATCGGCTAACTTGTCCGCGTATCGTTTTTCCAATTCCTTGATTATTGCCTCAGCCTCACTTCGCCGTCCCATCCGGGCATAGACATGTCCCAACAAAGCCAAAGACGCATTCGATCTGTTGGAGAGGTTGGTGCTCTTTTGCGCTTCGCCCAGGGCTTCAGCATAACGACCTTGCTTGATTAGCAGGATACCGAGGGTTTGGTGCGCTGCCCAGAAATTAGGATCGAGGTCAATCATTCGCTGGCACTCCCTGGCAGCCGCATTCAGTTCACCTCGATGGAGATAGATCTCCGCTATGTTGTTGATGATAACGAGCGACAACGGATCGAGTTCTTCAGCCCACTTGATCTCGCGGTACGCCTCATCCAACCGCCCGATGCCTCGCAGATAGCGCGAATACCAGTGGTGAGCCGTTGGGTAATTCGGGTTGAGCTCAATGGCCCGAAGAAACTCCTTTTCGGCTGTGACACTATCCCAATCAAGTAACCAGCTAACAAACCCAAGAGTCGCATGTGGTTCAGCGAGCGTTGGGTCCAGTTCTATGGCCTTCGCAGCGTAGGTCTTTGCCAACGGCATTAGCTCGCGGTTCCGCTCACCTACGTAGTAGTAGGAGACCGCGTAACAGTCCGCCAGCCCTGCATAGGCTAGAGCAAACTGTGGATCCTTTTCGGTAGCTGCTCTCAGCAGCTCAGTGGCCTTTTTTAGGTTCCCCGATGAGCGCTTGTTCCAGAAATAACGGCCTTGAAGATAAAGCTGATAAGCCTCGTTGTTGCTCGTATATGGCTTGGTTATTCCGTTAGAGTCGTTGCCGGAGAGTCGCAATTGGAGCTTGTCGGCGATCGCCGAGGCGATCTCGCTTTGCGTGGTGAGCAGGTCCGACATCTTTCGCTGAAATTGCTCGCCCCAGAGCGTCTTCTTATTCCTGACATCGATCAAATCCACGCTGATCGTCAGGTTGTCGCCGCGCTGAATTAGTCGGCCGGACATGACCGCGTCCACACCAAGCTCGTTGCCGATTTTCTCCGCGTCCATCTCCTTTCCTTTGTAACGAAATACCGAGCTGCGCGGACTGACTCTGAGATTGGACAACTGTGAGAGACGATAGATGAGCGACTCGGCCAGACCGTCCGACAGATAGTCCGATTCCGCGTTTCCGCTCTTGTTCTCAAAAGGTAAAACCGCAACCGACTCGATGGCTTGCCCGCTTCGTGAAGCGCTGAATTTTCTCACGATGAAAAACCCAACGATGCCGATGGCCATGACAAGAACGGCTGCGATGGCGATTAGCACAGCCCTCTTTGGTCGCGATTTAGCCAGCGCGCCTCTCGCTGGTGTAGAAGCTATGGGAAGCGCAGTCGTCGGACCGGTAGGACGACTGGCATTGGCCTGAGTGTTGTGTGGAAGAAGGCTTGTGTGAACTTCACTCGCATCAGCTGCGAGCTGTGCCGTTCCCGCTTCATCGCCGAGGCTCGACGATTCGCTAACCAGCCCCGCACCATCCGAGCGACAGAAAGCAAGTAAATCGTCGGTCTCGACGCGATTGCATTGGGGGCAGCGTTTCATAGAATTCTGAGTTCCTCTGAATTGAGACCGCTCACTCAAATCCTTGCTCTTCGTTCTTCTCCTCTAGTCCCGCTTGACGCAAAGCCTCTGTGAAGCGACGTTCCACATCCGGCGCCATCGCACCGAGGGCCTGACGCGCCAGCGCGAGCGACAGCCCGGGATGGACCTGTCGCGCGTTGCGGATCATCGCGCGGGCCTCTTCGTGCCGGCCGAGCCCGACTGCGTTCATGGCGCTCCAGAGGTAGCCCCAGTAATAGCTGGGCAAGAGCGCGACCAGGCGCCGCCCAGCCGCCAGCCCCTCGGCGTAACGTCCCGCGTTCATGTACGCAGCCGACAAGACGTCGAAGAAAAGGAATTCTGCCGGATCGTGCGGACTCAGCCGCATGGCGCGCTCCATGAGCTCGATGCTCTCTTCAGGTGGGTTCCCGGACAGGTTCCGCAGATAACCCTCGACGATCAATGCGAAGGGCAGACACGGGTTGAGATCGAGGCCATGCAGCGCCGCCTCGAGGGCTTCGTCGCCGAACCCTGCTGTCATCAGCGCGAACGCCAGCTCGGAACGCGCCTCCGCGTCCGTGGGGTCCAGGTCAACGGCGCGACGCGCCTGGGCAACTGCGCCGTCGAGCGTCTGCTGCGGGGAATCGGTCCACGCGAAAATGAACTCCCAGACTCCCAACTCCGCCAGGCGCGCCAGCGCTGTGGAGAATTGCGGGTCGAGCGCAGTAGCGCGTTCCAGCAGTGCGCGCGCCTGGTTGCTGTCCTCGCGCGTGAAGCGGTAGAGCAGCGGTAGAGCTCGCTGGTAAAGGCCCCACGCCTCCAGGTTCTCCGGCGCACGGCGCTGGGCGCGCTGGTGTTCGGCACGCTGCAGGTCGCCGACGAGCGAGGCCGCAATGGCCCCACTGATCTCGTCCTGAACGGCAAACACGTCCGTGAGTTCGCGGTCGTAGGTCTTGGCCCAGACGTGTTGCCCTGTGGACGCGTCGATCAGCTGCGCGGCGATGCGCACCTGATTGCCCGCTTTGCGCACACTCCCTTCGACCACGTAACGCACGCCGAGGTCGGCAGACACTTTCTTCACATCCACGGCCTTGCCCTTGTAGACGAAGCTCGAGTTGCGCGCGATGACGGGAAACGACCGCCAAAGCGACAGGCGAGTGATCAGGTCCTCGGCCAGACCGTCGGCGAAATATTCCTGCTCGGGATCGTTGGAGAGGTTGTCGAACGGGACGACCGCGATGGCGGGACGACCTTCGAAGCCGGAGGCGGCGATTGTCTCTCCAAGTTTCTCATCAGCAATTTCTGTGGTCGCGGAAGTTGCTTCAGATGTTGCAGTCGAGCTCGTGGTGCTTTTGCCGGCTCCAATCTCGAATCCCGCCTTACGTAAACCTACGACCAAATGCTCCACTAATTCTTCGTCGAACCATTTCGTTAGCAGCTCGCGCGTTGAATCAGCAGGATTTTCACCTAGCAGGTTACTCAGGACGTTGCGGGCTGCTACCTGTTCACCAAGCTGTGCATAAGCAGCCGAAAGCACAATGTCAGTCCAGATACCCGGCGCGTTGGCCTTCACCGTTTCATCAACAGCTTCCCGGTAGTTGCCTTTCCGGTACTCGTTGAGAGCGAGAATCACACGATACCATCCGGGAACATATGGATTGAGATCCATCGCCCGCCTGATAAGGGAGCAGCCGCGTTCCCAGTCGTCTACGAAAGTAACCAGGAAGATAGCCTCATTGCTTGCATCCAGCGGGTTGAGCGCCAGCGCTCGTTCAGCAGCACTGAGACAGTTTGCCCGCTCCTTGCGGAAGAACAGAGCCACAGCCAGGGTCTGATAGGCGAGATGATTGGTCGGGGCAAGATCGACGGCTCGCCGAGCGGCAGCCAGTGCTCGATCGAGAGAACCTGGTTGAGTGTTAAAGCCGTGGCCGTATTCATGGGAATAAACCCACGATAGCATCGCCCAGCAATCGGCATTGTTCGGGGCTTCCTTTACAGCCTCCTCAAGAATGTCGCGTGCTTCGGCATGCTCCTGTGGATTAAGGCGGTAGTGATATCCGAAGCCGCGCATGAGCGCTTCATAGGGGGTGAGCTTACTCGGCTCCTTTCCGCGAATCGCGTCGCTAATACTTCGCGCCAAAACTCCGAAATGATCCGCACACGTCGAGACGATTCGTGGAATCAACTCGTCCTGCATTGCAAAGACCTGGTCTGGTTGGAAATGCCGATCAAACGTTTCTGCCCAGAGGTGAGCACCGTTACTCGCATCAACGAGTTGCACAGCCAGACGCAGGGTGGAGCCGGCTTGTCGAATGCTCCCCTCCATCACGTAGCGCGCACCCAACTCAGCACCAATACGGCGAAGGTCTCCAGACTGTGCGTGTTTCTTCGTCGAACCTAGCGCCATCACCCGCAGGTACGAGAAGCGCGAAAAACCGGTGACGATCTCTTCAGTCATTCCGAGAGCAAGCGTTTCAACTTCAGTGCTTGGCCCCACGACTTTGAAGGGCAGGACAGCGATCCAGAATCCCTCATCCGCTCGAATCTCACTAGAAACGTGATGTACTCCGGGCTCTTCGTCGACGATTTCGAGACCGGCCTTTCGCAAGCCGTCAATTAGGTGCCAGCGAAGCTCCGGATCAAACCACTTCGCGAGAGTGTCATGTACCGTCGTGCAGAAGTCCGGCCGCAGCTTCAGCAACTCGCGAATCGCTTTGCCGGCGGCTTCATGGTTTCCCAGCTGGCCAGCGGCGGCGGCAATACCCGCGTGCATTCCCCAGTGGCCTGGCAAATTCGTTTTGAGGATTAAGTCGAGTGCGCCGCGGTAGTCGCCGTGGCGATACGCATGAAAGAAGTCGGCATACCAGAACCAACCGGGATGATTGGGATTAATTTCTTTGGCGCGAGTGGCGAGCGCGAGACCACGTTCCTCATCACCCACGTAGGTCAGCAACTCACCAATGAAAGCGAGTGAGTTTCCGTCCATCGGATTGAGCGCAACGGCGCGCTCTGCCGCGTTACGAAAACTCTGGAGTTCTTTTTGGAAGAAGCGCGCCTGGGCCAGACTGAAATGCGCAAGATGATTGGATGGCGCCGCCTCGACTGCGCGCTGAGCCGCCATTGTCCCACGGGTTAGGGAATCCGAGTGTAGGTTGAAGCCTTGTGCGTAGTCCTGAACACATAACAGCGCCAGCATGGCCCACGCATCCGCATAAGTCGGCGCCTTCTCCACCGCTTTTTCGAGGCAAGATCGCGTAGAGATGAGTTCTTCGGATGTCACCCGGTCGAAGTAGCGGAAACTGCGCAGTACAGCTTCGTAGGGAGTTAACGCATCTGGATCCCGACTGCACACGGCTTCACTCATGCTCCGAGGCAGGACACCGTTAATGTCAGCTACGGTGGAGACGATCCTCGGCACGAGATCATCCTGAAGCGTGAAGATTTCCTCGGCGCGGAATTGACGATTGTATGTCTCTGCCCACAGATGAGCCCCGGTGATTGAGTCGACGAGTTGTACTGACAGGCGCAACGATGAGCCGGCCAGGCGTAGACTACCTTCCATCACATAACGCGCGCCAAGCGTCTTGCCCACAGCGCGTACGTCATCTGATTCACTGGCGTATCGCAATGTCGAACTGCGAGAAATCACTCGCAGATAAGAGAAGCGCGACAAGCCAGTCACAATCTCTTCAGTGAGTCCTTCAGCTAGAGTTGCGACTTCGGTGTTTGAGCCGGTGAACTTAAACGGAAAAACTGCGACCCAGAAGCCTTCATCCGCTCGAGTCTCGCTCGAAGCAAGGGATGGGGTTGACGACGTTGACGCCAACTCTTCATCACGAATCTCCAGTCCCGCTTTGCAAAGGCCGTCCATCAACTGATCAACGAGTTCCGGAAGGTACCATTTCGCAAACTCACCACGTCCAATCAAGTGGAAATCCGGCATCATGGTCAACACCTCTCGAAGATGCCTGGCTGCCGCCTCACTTTCTCCAAGCTGGCCGTGTACTGCGGCGAGCAGTGCGTGCATCAAATAATTCTTCTGCGGATTTCCTTTCATTAGGAAGGGGCGGGCGCTAACGTAGTCGCCTTTGCGATAGGCATCTAGAAAAGGAACTGACCAGTACCACGACGGATGATTAGGATTCAGTTGTCGCGCCCGCTCCGCCAATTCGCAGCCGCGCTCCCAGTTGCCGGAAAAGGCAATCAAGTGGGCCAGATACTCAACCGTAGAGCCGTCCATGGGGTTGAGTGCGATCGCTCGTTCCGCAGCATCACGGAAGGGATCGAATTCCTTACGAAAGAAGAGTGCCTGCGCCAGAGCTAGCCACGCGAAGTGATTGGCGTGCGCAATTTCCACTGCGCGGCGCGCCGCCTCAAGTGAGCGCCCGAGTGAATCAGGCTCCACGTTGAAGCCGAACCTGTGCTCTTCACCAAATATCATTGACAGCATGGCCCAACCATCAGCGTTGCCTGGTTCTTGAGCGACAGCTCGCTCGAGGCCAGATCTGACAATGGCATGCTCTTCAGGAGCGATGCGCTCGAAATAACCGAAGCTGCGTAGGAGCGCTTCGTACGGACTTAGTTGTTCTGGAGGTGTGAAGCGAACCGCTTCGCTCATGCTGTGAGGCAGAACGCCGTACCAATCGGCGACTGTGGAGACGATGCGTGGGACAAGATCATCTTGCAACTCGAAAACCGCCTCCGGACTAAAAGTGCGTTCGTAGTTCTCGGCCCACAGATGTGCGCCCGTGGTGGCATCGACGAGTTGTACTGCGAGGCGGAGTTTCGGCCCAGCTTGTCGAAGGCTCCCCTCAATCACATAGCGCGCACCGAGTTCTTTACCGACCGTGCGCACATCACTCGTTGAGCTTGCGTATCGTAAAGTAGAACTGCGCGCGACTACCCGGAGATAAGAAAAACGAGATAGACCGGTTACGAGTTCTTCAGATAACCCTTCAGCGAGTGCGATGACTTCCGGACTCGTGCCACTCGACTTAAACGGAAGGACCGTTACCCAGAATCCCTCATCCGATCGTATATCGACCGACCTGGAAACTGACAAGTGAGCGGAGTCCACCCCCGACTCCGCTCGATTTGCTCCTGCCGTGACCGTCCCGTTGCGCCTCGGCGAGTCGGATGATCCGTCGGTCGCGGGAATCGAGAGCCCCGCTTTACGCAAGCCTTCCAGGATGGGATCCATCAGTCCGCTCGCGAAGTGCCAAGTCCCGACGTTTGAGCGCGCGTGCGCCGCAAACTCGGGATCGAGGGCCAGCAGATCCCGTACTGCGGCTTCGGCTTCGGAGCGTCGGCCGAGATGCCCGCAGGCCGACGCCATTACGAGGAAGGGCCAGAAGAGTCCGGGTACATCCACGCGGTTCGCACACTCGAGAGCCTGCGCGTACTCGCCTTTGTGGAAGTGATCCCAGAGCGGCGCGAAGTGCATCCAGCCTGCGTGGTTCGGATTGAGTTCCATCGCGCGGCGTACGATCGCCGTGCCTCGCTCAAACTCGCCGGCGTGCACGAGCTGTAGTCCAAGGATCCCGAGTGCGTCGGTGTTGAGCGGATTGAGAGCCATCGCGCGCTCGGCGGCTGGACCAAACGCCGCCAAGTCCTGCCGGAAGAAGTGCACCTGGGCCAGCGCGACGAGCGCGAACTGATTTGCCCGATCCAGCTCGACCGCGCGGCGGCCCGCAGTTAGTGCCCGATCGAGAGAGGCGACGTTGCGCTCGAAGCCAAAGGCGTATTCGTCGACAAAGATTTGCGCCAGGCAGGCCCACAGGTCCGATTGCCACTCGTTCCGCTTCGCCGCGCGCTCCAACCGGCTCTTAAGCGCCGCGTGGGCTGCTGGAGTGATCTGCTCGCGGTAGGCGAAATACTGAAACTGCCACTCAACCGGCGTGAGATCGGCGTCGTCCTTCTTTCGGATCGCAGCCCTAATCGAATGCACAAGTACCCCGTAGCTATCCGCTACAGTGGCGACGATGCGACCGGCGACGTCATCCTGCACCGCAAAAATCGTCGAAGTCTGGAGGTCACGATTGTAAGTCTCCGACCATAGTTGCGCTCCTGTTTCGGTGTCGACGAGTTGGACACTTACTCGAATGGCGGAGCCACCCTTGCGTATGCTTCCTTCCAACACGTAGCGCGTGCCGAGTTTGGCGCGGAGTGAGCCCTCGTTTTCAATCTCTCCGCTCAGGCGAACCGCAGAGGTGTTCGTAACGACCGAGAGGTAACGAAACCGCGAAAGGCCGGTGCCGATCTCCTCGGATAACCCGTCGGCAAGTACCTCGATGGCTGGATCGGCGTCGCGAATCTTGAACGGCAGGACTGCAATCCTGAAGCCTTCATCTCCGCGCGCCATCCCGGACGCTGATGCGCTCATCGCCGGAGTCGGATGACCTGAATACTCCGATTCCGCAAAGCCCTTTAACTCTTGCTGGAGATCGTCGAGCTCAATCACCAACTCCTTTATCGACTGATAACGCTTCTCACGCTCTTTGGCCAAACATCGGCGCACCACGCGTTGCAAATCAGCTGGCGCGAGCGGATTCGCATCCTTCAGCTGCGGTGTCGGCGCGTGAACGATCTTGTGCAGCGAGTCCAAAACATCCTTGCCGGCAAAAGCTCGCTGGCCCGTGGCTGCCTCAAAGAGAATGCAGCCAAACGAAAAGATGTCGGAACGGAGATCGATCTCGTCCACGCGACCACTAGCCTGCTCGGGAGACATGTAGCCGATCGTGCCTATCACCATTCCCGGCGTTGAGTGCCCGCTATCCCAGCCTGGTGGCTGCATAACAGCGGTGGCTATTTCACTCGAACCACTCTCGTTGGACCCAAAAGTTCTTTGGGGTTCGACCAGTTTCGCTAAACCAAAATCCAGAACCTTCGCGTAATCATCGCGAGTGATCATGATGTTGTCGGGCTTGAGATCGCGATGAACAATTCCCGCCGCATGGGCCTTCGACAACCCCTGCGCCACCTGAATCAAATACTTCAGCAACTTCGAGAGTGGTGCTTTGTCTCTATGGATCTTATGGCGGAGCGTGTCACCATCGATAAACTCCATCGCGATGTAGTGAGTGCCGTTACTCTCGCCGATTTCGTAGATATGCGCGATGTTCGGATGGTTGAGCGTCGCGGCCGACTTTGCCTCGCGCACAAAACGCTCCATGCGATCGCGATTCGCAGCAACGTCGGCCGGTAGAATCTTTAATGCGACTTTGCGATCAAGTTTTGTGTCCTGCGCCAGATACACCTCGCCCATGCCGCCCTCGCCAATCTTCGAGACGATGCGGTAATGCGACAGGGTAGTGTTGGTTTCCAGCTCTTTACTCATGTACTTTAAAATTCATTCGAGTAAACCAATTCGTTTCAGCAGGTCTTTGTATCGCGGGTCGTCGCGGAGATAAGGCGACGCGATTACATTGAGGGCAGCGTTTCATTCGACGGCTAATTTACCCGCGCGACGCGCCGCAGCTGAGCGCCGCTGATGGTTATCGCCTCGACTTCACTCGATGCCGGGTTCAACTGGAACGATACAAATCCTTCGGCCAGCCAGCGCTTGTGCCATACGGTCCGGAAAGTGTCGTAATGCCAGTGTTCGAGATCGGCGCTGCGGGTGCCTTTGCCGATGGTTACCCGCAGCCTGCCGTCTCCAAATGTGACTTCAAGCTCGCCATAGAACGGATCGGCGTACTTGCCCGCGTAAGCCGTGAGCGCCAGGCTGGGCTTTGTGTCTAATTTGCGGCGGGCTTTCTGGGTTTCAAGTTGCGCTTTACCCTGTGCCTCGAGGCCGTCATAAAGCGTCTTCATCTCTTTCGACCAGTCGCGCCCGCCGCCGTCGCCAAACGCGAACACATCGAACGCCTTGTACATCAGCGCATGACGCACTTGCATTTGATCAACGTTTCCGAAGATGTAGATGCCCATTTTCTTGTCCGGTATCAGGCCAATGATCGCGGTTCGCCCGGCGAGGCTTCCCGTGTGAAAATTAACCATCTCGCCGCGATAGTCGTGCTGAAACCAGCCGAGGCCATACGTCGTCCAGTGCGGTTTAGTCAGCGCGACGGTTGGGTAGAATTGTCCGGGCGGTACAATCGCCTGCGGCCGCAGCAGCGCTTGATGGGTCGCAGGCTTTAGCAGTTGTTTCCCGTTGGCTGACGTATTTCCGAGCATGAAGTCGATCCACTTTGCAATGTCGTTGGCAGTGGACCAAACGGCCCCGGCCGGGGCGATCGGGTCGGCCATCTGTTCAGGGATCACCGTGATTGTGCCGTCTATATCAAAGTGTGCCGCCGAGCGGTTCTGATGGCTGCTCGACGCTCCGTAGGTTGCAAATGTGTTCTTCATTCCCAAAGGCGC
>JBGTHZ010000094.1:0-47242 GCA_041745915.1 Pyrinomonadaceae bacterium | reverse complement strand
TATGTCGAAGTCGGTCAAAAAGCTTACGAACAAAAGTATCAGGAGCGCCGCTTTGCCAATCTGCGAAGAAAAGCAAAATCGCTCGGTTTCCAACTCGTACCCTGCGAGGCAACGTAGAAGTTTCTAAGAAGACGCAAAGGGTGCAAAGACTCTAAGAAGAATTCGTTTTAGACTTTGCGTCTTTGCACCCTTTGCGTCTTTGCGTGAAACTTCTTCCTGAGAAAACAAGATCTCCTCTCTACTGATTATGTCGATCCGCGAAATCAAACGAACCATTACGAAACCCTACCCCGATGCTGCCGGAGCAACTCACTAAAACCAGCCTCCCTGCCGCCGCGCAGCATCTGGCAAAGCGTGACAAAGATCTGGCTACCATCCTTTCGAACTACGGTCCACCACCCTTGTGGGCCAGAGAACCGGGGTTCGCAACCCTGGTGCAAATCATTCTCGAACAGCAGGTGTCGCTTGCATCTGCGGCATCGATGTACAAGCGACTCACTGAAAACATTCGACCATTCGGGCCAGACCGCGTTATTGAACTGGGAGAACCACACCTCAAGTCGCTGGGCCTGACCCGGCAGAAGACCGCTTACTGCATACATCTGGCCGAATCGCTCAACAGCAACAGCCTCAATCTACGTAGCTTGGAGAAAATGAAGGATGGAGATGCCAAAGCGGCCTTGATGCAGGTGAAAGGAATCGGTTCCTGGAGCGCGGATATTTATCTGTTATTGGGTTTACGCCGTCTGGATATCTGGCCGGCAAGCGATCTCGCACTCGCGACAGCAGTAACCACAGTCAAGAAGTTGAAGCAGCGCCCGACTGCAGACCAGCTCTTCGGTTTAGCGGAACGGTGGCGTCCGTTTCGTTCAGTCGCGGCGCGGATGCTATGGCAGTTCTACCTTGCCTCCAGGTCGTGATTGTAGCGGCGTCCCTGCGTGGGCGCCCCATGCTATCCGCAGATTACACAGATTACGCAGACAGGAAGAAAACACTGGCCACAAAGGATTTTTGACTTGTTCATCTTTACTGCCAAATGTTTCTGCGTAATCTGTGTAATCTGCGGATAGCATGAAGGCGCGGCTACTTCGAAATCGTGGAGGTTGAAGTTTTCAATCCTGTAAGATCAACCTGCGCCGTGGTCGGAACATTTTCCATGGTCCGCTCGATTAACTTATCGACAACCGCATTTAGATCGTTGTTGCTGTTATTGTAAACCTCGAGCTGTTCATCGGCCGAAGTGCCGCGCTGCATGATGGTATGGATGTGCTCAATCTCCTTACGCGAGCCCAGCGGGTCGACCACATCGTCTACAAAATCCAACAACTCATGAATCAGGTCGCGCGTGGGAACCTCTTTCTGCTTGCCAAAGTCAATCATGCTTCCATCCAGACCGTAGCGCACAGCTCGCCATTTGTTCTCCTGAATCAGCAACCGCCGATAAAGCCGGAAGCCGAGGTTCTTTTCAATAAGTGTGCTGAGCTTGGCGACGATTGCCTGAAAGAGCGCGGCAATGGCAATGGTGTCGTCAACTCTTGTGGGAATGTCGCAGACGCGAAACTCCAGGGTAGGAAAGAATGGATGGGGCCGAACATCCCACCAAATCTTCTTGCCGTTGTCGATACAACCCGTCTTGATCAACAAATCGACATAGCGCTGAAAACTAACGTACGAATCAAAATGATCGGGAATGTCCGTCCGCGGAAACTGTTTAAAGATTTCGCTGCGATAGGATTTCAATCCTGTGTTGTGAGCCATCCAGAATGGGGATGAGGTGGTAAGCGCCAGCACGTGTGGCAGAAAGTAGCGAGCCGCATTCATGATATGGATCTGCCGGTCCCTGTCCGGGACGCCCACATGGACATGCAATCCGAAGATAAGCAACGAACGAGCTACCGTTTGCAGCTCCTGCACTAATAGTTCATAACGCTCGTCCTCGAAGATCTTCTGATCTTGCCAACGCGAGATGGGATGAGTAGAAGCAGCAATGATTACCAGGCCATTCTTTCTCGCCAAACTCGAGATAACGCTGCGAAGATTCGTAATATCGGCACGAGCTTCCGCGATGTTGCGGCAAATTCCAGTGCCCACTTCGACCATTGACTGGATCATCTCGGGCTTTATCTGTTCTCCCAGCAACATCACGCCTTCTTCAAGAATCTCTACCACGTGCGAGCGCAGCTCCCGAGTGCGCGGATCGACGATCTGAAACTCTTCTTCGATTCCCAGCGTGAATTGATCGAACATAACAGCTCCTTCTTGCCCCGACCCGGAGCCTGGTGAATTGCCCCGATTTTCAGTCACCACATAACCAATATTGACTTGACGGGCTTAAGCTTTCAAGTACTGTCTGATCATCTTCCAGTCAGGACACATCTTGCCCAGAAATTCGTACCGAATGTGCTTGCCGGCGCTGCCCAGAGAATGCACCGGGCTATAGAGATCGAAATGAACAAACCATTTACGCGGGCTACCCTCCTGGAATAGGAAATGGAGCACGACCTGGGCTCGCCCTTTCTCGTAAAAGCCGGCGCTCGTATCTTTGTGGTTGGCAAAACGCCGCGTGAAATCCTTGCGGCGTGAAAGCGTCGCCTGTATTAACGGCCAGGCGCTGAAACCAATACCAACACCACCTTCGCCGTAGACGTTATCAATGCTTCTTACGAGATGCCAGAGGTCCTTAGCCTGCATCCGGCTGAAGACGAGGAGAAGGGCCTGCTGTTTATCTTCAGTCAGCGAGTCGAAAGCCGCTTCATCGCTCACTGCCCCCCAGAGTCCCACTAGTTTGCCGGTCAAAGCGTCGCGAGCCTCGGCGGTAAGCTCGCGCCATCGAAGTTGATGGCTGAGAGAGGAGGACATCTACACCTGGCCGAGTTCCAGCTCCAGCAGGGCGCGGTCGGCCGTTGAAAGGCCATGAAAGCGAACACCTACGCCGCGCCCGGGATTGCGGTAGACCACCTCACCGTTTACCACGACCTGCTGACCATCTCCAAGCGGAATCCGCATGAGTAATAAAGAGCCTTCTGGCAGTTCGGTTTGAGTGTTCATATAGAGCCCACCCACTCCGATGTCCTGCGTGCTGGCCACACCGGTTGCGTCTTTGCCATCGAAGAAAACGTCAACAATCAGGCGTGAGCGATCGCTTTGCCGCCGTTCTTCCGGCGCGGTCGGATTGTCATCGATTTCATCTGTCACAGGAGGTACCTCTCAATCGATTTTAGGCGTTAGACCGGCGCATTGTACACGCTTTGCGCTATTTCTTTTCGCTGATTATGTAAGTAGGAACCATGCCGCCGCCTGAAGTCACATTCGCCAACTCGGTAAAAGACAACCGGGTGAACGCAGATCCGACTTTGCCGTTGAACAACAACGGATCGAGATCGACCAACTGCTCGGCAAATTCAATCGTGCCGTCGTCTTTCAGCGCCGGAAATATCTCGCGGGCTGTCGGGACCCGCTCCTGAACTACATAGTCAGCATTTACTACCGCACTGCGGATGGCTTCATGCCAACGGATTTCATCTGTGTTCCAACCAATCGTGATGCCATGGCCACCGTAATCGTCATTCGGCTTTAGCACCAGCTTGTGCCGGTTTGCACTGACAAACTCCAGCAGGTCGATCTCTTCCTGCTTGTAGTCGCTCCTCTCAGCCCGCACGAGACGCGTCCAGGGCACGTGGGCATTGATTGCCGCCTGTTCGTCTTCCGTAAACAAATGCGCTCGATGCGCGCTGGTCAAGACCGCGAACAGCGCCTTCTTGTGAATAAGCTTTGATCGAAAACTGTTCACCATACAGATGGCGCCGGCGCGGTAAGCGTCGATCAGCGCGGGCCACTCCTGCATAATCGGTAGATACTCATTTACCAGCAAACGCTTATAGACGATGTCGATCTGAAAGTCACCCACGTGCAGGTGGTTGTTGTCGAATCGCAGCTGGTCGGGTGAACAAATGATTGACAAATAACCCTGGCCATCAAAGAACTCTTTGAATAACTCAAACTCTTTCTGCGTCGGCATGTCCTTGAGATCAACGATGGCAATCTGCGGGGGGCGATCCGGCTGGCGACCGAGAAACTCTGTGTAAGATTCCAGCAGCACAGCGAGCATGAAGCGCCGGCCGTAGAGTGGGCGGACGTTGTATCTCTCTGAGAAACGCCTCATCACCGGCAGTGCCGAGAAAATGTCGTAAGCTGCATCAGCGTAAGCAATGCCGGCGGGACTCTCACCATTCAGCTCGACAAAGCTGTAAGCCGCATCGGTGAGAAATGAATCCAGACGAGATGTTGGTGAGACGGCCTTGTACCCGGGGTCGATGCTGATCAGCTCGCGTTCGACGGGCGTTAGACCCAAATCACTGATAATCGTCGGGTCCTCAATAGCGGCATCTTTAACCTTCTGAATAGCGGACCAGACCGTTTCACATATTTGGCAGATACGCGCGAAGTCTTGTTCAGTGACGAAGTGTGGGCGTAGATAGGGCGAAAGCCGGCGGCCCCCAAAGATCAGTCTCGAGCGCTCGAGTCCTTCATCGAGCATGACGCGCGATTCCTCGGCAAGATTACTTTCCTTAAGCAGATCGTGATAATGCGAGACAGCCTGTTTCAACATGGATCGAGACCGGGAATCTACAAGCAGATAAGATTAAACTAGCTTTTGGAAGCGCCTAGGGTAACACAGTCCCCTCTGGTGGGCAGCCCCTGCCGACGACGACGCACTAATGATGCGGCTTCGTTACCTGACGGCAGAGCAATTGGCCTTTCTCTCACGTACTGAACCGAGGAGCAGACCGGCTCATTTTCCATTTGTCATTTGGCATTTTTCATTTGTCATTTACGGATTGAGAAGTATCCTGTCCAAAGTTACTCACAACAGAAGCGTCGCGCACATCAGAAGTTCTAGTTTCAGCAGAAATGGCCAAAATGAAAAATGTCAAATGAAAAATGTCAAATGATTCGGTTGTTAGGTGGACTAGCTCTGAGCCTAATGCTCCTGGCACCCCAAATGAGCGCACGCTCGCAAGATAAATTAACCAGAGCCGGGTCCCCGAACAGACAAGACAACCAGATCTCCGGCAGGTTGCCGAATGACAGCTCCGCGCGGCTGGCGCAGACAGTAACCATCTATCGTGACACGTATGGTGTACCTCACGTCTTTGGTCGCACCGATGCAAGCACCGTCTTCGGCTTCGCCTATGCTCAGGCAGAGGACAACTTTTGGCGCGTCGAGGAGAACTTCATTAGCGCTTTGGGACGGTTATCTGAAATCTACGGAGAGAAGTCCGTTAATGAAGATCGTATCAACCGTGCTCTTGAAATTCCTAGACTCGCTCAGGCGGAATATCGCAGGCTCGACCGGCATATGCGGGCGCTTTGCGATGCATTTGCCGCGGGTTTTAACTACTTCCTCCTGCGTCACCCCGAGGTCCGTCCGCGGCTGCTCATGCGAATAGAGCCCTGGCACACACTCGCATTCATCCGCTACAACTATTACCAAAACGGCTTTGCGCGAGATAGAAACCTATACCTACGCCCTTGCGGTCTGCAAACCGCGCAAAGCGAGAGCGATCTGAAACCTCATGTGGGATCCAACGGCTGGGTCATTGGGCCTTCAAAAAGCGCGAGTGGCTACGCGATGCTCTTCATTAACCCCCACCTGCCATTCTTCGGTCCGGGTCAGGTTTACGAGGGACATGTTCACAGCGATCAAGGCTGGAACTTCACCGGCTATACAAGATTTGGGTTTCCGTTTCCCTATGTGGGCCACAATGAAAATGGCGGCTGGGTCAGCACCGACAACTCAGCGGATCTGCAGGATGTTTACTTTGAGCATTTCGACGATCCGGCACGCCCACTCGCCTACAAGTACGGCAATGGTTATCGCCTGGCGACTGAGCGAACCGAAGAGATTCTGGTCAAGACCTCGACGGGTATGGAAACGCGCCGCTTCACTATGCGCAAAACACATCATGGTCCCGTGCTGGGCGCGCTTGATGGCTTACCCCTGACCATACGCATGGCGAAGTTTGAGTCCGACGGTTGGCTGCGCCAGTGGTATGACATGACTAAAGCCAAATCACTTGCCGCCCTAAAGCGAGCAATGACCCCGCTCAACATGCTTTTCGGCAACGTGATGTACGCCGACCGCCAGGGAAACACATGGTATCTCTACAATGGCGCCGTGCCACGCCGTAATCCCCGTTTCGATTGGACCAAGTGGTTAGACGGAAGCGATCCGGCGACGGAATGGCAGGGCTATCACACCATCGACGAACTGCCCCAGCTCACAAATCCAAAGACGGGCTGGATGCAAAACTGTAATACGACACCGTTTCTGCTAACCAGCGATGGGAATCCGGATCCGAAACGTTATCCGAAATACATGGTTCAGGAAGGAGACAATCCACGTGGGGCCATCTCCCGCGAAATTCTTGCTTCCACGCCCACCTTTACGTTTGAGCACTGGCAGCGAGCAGCATTTGACACTCGCGTAAAGCGGGCGGAAAGCCGCTTGTCCCAGTTATTGGTCGCGCTCAAAGAGCATTTGGGATCAGAGACGAAAGGAAACGGTTCGAGTGGAGTCCAACGACTTCTCGACGCAAATGAGGTGCTGGCTCGCTGGAATCAGCGCAGCACCAACGATTCAGTTGCTATGACGCTTTTTAGTCTCTGGCATGACAGCATTTCAAGAAACCGAACAGCGGCCCGGGACACGACCGAAAAACAAGTAGCAGTGCTGAACGACGTGCTCGATACCCTGGAGCGCGACTTTGGCACCTGGCGCATTGCTTGGGGCGAAATCAGCCGGTTGCAGCGGCTGGATGAAAGCAAGGGCGAGAAGTTTCAGGATGCGCGGCCCAGTTTGCCCGTTGCCGGTGTTAATGGAAATGATGGTGCCGTATTTACTTTATACGCGGCCCGGGAGCGTGGACAGAAGCGTCGCTATGGAGTTGCCGGTGGAAGTTACGTCAGCGTGGTGGAGTTTGGGCCAAACGTGCGCGCCCTATCAGTGCATACCTTTGGCGCCAGCGCTGATCCGAATAGTCGTCACTACATGGATCAAGCCGAGCTCTACGCACGCGGCGAATTCAAACCGGCATGGCTGACTCTCAAGGACATCCGGGCCAATCTCGAAGCCGCATATCATCCCGGCGAGGAGCGCCGTTAAGTCGAGTGTCAAAAGGGATCGGCTTGTGTGCTCATTAGAGTCCGGAAGTTCAGAGCTCAACCTTTAGGTTGTGGTTTACAGCCCTCAATTGAACAGTAAGCTCGCACTGATTCGGACGTACAGAAAGCGGATACGGTTATCGAGGGAGTTGATCTCTCTAAGACGCTTCGTAGAGGTAGGACCGTGATGGACAAACTTAAGATACCGTTACTTTTAGGAACCAATCGCAAGCAGCGAAAGAGTGTACACGCCGCCAGGTGGTTGGTCGGTGAGATGGAGAACCGAGCCGACATTGAGACCAGACTGTTTGATGTTGGTGAGTTCGCTTTGCCGCTTGAGGATTATGGCCAGGGGTTAAAGGACCAGTTCCCGGAATGGAGAGATGCGATCATTCAGGCTGATGGACTGGTAATCGTTTCCCCGGAGTATAACCACGCCTATCCGGGAACATTAAAAGCCGTCTTGGATCTGCTGCTGAAGGAATATATCCATAAAGCCGTGGCACTGGTAGGTGTATCGGCAGGTCCCTGGGGAGGCGCGCGTGTAATTGAGGCGATGGTGCCCATGGTGCGCGAGTTGGGCCTGGCCGTAACCTTCACCGACCTGAACTTTCCCTCTATTCAGAAGACGTTTGATGACCAGGGTCAACTATTAGACCAGGCTTACCAGCGAAGGGTGAACGACTTTCTTGATGAACTTGTCTGGATGAGCAAGGTCTTGAAATGGGGCCGTGAAAATGTTCCCTCAAAGCATCACCCTAGCCAGGGTAAATCGGTTCTTATTAACTAAACCCCGTCCTACTATCCCTTTATCGTCACGCGGCCCATCAGCGAATCGCATGGTTCCATTAAATCAATGGCTCCTCACTCCACTTCTTGTACGAGAATCGCAGCAACCCCCTTCCTTAAATGACAAATGAAAACTGTCAAATGATGAATGAAAAATAGATTGAACGCTTCGCTCCCGTGTAGACCGCTCTTGTTTGGGTGCCGCGCTCACGCACGGCCTACCCGAGTTAGGCGTTCCCAGTCCTGACGTGGAAAACGTTGGAAGGCAGCAACCACTCGCGGATCGAAGTGGGTACCCGCGCAGGAATCTAATTCTGCCACTGCTTCCTCGTACGATTTCGCCGGGCGATAAACGCGATCACTGGTCATCGCATCGAAAGCATCGGCGACCAGGAGAATGCGCGCGCCCAAAAGAATCTCTTCACCCCGTAAACCCAGCGGGTATCCCGAACCATCCCACTTCTCATGATGCTGGGCCACAATAACATTCGCATCGTCTAAGAAACTCAGGCCGCTGAGGATCTCCTGACCCAGGTACGGGTGCCGCCGCATCAACGCCCACTCGAAGTCAGTGAGCTTTCCCGGTTTGCGCAGGACATTGTCTGGAACGCCAATCTTACCAAGATCATGTAACAGGGCGCCGAACTCCAGCGAACGCATCTCCCGATGATCAAGTCCGCACTGCCGACCGAGAAGTAAGCTAATCCTGACAGTTCGCTTTGAGTGATCGTAAGTATCGGCGTCGCGCGTCTTCAGCGCTACGAGAAGTGATTTGAGTATCGCGCGCTCGACCTCTTCACTCGCGTTCAAATGACTACTGAATTGTGTCGCTTCTCTTGTGACGGTTGCTCTCATGTTCCCTCCGCGTTTCTGTTTTTCCGCTGCCGGGCGCACGCCAAATAAATGCGGCGATCCAGGCAGCTTTCAACTTCCCGTGAGGGCATGGGCGTTTAGAGACTTATTCATGGTATTGGGATAAAAGCGTAAGGGGCTGACGCTTCCTTACGACGCGACCTATAGAACGAGAACCCAAGCATAACGCAATGGGAACCCAACAATGGCTGATGGTGTCCTAAGGACACCCCCCAATAGCTCACCTTGATACTGTTCGCTTCTTAACGATTCCGGGTTTACGGTTTAAGATCTCCCCATGAGCATTCTCGTTCTCGGAGGCACAAGCTTTGTCGGACCGCACGTTGTGCGACAACTAGCCGCGACCGGGCGCGAGGTAACGATCTTCCATCGGGGCAACACTGAAACTAACCTGCCCGGAAATGTAAGGCACGTCCACGGTGACTTCGCGAATTTTCCGGATCATCTGGATGAGTTGCGGCGCATTTCACCCGAAATCGTGCTGGATATGGTGCCTTTCAGGGCAGAGGATGCAGAGCGCGTAAGGGCATTCAAGGGAGTCGCTCGGCGCGTTGTGGTGGTGAGTAGCGGTGACGTATACCGGGCCTTCGGCCGGCTGTGGCGCACGGAACCAGGGCCTCCCGACCCCACACCGCTCACGGAGGATTCGCCCTTGCGTGAGCAGTTGTCGACTGCCGGGCTCGACTACAACAAGACCGCAGTCGAACGTGCGGTAATGAGCGATACGGACCTTCCTGCCACAATCTTGCGCTTGCCCGCGACGCATGGACCACGCGATGATAAGCATCGATTGTTTCCTTACCTCAAACGAATGGATGAAGGACGCCCGGCAATTGTCCTTGACCAGGCTTACGCCGGTTGGCATTGGGCTCGCGGTTATGTTGAGGACGTTGCTTTTGCTATTGCGCTCGCGGTAATGGATGAACGCGCAGCTGGCCGTACCTACAATGTCTGCTATCCAGTGAGTTTGACAGAAGCTGAATGGGTGAAAAAGATTGCTCGAGTCGTTGGCTGGAAGGGTAAAGTCGTGGCCCGACCGAGCGCGCAGCTGCCTGCCTCTTTGCGCCGCGACGTCTTTGATTTCAGTCAGCAGTATTCAGTTGACTCAGGCAGGATTCGCAAGGAACTGGGGTACACCGAAACCTTGCCGTTTGATGAAGGCTTGCAACAAACTGTCGAATGGGAGCGATCTAATCCCCCGGTGAAGATCGATCCGGAAGCGTTTAACTATGCCGATGAGGATGCTGCCCTAGCAGGACTGAATCGGTAGGTCGGATAAACGAGTTCTAAACTCCATGTTTCCACATGAATCTGTTTCAAGGAGTACCAGTTGCATTCTCTTCATCTGCCCTGTTCCAGAGGCACGAATATGAAACGATCCAGAAACACCACGAAAGATCACTAACAACATTTCGTGGTCGTTTGTGTGACTTCGTGGATCGTTTTGTTTGACCGCCCCAATTCTTAAATTAGGACTATCATCGTTTTGACACTGGACTTCTGCACAGGCTATGACTTTGTTAGAATCAACTTTCCCTTTTCTAAACAAACAATTCTTTTTATCGGAGGCAAAGATGCGAAAGGCAGCACTCACTAGTTACCCAGTCACCTCTCTCCTCGTTTTATTCGGCGTTCTCCTGCTCCTTCCGGGCTGCGCGTCGGCGCAACACATGGACCACCATCCGGCGCCACGTTCGTCGACAGGGCTGGCGGGAGAGTCCGAAATGCAGGATTGGGCCAAGGCACGTTTGGCAAAGTCGCCCAGGCATCAGGAGTGGGTGAAGGTTAAGAATGGCACTCGTGAGGTGAATAGTTTCATCGTCTACCCCGAGGTTAAGACGAAGGCCACGGCTGTCGTCGTCATTCACGAGATATTCGGCATGACTGATTGGGTGCAAAGCCTAACGGACCAGTTGGCGGAGGCAGGCTACATCGCCATCGCGCCTGACCTGCTTTCCGGGGTGGGACCCGGTGGCGGCGGAACAAGCGCCTTCACTGAACGCAATGCAGTGGGTCAGGCCATACGCGATCTGCCTCCGGATCAGATCACAGCTGATCTAAACGCAGTGGCCGATTATGTGTCGAAGCTGCCGGCGGCTAATGGCAAGTTTGCCGTTGGGGGATTCTGTTGGGGCGGCAGCCAAACGTTTCGCTACGCCACCAACAACCCAAATTTAAAAGCTGCGTTTGTCTTTTATGGATCAGGCCCGGAGAGCAAAGACGATCTGGCAAAAATCAAAGCGCCGGTCGAGGGCTTTTACGCCGGCAACGATGCGCGCATCAACGCAACGCTTCCGAAGACAATCGAGATGATGAAAGAGCTGGGAAAGAAGTATGAGCCGGTGACCTCCGAAGGCGCGGGCCATGGTTTCATGCGTGCCGGAGACGCTCCCGAACCAACAGCTCCCCAACCAAAGAGCGATCAGGCCACCGACCAAAAAGCGACTGAGGATTACCAAAAGGCCCTGACTGCCTACAAGGCCAACAAGAAAGCTCGCGACGAAGCCTGGGTGAGATGGAAGTCGATTCTGGCGAAACTGTGAACCGGGCGACGGGACCTCGAGCACTCGGATGGATCCCTAGCTCTGAGGTAAATATCGAGTAACAAGCTCTTCCAACTTCGATAGGTCGATCGGCTTGGCCATGTAATCGTCGCATCCTTTGGCGAATGCTTTGACTCGTGTGTATGACATTGGATAAGCGGTTACCGCTACAATTGGAACGCTAACCATCTGGGCCTGATGGCGTATGCGCTGCGTCGCGGAGATGCCGTCAAGAATTGGCAGATCTAAATCCATTAAAATCAAATCAGGATGCTCGCGGTTGGCAATATCAACCGCCTCCTGTCCGTTAATGGCTTCGAGCACGCGGTAGCCCTTGGTCTCAAGGACGTGCCTTAGCAGCAGGCGAGTGTCATCATGGTCGTCCACTACCATGATTGTGCATCCGGATCCTTGGCTCATAGCCACCCCTTTCAATACACTGCACTCTTCTCGGCAAAGGCGGAATGAATGTTCCGCACCTATTCTGAATGATGGGGGAGTGGTTGTCGGGGTAATCGACGCCGGCTGGCTCCGATGCTGTTACGATTCTGGCAGGGTCGCGCCTTTTCAGCAATGCCAATCGTCATACTTCAGCACGACTATCGAATGGAATGACAAAGTGTTGTGAGATTCTTGAGATGTGGCAGGTTATCTGTTGCGTATCCTAGCGGTAATACTCCGAAGCCTCCTGTGCAATCATTGCTACTGCTTGGTCGTGGTTACAACGGTAACGACCAGTTTCTCTTTGTTTCGAACCACACTAAATGAGTGGCTCTTGCCGGTACTTACGAACAGACTGACCGGCTCTGAAGTGGCAGAGATTCGTTTGCCGTCGATTGCTTCAATGAGGTCGCCCGAGCGGAGTCCGGCTTTGAAAGCAGCAGTTGAGGGCTGGACATAAACTACGAGTAGGCCTCCATTAGCTCCAAAACGGGCGGCGACTTGCGGCTTCAGGGCAATGGTCTCGATGCCTTGAGCAATTAATGATCGCGTCAACGATTTGAAGGAAGCGCCTGGAAATGTAGGTGCAGCGCCGGGCGTAAGCAGGTGCGAGGCGGGACCTTCCCGCATTCTCCATTCAAACAGCGGATCCGGAGACTCACTCAACGTAATCTCGACCCCTTCAGAAGCAGTTTTCCCCGGCCTCGCGACAGTGAAAAGAACGGAACCACCTGGTCCTGCCTCTTCCAACAACCACGAGAAGTCGTCAGCGCTTCGCACTTCTTCCTGATTGACGCGCAGTATCACATCACCAGGGCGAAGCGCCGCCACTGCAGCCGGACTCCCTGGCGCCACCGAGGTCAACATGATCCCACGGCGGGCCTCAGTCAAAGACATGGCCCCTTCCCGCTCCCAACCCCTGGTCAGTAGTTGTTCGAGCTGTAGCGCGCCAACGGGATCACCGCGGACGCCTAACCACGGTCGCGGCACGCTAGCCTGACGATCAAGGACACGTTTGGCCGCTGTTCGAACCTGGGCGCTCGGTACCACTGTCGCTTCGTTGCTTTCAACCGTATCTACAATTCCGATGGTTTCGCCGGCTTCGTTGACGGCGATACCACCTATATTCGCCGCTGAGAGTTTTGCCGATTTTATTCTCACACGACCGATAGCTCCTGTGGGTGATCGTGCTACTTCCACTACTCTTCCCTCGGTTTCACCCATGCGCGCATAGATTGTGCCCCGGACGCGCGATTCGGACGGCAGCACTGGCTCCGGACCGAAGAGCCGTAGCCGTTGTCCAATGCTTAGAGCTTCTTCCTTCGCATCAAGAGCACGCAGCAAACTTTTGTCGGCGAGTTTAAGAATAGAAAGTCCGGTGACGGCATCGAGCCCCACATAGCGCGCGACCAGACGCTTACCGTCTCGGGCGATAACAGTTAAGTCAGGTCGCTCAAAAAAGTTCGAAGATCCAGCAGCCAGCGGCGCTCCCGGCCCGATCCTGGTTGCCCGCGGGGATTGACCGCTAACCCGAGGAGCAGACATTGGCGCCGATGGAGCAACTGGAGCAAAAAGATTTGTAGGCGGCCCCATTTCCGCCTCCGCGTCCGGTAACCAGGCCGCAATAGTCTGGCCATCATCAAGCGCTAACCCCGCAATCACATTTGTGTGGACCTCGTCTGTAATCTTGAAAGCGTCGTCGATTCTGGCGATGGCGCGTAACTCTTCGCTGGAACGAAGTATCAAACGAAACATCTTGAGCCCATTTATTCGGTGCAGAATTGTTACTACCTGAGGGGCGCTCGGACGGTTTTCTACAATCACTGGTCCAGAGTGCGCGGGAGTACTTGCCCGGCCCGGCTTGGGAGCTACCGGACGCCGGGGCGGTGCGGAAGGCGAGGCAACCTGAGCGAAGCCATGAACCGGCCAGCACATGGCTGCGATTGCCAGAAAAACCAACGTTCGCATTTTGCTGTTACGTGTTATTACCATTTCGCATTCACCAAACTATTTCGTCTCGCCGTTGGAAGTCCCTTCTAACAGTCAGGTTCCTGTCGAAACCGCACTTCAACTACCACGCACCTTTTGGCGAGTTCTTGACCAATGATAAACCGTCACCCACCAGAACCCTCTCCGATCCAAAACTCAGAGCGGGCACTGAAATAGTGCGCGAAACTCCGCCCGAGTAATCAAGCGAGAGTCTCAACGGCTGTGACGAGGTCTCAATCAGGAAGATCGGAAATGTCTCCAGACTTGCAACCGCCTCCTCTTGCTTAACCACCGGCGCCGGAGTGCTGCTATATTCTCTGGTAGCCAGGCGTTTGCTGCTCCGGACAGAGGCGATCGTGCTATTTAAAGACGGCTTCCTGGATACCTGTTGGAGTCGTCGACGTGTCCCAGTGCCTTCATCCTTAGTGGCCCCAGCCGTGCTTTTATTATCAGGCAACGTCAGCTCCGACTTGGGCAGATCCGAATTGGCGGCTAGCGGGCTTTGTTCGACCTTTACAGCATCGGGTGAATTAACATCGTGGGTTTCAGTCTGCAAGGCGGTTGCCTTGTTAGTCGGCACATTCCACGCTCGCAGCGCGAAGACTCCACCAATCATCAGGACCAGCGTCGCCAACGCAACTGACGGAAACCCGAATAAAAGATTACCAAAGAAAAAACCTGCGTGTGCGCCTGCTTTCTCGTTTGCGAGCCGTGAACGAACTCGTAAGTCAAAGTCCGGCGGGGCCGCGACAGTTTCCAGGCTAGCGACAAGCTGCCGCAGCATGGTTCGATCTGCATGAAAACTCTGGCACTGCGGGCAGCCTGCCAGGTGTTCGGTCACAGACGTACTTAAGCGCTGACCGTAGTCTGCTTCTTCAATTTCGCGACAAACATATTTGCAATTAGCTGTTCTCATAACACTCCCATTTCAGAGATACGCTCTCATCTTTTCGCGCAAAAAGTCTCGCGCCCGGCTAATGCGTGATTTCACAGTTCCCTCGGAAGTCTGCAAAATGCGGGCGATCTCTTCATAACTCCTGCCTTCCACGTCTCGCAAAATCAACGGCGCCCGGTACTTTTCTGGCAAGGTGCTGATTGCTCTCTGCACGGCAATGCGCCTTTCTGTGGCGACGAGTTCGGCATCTTGAAGCGGCCGATTGTCAACCGGATCGAGTTCGCAATTCTCCGCGCCATCGTGAGTCTGAAAAAACCCGGTCAGGGAAACCAGCCGGCGGCGCTTTCGTTTGCGCAGCTCACTGATTGCAAGGTTTGTAGCAATCCGGTAGATGTAAGTCGAAAACGCATAAGTACTCTGGTAACGATCTACCGCTCGATAGAGCCTGACAAACGTTTCCTGAGCGAGGTCCACCGCGCCATCGTAGTCATTCGTCATCCGGTAAATGTAGCTCGTGATTTGGTTGCGATAACGACTAACCAGCTCAGCAAAAGCGTCTTCGTCACCCGTACGGGTCGCTTCAAGCAACGCGTGATCCGAGGTGGAATCGGCAATCACCTCCTGCCGCAAAGCTACAGGGAAACTCAGCTCATCAATGGAACTCAGTATTTCCATCAGGGGTGGGTAGGCTCTCACGTCTGTCAGAACTGCGAGCGTAGCGCCTGAGTGTGATCCTGTGCGTCGCGACGGGTCGCTCTGACAATACGATGTGCGGCTCGCGAATGCCGATTATAACCTTACGAACGACCGCCCGCAGCTTATACACGCTTGAATTTGCCTCCGGTTCCCAAAGAAGCCGGCCTCTCCCCGCTTTTCTAAGCATCTCGGACCGTCCGGTTTCGTTAGGATGCCGGTTCTACGCTCAACCACTGGGCGATCCCGACTAGGTAACCACTTGCCGTACGGCAAATGGTTCTGTGGTTGAGCGGTGCTGGGGATGGTTAAACGAAGTCGACAATAAGGCCAGGTGGAGTTCTGATTTGTTGCTTGACTCTAGCGGGAGATGAACCGTTGGCTGCTACCGCTTCCCTGTTCTGTAGTTACACGATCACGCAGGTGGTTGTGCCAAGCTGCAGCACGTCAAGCTTGGGGATTCTTGAAGAGCTTATCATCAACTTTGACGCCAAATGTGACTGTCAGAATTCGTGTCTCCTGAGTTTGTTTGCCATCCTCCATCAATATAGTGCGATAGGGCACCAGCGTGCTTTGAGCGTAGCGGTAATCGGAAAACCTCTTCGAGTATTTTAGCGGGGCACCGGGGTTTCCCTCTTCATACTCGAGCCACAGCACGCGGAAGGTAGTGGCGCTGATGTAGTAGCGAGTAGTTCGCTTATCTTTGTCGGTAACATCCAGGACGTAGAGATCAAGGCCCTTCCGTTTGTCTTTACCCACCAGGTTAATGGCGGATCCGTTCTCTTTGTAGCGGAGCAAGTTCTCAATGCTGTGGCGATGCTGCGAGAGAAAGTCATCAGCCGCCTCCTGCCGGGGAGTAAAAGCGGCGCCGTTGATGACACCGAACAAGCGTCCTTCACCGAAGATCAGCGAATACTCCATCGTGGGCATTTTTTGATCAAGTCTAATTTTGTCCTTGTCCGCGTTCTCTCCTGTGATGAAGCGACGTTCATAGGTCGCTTCTTCGGTTTTTCCATCGGTCATGTAGCGAGTGATGCGACCGCGTTCCACGCCGTTGCGGCGTATCTGCGCGAGTACGGGACGAGAGCCGTAGACCAGCACCGTTAGTTCGGCTACCTGTTCCGCGGTCACGGTCTTATTCCGGTCGATTTTCTCCTTCTTTTCGCGCTGCGGAGTATTCGCGTTACTAGTTGCGGTATTACTCTGATTGTTTTGGTTGTTCTGGGTGGTCTGGGTAGCGACCGTTGGGCCGGTTAATGCTGACCAGGTGCCAGCAAGCAATAACGCGCCAAAAACAAGTGGGGCGGAAAGTGATCGAAGCAAGGATTTCGTACTCCTTCAGAGATTGTTTGATAAACACGGCTGGCGCACGGGAGAAATGCCTGCCATGAGCGAGCGGATTCTACCATACGCACCGCCAAACGCGTTTGAGTCCTGACAACGATTCGTAGTAAACCTAAAGCCTGACCTCTAAACTGTTTGACCCACAGATGGATGCTGGATTCCCAATGGCCAGATGCCTCACCGACGTCATTCATTTGACAACCTGGCGCTTGAGGCGTATTTTGCTTCATTTTCCACACCTTGAACCCCCCTGACTGTGCTTTCCTGGTGGTTCCCATGTGATATTCTTTTGCGCCCGACGGCGCATTCGCCCTAATTGAAAGGACACATAACATGAAGCGAGTAGGTATTTTGGTTGGCCGGGAGAAGACGTTCCCGGATGCACTGATTAGCGCCATTAACGAGCGAGGAAACGGAGAAACGATTGCCGAGTTTATTAAGTTGGGCGGTATTCGCCATGACGCGCCTCCCCAATATGATCTCGTCGTCGACCGCATCTCTCACGAGGTTCCATTTTATCGGGCCACGCTGAAGCGCCTCGCCCTCGAAGGAACTGTCATCATCAATAACCCGTTCTGGTGGTCTGCCGACGACAAGTTCTTTAACTTTTCACTGGCTTACAAACTTGGCGTAGCTGTTCCCAGAACCGTGCTCTTACCGCAGAAAGATTACATCCCTGGAATCGTCACCGAGAGTCTGCGCAATCTCGAGTTTCCCCTGGACTGGCAGGGAATAGTTGATTACGTCGGTCTGCCGGCTATTCTAAAGCCGTTTGACGGCGGCGGTTGGAAAAACGTGTCACGGGTCAATTCTCTCGAGGAGCTGTGGATAGAGTATGACTCGACCGGAACGCTTTGTATGACTTTGCAGGAGTTTATTGACTTCGACCAGTTTGTGCGCTGCTACTGCGTAGGCCAACAAGATGTGATGATCATGGCTTACGATCCAAGGAAGCCATATCTTTCTGGTGAGCAGTATGTTCACAACCCCGACTATCTCGCTCCAAAGCTCGCGGAGCGTGTGAGGAAAGACGTTCGCACTCTTTGCACCGCTCTTGGTTATGACCTCAACACCGTAGAGTTTGCGATCAAGGACAATATTCCTTACGCGATCGATTTCATGAACCCGGCTCCGGATGCCGAGTTGGTGTCGGTGGGCGAGTTCTACCACAACTGGATCGTCTCAGCGATGACGGAATTTGTTTTCAAAAAGCTCGCTGAATCGCGTACGCAGACGCGCTATCGGTGGGACGGATTGCTCAATCCGGAGCCGCCGCGAACGTCTGCGATCGCATCCGCAACTGAGCAGCAGAGCCGGACGATACTACCCAAGGTTGACAGTACCCCTAAGCCAACCGATACCGCTGGGTCAACTAATAAACCGAAAGGCAACGCAGCCTCAGCCACGTTTGAGACCAAGCCTGCCGGTGACGCGGTCTCCTGCGCGCAAACTGATGAGTCCGTGCCGCACAGTGCAACCCCTGCGAGATCAGAACCGAGAAGTAAGACGTCGGCCCGTAGGAGTCAGAAGAATACGGCTACCCCTCGATCGAGAACTAACCTTTAGTCGCCGAACAGTTGTGCCGGTAATGAAAGGCAGAAGGTCTAACCCATCTGCCTTTTTCTTTTACTGCTGATGTTTTTAATCGATCGGACGAGGTTTTCGTCGCGCGGAAAGCGCCTTGCCGGCAAGAAGACTCGCTAGCCATGCCACCAAAGAGGAGGAAGCGAGCGCCCAGCCGATACCTGCGATCGCTTGATCGGCATAAGTGCCAATCAAGGCCACAAGTATGCTCGCGTTGGTTACGCGGGCTGCCAGGCGTCGACCGAGAGTCAAAGTCTGCAGCCAGTTAATTCGGCTTAGCTCTGCAGAAAGATAATCATCATCGTCATTGAGACGAACGTAATAATCAGCTTCTAGGCGGGCATAGCGGACCAGCGCTTTTTCAGAAGCCTGATGGGCGGCATCACGATACTGGTGGATCACATGTGCCAGCTTCCCATTTCTCAACGCTACGTCGGCAAGGCCGAGCCGTGCTCGAAAGGTTCGGGGTTCCAGCTCAATCGCTCGCTGGAAGCTGCGCTCAGCTCGCACTGCTTCATTGCACTCGAGAAAGCCCTCACCAATCAGGGACAGTAGAGCAGCATCCTCATCAGCTCTCCTGGCTGACAGCCGGAGAGCCGCACGTGCTCGCGAAAGCAAACGCGCATCTCCACGAGCGCTTGCCTGCGAACGGAGCAGGCGGGCGAAGTCGTAAATCAGCCGGCCGTCATGAGGAAGAACATTCAGTGCCCTGCGGAAAGCTTCGCCTGCTTCTCTAAGCCGGCCGGCAATGCGTAGCTTATTTCCGAGTTGTCTCAGCAGGATTGCTCTTTCGACATCCCCAGGTGAAACTTCGAGAGCGCTGACCTGTTCCTCGGCATGTTCTTTCTTTCCACCAAGCTTAAACTCCGCCGTGGCATTGTCCAGGACGTCCGATGGTGCAAGTTTGAGCGACTCGAGTTCGCGGTTTAAGGATTTCGGGTCGCAGAGATAGTCTCGCAGTTCACGCGTTCGCAAATCGATCTTGTCGTCATGAATGAGGGGAAAGAGGCGCTGTACCATCTCGCGATAACGCCGACCACCAGAAGCAAAAACAAAACCGGTCCCCCGGCCACTAATCTGGCTGCGGTAGCGGTAGCGCACCCTGCCACCGCGCCGAAGTGTGCGGACGGCATTTGTATCTACCCGTTCAACCTCCGCCAGCGTGAGTTGTTGTCTTCGTCCTGAAATGAGCTGAAATATAAACGCCGCCGCCCCACGACGAATCAGGGACTGGCCGTCAAATGCGATCTTGTCAGTCAGCGCCAGCGCCGGCAGGAGCACCCAGGCCACAATGACAGTTATCAGCGCCCACCCATCCAGTTCGGAACGCAACAGCAGACCGGCGGAAAAAGTAAGCACGCTCGAAACCACCAGGTACCCCCCGGGAGAAGCACGAACGCTCGCTAAATAAACTCTCCGGTCGGGTCGAGAGCGTTCCTTGGCAGCATCGGCCAGCGACGTCAAGGTCTCCATTTGTTTAGTGTCATTCATCTACTTGCATCTACTTGCATCTACTTGTAATCGACCAGAATGGGCGGTGTCCTGAGTCGGGCAATCAACCGGCACGTCAAGGGAAAAGGTTCCGCGTCCGCTTCCTGGTTGAGTGTACCGTAGGTCAGCCAATTGCACGAGGGTTTGGGTCATGCAGTCAGCCCCCAACACGCGAGTCACAGGAAATCGCGCAAAATCCATGAAGATCCGCGCCCTTTCATCTTGCAAGGCTTGTTCGACCGCAGGTGACTCAGCGGTGTCTGCACGGTCGTTTCGAATGAGCTGTGAAAGAGCACTGGGGCTGGTCGATAAAGAGAGCTCAAACCTGTAAGCCGCGTGCTCAGTTTCCACCACACAGGACCACTGAAACGGATTTGCGAGAGTTGGCATCGCGGCGATGTCGGTGATGCTCTCCCCGTATTGGCTGACAATCGTCCTGGCCTCGATCCGTGCCGCATTGATCGCAAACCAATGAAGTGAGGCCAGGCTACCCCAATACACTGCAACCACAATGAATGCGGTCAGTGCGATCCGAGATCCCCATCGTTGCGCGATGCCCAACTTAAATGAAACTACCAGACCAATTAAAACGGTAATCCAAATGGCTGTGAGCACCACCGGCCGGTCCAGACCACGCTGGGTGGGAACTGTTAATACGAGATAGGTTAGTACCAGCGCCAGCAACGACCAGACACCCAACTGCCATTTGGCCCTTGAGGTTAGTAGGAAGCAGGCGCCGCCCAAAATCATCCAGAGAAAGGGATCGATAATAAAGACAAAGTCACCATAGACCCACTGCGAACTCCATGGCAGAAATGGCCGGATGCCATAGTTATTGGTCCAGTCCATGAACGGATGAGTCGCGGTGACGAGCACAGACGCGATCATTAACCCCTTCAACTTGACCGCGGGTTGACGAGCACGAATACGGCCGATCAGGCGATCTGAAAGAAAAAATATCAGTGGAAGAGTTAGTCCGAGGACAAGCGCGCCGAGGATTGAGTGGGTGATCCCGCGATGGTGGTGGAGGTAGTTCCAACGGCCACCAATCAGCGCCACAATGTCAGAGTCTGGAACATTCGCAGCAAGAATGCAGACAGCTGTCGCTCCGGGAGACAACTTTTCCAGTCCTGCTTTTGCGGCAACTAGCCCAACAAGCGAATGGGTAAGGTTATCCATTAGAGGATTCTAGATTTTAGATTTTAGATTTTTGATTTGCGATTGCGATTGCGATTGGCAGTGTAAGGCCAGGTCCGTTATTACGATACTTCCACCAGGTGCTCAGACCCTCCCCATTCTTTCCTGGCGGTTCCAATCGCAGTTCGATAATCAAAAATCTGTTAGAAGGTCAGCCCGGCCATCGGATCGTCCGCAGGGAGTTGAGCAAAGCGATCCGGATCCAGTTTCTGCAATTCCTCAGAAGCTTCTCGGGCAGCTCCCGACAAGGGCAGGGTTGCTCCCTCGTCGTCTTTTGCTTTGCGTGCGGCGTCGGCTATCTGGAAGAGAATATCTGCAGCCTCTTTTTTCTTACCCTGTTTCTGATAAACCATGGCCAGCCGAAGGTTAGCCGTTTCCGACGTGATGATGACGCCGTTCTGTCGCGCAAGCTGACTGTAAAGCTGGGCCGCTTCGTCAAACTTGCCATCGGCTTCATTAGCCTGGGCAAGCGCAAACTTGGCTAGCGTGGCGGTATCACCGGAGTTGCTTTTGCTTAGTTCTGCCAATTCGCTGATTCCCTTTTCTCGATCTACATACAATAGACTGGTTGCTATGAAATACCGGGCTTCTGTGCGGTAGGGGTCGCCGTACTTGGCCACAACTTTCTGAAACTCTTCGATGGCCTTCTGAGCACGCTCCTGTTCGTTCGCATAGGTGCTGGCGGGATCTAAAGGAGATGTCGAAGTGACTGGGGCGCTGGCTATCGAGATCGCCCGTCCCAGCGCCCGGCGGGCTTCGTCGGCCTTTCGCCGGCTCCAGGTGACCCACACTCCCGCAAGGATAGCGAGCAAAACGACGGCGACGATTCCATACAGAATCGCTTTCCCACGGCCCTCAAGTGCAGTGCCCAGACGATCGAAAACGCTGATAGCGGTGTCGCGAAACCGGTCGTGCTGTAGTTCCCGTAAGCGCTTCTTCTTGTATCGAGCCACTTATTTCCTTCTCGCAAGTCCCTATGGTGAACTGCGTTCTTCTAAGTGTATGATGAGCGAAACAAGCACTCTAATGGGCGCTACGAAATCTTGTCAAGCGAGCTTATCACCAGGTCTGTTAGCCTTGAGTCGCGACCTACGCGACGCGGCCAGATTGCATCATAGAGACGGCATGAGAATTCCACGGGAACAAACTGGCTCGCACGGGTGTCTAAGGGTACGCCTGTCCGGGAATGCGCCTAGGCCAGCTACTCCAATTCCCGCCGCAGGGGGTAAAGCGTGAGCTACTCAGAGCCAATAGCCCTCGGCGGGCAAATGGATCTGGAGCAGGTTGCTACCGCAGCCTCGGTGGAGCCTCGCCCAGCGAACGAGACGCAGTTCATTGAAAGATTAAAGAGAGGCGATGCCGCCGCGTTTGAAGAGCTGGTAGCCGACCGCTCCGGGGAAATCTACGGATTGCTTTATCGGTTGACTGAGAATTCTGAGGAAGCACGCGACCTGACACAGGAAACTTTCCTGCGTGCGTTTCAGAGCATCGAACACTTCCGTGGTGATGCAGACTTAAGGACCTGGATTTATCGCATCGCTATTAATCAGGCGAGAAACCGCTGGCGGTGGTGGCGCAGACGGCGTCGCGACGCGACAGTTTCCCTCGACTCCGTTGATGACCGGGGTAGCAGACCGCTAACTAGCACGCTGCCGGCGGACCGCGGAAATAGTCCCGAGCAGGAGACGCTGGCGCATGAACGCGAAAGAGTTTTAAGGGCGGCGCTGCTAACTATTAAGCATGCCTATCGTGAGGCAGTTATTTTGAGGGACATCGAGGGTTTGAGCTATGAAGAAGTGGCCGCAACATTGGGGATTAGCATAGGAACAGTGAAGTCGCGGCTGTCACGCGGACGCTCCGAGCTGCGACGAAAGTTGGAAGGATCTTTGTAATTTTAGATTTTGAATTTTTGATTGCTGATTTAGGGGTTGGTAGTCGACTCGAACCGAGATCTGGAAATTGGCAATCGCAAATCAAAAATCAAAAATGCCATGGATGGCTGACCCACCCCGGCTCACGACAACTCGGTGCCAAATGGGTCGAAGTGACAAGACGGCCAGTAGAAGACTTCAGCTAATCGGGGAAAAGAGCTAATTTGAAAACGTGGCCAGCAACAACCCGTTGAAAGTGTCGCTCGAATCATCTGTTAGCTTGTCTGGTACTTGTCGAAGTTGCTTTCTTACAAGAAAGCAGCCGGGGTCGGTCAGTCATTCAAGGGATTTGCGATTTTAGATTTTTGATTGCTGATTTAAGAGATTCAGACGAGAGGCGGACCCGGGATCTGAAAATTAGCAATCGCAAATCAAAAATCAAAAATATTTTTATGTCGTGTGAAGAAACAAAAAAGTCGCTTTCGTTATACCTGGACGACGCCTTGATGCTGCCCACCCGCGTCGCGGTGGACGAGCATTTGGACAGGTGCCCTGTTTGCCGCGATGAAGTTATCGAATTGCGTGCGCTGACTCGAGGATTAAGTATGTTGGCCCGGCCGCTCCCGCCTGCCGACCTGGCTGCGTCAATTAACGATGCTTTGGCAATAGAGGTCGCTGCGCTCAGGCAGAGCCCGAAGTCGTCTTTTGTTGAGCGCCTGGCACGCTTTCTCCAACCCCGCCTGATGCCGTACAGCGTAGGCTCTGTCGCTTCGGTGGTTATGTTCATCATGGTATTTGCCGCCCTGCGACCTCACGTCGTGGCACTTCATGAGGCGGCCGCTCAAAGTTCGGCGGTGTACGTGGTTCCGACCAGCTCCGTTTACGACTTGAGCAAGCCTGTAAGGTCCGAGGATTATGCGGCAAGCCGTGCTCCTTTTGCCGAGCAATCCCCAAGTCTGAATCCTAAGGGCGCTCTCGCCACCCTGACTCGCTCGTACGCGCACCCGCACACAAGCCAGTATCAGGATGCTGACGACATGCTCGTAGTAGCGGATGTCTTTAGTAATGGATCGGCCTCTCTTGTCGACGTCGTCCATGCTCCGCGGAACCGGAAGATGCTTAATGACTTTCAAGTAGCCCTTCGCCGGGATGCTGCCTTTGTCCCTGCCTCGATGGACCGCCGGCCCGACACCATGCGGGTGGTGTTCGCCGTCCAAAAGGTAGATGTGCGCGAACGTAACTTCTGAGTTCAAGCCAACCTCCAGTCGCTGAGCGGTTTTTGCGGATTCAGTTTGGGATTTCAGTCACTCGGCCTTGCAAAACACTCTCAACTTTCCTTCCTGATTGCCCCCATTCGCATCCGTGTATTTATAGGTTACCAGCGCTGTCCCGCGAGTTTGAAGGCAGTGGTACTCGAAGCCACCGCTCCCAGCCAGGTTGGCGACTCGCACCTCGACCACTGTCGGCTTATCACTTTTCACTGAAGTCACGTTCGTGTCTTTGCCAAGGTTCTCGCGAACCCATTCGCACTTTTTCGCTTCCTTTTGCGGCACCGTTGAGATGTATGGATCCCGGGAATCAGAATCGCTTGAGCAGCGCCTCGCGGAGTTAGTGTTTCTCTCGGTAGAGTCTCGTTTCGACAACCCTCGTTCGGACCGGCGGTTCACCTCACTGCTACGACGCATTAACCCTGCATCATAGTTACCCATTGCCCTCGTCGGCTCATGTTCGTCCCAGCTATTTACTCATGAGTCCCTTCTCTTTCAGTGGCGCTCGCTTTAATGGGCACTCGCTTGACGCACCGCACCGTGCATGTTAGTTTGCGGATTCATCCGTTTTAAGCATTTCTCTGAGTATCGGGTTCGGCATCGAATCCGGGAGATACGCGTGACCGCACCTGCGCTGGAGCTAAAAAAGACACCGCTCAACGCCGCGCATCGCCGCATGGGAGGCCGCATGGTTGATTTCGGCGGCTGGGACATGCCGGTCCAGTATCCCGCGGGCACGATTGAAGAGCACTTGCGCACACGCACACACGCCGGCCTTTTTGACGTCTCACATATGGGCGAGATTGATGTGCGCGGCCCCGGTTCAATTGCATTCATCAACTCCATCACATCAAATGACGCTTCGAAGCTCGTAGATGGCCAGGCCCAATACTCCGCCTTAACAACTCCGCTGGGAACGGTGGTAGACGACCTCCTGGTCTACCGGTTTGCGGCCGACCAGTTGACGCTGGTAGTTAATGCCGGCACAACTATTAAGGACTGGGATTGGATCATTTCGCAGCCCCACGACGAGTCAGTAGAACTCAGGAATGTCAGCTCCGAGTATTGCCAGCTGGCGTTGCAGGGTCCAGACGCATTACAGATCCTTCAGAAGTTGACGGATCTGCCTCTCGAGAAGATCAAGTACTACCATTTTGATCAGGGGCAGGTTGATGGCGTGCCAGCGATCGTCTCCCGTACGGGATACACGGGAGAAGATGGTTTCGAGGTCTACGCCGCTGCCGACAAAGCGGAGCAACTCTGGGAAAGAATCCTCGATGCCGGCGACACTGGCTCACCTGACGGTGTGCTTCCCTGTGGATTGGCCGCACGCAACACGTTGCGTCTAGAGGCCGCTATGGCGCTCTACGGCCACGAGATCGACGAGACCACCACGCTGCTCGAAGCTAACCTTGGCTGGATTTGCAAATTCAACAAAGGAGATTTTGTCGGTCGCGAGGCGTTGGCAAAGCAAAAGGAACAGGGCGTCAAGCGCCGGCTGGTGGGTTTCGAGATCATGGAACGAGGAATCTCGCGCGACGGACAGGAAGTGGTTATTGACGGCGCCAGAGTAGGTCGGGTTACTTCCGGAAGTCCGGCCCCCTTTCTGAAAACGAATGTTGGCCTGGCTTACGTTCCGGTCGAGTTTGCCCGCGAGGGTCAGCAAATTCACATAGACGTGCGCGGACGGCTGGTTGCGGCGCAGATTGTAAAGACGCCTTTTTACAAACGCGAACGCTCGACTTGAGGGTCATGAACTTTGTCCTTAGAGCTTTGAGCTTTGTTTTGCTTACCTGAAAGGTTAGAGACCCGCAGGCCAGAGGAACAAAGTACAAAGACCTAAGATCAAAGCTTACTTTGAAGTGCCAATCTAGAATCTCTTGGAGAAACCATGGCTAACGTTCCAGAGGATTTACATTACAGCAAGGACCACGAGTGGGTACGGGTGCAAGGCAACCTAGCCGTGGTTGGAATAACCGACTATGCGCAAAATTCGCTCGGGGATGTCGTTTATGTGGAATTGCCAAAAGTGGGCGAAGAGTTTGCAGCTAACGAGTCGTTCGGCTCGGTTGAATCTGTAAAAGCGGTTTCCGAAATGTTCTCGCCTGTTTCAGGTACAGTGGCCGAGGTCAATGACATCCTTAACGATGAGCCGGAAAAGGTTAATGAAGATTCTTACGGCGAAGGCTGGATGATTAAGGTGCGCATGTCGAGTCCGCTCGAGGTTGATAGCCTGTTGACGGCCGCTGAATACGAAGATTTCACGAAAGCTGAGACAGAGTAAACTTGCGCTATATTCCTAACTCGCCTGAAGAACGAGCCGTAATGCTTCACCAGATCGGCTTGCACTCGGCAGCCGACCTATTTGAATCCATCCCTGAAGAATTACGATTAACTCGCGCTCTCGACACCTCAGCCGCTCTTTCGGAAATTGAACTTCTGGCGGGATTTGAGCGGATGGCTGCGGACAATCCGGCATCCCGCAGAGCAAGCTTTCTAGGCGCCGGCGCTTACTCTCATTACATTCCCACAATTGTTGACCACATCATTTCCCGCTCCGAGTTTTTCACGGCTTACACACCCTATCAACCCGAAATATCGCAAGGCACGCTTCAGGTAATCTTCGAGTTCCAAACCCTCGTGTGCCAGTTGACGGGTATGGATGTGGCAAACGCTTCGATGTATGACGGGTCGACTGCGCTGGCCGAAGCGGTATTGATGGCTGAGCGAGTAACGAAGCGGTCAAAGGTCATTGCTTGCGGAGCGATTCATCCTGAATACCTCGAAGTCGTAAATACTTACGTGCAACATGCCGGTATCGAATTTCAGCATGTGATCTTTGAGTCCGCTTCAGGGCAGGTGCCGGCGAGCATTCCAGGTCTCGACGACAACACCGCGGCCATAGTTGTGCAGTCGCCGAACTTCTTCGGTTGTATCGAAGATGTCGCCGCTCTGGCGGAACAGGCCCATGCCGCTGGAGCCTTGCTGATTGTCGCTATCACCGAAGCGATGTCGCTAGGTTTGCTAAAGTCGCCCGGTGCGGCCGGAGCTGACATAGTAATCGCGGAAGGACAGTCCTTTGGGGTTCCACTCTCATTTGGTGGCCCTTACGTTGGCCTGTTCGCGACGCGGGACAAGTATGCGCGCCAAATGCCTGGGCGGCTGGTGGGAGAAGCTTACGATAAGGAAGGCCGGCGCGGTTTCGTTTTGACTCTGGCTACGCGCGAGCAGCATATCCGCCGCGAAAAGGCCACCTCCAACATTTGCACAAACGAAGGCCTGATCGCGCTTGCTGCCACGGTGTATATGGAAACGATGGGTCGTCGCGGACTACGAGACGTGGCGGTTCAATGTGCGCAAAAAGCTTCGTACACTGCGCGGCGTATTGCCGAGGTCGAAGGCTTCTCGCTTCCCTTCTCTGCCCCGCGGTTTAATGAATTCGTAGTGCGCGGCCCCAGCAATGCTGCCAAGTTGATCTCCCGCCTGGCAACCGAGCGCGGCATTAACGGCGGCCTGCCACTATCGCGTTATTTCACCGACCGGCCCAATGATTTTCTTGTCTGCGTCACTGAGATCAACTCCCGGGCCGAGATCGACGCGCTGTTAGATGGGTTAGCCGCAATTTCAGGTAGTTCAGCGTGAATGGTAACGAAGCAGCGGGGGTAAACCGCCCTTCCCAACCTGCAAATTAGCGCGCCCTGAGTCGTTCGATTCAACCTGCCCTAATTTACAGGTTGGGAAGGGCGGTTTACCCCCGCCGACGTGGCTAGTGCTCAAGATGCGAGACTATTGGAGAGCAAAATAGTTATATCCAAGATGAGTTCAACTGACATTACAAAAGTAACGTCGCACATTAGCCATAACGAAGCCCTGATCTTCGAACGCTCGCAGACTGGTCGCATTGGTTACCGGCTGCCTCCCCTGGATGTGGATGAAACAGCAATCGATGAAATCGTCCCGGAGAAGTTTCAGCGAGATGATGACCTGGAAGGTTTGCCGGAGGTGAGCGAAGTTGACGTTGTTCGTCATTTCATTCGCATGTCCACCTGGAACTATTCTATTGATCTGGGCATGTACCCGCTCGGCTCGTGCACCATGAAATACAATTCGCGCCTTAATGAAAAGGTGGCGCGAATTCCGGGTTTCGCAAACCTGCACCCTCTCGCCGATGAAAAGGATGCGCAGGGAGCGCTTCAGGTCATCTACGAGCTCCAACACCATCTGGCTGAAATCACCGGACTTCCAGGCGTTTCACTGCAACCCGCAGCCGGCGCTCACGGCGAAATGACCGGCGTGATGATTATCCGCGCTTACATTGATGCCCGTGACGGCGAAGGCGCGTCTGCCAAACGTCGTACAATGCTGATCCCGGATTCGGCCCATGGCACGAATCCGGCTTCGGCACACCTTTCCGGCTTTTCCGTGAAGACAATTCGTTCGACCACCGAGGGCCTAACCGATCTCGCACACTTGCGCGAACTCTGTTCCCACGGAGACGTGGCCGGACTCATGCTTACTAACCCCAACACGCTCGGGCTGTTTGAAAGGAACATCAAGGAGATTTGCCAGATCGTCCATGACGCCGGCGGACTGGTCTACATGGATGGGGCAAACATGAATGCGCTCGTCGGAATTGCTAGACCTGGCGACATGGGCGTCGACATAATTCACCTTAACCTGCATAAGACCTTTTCGACTCCGCACGGTGGTGGCGGGCCGGGCTCTGGTCCCTGTTGCTGTACCCCGGAGTTGGAGCCCTTTTTGCCGATTCCTCGCATCGTGAAAAGCGAAAGCGCCCCCTTTGCCTCGACCTTTAAGCTCGACTTCAACTACCCCCAGTCAATCGGGCGAGTCAAAGCGTTCTTCGGTAATTACGGAATGATGCTCCGAGCACTCGCCTATATTCAGACCCACGGCAATGACGGACTCAGAGAAGCAACCGAGGCTGCCGTTTTAAACTCCCGCTACATCGCGCATGAGCTCGCGACTGATTACGACAAGCCCTTCAACGCCCCGCCGATGCACGAAGTCGTCTTTACGGACAAACGTCAATCGCGCAAAGGAGTGCACACGCTGGACATCGCCAAGCGATTGATCGATTACGGTTTCCATCCGATGACGATTTACTTTCCATTGATTGTTCAGGGGGCAATGTTGATCGAGCCTACTGAATCGGTGGGGCATCAGGAGTTGGATCAGTTTGTGGCTGCGATGCGGGCAATCGCTCGTGAGGCCGTTGACGATCCGGAACTAGTCTTGAATGCGCCACATTCTACTAGAATCGGAAGACTTGATGAGGCTGCTGCAGCCCGCAAGCCGGTGCTGCGTTGGAAACCAAAGCAAGCCGCGACTGCGGGGTAGTGCGGTTAAACACTCAATTTGATCAAGACTTGCTAAGCTCCCGTAGGGGGCTAAATGTTTATAGAAGTGCCGGTTCATTGGGCGGCTAGCTCCGTTAGGAGCGGAATGTCCGATCTTCGGGTTCATAGAATGAGAGCGGCAGTTGGGATTTCGCTCCTAACGGAGCTTATCGGTTCACGTTGGCCGGCTCTATAAACATTGCGCTCCTAACTGAGTTTCTAAGCGGATGGCTTTCCACATCTAATAAACGGCCAAGAACAGACACTCGTCCATCACACCAGAAAGAGTCAGAGACCAGCTGTTTACGTTTCCCAGCGTTGGGATTGAGCATCGGGCGTTACGAGCTTCCCTTCGGATGGGATCTTTAGTAACGCTAATCGGTCAACTACGCGGCCGTTAAGCAGATGCTCTTCCACTATCTCCGGCACATCCTCGGTGCTCACTTGCGCATACCAGATGCCATCGGGATAGACCATCACCGCAGGGCCTATTGCACAAAAACCAACTGAAGCGCACTCCGTAACGACGATAGACCCCCTCGGGTTCTTTCCTTTCTTCTCTTTGCCGAACAGTATTCCGCGCGCGAGTAGTTCGCTTTCAAAAGCTGTTTTCACGTTTGCACTGTCCACGGATGAGCAGGATTTCCCCGTGCACACAAAAACGTGATGCCGAATAGGCGCAGTAGCTATCGGCGCCAGTTCTTCGAGCTTTGAGCGGTCAGTAATCATGGTTCTCAGCCATAGAATCCAGACAACCTGTCCTCGCGAAGGCGTATGCTAACACGAAGGGTGAACAAGAAGCCCGTAGTGGGTCAGTTTCAACCCTCTGTGCAACCTCAGCGTCCTCTGCGACTCTGCGGTTTTGTTGTGGGCCTGAAATATCACCGCTGAGTCGCAGAGGAAGCCAAGGCTGCGCAGAGAAAGAAATCAAACTGACCCACTACCTAAGAAGCTCGACTGGTTTGCTAAGCCGAAGATACGATGTAGAATGAAGGCCTGAGGGCGACCGCTCTGGAAGACCGCAGCTTGGAGTAGAGCGGGTCTGACGCGGGCGCCCAAATTAATGTAAGCAGTAGGGTTCGATCCTCAGTTTTTATGGCAACCGGCCTCGTTATCCACATCTCCTCCGGGGACGACAAGCACACGGAAGTGCTAACTGACGAGCGTATTCGCATTGGCAGTGGCGACGACTGCGCTTTGCGTCTACGGAACTCCGATCTACCGAAAAGACCCGACGGCGACGGTCTGGTAATAGAGCTGGCTCGCACCAATGGATCATACCGGGTTGCTGCCTTTGACGCCTCGCTCAAGCTAATCCACAACGGTCAGCCACTGGCAACTAACGCAGAAATCCGCGATGGGGATAAAGTTCAGATCCAACCGTCCCGTCTGGCGCTCCAGTTTTTTCCCATCCGTTCATTACCCGCCGTCGTCCCAGCCGCCCGCGACACTCATGTCGCGCCGTTTATAGAAGCGGCCGCTCTTGAGTCAGCGGCCACAGCCAGGCGTGACGATGCCAAGGTCTTTCTGCGCGAGTTCACGCGCGAGTTGGTCCGGGAAATAAAGCCCAGCACAAAACTGGTGACCCTGGCCATTGCGCTGGCGCTCGTGGGCGGCATTCTTTATATCGGATTCTCGATGTTCCAGGAGATGCAAAGAACCCGTCGCTCAATCGCCGAACAAGCCGCACAACTTCAAGGGGCAAAAGATGCAGCGAATAAGACGAGCGAGCAGCTCACTGATCTGGGACGATTGAACAGAGAGATTCGAGATAGTCTCTCGCTTGCGGTAAAGCTGCGCAGCGACTTCGGCAGCGGCGTGACCCTGATCGCCGGTTCTTTCTACTATGTGGAAGCGGGGACCGGCCGCCCGTTGAGGTATCCGGAAGAACAGATGAACGAGAGCGGGGTCAACGTTCAGAGCGGTGATCCGCAGGCACTCACTCCTGAAGGCAACGGGGCGATCGCGGAGTATGAATTCGTGGGCACCGGATTTTATGTAGGCGCCGGTTTTGTAGTTACCAACCGCCACATCGCGCAACCGTGGCGCGCTGACGACCGCGCCCAAAGCTTGAGTGCAAGTGTGAAAGGCCAGCCACGGCTAAAGAAGCTCAACGCTTATTTCCCTGACTACCCACAGCCAATAGCACTAAAGTTTAAGCTTGCCGGACAGCGCGACGACCTCGCTGTCTGTTCGCTGGACACTGGGGGGATACCTACTCAAATTCCCATCCTGCCGCTGGAACGAGACGAGAATGCGGTGGAGGTCGGTAAAACGGTAGTAATGATGGGATACCCTTCGGGGCCCGACCGCTTGTTGGCCCTACTCGACGACGCTGAAGCTCGCGGCATCCAGCAACGCTACGGGGGCTCGCTGGATTCACTGCTCGGATATCTCGCGCAAAACAGACGAATTCAACCCCTCACAACACAAGGAAATATCACTGACCTCGACGTCCGCCGCATTGCTTACGACGCTCGCACGGCCGAAGGAGGCTCCGGAGCTCCACTCTTTGGACCATCCGGAAAGGTAATTGGCGTCAACTTTGCGATTTTCACTGAGAACCAGGCGTCAAACTTCGCAGTTCCCATTCGTTACGCGCTGACGCTGCTCGAGCGCGCGGGATGGACCCCTCCTGCTGAAAAGGACGGCAAAGACACCGAAACTTCTGCCTCCCAACAGAATCCTCAAGCCACCTTAGTGTCGCAATAGCTCATCACGGACTCAAGCCCCTAAATAGCATCCAAGGAAAGATCGCACCTATTCGGCTTCGCCCTAAGAGTCATTGGACGCCGCAGCCTCTTTGGGCTGCCAAACGACATGGTTCAAGAAATGAGAAGCAGTTCAACGCACAGAACCGCTTGCGGTAGCCAGCGGATGCTAAGCTCAATCAACGCGAGGTAAATGGTTTTGCGCGTACAAATACTTGATTGACGTTAACCATTTAGACTTGAACCTAGCATCCGCTGGCTACCGCAAGCGGTTCTGTGCGTCGAGTGATTTCTAAGCACTTGTGCTGCGATACCATCCAGATGGCGTCCACCAGGACTTTTGAGGAAAAGCCCACCTATTCCGCGATGCGTGTTCGAAAATCCGGATGCGGCAACGCTTCTTCGCTCACGAATCCGTTGTTGCAGTATGGTTTCTGCCATAAGGCATCTAATAGACCTGAGGCCGCAACATAGACTAATGGTATATTGGGTTGACTCCATTTCGGCGGCATAATTGTTGCTAATACAACCGGAGAGTCGCTCGCACTTAGGATCTTGCAAAGTTTAGAACTGCCCGGCGCAGCAACATTGCATCATCAGAAGGATTCGAACCAGGTTTGAAAATCACCAGAGATGACAAAATGATGAGACTTGCTCCCGCAAGTGGTCTCGGAAGCTTTAGCCATCTCGGCTATGTCTTTCTATCCCTCCTTTTCCTGTTTTCACCCTTAGCGCCAGTTTCCTCCCGTGCCCAAACCGCAAGGGCCCAGGCTGACGTTGCACCAGATTCCGACGCTACAACAAACCTGTTTCGCCTTGAAAGTGTGCCGGTTGCTGGTGGCGCCGAACTGATCACAATCCATGCCCGAATGGAGGGCCTGCCGACCGAAGCAGATCAGAATTGGGTTCCGCTGGTAAGTGTCCTGCGCGATACGCTCGGGGATCTGGACACCGAGAACGACCGTCTCCGTTATCTTTGGCCGTTAACTTACACACGACCAGCGATCAAACAGCGACTTGCCGGCGCCGTCCCATTTCTCTACACGAGGGTTGGAAACAAGAAGAATTCATCCGGAAGGGCCCCGCCACCGGTCATGGACCTGGCTGCTCCCGAAAGCCAAGTCTGGGAGAAGGTTTTCTGGACCGCTTTGAAGAGTGTCCTGATTGATGGTTACGGCGCGCCAGTTAAGGCTTCGAGCGCAACCTACCGTCGCAACGTTGCCGACTATCGCAGATCGCACATTATTCGAGCTCTTTCAGTTCTGTCGCTTTATCAGGCATTGAAGGGTCCAGCCGCTTTCACCGATTCTGAAATGGCTGAGATTCAAGGCCGTCTGCTGCTAACGGACACGGCCTTTGGAGGTCTCGTCGACGACCTGCACGTCCAGCGTTACTACGAGAAGAAATTGACCGCTATTCGCGATCAGCGCGGGCACAACTGGGAACTACTACGCCAACGAGCCGAAGCCGAGTCGCTTTATTTCGAACCGCTGCAAATGCCGGACGGTAGCGCCACTCACGCAATGCTGTGGGTCGCAAAGCCTGATATTGCCTCCAGGCAAGGTCATTCTTATGACGGCAGGTTTCTGAATATCGCCGCTCCCTGGTCAGACAAGCGGCTGCTGAACTGGAAAGGCTATTCAGAGACACGATATTTCGACGCTGAAAACCGACCGGTCAGTGCGGAAACACCCGGCGCTCGAGCCCTAGAGTTGATCCCACTGGCCCTGTATGGTCTCGACAATCCCAAGATACCTATGCTGCTGGTTGATTTCCGCGACACTCTGAACCCGAAGAAGCGTGAGATGTCGCGTCGCGTTTTGGAGGACGTGAGCAAAAACGTGCTGGCACTTTCGCCGTTTGGCGACGTCTCGTACTTCCTCGGCCGAACTGTGTTCGACTTCGTTACCGGCAGACGCGGCATGGACATCAACCAGCCAACGCGGCTGCGAACCTACTCGCAGCTAAAACTACTCCTGTCGCTGAACGACTCCCTGGATCCGCAGCTTCGAGATCAGATAGACGGCCGACTCGAAAAGGTTTCGCTGAACCCACTGGAAAACGACCTTGCTGTCGAAGCCAGACTTGCGAGAGGCCAGTATGAAGCGCTGATCTCTTATGCCCGGCTAGCCGACGGCTTGCCGGCAAAGCTCGACAAGGATCGTCGCGCCGAAATGGTGCCACTTGAGCACGGTGGAGCAGCACAAGTGCTCCTGCGACTGGCAAACATTCTTTCGTTTGGGAAATATGTGCACCGTGAAAAGGCCACACCCGAAATGGAGGCCAGGCTGGACATTGCCCGCCGCCTGTCATACCACACGCGTCTGCTGCGAGAGATCGGCAAATCCTCACAGCGGATCGAGATTGCGTGGAGTCTCGATGAGGTGAATCGCTCGCTGCAGTTTCTAACCGAGCATGCCGCCGAAGCTGATTCGGGGGCGGCGACCGCTGCGGCCAGGGTCTTCATGCTAACTGAAGACAGTGACACCCGCCGCGCCTGCCTGAATACTCTCTCGCGCATGAGCACACGCAGGGCCAAAAACGAACTGCTGCGCCTCTCCGAGAACAAGCGACTCGACCCAGCCTGGAAAGCGATAGTCGTTTCCTATTTGGATAAACCCATCACCGAGGATCCCATGGTCTCATCGGCTGATAAACCTGGCGCAAACAGAGTCGAGCAACGGTAAGCATGTATTGGCTCTGTAAATCAAAAATCCAACTGGCGGCGTTCGCACTGATCCTCTTCACTGCCGTTTCTGGTTTTTCGCAAGCCAGGCGTATTGTAATCATCAAGTGTGACGGCCTTCCTCCCGCGTATGTTGACAGCCTGGTGCGTGAACGTGACCCCCGAACGGGCAAGAGCCGGCTGCCCTGGATCGAGCATGTCTTTTATCAACGAGGCACCCGGCTCGCAAACTTCTACGTGCGCGGTTTGAGTCTATCCGCGCCTTCCTGGTCTTTGCTTGAGACCGGCCAGCATCTTCAGATCAAAGGTAATGTGGAATTTGATCGGTACACGCTTCACACCTACGACTATCTGAACTTCATTCCCTTCTTCATAGCTCGAATAGGCGGCGCTCGCGTTGACATGCCTGTAGTCGAGGTGCTCGATTCATTGGCCATTCCGATGCTTACAGATGCTTATTCGCACCAGGAACGTTACGTAGGCATGTCTCTGTTTCAACGCGGCGGACGACTGATCACATTCCGAAAGAGTCTGGAGAATAAATTCAAACTGGGACCCAAGGAACTTCTTGATGAATGGACCATGGGACTGGATATCCGTAACTCCGTTCCTGAGCAATTGCTCAGGGATGTCATCGAAAAGATTGATGACCCGAAGATTCGCTACGCCGAGCTCGTAATGACGGATTTTGATCACGTCGCTCATCACAATAATGATCGTGAATCACACGTGGTAGCTTTGAAACAGGTAGATACGACGGTCGGTCAGCTTTGGACGGCAATTCAAAATTCGTCAATGGCCGATGAAACTGCGTTGATTCTGGTTTCAGACCACGGAGTCAATACCGATGAACGCGTCTACAGCCAGGGTTACAATCTCGTGCATTTACTCGGCAGCCCAGCAGGTGGAGGACATCACGTCGTTACTAAACGCAGGCTACTGCTCGACTATTCCCTTAAGAGCATCTATCCGGTGGTTCCGCTAATCACATCGACGACAAAAGACTCCTATTACCTGAAAGGGCAAAGCACCGCCTATCCAACGGCGCTCCTCGATTTCGACGGCAACGAACGAGCTTCGATACACTTGCGTGATAGTGATCTTAATCTGCTACAGATACTGTTGATCCAGCTTCAGCGCAGAGATTTGTCACCGCCGCTCCGGCAGGCGTTGACTGACGCATTTTTCAATACGCTCGACCCGCGGCGTGCGACCTGGCAAAACAATCTGGTTAAACTAAATGAAGAACTGGGAGCGTTGCGCCGTCGCATAGAACGACAGCGCCAGCTTTGGGCCGAGCAACCTAAGAAGTTTTCCAAAGAAGATCTTGCAGCCGGCCGCGACGACGAAGTGAGACGCGTTTTCGCGCAACTGGACCGCTGGGTCGGCCAGGAGCGGCGCTATACGGAGTACGCTCGCGTACTGACTAACCTGTTAACGGTCAACCGGGAAGGCTTCTCCCCCGGGAAACTCAAAATGGCCGACCTGATCGCCAGGAATTCCATGGGCGAGCGCAATAGTATTCACCAACTGCAAAACTACATAGTTGGTATCGCTCCGGGCGGGTTAATCCTCAAGACTGACGGCTCACTGGATATGCTGCAGAGCTTTAAGCGGGTCGACTACTTCGCTCTGCTACATGGTGTATTAGTGAAGAACAACGTTCAGCCCCGCGTGTCCAACCGGCCCGTCGATATGATTGCGACCCGCATTTCCTCCCAACTCGTTGAGCAACTGCTGCCGGAGCGAGGACTTAATCCTGATGTTATTTGGGTTCATGGCGGGCGCGAAAAACAGGCTCTGATCCTGGCCCGCAAAGATCAACAAGGCACGTTTAGTTTCCGCTATCTGCCGATAAAGGACCTGAGGCAGGACCCGTCCGGCCAATTGCAATTCGAGGTCTTACGCTGGCAAGCTGGTCTACCCCTACGAATTTTTGAGGACAAACAACTCGCAATCCCCGAAACAGATCGGGAGGCGTGGCTTAATGAGTGGCACACCGAACTTGAATGGCTTCGCGCGCTACATAAGACAAATTACTCCAACGGCTTGATCGGACTCTACGAAGAGCTTGCCCATCATCCGATTGAGAGTCTTAACATGGACGAACCGGGAATCTCCTCGGATGAGCGGCTGGCCCGTCGTCTCCTCAAACGACAACGAGAATTGATCGAAACAGATCTTCTGGTAGTGGCCAACAATCATTGGAACTTCGACGTAAGAGGATTCAATCCGGGCGGCAATCATGGCTCATTCTTCCGCATCTCAACCCATTCAACATTCATGCTGGCTGGGGGCGACAAGACGAATCTGCCGCGCGGTGCTGTGGTGGATGAACCATATGACAGTTTGAGTTTTGTTCCCACCATACTGGCGCTAACTGGAAATTTACGCGATGACAGCCAACCGCTTCCTGTATTGTGGAATAAAGGTTTTCGAAGGTTCCCGGGACGCGTTGTTAAGGAGATTCTTCCAGGCGCTGACGGAACTCAGAAGATCGCCGTGACTGGAGCGAGTGCAAGCCCTTGATGAGATGGCCAGAACCGGGAGCGGTAGCGACCGGATCCGATATTCAACATCTGCTATCGTCGTAATCAAGTTAGTTGAATGTAAGATCCGGTCGCTACCGCTCCCGGTTCTGTAATGAGTGATGACGTTGTTTACGTTGAGGTGTTTCCTAAGCCTCGTTGAGTTTTGATGCAGTCCCGGAAGCGACCGGTCGATGCTGCACCCCTAGTAGCGGTTACTGCGACTGCAACCTTGATGACCTCTCAAGAAAACGATTCGCAAAATAACGAGCTGGAAGCTCTCGTCGATGAGTCCGAGCCCACCGCTCTTGGTCGTTCCCGTAGTTCCTTCATCTGGCTGCAGGTTTTAGCCTTCCTTCTCGGCATTGGATTACTCGTCTTTGTCATAAACAGGGTCGGCATTCAACCTATCTTCGATGCCCTGCTGCGAATTGGCTTTGGTTTCTTTTTCCTTCTCGGGATAAGTGGTCTTCGTCACATCTTCCGTACCATTGCCATGCGTGCGGCGGTACCCACCGAACACCGTCGCATTAGCTTCAGGCAAGCCTTCGCCGCCCGGTTAGGTGGAGAGGCAATCAGTTTTCTCACCTTTACCGGCCCCTTTCTGGGCGAGGCGACGAAGGTTGCGCTGCTGCGGAAACGTATCCCGCTTACCTATGGCGTTCCGGCGCTGGTCGTAGACAACCTGCTCTACAACCTCTCGGTCATATTTTTCATTTTGAGTGGCGCCTGCGTGATGTTGGTCACCTATCAGCTTCCGCCGCCGGTCTATTACGTATTGATGGGCATAGCAGCTGTCGCTGCGCTGGGTATCGCTGCTGCGGGGTTAGCTGCAAAAAGACGGTTTATGCTTTTGACCTGGGCCATGGATCAACTGGCCCAACTCCGGCTCAGTCCAAAGGTACTGATTAAGCGACGCCATCACATACACAATCTCGAGTCGAAGGTCTACGATTTTTACAAACATCATCCGGCGGCCTTCTTCGGTATGATTTCCTGCAATCTATTGGCACATGTTTCCAGTGTGGTTGAGGTCTACGTGACGTTAAGCATGCTGGGCTATGATGCCCGGGTAGCGCAGGCATACGTCATAGAGTCGCTGACTAAAGTCATCAACTTCGCATTCGCTTTTGTGCCGGGTACAATCGGAGTCTACGAAGGTGGAACAGAAGTTATTCTGCGGGCCCTGGGCTTCGCCGCTGCTACCGGGGTGGCGTTGGCGCTGGTGCGCAAAGCAGGAATCGTTTTCTGGACTACCATCGGGCTGCTGGTGCTAACCTGGCGAGCAGCTCCCAATGCCTGGGGACGCCTTGTAGATCGCAGTCCCTATCTACGAAAACTCATGGACAGTCTGGTTCTCTCAAACATTGCACATCGCCCCGCGCGCACCGCAGTCAGTATCATGGGTACCGCCGTGGGCGTTTTGCTTATTGTCTTTACAGTCGGATTGGCCCACGGCGTTTTGCACGAACGCGGCAGGCGCGAAGCGAATATTGGCGCTGAAATAATGATGCGAGCGCCGGGCTCGCTGGGACTCGGGAGTTCGTCTTTCGGCCTGCCCGTTTCGCGGGCAGCTGAAATCAGCGAGATCGAAGGCGTACGTGACGCCACGCCTTTAGGCCAGTCGCTTGACCGGAGCGACCGAGGATTCGGGACACGTCTTATCGACGGTATTGATTTTGAGGATTATTCCCGGCTGGCGGGACTTAAGATCCGTGAGGGTTCGCCATTGACCGGTGGTGATCAAGCCATCATCGATCCCGTGTGGCAAACACAGAGAAATGCGACGGTCGGCTCAACCGTGCAGATCTTCGAACGGCCCTTCAAGATTGTCGGTGTGTACGAACCGCCGGGAGGTGGCCGCGTCAAAATTCCCCTGGCCACGATGCAGGATCAGGAAGGCGCCGAGGGAAACGTTTCAGCAATTCTAGTTGCATCGACCGACCCGGCAAAACAGGAAGACGTTGCCGCGCGTATTCGAGAACGATTTCCTGACGATCAGATCATTTTCACGCGCGACTTGCCCGAGCTCTACGCGTCGAGCGTGCCTGCACTAAACGTTTTCATTAAAGTTGTAGTCGGGGTTGCCGCTTCGATCAGTATGTTGGTAATCCTGCTCGCAATGTACACGACGGTAACTGAAAGAACTCGCCAGATTGGGATCCTCAAAGCCCTGGGAATGTCGAAGACATCGATCGCCTGGGTGATCGAAAAGGAAGCAATCCTGGTTAGCTTCCTGGGTGTAACTGTGGGGGTGCTGCTGACTTTTGCTGCTCGCTTTGCGGTGATGCGGGTAACGAGTTTGACAGTTGAAATCGAGCTACGCTGGGTTCTGATCTCTCTTCTGGTGGGACTGGTCGGTGGCAGCCTCGGCGCTCTTTACCCGGCCCTTCGCGCCGCCCGCCAGGACGCAGTAGACGCCCTCAGCTACGAATAATCTTGGCAACAATCCGGTAGTCTAGAGTTGAACCTTTAGGTTGCCGCGAGCGATGAGCACAAGCCCCCTAGTGATCCAAGACTGAACCATCAATTTCACGTCTCACTGATCTAACGGACTCCGCACGCCCCGACCTCCTCGATTGAGCACGTGAGTGTAAATCATTGTAGTTCGAACGTCTTTGTGACCCAACAACTCTTGGACTGTGCGTATATCGTAACCGTCTTCCAGCAGATGCGTTGCGAAGCTGTGGCGGAATGTGTGGCAACTTCCATTCTTGTTAATTCTTGCGAGACTGATGGCCTGCTTCACTGCTCGCTGCAGGTTTTCCGGCGCTACATGATGTCGTCGCTCAATACCACTGCGCGGATCAATCGAACGCTTCACAGCAGGAAATACGTATTGCCAGGCCCATTCGCGAGCCGCGTTCGGATACTTTCTTTCGAGAGCGAACGGAAGGTAAACCCGACCGAAGCCCTCTTTGAGATCTTGTTGGTGAAGCACCTTTGATTTGAGCAGTTGCTCTCGCAATGCAGGTTGAATCCTTTGTGGCAGCATGGTGAGACGATCGTCGGCGCCCTTCGCGTCCCGAATCGTCACCTGGTTCGCGGAGAAATCGACGTCCTTCACACGCAACCGGAGCGCCTCCATCAGACGCAGACCAGCGCCATAGAGCAAACTGGCGATAAGGTGATTGGTGCCGGTGAGACGCGCCAGCAGGGCTTGCACTTCAGTGCGAGAAAAGACTACGGGGAGGGACCTTGATGGTTTCGCGCGCTCAATGTGAGAGATGTAAGGCAGGGGCCGCTTGAGCACGTCACGGTAAAGGAACAGGAGCGCGCTTAGAGCCACGGTTTGGGTAGAGGCTGAAACCTGCAGGTTGGCTGCAAGATGGGCAAGGAATTCGCGAATCTCAGGTTCAGCCATGTCCATGGGATGGCGCTTCTTGTGAAAGAGGATAAATCTCTTGATCCATTGGGCGTAGGCTTTCTCGGTCTTGAGACTGAGGTGTCTGACGCGGGCGACGATGCGAACCCGATCCAGCAGTTTCGGTGAGGCCATGAGAATGAGGTATCATCCTTCCAGTGAGGTTCCCAGTGTGACGGATAATAGCACTGATTCCGTGTTTATCCTTGGGATTCACCAGATAATACTTAGTTCGGTGTCTGTTGAATGTGGCGAAACACACTACAGGTGAAAGGGGCAGCGATAACCGTTATATTGCTTGGCCTGCTTCTGGTGAGTCCCGATTGCTATTCCCAGCAAAAGGATCTGTTCGGATGGCAAGGCGCTCGCTGGGGAATGTCCAATGAAGATATCGCCAGGATCTTCGGCGTACGACTCAAGAAACTGCCGAAGAGCGAAGTATTTCTAGGTTGGCATGTTGATTATGTTATTCCGGAATTTGAGCTCCGAGGTAAAGAGTTTACCGTCTATTTTCAGATTAGCGATACCACAAAGAAGCTCTCACAAATCCTGATTAGATTGAATGAGCAAGAATCTCCGGTACCGAGAAAGAAAATCTTTGACAGCCTCGAATCGTTCCTCGAAGGTCAATACGGAAAGTCGTTGGATAGCATCGATGAAAGACGCACATCCTCGGATGGTGTTATTTTCATAAACCTAACGCGGATTTGGAAATTCCCAACCACTACAGTTGAGTTGGCATATGGTTGGGACAGTCAAATCAATACAAGCTTGCTTACAATTAGATATTTCCCGACGAAAGCGACGCAGCGCACGACACCGAACAAAGCCTTGCAGCTGACGGCGCGATAGCATTTCTCTTAAGTAGTCTTGTTCCTCGCAGATTGGATGCTGATCGCGCGCCGCAGCTGAAGGCCAAGCGTTATGCGCTACTCCTAGTGCAAAGTATGAAGCGAGTGACGCTCAAAGTGCTTGCCGTCGTTCTCTGGGCCGCAACGTTGTTATGGCTTGCGGCGCCTTCCGCTTATGCGCAAGCGGGAAACTTCGGAAATCTGGAGAAAATACCCAAGTTGGGCGAGATCAAGGAATTAACCTCTTTCACCGAATCACATCTAGCCGTTTGGTACTCGAATGTCCGAAAAGACCAATCTCCTAGTTACGAGGCCTTCCTCGTCATCTACGAAATGCGGTATCGGGAACCCGCGGAGGTATTTCGTATCAACAGTAGTCCTGAGGATCAGTGGCAGAGATTGATACCTCTCAGTACGTTCAATCTCACCGGATTGACTGTTCAGTCCTCCCACAGTTTCACCGATTATGATGCTGCTTTGGTGATTGCTTTGGTGAATGAAAAGTTTCAGGTCGTCTTTCGCGGGGGCACGAGCGAAATATTGGATTTGAATGGCGACGGCATACCGGAAATCTTTGAATCAATGTGGCCTGATGGCGATGGGTATCCGAAAACCACTACCATTCATGTATGGAGTGGCAAGACCTACAGACCGCTAATGAAGACCTCGTGGCGAAACCGCTTTGGCCCAGGCATACTAACCTCTGTCGAGAGGGCTTCACGGCGCATTACCAGGGCACGCCGAGCATAACAAGCGCTTGCAGTTGACGCGCCGCCACGATGTCTCTTATGTACGTTGAGTGGGCGCGCAGCTGAAGCGCCGCGTTGGGCTGATTGATTGAGAGTTTTCTAGAATGCGTTCTTCATTTCGCATCAGTATCGGCTTCGGGTTAGGTTGCCTTCTTTCAATCAGCGCGTTCGCCTTGGCTGGCGCTGGACACGGAACTTACACGCCGCTAACTGCAAATGCTCCGATGCTAGTCATTATTCCGGAGGTCGGCGTTTTCGCGGCTTTGTTTGGAACGCCTTTGCTTTGGGCGGCCTATTTTTTAGCAATCCCTGAAATCAATGCGCGTGTGCTTCGGCTCTGTGCTGTTGTTCTCGTAGGGCTGGTGCATATGGGAGCTGGAACTTGGATGGCATCGCGTGATTCATACCTATCGCGAATGTTTGCATATACGCCGTCGTTCATGATCTTTTACTTTGTCCTATTAGTCACATCGATCGTCGTGCTTGGCGCGCTCGCACTCGTGGCGAGCAAACGTGCTCCCTATGTTGCATTGACTTGAAACGCAATCAACCCAACAAAGCCTTGCAGCTGCCGGCGCGATAACATTTTTCTCAAGTAATCTTATTCCAGCGCGGTTGAATGCTGATCGCGCGCCGCAGCTGAAGGCCATCGTTATATTGCTTCCTGTAGAGTCAACGATGGCTTTTACTAACGGTGAAATTGAGCAGATCCACAGAATAGTCGGCGGCCTTTGCGAACGACGCGCTCCTGATCACGTCAAGCATGAGATTCGACTGAGTTATTCAATCGCAAATCATGACGTCGTTATCTGTGAGGAGCGGCCTTTGCGGAATCAATCATCAGAATGGATCGAGCTGGAAATTGCAAAGCTGCGATATGTGCGCAAGCGCGATGAGTGGCAGCTTCATTGGAAACGTGCAAGTGGTAAGTGGTGGCCATACGAGCCACTCACGCGTTCGAAGACACTGGCGGCAATGATTGAAGAAATCGATTTAGATTCGGATGGTTGCTTCTTCGGTTGACGCGCAATATAACAAAGCCTTGCAGCTGACGGCGCGATAGCATGTTTTCTCAAGTTGCTTTGTGCCTTCAGGTTGGATGCTGATCGCGCGCCGCAGCTGAAGGCCATCGTTGGATGCCTCGTCAGTAATGTCCGATGGCCTCATCGAGAAAACGGATAATCGTTGTCCTTCTGTTAATTGGAGTCGTTGTCGCGCTGTACCCATTCAAAAAGACTCTGGTACCTTCACAGCAGGTGCTCGTAACTACGAAGGATATGCATCCGATTCGCGGAGCGCTTGTTCGTCAGATATGGCAGGACTACTCGCTTGAGAGGTCAGGGCACGAAGAAGACTTATCTACAAACGTGCACGGGCGCATTACATTTCCGGCTCGCACGATTCGCGCACCTTTGATTTGGCGGCTTCTCGGCCCGTTAGCAAGTATCGCTGGTCAAGGGGTGCATGCCAGCTTTGGGGTTCACACCGATATGTTTCCGCTGGCCAACAAAGACGCGCAAGTTATGCCGGAGGTCGTCCAACGGCAACCCGGGGAGATTTGGTACTGGCTGGAACCTTAATTGCAACGGCGGCATCCAACAACTCGTTGGACGCGAGCGGCGGGAGCGTGTTTCTCAACTAGCTTGGTGCGGCGGAGGGTGCTTTGATTCGCGCCGCCGCGTCAACTCAACCGTTGGGCAGCTTCGCAATTCGAATGATCTCATCGCCTGACATCGACAAGTTTCTTCGCAGGTATCTTTCTCCGATACTCCGTGAGAGTGGCTTTGAGAGAGTTAGTGCCCGCAAGTCTTGGGGTTGGGCGGGACATTGCGTTTCAGTGCTGCAGATTCGCGCCGTGGGCAGCTATTTCTCGCAGGTTACAGGTTGGCCGCCAGGATCAGTTTGTGTTTGGACCGGCGTCTACTACGATTTCATCCCTTTCGAAGGTCATACGCCACCGAAAGCTGATAATAAGAACCGTCTGTTGCCTGATGAAGTGAATTGTCATATGCGCTCTCATTTATCGCGTTCATTAAGTCAGAGCAGCTACACGCAGCGCCTGTCAAATCCTGCCGAACGAATAAGAAAGGACATCTGGTGGTTCGAGCCGGATGGCTCAAACCTTGAGGAGGCGGTTGAGAATATCGCTCTCTGCTTCGTTGATGAAGGAAAGCCATGGTTCGAGAGATACACGGATCTGTTGGCGACCTTTGCGGATATTGAAGGTGAACGCGATTGCTACACGAAGTATTACAGAGCGCAATATTTTGCCAAGCAGCTTGGTTTCGAAGAAAAATACAGAATGTATGCCGAGCTAAGAGAGAATGAGAAGTCTCGTATTGAAGCCATGGTAGGAGTTTGAGGCCTGGTTCATTTCACGGGCTGCCCAACAAAGCCTTGCAGCTGACGGCGCGATAGCATGCTTCTCAAGTAACTTTCTTTCCTTCAGCTTGGATGCTGATCGCGCGCCGCAGCTGAAGGCCATCGTTAGGCGGACCAAGCGACGCGAATCATAGGAGGTCGATATGAGCGAGAAGACCAATCTTGAAATCATGAAGGAAGCGTATGCTGCCTTCGGGCGTGGTGACATCGACGCGGTGCTGCGCGTTGAAGACCCTGACACCGAACTCGAGATCGCAGGTCCACCCGATATCCCTTGGGCCGGCTACTTCCGCGGACACGATGGCGCCCGAAAGTACTTCGCGGCGATCGAGGCGGAGGCGGAGTTCGACGCGTTCGAACCCCACACGTTCCTCGCCGAAGGCGACAAGGTTGTTGTACTCGGCTTCGAGAGAGTGCGCTCGAAGCGCACGGGCCGCTCCTACGAAAATCACTGGGTGCACGCGTTTACCCTGAGAAACGGGAAGATCGTCAAGTTTCGCGAGTACTCCGATACCGCGACCGTGGCAGCAGCGTTTCGCAATGGGTAGGCCGCCCAACATTCGAATGGAGCCGACGCCCCAACGATCCGTGTGGATCATGTCGATCAGGCGCGCGGCTCATTCGGCGCGTTAGGCGCCCCAGGTCAACTACAGCAAAATGGCAAGCTGGTTCATAGCACAGGTCAGCCTTGTAATCGGCGCAGTGCTGCCTCGTGGGGCCGGGGCGGGTTCGACGGGCGGCGACGTTTCTGCTGGTCGTCGCGTCCGCATTGCTCCCATGGTTCGCCCCGCCTCGTCCGAAGGCTCGTGTCCTTTTGTGCTTCATGTTTCTCGTGACAGTGATCAAAACGCTTCAAATCGGATGGACTCATGGTCCGTGGCCTGCGTGGCGTCGGGTTTGGCACGGCCTCATGCCATTCGATGTTCGCGGTGCGCGCGTCGTCGAGCCGGCGATGGATTGGTCGATCCTCGGGATGACCGCACTCTATTGCGCAGTCGGCGCCTTGTCCTTCGCCGCGCTTTCGGCGTTACCACGCCAGCCCTGGGTACTTCATGATCTCACTCGATATTCTTGTGGGGTGGTATTCGTGTTTGCTTTGGTCGGCGCGAGCAGCGAATTTGTGAGGTTGAGCCATCGCGCATTCGGCGTCGCCGTTCCCCCGATTCAGCGTTCGCCGTTGCTCGCGCGTAGTGTGGCTGAATTCTGGGCCGACCGCTGGAACCGCCCATGGAGCGAATGGCTTCGCCGGTTCGCATTTCTACCGCTGGCGCGCCGCCACCATTCGGCGCTCGGGGTACTTGCAGCGTTTACCGTGAGCGGCGTCATGCACGGATTGCTGGTGTTGCCTGCACTCGACGCCTCAGCAGCCGCAATGATGGCAGGCTTCTTTCTTGCGCAGGGTTTAGTCGTGCTCGCCGAATCTCATCTGCACGTCCGAGAGTGGCCCGCTGCTGCCTCTCACGCTTGGACGATGGCGGTTCTCTTGCTAACCTCGCCTTTGTTTGTTGGTCCGTTTCTTCGCGTATTTGGTTACTGATCAACTTCGGGCGATTCTATAATAGTGGGCAATGGCCGCCTAACAAAGCCTTGCAGCTGACGGCGCGATACCATGCTCTTCAAGTAACTTCTTTCCTTCAGCTTGAATGCTAATCGCGCGCCGCAGCTGAAGGCCATCGTTATGCGCATTCACTGGCGAACGCTTCAGCCGCAGGAAAAAGATGATCAGAACGTTACTCGTTTTGCCCATCATTGGTCTTTCAGTTTTGGTTCCTGACAGCCAACACCAAAAGACCTCGGCCACCGAACACGGCATAGCGGGCCAGTGTCCCAGGATTTCTGTGGAATGCCCCACTGAACTTAGGGAGATCAGCTTTAGCGCGAGAGTCGAAGGCAAAGACGCGAATGTCAATCTCCGGTATCAGTGGTGCATCACAAGAGGTGAGATTATTTCGGGACAAGGAACAGCAAAGATCATCGTAAAAACTGAGCGAGATGGGAGCAGTCTGAGTGCGTCAGTTGAGGTGTTGGGCTTGCCCGCTGAATGTGGGAACACGGCTTCTTGTTCCATTTCGCATTTTTGAGCTTGAGCATTTCCACCCAACGGATACGCATAACAAAGCCTTGCAGCTGACGGCGCGATAGCATGTTTCTCAAATAATCTTCTTCGTTCAGATCGGATGCTGATCGCGCGCCGCAGCTGAAGGCAGACGTTAGGTTGCTTCGCCATCGGGATGTTGAAAGAGTAAGGATTATGCTTCAGGCCGTTACTACACTTGCACTACTTACTGCTCCGGTCATCGGTATGGCTACGCCCTCGTATGTCCTTGATCGCTCCGTTCTCGATTTCAGACGCGCCAAGACAGGCCGCGGCTATATCGTCTTCAAAACTCTTGCGTCATTGGCCGCGTGGCTTATTGCCTCCTGGGGTATGTTCTTCATGCTGTTCGTCACGGTCTACTCTGCCGCGCA
>JBGTHZ010000093.1:0-22664 GCA_041745915.1 Pyrinomonadaceae bacterium | reverse complement strand
ATAAAAACGATCGATTTCGTGTAACGACGCTTCGGCATTCTCCATTACTACGCCGGTTCCGGCGTAATGCAACATCTCCAGGTCGTTCAGGTTATCTCCTACGGCCATCACCTCATCACGCGTGACACCCAACTCCGCCGCCGCGGCAGCTACCCCCAGACCTTTGGAAGCTTCCGGATGAACGATGTCCAGGAGAGTGAAGTCTTTATCCTGATACGTAGTGCTGAATATCTTTACCGTGGTTCCCAATTCTTGCCGCAGGACGTTTTCGAGCGATTTCATCTTCACGCAGCTACCAGAGAAAGCGAGATGAACGGGTTCGTGATCCAAAAACTCTTCCAGCGACGCTACCTGGCGGACCGCGTCCTGCCCATTCTCTCCGTGAATACGTCGGGCCCAATTTACGTATAGCTGAGCTGCATAATTGTCCCCACTCAGATGATCGTAGACCAGGACGCCCAGGCCCTCATGGTCATCACTCAGAAGCGCATCAGCACCCGCCGCCCGTCCGACTTCCAAAGCACAGCGGGCAGCGGTTAGCGGAAGGGGCAAGACGGCGACTGTCTCGAGGGTTCGGGCATGCTTGGTAAGTGCGCCGTTATGGGCAATCACCGGCACGTCGTCAAGACCTAACTCCAGGGCGGTGGGACGCGCATCGCGAAAGCGGCGCCCGGTGACGATGGCAACTCGAACTCCGTACTCTCGGGCCTGTTCCAGAGCTTTGCGATTACGTTCAGAAACTTGCCCACGCGAGTTAAGCAAAGTTCCGTCGAGATCCAGGGCAAGCAAACGTATCGGCATAAATCGGAAAAGCAAAGTTAAAGGAATCGCCGCTAAAAGGCAAAGCATGCCGCCAGGGCTGTAGTGGGGTTGAGGCCGGAAGTTTAGAGTTCAACCTTTAGGTTGCGGCTTGGGGAGGCGGACAAGCTAAAGCTTGAACTCTAAACTGCCGGCGTCTTGCGAAGGGTGGTTGAATCGCCTCCCAAAAACTCTCAGCGACGTCGCTTTGCCTTAGCTCGTGGATTCTTCTTAGCCGATTTCTTCTTCGCCTTTGCGACGCGGTGATGTGATTCCTTCGTAGCTTTGGCCGAAGATGTCTGACCCAGAGACGCGCTGATCAAAGACTCATTCGGTCGCTCTCCATCGACAAAGGCGAAGACGTGATAGTGATCGCGATTCTCACGCAACACTTCTATCCGGCCCTCATCCTTTAATCGCGCCAGGTGACCCATGACATGCGACTGTTCTTCGGCAGTCATAAACCGGTAGTAGATGTCGAATGCCAACCCGGTCGAATGGGGTGGTGTGGCGATGCGCGTTGCGTTTGGATTCGTTTTGCTCAATTGGAGCTGATACTCATCAGGGCGCACAAGCGACGTTATTGGCAGAGGGCGGCCGAACTTCTCGCGGTAGGAAGCAGCAATCTCTTCCAGGACCGCGTTAGCTTCCGGTCGCAGGGAACTGAGCATCCGCACCTTCAGATCGCGCCGCCCGGCCGCATCCTCGATATTAAAATCACGACCGGGAAGACTCTTTGCCAGGCGCGACAATGACTCATAATCGCCAAAGAGTAGTGCACGTCTTTCGGCCTTGCCGTAATAACGGTCGAGCAGCTCCTTATCCTCGAGCTGAGTCTTAGCCTTCTTTGTGGTGGCGGAGATTTGTGTTTGTAGTTTGGACCGCTTCGAACGTTCACGCTTGCCGAGGGAACCCAGCTCCTTCCTGAGGTCCGCAACTTCCTTTTCAACTGTTGCCAGCGCCTCATCGATCCGGGCATACGCCTGCTTCAGGCCTTCTTCGCTATAGAGACCGATACTCTTACCGTCTTCGTAGCGGGTGAATGGATCTTTGCTGGCGCTACCGCCTACGCCAAAGTGTCTTGTTTTGTAACGCAGGCAGTCAGTTTGCGCGAACACGAACTAACTGCTCTCAAAAAAAGAGCCTGATCGAACGGCCGGTGGGTAAAACTAACTGCGGATTGCCGACTAATTTGTTCCGGCTTCGTCAGGCTTCTATATGATTGTCTTAGTTTTCACACAGTCTCTACGGCAAATGGTTGAATGACTCCTGCTGGTGCTGAGTGCTGGGTTCCATTGGCTACCCGCAAATGGTTCTGTGTGCTGAGTGGCTACTGCTGGTGGACTCTGAACTTCCGGACATTTATGCTCAAGCAAAAGAGTGTCGGGTAATTACTCCATCTGGCATCTAGCGAGGTTGAGCACTTCGGCGGCCTTGACGTCTCAAACACTCTTGGTTACTCGGAGAGAGGCTTATCAGTGAACATTACGCATCTTGAATGCGCCGCTTGCGGGCTTGAGCATGAGGCACAACGCTTGCACAACCTCTGCCGCGAATGCGGTAAGCCGCTGTTGGTTCGTTATGATCTGAAGCGGGCCGGACAAAGTTTGACAAAAGAATCGCTCAATGGGCGCAGAGCCGATATGTGGCGCTATCGCGAGGTCTTGCCGGTCGAGAGCGACGAAAACCTCGTCACGCTCGGTGAAGGCTGGACGCCATTGCTTCGTACTGAGTATCTGGGAAAGAAACTGGGTCTCGGAAACCTGTACATCAAAGATGAGTCGCAGAATCCTACTCAGAGTTTCAAGGCCCGCGGCATGGCTGCCGCTGTATCAATGGCCAAAGAACTGGGAGCCCGGAAACTGGCGGTGCCTTCTGCCGGTAACGCCGCCGGGGCCCTGGCAGCTTATTCGGCGCGGGCCGGACTCGAGTGCTTTATCTTTATGCCCAGGGACACGCCGCGCGCTAACGTTGTCGAATGCGAACAGACGGGCGCCCAGGTGACCTTGATGGACGGCTTGATTACCGACTGCGGAGCTGAAGTGGGCAGGCGAAAAGAAGCCGAAGGTTGGTTTGAGGTGTCGACCCTCAAGGAACCGTATCGCATCGAAGGAAAGAAGACCCTGGGCTACGAACTGGCTGAACAGCTTGGTTGGACACTTCCTGACGTGATCGTTTATCCAACCGGCGGCGGCACGGGACTGATTGGAATGTGGAAAGCGTTTGACGAGATGGAAAAGATGGGATGGGTTGGGCCCGAGCGTCCCCGAATGGTCACTGTCCAGGCCGCTGGTTGCGCGCCAATAGTGCGTGCGTTTGATGAAGGGAAGCGTTTTGCTGATGAGTTTCCCAACGCTGCAACAGTAGCTTCAGGTCTGCGCGTGCCGCGCGCGATTGGCGATTTCTTGATAATTGACGCACTACGTGAGTCAGGCGGAACCGCGATTGCTGTTTCTGATGACGACTTGCTTGCCGCAACTCGCGAGATAGGTGCTGCTGAGGGTTTGTTCTGTGCTCCCGAAGGCGCGGCTTGTTTGCCGGCGCTAAGGAAGATGATTGCAGCGGGACAAGTGAAACCGGAAGAACGTGTCGTGCTGTTTAATACCGGCGCTGGCGTGAAGTATCTGGAGTGCTTTTCTTGAATGGGCAGTGGCATAGACTTTAGTCTGTGATTCCGAACCAGCCTGGTTCTGACAATGACTAAGCCACTCAACGGCAACACAGACTGAAGTCTATGCCACTGCCATCCTTGCGTGAAAACCACCTTTCGTTAGTGTAAATGTTCTGGAGGATTAATACTCGTGAAATATCTGCTCTTGTTTGTTTTTACAACCATCCTGCTGAATTCAAGCCTCGCTTTCGGACAAGCGAAGGACGCCACTGCAAGTGAAACCGAGTCTTCCCGCATGGAAGACATGCGGCGCACCGGCCTGGAAGCGCTTTACAATCTTGACTACGAGAAATCGCGAAAGGAATTCAGCGAGATCGCCCGGCTCTATCCAGATCATCCCGCCGGCCCACAGTTATTAGCAGCCCGCCTTTGGGCCAAGACTCTTTATGAATCCCGTCGTCTGCAGGCGTCGCTCTACAGTTCAGAGTCGTTCTACACAAAGGGTGATGACAAAGTTGATCCGAAGATCGTTGCGGAGTTTCGCAATCTAACGCGCGATGCCAAGCGACTGGCCGACGCGCGGTTGAAGAAGAACCCTCGCGATATCGAAGCGCTTAACTTTTTGGCGGCGAACGCAGGGCTGAAGGCATCATTCGAGGAAGCGGTCGAGCGACGGCATTTCGCAGCGCTCCGGGACGGCTCAGAAGCCGTCGACCGTCATCGCGAAGTGCTGAAGCTTGATCCTACGTACGTCGATGCCGAGTTGACGATCGGACTCTATGACTACGTGCTGGGATCTCTGCCACTGCCGGTGCGGCTGCTGGCTGGCGTTGCCGGCGCGCGGGGATCGAAGAAGCGCGGTCTCGCAGCTCTCGAACGGGTGGCGAGGGCAGGGCGCTGGTCGCGCGATGATGCCAAGTCGGTATTGATTTTGCTCTACACGCGCGAGAAGCGCTTTAAGGATGTGCTGGCCATTGCTCGCGAGCTGAGCGCAAAGTATCCGCGCAATTATCTGTACAGATTAGAAGCGGCAGACGCGCTCGTAGCTCAGGCTGCGGTGGAGCGTAGGGCAAATAATTCGGCGGCTGCAGCCAAGGCTGAACAAGAGGCCTTCAGCACTTTCGAGGATTTGCTGAACGACCGATCTGTGCGTGACACGATTTCACGTGCTCTGGATCTGGTGCACTTTAAGTACGGCGAGGTCTTGCTGACGGCGGGACAAGGAGGTCGAGCGGCTCGTGAGTTTCTGGCAGCCACGAAGGTTGAGCGGGCCGAACCGACATTAGTCACCATGTCTCATCTTTATGCCGCGCGAGCGTTTGATTTGGCCGGCAAGCGTGACGACGCCTTGGCTCAGTATCGGCAGGTGTTGTCGCGTCCCGACATTTTTGACGCGCACGATGGAGCGAAGAAGGGCCTGCGGGAACCATTCAAGATGGAATCGGCGAGAAACGGAGAGTAGGCAGGAGGCGGAGGACAGGAAGCAGACGGCAGGAGCAGGAGGCAGGAGGCGGCAGCAGCCTAAGGTGAAATAATCTATGCGAAGTAATGGTGACAAAGGACCGGGAAAGACGAGGCCGCGACGGTTACTCCTGTGTCTTGATGGGGTGCCGCATGAAGTAATTGAGACTGCCAGGCAGCGCGGTCTGTTTGACAGTTTTGGTTCGCCTTCGCGGCTGCTGTCTCCTTTCCCCACGATGACAAACATTGCACTCTCGGCCATGCTCGGGGCCACACCCCCGCTCGGTTATGAAAGTCTCTATTTCGACAAGACCACTCGTCAGTTGCGCGGTGGCGTGCGCAAGTACATCGGCTGGCGCACACCTGACAAGATTCCTTCGTCGTACATGGATGAACTCGATTATCAGGAACCGCTCGCTTTTGAGTTTCTGGTTTATGTAGCGCCAGAGAAAGTTTGGCGCACCGACATGCGGCGTTTTCGCGAGCGCTTTCGCGCGGCGCCGCAAACGCGCGACTACTTTGCCTTCCTCAAAGGCACAGACGGCTTGCTACACATTCGCGGCCCGGAGCGCTTGGCGGTCGCCCTGGAATCGCTCGACAAAATCCTGCGTGAGATTCAAACCACCTGTGGGTGGGAAACTGAGATAGTGCTGTTTTCCGATCACGGTATGAATTTGCGCGAGAACCGCCGCATTCATCTGAAAACCCACCTGCGCGACCGGGGCTTCTCGCTCGCGAGCAGCTTCTCCGAAAGATCTCGGGACACTCTGGCCATCCCGGCATTTGGCCTCTGCGGGTACGCGGCAATTTACTGTGGGGATGAGGAAGGGGTTGCTGAGGTCGCGAACTCTTTGGTTGAACTGGAAGGGGTTGATTTCTCGATTTACAAAGACGGTACCGAGGGCATTGCTGTTATTGGAGTAAATGGGGTTGCTCGCGTGGAGCGGAAATACACGAACCGCGCCTCGAGTTATCGCTATCTCACTTCCAACGGCGATCCTTTGCAACTCCTTCCGGTTATCGAAACGTTGAATCAAGCAGGAAAGCTGGATGGCGAAGGGTTCGCCTCTGACAAAGACTGGCTCGAAAGTACTGCAAACCACATTTACCCCGATCCCCTGGCTAATCTCTACAGTTCCCTGCATAGCCAGCGCGTGAGGCACACGGCCGATGTACTCGTTAGTTTACGTGATGGCTACTATTCCGGTTGGTCTCCCTTCGCTCGCCTTACCCGGCTCGCGGCAACTCACGGCAACGCACTTCGTCCCAGCTCAAATGCATTCCTGATGAGCTCCCACCGAACACTCCCTCCGTTCGTTCGCGCCGATGAAGCACAACCACTCTTGAGAGGCTAGCAACCTCGGCGTCTTGTTCGGATTTCCTGTAGGACGCCTCAAGCCCCGCCAATTCGCAGGTAAGGAAGGCGGACCCTGTCCCCGCTCTTACACTGAGTGGCTTTCAAGCTTGAGGCGGGGACAGGGTCCCCTTCCTTACCTGCAATTTAATGTAAGTCCTTTTTGGGCTTTCACACCTCTTCTACCCTCGCGGTTCTGAAGATCAACTTATTGACACAGCTGACGAACGCTCAGGGTTTCCGCGCTGCTTGACGCCCCGCAGCTTAACCACGTACAACCGTACCAATGACAGAATTTGAGCCTCAGAACACAACGGCGGCGGTGGAGACTTTTGATCTAGTGCGACGGTTTGGCGACTTTACCGCTGTCGATCATCTCAACCTGGTTGTGCGGCGAGGAAGCTTTTTTGGTTTTCTCGGTCCCAATGGTGCGGGTAAATCCACCACCATAAAAATGCTGACTGGTCTGCTGGGCCCGACCAGCGGAAGAATCCGCGTCCTGGGCCGTGACCTGGAATCGGAATCGCTCGAAGTAAAAAGAAGAATCGGCGTGGTCCCGGAAGATCTCAACCTCTTCGAGCGTTTGACTGGCGCCGAGATGCTGGCCTTCACCGGCCGGATGTACGGCTTGCATAAAAGCGAGATTGCCGAGAGGGCGCCGGAACTGCTCGAACTAATGGAATTGGAATCGGAACCAAAGAAGCTGATAGTTGAATACTCTCATGGGATGAAGAAGAAGCTTTCGCTCGCGTGTGCTTTGATTCATCGCCCCGAGATCCTGTTCCTGGATGAACCGTTCGAAGGCGTTGACGCGATCGCGTCTCGCACGCTTAAGGATCTGCTCTCGCGACTCACCGCGCGGGGACTGACGGTATTTCTCACCTCTCACGTGCTGGAAATTGTTGAGCGGCTCTGTAGCGACATCGCAATCATCTCTCAGGGCAAACTGCTGGCCGCGGGCTCTCTGGATGAACTGAAAAAGGGAATCGCGGTCGAGGGCGATGGAAATGTGAGACGCCCGGTTTCGTTGGAAGAATACTTTATTCACATCGTCGGCGGAACACGCACCTCGGGCGAGGAGGAAGTGCTGCAGTGGTTAGGTTAGAAGTGAAGCTGGCGATTTTCGATATTGACGGTACGCTGACGAATACGAACAGTGTCGATGATGGATGCTTCGTCAAAGCTCTTTCTGAAGCCCATGCCATTACCGGAATAAACACGGATTGGGCTGCCTACTCACATACTACCGACTCTGGAATTACACAACAGATTTTTCAAGAGAAATTTGGTCGTGATCCTGAAGACCCTGAGTTAGACAAATTCAAGTCCTGCTTCGTAAAAATGCTGACTGAGCAGTACCACTCAAATTCGTCAAGATTTAATGAAATTGCAGGTGCTTCGATTGCGCTAAGTAGGTTGAAGCGAGAAACTGATTGGGCTGTAGCTATTGCTACGGGTTGTTGGCGCGAATCTGCTCTGTTGAAGTTGAGGGCAGCGAAGATCGATATTGATGGGATACCAGCCGCTTTTGCTGAAGATGGCTTATCGAGAGAGGAAATCTTACAGGAGGCGGTATCGCAGTCTTTGGAGCAGTATCGGTTAAGCAGCTTTGCAAAGACCGTTAGCATCGGTGATGGTCTTTGGGATGTCCGCACCGCGCGACGGCTTAATTTTACCTTTCTTGGTGTCGGCTGTGGAGAAGCGGCGGCGATGCTAGATCGAGCGGGAGCAAGACATGTACTTGAGGATTTTGCTGATTACGGTCGGTTAGTCAGATGCCTGAATGAAGCAGAGATTCCCAGAGCAGATTGTCTCGGATAGCGCGCCGCCGAACCTAATATTGTGAGGTGGGCAGGTAAGGCTGAGTAAGGTTCCAACTCACACATCTGAGGAAGTAATTCAGTGTTGATTGCAGTGGCCGGGCCATATTCGGCAGACACGCCTGAGCAGCGTCAGCGCAACCTTGACGCCATGAACGAGACAGCGGCCGGCGTGCTGAAACTCGGTCACATACCAGTGATCGGCGTTAATACGGCACTGCCGGTAGTACAATGTCTGGGCCCGGATGCAAATCATTATGAGGCTACAATGGCAAACTCGATGGCTCTCGTGGACAAGTGCGATGCGATTCTGATAATTGGTCATTCCGCGGGGGCGAATCGCGAGATAGACCTGATCGAGGCTTAGGGTTTGCCGGTGTATCGCAATCTCAAGGACGTACCGGCCGCATCTTCCCTGCCAGGCGCCACATAACAAGCGCTTACAAGACCGGAATCAGCGCTTCCAGCTGACCGCGCGGTTGCATGTTTCTCAAGTAGTCTGGTTCCCTCCGCTTAAATGCTGATCGCGCGCGCCGCTGCTGACGCGCAACGTTAGGCGACTTTCACTGGATTAAACCAAAAGTACTATGAGAGAGGCAGGATTCTGGATCGAAGAAAACGTACTTTCAAAACGAGAGTGCGACGCGCTGACAGATGCCCTTTCTCAAAATCAGCCAAGACGTGGTCGCGCAGGCGCTCGTCACCTAATGTCGAATCCAGCTGTGGCCGCGGTGGCAAACGATCAGCGGCTGCTTCAAATCGCCCAGCGCGGTCTCAAAAAAGAGGCCGTGCCATACCGTGCAACTCTCTTCGAGAAATCAGAGCGTGCCAACTGGCTTGTCGTCTGGCATCAGGATACTGCTCTACCGCTCGTCTCGCGTTTCGACTCTCCAGAATGGGGGCCATGGTCAAAGAAGACCGGCGTCATCTACGCACATGCTCCCGCCTGGGCGCTATTGCGTGTGCTAGCTTTGCGAGTTCAGCTGGATGCCTCAACCGAGGAAAATGGTCCGCTGCGAGTCATCCCCGGCTCACACGCCGCAGGAGTGTTCAGTGATGAGGAAGTCTTCCGTATTGCGAGGAGGCAGAAACACGTAGATTGCCTGGTGTCTCAGGGTGGGGTGCTCGCAATGCGGCCTTTATTGATTCATTCTTCGTCGAAGGGACGCGGGATTGGGCCTCGGCGTGTGCTACACATTGAGTATGCCGAATCATTGACGATCGATGAACATATTCGCCTCGCGGTCACCTGACAACACGGTTGGATCGCAGCGGCGCTGGCGTGCTCCTCAAGCAATGTTGTTCCCGCCTGATAGAATGCTAATTCGAGAGCGGCAGCTGAAGCGTAGGGTTATTGTCTCAACAGAAGCTGCAAAACAGTGGAGCTTTAAGCCCTTGAAAAAAGATGGCGAGCCCGTTGCTTTCGTTGGACTGGTGGCATTTACCTTTAAGAGTTACGGAGCAGTTTCCTTTTGAGGCCGAGCACAACAAGCGCTTGCAGATAGAGTCTGAGATTATGAAACTCAATGTATGTGTCGCCGGAGCGACTGGATGGGTTGGAAAGCCTCTCTGTCTGGCGGTCTCTGCAACAGACGACTTGAGCCTTGTCGGTGCCGTCTCGCCCACTCATAAAGGTCGTAACCTGGAAGATGCTATTGGTGACTCAAACCTGGATTTGACGGTCAGTGGGTCAGTCGCAGAAGCCCTCGATACGCCGACCGATGTCTTAGTTGATTACACTAGGGCAGACGCGGTGAAAGCCAATGTGATGACCGCCATCCGAAAAGGCGTTCATGTTGTCATTGGCTCTTCTGGCCTGACCGACAAAGATTTTACGGAAATCAATCAAGCGGCTTTGGAGCGTCAAGTCGGCGTGATCGCTGCCGGTAATTTCGCCATAACTGCGGTGTTGCTACAACGCTTTGCTTGTGAGGCGGCAAAGTATTTGTCTCATTGGGAGATCTTAGATTACGCATCGGACGCTAAACAGGATGCGCCGAGCGGCACGACACGAGAGTTGGCTTTTCGACTCTCAGAAATCAGGAGACCGGAAGTCACGCATCCGATCAGTGAAACGATTGGGGCGAGAGAGAGTCGGGGGACGACCTTAAACGGCAGCCAGATACATTCGATTCGCCTTCCGGGTTATGTCATCGGCGTCGAAGCAATATTTGGCGCTCGGGACGAGCGTTTGACCATTCGTCACGACGCCGGCAGTGGAGCAGAGCCGTACATACAGGGTACTCTCTTAGCAATTCGTGAAGTAAGGAATCACGTAGGGTTAATCAGAGGCTTGGATAAGATTATGAGATAATGCGCCGAAGCCGCACGTAACGAGCGTTGCAGCCGACGCCTCCCTAGCATGCTACTCAAGCTTCCTCGCATCAAAGATTGAATGCCTGCGCCCGGCGCGGCTGAAGCGTTAGACGGCTTCCTGCAGCAGGTGACTGCTTCAGCCGGTAGTTAAATTAGCCATTGGAATCGCAAGGTAATTCCCGATGCAAGATTTTATCCCCGGGTTAAGACTCAGCGAGCTGTTTTACACTGAAGCAGCAAAGCCAATCCTGGAAACCCTCTTTCCACAAATCTCTTATGCTGCCGCCCTAATTGGGTGGGGCTCCGAAGTGTTAGGTTATGACGACATTCAATCTTCCGATCATCACTGGGGACCAAGATTCCTTCTATTCCTATCTGCCCAGGACCATGAAAAGTACAAGAATGTTATTGCCGAAGCGCTGAGCCATAATCTGCCTCACCGATTCAGGGGTTACTCAACCAGTTTTGGAGAGCCTGATGCGGTTGGGGTGCGACTTCCCAAAGAAACCGAGGCGGGCCCTGTCAATCACATGATTCTCATGGAGACAATCGAGAGGTTTTTCGGATGGTATCTTGGATGCAACCCTTATGCATCGCTTACCGCAGCCGACTGGTTATCATTTTCAGAGCATAAGTTACTTGCGGTCACGAGTGGCCAAGTCTTTCACGACGGTCTTGGTGAACTTGAAGATCTGCGTCGAAAGCTCCATTACTATCCAAAGGATGTTTGGCTTTATCAGCTTGCTGCACAGTGGATCAAGATTTTCGAGGAGCGCGAGTTTGTTAGCAGATGTGGACATGTCGGAGATGAGCTAGGCTCAATGGTCATCGCTGCCCGGCAGGTGAAAAATCTGATGAGGCTCTGCTTTCTGATTGAGCGCAAGTATGCTCCTTACAGCAAGTGGTTTGGGACAGCCTTCTCAAAGCTGGAATGTGCTCCAGAACTGAGTCCTATCTTCAGAGAAGTACTCTTGTCCTTGACGTGGAGAGAAAGGGAAGGACACCTGTCGAGGGCTCACAGCGTAATTGCGCGGCTGCACAATGCATTGGAGATTACACGAAGCATAGACGAATGGGCGTCAAATTATGGCGGACGGCCGTACCTGGTTTTTGAGGCGCCAGATTTGGTTGGAGACATCGTTAAGAGTTTTAACGATGCAGAAGTGAGAGCTATCAAACACAGCTTGGGTTCGGTGAACCAGTTCGTGGATTCGACTAACCAAATATCAAACATTTCATTGTCTGAAATGCTGAAAGCGGTATACAGATAGTAGTCAAGAAAGGGGACAAAAGGTGGCTAAAGTAGCCCTGGTAATCTTACTCGCTGCTTCGCCTGCATTCTGTTTATGGGAGCAAAACGATAAGACAACCGGCGAGACTAATTTTAAAGAAGTGAATGGCTTCAGCGGTTATCTTACCTTGGCGGATGATCCACGTGAGAAACTACAGAGGTGGCTCGATCCGAGAGAAATTGTGACTCTTATGGCTATGCCCACGATGAAGCGTAGTAAGACTATGGGCGCTTTTGTTGAGCTTCTGGGTTGTAAGCAGAATGCTCAAGGGGTGTGTAGTGTGCAAGTGAATTATACAATTTACAAGCCCGATGGCAGCATATTAGCCAAACGTTCAGTTTGGAAAAGAGAAGTCTTATGGAAGAAGCAAGCGTCTCCCACCCCTCGCAGAAGCAAACCCAGGTATAGCTCAAAGAGACAGGGCCGGAAGGGGGTCGACATAGCATTTAATCATTCGAACGGCCTGGCGCGTATGCATTTCAAACTTGGTAAAGATGATCCTGTTGGTGAGTATAAAGTGAACGCAAAGGTTTCCGATCTTAATGCGGATATTTCCTTTGAAGTTGAGCTGAACTTCTATTTAAGGTGAAATAAATTCCGTCGAACGCGCGCCACGCTAACGTCATCTGCCAAAATTGAGCAAGGATCCGGTAAGTGTCTCGATACCTACTAATCGCCGGCGGCACAGTCTTCTCGATCCTCGGCCTCCTTCATGCCATTTACACACTCGGTGATGTTTATCGGCCCAGGCATCTTGCCCCGGTGGACCAGGCCGTGGTCCATCAGATGGCCTCGACGGGCGTGCGGCTTGCTCGTGGTCGGACGAACATGTGGGATGCCTGGCTCGGCTTTAACCTCAGCCACGGTCTTGGCGCAGTCATCTTCGGTCTGGTTTGTGTCGGCGCCGGTTTTTTCGCCCGTGAGTTGGCTCTACCAAAGGTGATACTGCTGGTCCCGGTGTTGGTGGGGGCGATCTACTTCCTGCTGGCGATCCGCTTCTGGTTTCGAGTGCCGGCTTTCGGGATCGCGATCGCCACAGGCTGTCTGTTCTTAGGCTGGATGCTTTATTAAGTTACAGAGCCACGGGCAAGGTAGGAATGCAATGGCCAGCGCCATTACCAGCGCCGTCCTGGAGTGAAAGCCGTGAAGATCTTATATGCCTTAATCTCAGCAGCTATACTGGTCCTGGGCGTGCTTCACATGGCCACGACGTTCCGACTTTCTTCGAGCGCCGTTTTTAAGGTCTGGTTCTTCGGGGCGGGAATAGCCATGGCCCTGGCGGGCGCTCTCAATGCTTTGAACCGCAGATATGGTCTCGCTTCCTTCGGCTTGCGAGTTGTCTGCATTGTGACAAACTTGCTCATGATCTGTTTCGCCGCGGTCGCCGGGCGCGTGACCGGCGCGAGCACGTGGGAGCAGGTCGTAATGCTGACCATTCTGACTTCTGCACTGGTCCTTTCGCCTCTACGCTCTGCCAGCATCAGCCCACAGGCGACCGAAAGATGAGCCAGAGTGTTCTTGTTGAGAATCAAATAGTGAGTTATTAGGGTGTGGTTCAGTTTGTGAAAACCGATGCCCGACATAAAGAGCAAATCGGATGACGAGGGCCAATACGGATTCCGGCTTCGACCTGTATATGGTTGGGAGCTTCTTCGACGTAGAGACGTCTGAAGAGTTCATCAACGAATTGAGCCGTTCCCCTCACGCCCCAGCCACAGTGTACGGCCGGAGCGAGTCGGGTATTGTCGATGAAAGGGTGCGTAAGGCTGCCCGACTCGCGCCCTCTCCGGAAACCGTCGAGCGTGTTAGGCTGCGATTGTTGGAGTACCGAGGTGATGTCGCGGAGCATTTCGGTATCAACCTCCGCGATTGTGAGGAGCCGCAGTTCCTCCGTTACGGGGTGGGCGATTTCTTTGTCGCTCATCAGGACGGGAACACGGGGATGCTTCGATCCGTGCGGGAGCAGTCGCGCAAGGTTTCGGTAGTGATCTTCCTGAACCGTCAGTCTGAGATCCCGGAGACGGACGCTTACTGCGGCGGTTCACTTGTCTTTTCCGATTGGCGTGCAAGCCCGCGCCACAAGGACTTCCGGCTGCCGGTTGAAGTAGGGACGATGGTCACATTCCTTTCCGAGACTACCCACGAAGTCATCCCGGTGACACATGGCGAGCGATATTCAATCGTTAGTTGGTACGTGTGACGAGTCGGTAAACAGTGCAATCCTAAAACCCTCCTCTATATAAGCCATAACCAAACAATGGGTCAAAAAAGACAAACGCTGGAATCAATTCAGTCCGATTTTGATTCTATTGCCTTGCTCCCCGAAGAAAACTGGAATCATAACGCGCATTATCACGGGTATTTGATAGGTCAGATTCCAAGACAATCCCGACAAGTTCTTGAAATCGGATGCGGCACAGGGACATTCTCTCGATTACTTGCTCAACAGGCCGAAAAAGTTTTGGCCATCGATTTATCTCCGCAGATGATTCGCATTGCTCAAGAACGCTCAAGACTTCATCCGAACATTGAATTCGTCAACGGCGATGTGATGGCATATCAGTTTTCAGATAATCAGTTTGATTGCATTGCGACACTTACGACAATCCATCACTTACCAATCGAACCATCCTGAGGAGAATAAGAAAGGCTTTGAAGCCCGGAGGGGTATTCATTTGCCTTGACTTGTATCAACGCTCCAGCTTGACCGACTTTCTTTTTGATGGGGTTGCTTTTCCTGCGACTGTATTTCTCAGGCTGATAAAAACCGGCAAACCGAGACCATCCAGGGAGATGCGTGAGGCATATAACGAGCATGACAAGACAGATACATTTCTCACGCTGCCACAGATTAAGCAGATTTGTGCGGACCTCTTGTCAGGTGCGTTAGTGAGCAGACACCTGTTCTGGCGATATTCTATCATTTGGAAAAAAGAAACCGAGGGGCAATGTAAACTATTCAATTGCTAGTCTGGGCCAGTGGGTGTTGCCACTGGCCCGCCATTCAACTGCAGTTCCGCGCTCGAATAACTCAGTCCCGAGGGGATCATATATCATACGCACGTAACAAACCTCTGAAGGAATCTGGTCAATGCAACCACTTCTATTGATCACATTATTAATGGGCGGGCTATGGATGCTCATTCAAGACGAAACCTACAGAAGGAACACAACCCAGGTCGGCGGGATTGAGAGACAGACGACCATCCGGCCGCCGCAGGAATTACAGAAAGTTGCGCCTGCCGAAAGTGTGGTGGCGGCGCGCGATTCACTTGCCAAACGACAGGCTGACGCGGCCCTGACATTGTTGCGACGTGGTCGGGCAAGCTCGTTCTGGCCCCTGCTGCGTCACAGCCCCGATCCAAGCCAACGCACCTACCTGATACATGGGTTGGGCGCGACGGGTGCGGACCCTACGCTGATCATCCGGCGCCTGGATGCGGAAAGAGATGTGTCTGCGCGGCGCGCGTTGATTTTGAGTCTCGGAGAGTTTACAGGCGAGCAATTACCTACAGCGCTGAGACGACCCCTGATCGCGAAGTTGTTGCGTTGGTATCGTGATGACCCTGAAGCGGGTATTCATGCGGCGATAGATTGGTTGTTGCGACAAAGAAAGCAAGGGGAGGCACCGCGCAAATTAGACTGGCAACAAACAGATAGGCTTGAAGTAATTGAAAGAGAATTGGCGGGACGACCGGCGGGCAGACGCAATTGGTACGTTACAAAGCAAGGTCACACAATGATCATCATCCGTGGCCCCCTGAGATTCGAAATGGGTTCACCTGATTACGAACCGGGAAGGACGCAGGACGAAAAGCAGCACCGCGTCCGGATACCACGATCGCTAAGCATCGCCAATAAGGAAGTCACGGTGGCCCAATTTCAGCGATTCCTTCAAGCCAATCCAACACTTGAGCGGAGGTATCAAGACCCTGCTAAAGATCCGACGCGCGGGTCGCGGGTTATGCAAACGTTCAGTCCTGAGGACGAATGCCCACAGATTGCCATGACATGGTACGAGGCCGCGCAATATTGCAACTGGCTCAGCAAAGAGGAGGGTATTCCCGAATCGGAATGGTGCTATCCAGCAGACCTTAACCAAATAAACGACGGCATGGAATTACCAACAGATTATCTGCGTAGAACAGGTTACCGAATGCTGACCGAAGCAGAGTGGGAGTTTGCCAGCCGAGCCGGTGCGACAACGAGTCGCTTCTATGGTTATTCGGAGGAATTGCTGGGAGAGTACGCCTGGTACAGTAAGAATCCGCCGAAGAGAAAGAGCGATCCGCCAGATCCGAAGGACTCTCAACGTACCTGGCCGGTCGGACAGCTCAAGCCTAATGATTTCGGTTTGTTCGATATATACGGCAACGTTTGGGAGTGGGGACAAGACCGGTGGCTGGAATATCCTTCGGAGAGTGCGTTTCGGGATGACGTGGAGGATCCCGTGTTGAAAGTTGTGGACACAAAGGCCCGTACAAGGCGCGGCGGTTCATTTAGTTATGAGGCAGCAGTGATGCGGTCAGCGCATCGTCGGTCTCCGAATGCATACTTCCCGATGCAGCGCCGCGACAACGTTGGCTTTCGTGTAGCGAGAACTTATCGATCGATGGCGCGATCGGTTGGATCGCCGATGAGCTCAGCGACTTTGATAAGAAGGGCAAGGCCATCTCGAAAGTTGTGTGATGGCCTTCACCGGCAGATGGGTGACAGACAAAAGCCACCAGCACAACGAAATTCATGACATAAATAGCGCCCAGATTATTGCATGCGGCGCGTTCATTGGCGCGGCAGCGAATCCCCTGGGCATGATCGGACTAGTTGGTATCGGTCGGCATCCAATAGGCCCCGATCCGTAACGCATTGTCAGCGAGACTTTATGAAGTTAATCAAAGTTGCTTTGTTGCAAATGACGGGTTGCGGTAATGACCAGGTAGCGAACCTTAACAAAGGTGAGACCTTCTGTCGCCGCGCTAATGCCATGGGGGCCGACATCGCGCTGTTTCCCGAAATGTGGAGCGTTGGCATGACGTTCTTTGACCCGAAACAAGACGGCGCTCGAGCTCAGTGGCAAGCGCAGGCGATAGGCCGTGACGATTCATTCATCAGTCACTTCAGAAATCTTGCCAGAGAACTAAACATGGCCATTGCGCTTACCTACCTTGAGAAGTGGGAGGGCGCGCCGCGCAATTCCGTGTCACTCATTGATCGCCGCGGCGAAATCGTGCTCACCTACGCGAAAGTTCACACCTGCGAGTTCGATGTTGAGTCGGCGCTCACACCCGGTGACGGCTTTCCGGTCTGTGAGCTGGATACTGAGCAGGGCGATGTGCGGGTAGGATTTAACATCTGCTTTGACAGGGAGTTTCCCGAATCAGCGCGCATCTTAATGCTCGGAGGCGCGGAACTGGTCCTCACGCCTAACGCTTGTACTTTAGACGAGCATCGCATCGGCCAATTCAAAACACGAGCTTTTGAGAACATGATAGGCGTAGCGATGACCAACTATGCTGCCCCGCAAAACAATGGGCATTCCGGGGCTTTTGACGCTGTGGCCTATCCCGTCGTGGATGGTGAGGCCAGGAATACTCTGATCCTCGAAGCCGGAGAGTGCGAGGACGTTTATCTGGCCACGTTCGATATGGACAGCATTCGTGCCTACCGTCAGCGAGAGTCCTGGGGCAACGCTTACCGCAGGCCGCGTTTCTACGGGATGCTCACCGCGTCGGAAGTAGAGCCGCCCTTTGTTCGTCCGGATGCGACACGGTGACACTACATACGTCCGGGTTTTAATTTACCTAAGAACTGTTGGTGCGCAGCGGCTGCATAACAATCCATTGTCACCTGACGAGATACACAATTGAACTAACATCTAGCTCAAACGTCGGTGTCAGCAATGTGATGTCATATGAGATCCTCTATAATAGATTAGCGACTGGACAACAGGTCTTCTAAAAACTGAAGACGACGAATACAAATTCCCGAAGTGTTATCGTAACGTAAAAACAGGAGGGGTGATTCGTGAAAATCTGCGCCCTGCTTCTATCCACACTCTTAATCGCTCTTCTCCCATATCCTGTTTCATCACAAGAGATCTCGAAAGAGTTGATAACTTCGTAGGGGAAGAAGCGAGCTTACTACCTGTTTGTACCCGAAAAACTTGACCCGGCGAAACCGTCACCATTGATCGTATTGCTTCACGGCTCCGGGCGGAACGGTCTATCACTTGTGGAAAAGTGGAAGGATCTGGCAAAGAAAGAAAAGGTCATCATTGTTGGGCCAGACGCATTAAACTCACAGGGATGGAACGTACCCGCGGACGGGCCCGATGCTGTTCACGAACTCGTTGAAGCGCTTAAAGCCAGGTATCCGGTTAACGCGCGCAGAGTTTATCTGTTCGGGCACTCTGCGGGAGCCGGACAGGCCCTTTACCTTTCGCTGCTCGAGTCTGAGTATTTCGCCGCCACGGCGATCCATGCCGGAGCCCTGCACGGCCGCCAGGACAGTGACCTCATTGAGCGAGCCAAGCGCAAGATTCCGATAGCGATTTTCGTGGGAACCAATGACAGTTTCTTCCCATTGCCGGTGGTCCGGGCCACGCGCGCTGCGCTGAACGCCCAGGGCTTCAACTCGGAGCTCACGGAAATAAAAGGTCACACGCACTGGTACTATGAAAAAGCGCCTGAGATTAATCGAAGCGCCTGGGAGTTCCTGAAGAAATATGAACTGGCCGGCGACCCGATCTACGAGGAATACGAGTTCAATAGGTAACGCTAGTACAGGCACAGCTAACATGCCTTTTGAAAGATTCATCAAACTTCGCTGTAAGTAATTGAAGATCCTATGACCTACCTTGCAAGATTTCTCACACTAATAGTAATCAGCATTTGTGCCGTTCCGGGCCTTGGCCAAAATTCTACTCTTTCAACGGGTCAGAAGAGTTCAACTAAATCGCCTAAGCCTGTAGTTGAAAAAAGTAGTGAAGAGAAAAGGCTTAATCTTCCCGCTTTGATTTTCGTTAAAGCAGATCGCGAAAGAATATATGCGTTGCTGGCGGCGCAGATGAAAGAGCAAGAGTTCACTCTCATTCAGAAAGATGCAGATAGAATCGTATTCAGCAAGAGAGCTCCGGGAGCTGATGCTGCCACGAAACGGAAGCAATTCGACCGTAGGGTTACTACTCCAATAATTGATGACCCGCGGTCTATTCTTGCCTTTGTCCTGGTTGAGAAGGAAGGCGGCTATGTGGTGGGTGCTAGAATGATCGCAACTACAGTTCTTAATAGCCAGGTACTTTCCTTCGATGTTTCAAAGTACAAAGGACCAAGAGTGCACCTCAACAAAATTCTGGAAAAGTTGAAATCAGATGCCGCCATTCCTCAGGTAACGCCATGACCATGTCACGGAATGAGTTTCTGTATTCATTTCGTGACGTTTCATGTTATTTCGTCGATCGTTTGTTTGCCAGGGAGATGAGAACGGTCTACGAAATCACACGAAGCCGCACGAAAGAAGAGACTCTAAAGGCAGAGCCGGCAAGCTAGCAGCTGTTGGGCCGACGCGTTGCTGATACAATTTCCGGAAGCAATCCCTATCTCCCAGTTACGAGGTCCTTGTTACAAAAATACTAAGTTGCGCTAAGTGCGATTTCGAAACCACTGAGTCTCTTTCCAGGTGTCCAAACTGCCGCGGACGCCTCCAGTCCGCGAGAAAGGTTCGCATTCTCGGTTGGCTTCTTGTGCTCCTGGGGAGCGGCCTGGTTATTTTCATGGGCGGACTTGGGATCATTTTAGGAGGCATCATTGCCGGGTCGGGACAGCCGGGAAATACTTCAAGGTTTACCGGTGGGCCTGAAGATGTCCTCATGATAGCGGCAATCTTCGGACTTGTGATCTGCTTAGGTTTGGCTACCATGGTGGGCGGGGCCTGGCAGATTTGGTATGGCAAGCCAAATAGGAAGGTGATGGTGGCGATGTTCGTGGTCGCGGGGATACTGTGGGTAATTGGAAGCGCAGTCAGGTACCTCGACTGAAGATATGATGTGCAAAAATAATTGCCGGGGCGTCCCTCCGGGCGGCCCACCGTTATCCGCAGATTACACAGATTACACAGAACCAAATGAGGCAGTAAGGCGATGAGTCAAAGCCCTTTTTAGCAGTCTATATTCTGCGTAATCTGCGTAATCTGCGGATAGCGGTGGGGCCCACGGAGGGACGCCCCTACACAAGCTTTCGGAGATGTTAATATGAAAGTAGTCAAAACAATTCTTGTCCTGTTGTTGCTTGCGCCCGCATCGGCTATGGCGCAGGAGGTTCAACCGATCAGAAACTTCATTCGCATCAACGATGAGTTCTGTGCCGGCGCTCAACCAAGACTCGAGCATTTAGAGCGGTTGAAAGCGGACGGCGTTCAGGCCATCATCAATCTTCGGCCACCGAGCGAGCATCGCGCCGCCGAAGAAGAAGCGAAGGCTAAAGAATTGGGTCTGCTCTACTTCAATATTCCAGTCGTCTTTGGTGACCCTAAGGAGGAACAAGCTACAGAGTTTTTGAAGATCACTGATGACCCGAAGAACCGACCCGCCTTCATACACTGCGCTGCATCCATCCGCGTGGGAGCTTTTTGGATGATCCGCAGGGTTTTGCGAGACGGTTGGACAGTTGAGGCGGCCGAAGAAGAGGCCAGGAAGATCGGCCTGCGGGAAAGCCCGCATCTAAACGAATTCGCTCGCAAGTACATCGAGAAGCATCGAAAATAATTACATGAAAACACTGCGAAACTTCCGGCCAATATTGCTGCTGGTCTTGTTTGCGCTCACCGGCGTTTTCTTACCTTCGAATCTGCCAGGATCAAACTGCGCGGAGGCGCAAGCCCAGTCGAAAGGCGTGAAAGCCCTGGTGGGCGGAACGCTCATTGATGGCTATGGCAGCAAGCCCATTCGCAACAGCGTGGTCATCATTGACGGAGAACGGATCAAAGCGGTGGGCCAGGTTGGTCTGCTCGGCATACCACCAGGCGCTGAAATCATCTCCACTGAGGGCATGACGGTCTTGCCGGGTCTATGGGACATGCACGTCCACCTGATGATTAATGGCCACAGCGACTATGCCCACTGGGACAAGACTTATCCGCCGCAGATGGAATCCGTCATCATGCCCTCTTCGGCCAGGCAGCTGCTCCTCGCCGGCGTGACCAGTGCTCGCGATCTGGGAGCTCCACTGGGGCCGATTCTGGCGGTTCGCGATCGGATTAACAAAGGTGAGATTCCGGGACCAACGCTTTACGTGTCCGGACCGTTTATTCAGCACGAACCGTATCCGGGCACGGAGTATGTTCGTTGGGGTGTGAAAGGAGCGGACGATGCGCGCGCCAGGGTCCGCACTCTGGCCGCGGCCGGTGTCGATCTGATCAAACTAATCGATCAGGATCAGATGACGATGGACGAGCTGCAGGCGGTGGTTGACGAAGCACACAAGCACAAGCTCACCGTCGTCGCCCATTCACATCGTCCCGAGGAGATCCGTCGTGGGCTGCAAGTAGGTGTGGATTGTTTTGAGCACACGGGCCTGGCCACCGCGCCCGAGTATCCACCCGACGTTATCGCGATGATTCGGGAGCGCACGGCGAAGATGAGCCTTGGCCCTTTATTTTGGACGCCAACAGTTCAGGGGCTGCTTAATTATGAGAACGTACGAGACAATCCGGAACAACTCGACGATCCATCCTGGCAGTTGGGTCTGCCCGCGTCGATTGTTGCGGACATCAGAAACTCGCTCAGAAACCCTGAACGCCTCGGTTACTACCAGATTACTCCCGTCCGCCGGCCTACTTTGAATCGGAAGATTCAGCAGCTTTCTGAATCAGGCGTAGTGCTTTTGATTGGAACCGACAGCGGCATCCCAATGAACTTTCACAGTCAGACCACCTGGCGGGAACTTGATGCCTGGGTCAATGAATTCAAGATTGACCCGATGGTTGCCATTCGTGCGGCGACCTACTGGCCATCAGTGATGATGAGAGTTTCGGATCAGGTGGGAACGGTCAGTGAAGGGAAATATGCGGACATCATCGCCGTGCGGGGCGACGTGCTACGACATGTTAATCTGCTGCAGGATGTCGATATTGTCATCAAGCATGGCCGCCGATATAAGTAACTCATTTAGTTCTTCGGAAGCTGCCGTTGAAAAGCGCCCCTTCCTCGACGACTAAAGCGGGCGCTGAGACAGTCCCGGTAACGCTGGCGGTACGCCCGAGCACCAGTTCTTTACTGGCCTTGATATCGCCTTCGACAGTTCCATTTATCTTCGCCACCGCAACGTTGATGACTGCCTCGGTAACTTGGGCGCCATTACTGACGATTAAAGTACCGTCCGCAGAACTAACATTGCCTGAGAAGTTGCCATCAATGCGCAGCATGGATTTGAAGCGCACTTCCCCGGTAAATTTCAAGACATCCCCTACGAAGCCGAGCCAATTGTCCTTTTGTGTACTCATACGCTGGGGACGTTCCTCGCTCAGTGAAACTGCCTGACTACTCATCGCGCGTCCTTCTTTCAATTCGGAAAAACTAACGTGGCTCTCAGGAGTGCGCCGCCGTCTTTGGCCCCCTCGGAAAATCAGGGAAGGGAAGAATTCCTTAGTACTACGCACTATAACACCCGTCACCTTGTTTAGATGTTGCGATTAGATTGCCGTTCGAAGGCAGCAGCGCTCGTCGTCAATGCATGATAACAGCAGGTGAACAGCAGCGTTAGGTTGCTTCGCCATCGGGGTGTTGAAAGAGTAAGGATTATGCTTCAGGCCGTTACTACACTTGCACTACTTACTGCTCCGGTCATCGGTATGGCTACGCCCTCGTATGTCCTTGTTCGCTCCGTTCTCGATTTCAGACGCGCCAAGACAGGCCGCGGCTATATCGTCTTCAAAACTCTTGCGTCATTGGCCGCGTGGCTTATTGCCTCCTGGGGTATGTTCTTCATGCTGTTCGTCACGGTCTACTCTGCCGCGCA
>JBGTHZ010000092.1:0-23403 GCA_041745915.1 Pyrinomonadaceae bacterium | reverse complement strand
GATCAGGTGATCACAAACCGAATGCCTACGGAACTTGGAACCAAATCACGGACGTTATGCGCCACGTCGCTACCGGTGTGCTTATCAAACGATTTTTTCTCTACTTGACTTGCGTGCCTGTTTCATAGATGCGTCTTTGCGGTGAACCAGCGGTCACTAGCCAATCTCTATCAGTTTCCCGCGCCCGCGAAGAGAACGCTCCGCCGCTTCCACTGTGTGTATCAACCTCAGTCCGGCTTGCCCGTCAGTTTCCGGCTGCGTACCATTATTTATGCAGTCAATAAAGTGCAGCGCCTCGGTGAGCAAGGCCTCGGTTGCCTCCAGGCGCGGCGCCCACATATCTCCCGATCGATAACTGACGAGCATCTCGTATACAGCCTCGGGACTCTGAGAGACCGTTACGCCTCGATCATAGATCTTCACTTTCTCGCTGGGCTCCAGGTCGTCATACAGGATCATTTTTTCGCTGCCACCGATAAGGGTGTGCCGAACCTTCACCGGAGTGAGCCAATTGACGTGCACGTGGGCAATCTGCGAATCGGCAAAGAACAGTGTGATGTAGGCGACATTTTCCGGCTGTCCCGGGATGTTGCTGATACCCGTGGCGGAAACGGCGAGGGCCCGGGAAGGTAGGACGTAGTCTATGATCGAGAGATCGTGAATTGCCAGGTCCCAGATCACGTTCACATCATGCTGAAACAGACCGAGATTGACGCGCACGGCATCGTAGTAATAGATCTCGCCCAGGGCATTGCTGGCAATTAGTTCGCGAATCTTGCGCACTGCGCCGGTGTAAACGAACGTATGATCGACCATGAGCACGCGCTGGCGGCGCTTAGCCTCACAGATGAGTTGCACGGCTTGCTCAGAGGTAGACGCGAGGGGCTTTTCAACCAACACGTGCTTGTTCGCACCAAGCGCCGCCATGGCCAGCTCGAAATGTGACGCAACAGGCGTGGCAATGGCGACGGCGTCGATCTCCGCATCGTTGAGAAGATCCTGCCAATTGGTTAGCGTCCTGATTGAGGGATATCGACTCTTGACCATGGCCCGCCGCTCCGGCCGCAGATCGCAAACAGCCACGACGGTGGACCCGGCCGCTTCCATGAAGTTGCGCACCAGGTTGGGCCCCCAGTAGCCGTATCCGATTACTCCAACTCTTATCATGACGACTTATTAAGCTTGGTGAATCGTGGTTCCAATTGGCTGCCGTTCTCATCAAAGAATCGGAACACTCCGTTTTCTACGTCGATCCCTTCGCAGTTACGTCTAACCTCCTCAACGCTATTGACGACTTCGAGAGTTCCATCTTCAACAAAGATGAAGATCATTGATTCTTAGTCCTCTAAATTGTCCTCTGGCACGCTGCTGAATAAAGTTTGGACCATTGCGGGGAAGACGATCCACTAAAACACACGAAATGACACGAACTAAGAGTTTTTTTCGTGTCGCTTCGTGTGGTTTCGTGGATCGTTCTTGGTTTTTCCGCTGCCGGCCAGAGCCCCGGAGCGATTCCGCACGTCGCCAATTACGCGAGCCGGCACACCGGCTACAATTGCGAAGTCAGGTACATCGCGTGTGACCACTGCTCCAGCCCCAACCAGCGCGGATTCGCCGATGGTCACGCCCGCACCGATCGTTGCATTGCTGCCAATCGAAGCCCGACGCTTTACTCGCGTGTCTACAACCTGCCAGTCGGATTCGGTTTGCAACGAGCCATCATCATTCGCCGCCCGCGGATAAGGGTCGTTGATAAACATCACGCCGTGACCAACGAACACCTGGTCTTCAATGGTGACGCCCTCGCAGATAAAGGTGTGGGAAGAAATCTTGCAGCGCGCGCCTATCGAGGCGTTCTTTTGAATCTCGACAAACGCGCCGATCTTAGTTTCCGCGCCGATGGAGCAGCCGTAGAGGTTGACTAGATCGGGTTGGAAGATCTTAACGCCGTCTCCCAATGTGACGTCAGGTGAAATTGACATAACTACAGAGCAAGTTGCGTGCTTCAGTCCCGTAGGGACCCAATGTTTATAGACTCGAAATACTAAATGAAATTTCGGGAGCTCCGAAGGAGCGGAATGTTTTCCTGCGTCATAGACCGGTAGGAACATTTCGCTCCTCTGGAGCTGGACTATACTCTGGGCCAACGGTCTATAAACATTCCATCCCTACGGGATTGGGTTAGTGTTAACTATCTTCAGCGGCATCCAGTAGTCGCGCGGGTAAATCCGGTGCAAACGCACATCCGGACCCTCCACCGTCTTCAAATACTCCTCATAAGCCGAGAGCTGCTTCTCCGGCCCGATGACGTAGTAGATGCCGCCTTCAATGTCACGTGCTTTAGCACCCAGGCCGGGCAGGATGCGCGCGTAGACCGCCGCCATGCGCTTGAAGAGTTCGTCAGCGAGTTTCGGATCCTGCCGCAGCGCAAGTATGGATTGGCGGAAGCGGCGGATTACCTCGGGAGTCAAACCATCGGCGATGTCATTCGCCATAGACTCGCCACGTACCTCATACGGTGATGCCGAGCGGAACGCGCCGAATGCGCCGGCGATGGCATACTCGATCAATCCCGGATCAGGCTTCGCTTTCTTCAGTTCGTCGATGACGAAGCGCAGCGTCTGCGGCAACTCTGGTGTGCGTTCGGCGTAATAGCCCATCCTACCTGTCGCCGGGGAGCCGCGAAACCCGTTCGAGTAGGCCAGCCCCGCGCCCCAGGTTTTTATGAAGATGCCATGTGCGCCACCGCCCGCGTAGAGCCGCGACGCGAGGTAGTCCAGAGTCGCTTCGCGGTTGTCTGCTTCCAGGTAGCTGACTGAAGGCGCCGAGTTAAGGAACACTCCGCCCTGCGTGTTGGGATTTATCAGCCCGACGTAGATTGGCGTCTCCTTCTCGCCTATGCGACCTCGCAGCCGGCTTTCAACCAGCCTGGTGGGCGAATGCCTCGCAGACTGAAACGGTTTCTGTTCGAGCCCGGACAGCAAAGCACCGATGCCCGTTTCCAATCCCGTGCGTGACGCCGGCGAACCGATGAAAAAAAGACGCGCGCTACCGGTTATCAATAGGGTCTGACGCACCGCGTTCAAGCTGGCAAGCACTTGAGGCGGCGGAATAAGCAGGTCGTGCCGGATTTGGCGGGTGAGGTATTCCCAGTCTGAAGCGAGTGTCGCGTCGGGTATGTCCGCGAGCAACTGTTCGAGGTCCTTCGCCGCCTCGACCACTACCGCGCCGCCCTCGCGCGAGAGTCGCGTGAACTCTTCCCCGTAAGGCAACAGCGAGGCGGGTATCTGCTTGACCAACTCACCCTTTCCTTGCATTGCGCCCAGCAGAGTTTTCAGTTCATCGCGTTTGGCTTTTGCTCCGGCCCCGGCCAGGTTAGATAGGAAAGTCGAGATAGCCTCACGGTCGGTTTCCGAGCCTGCGTCTTTAAGCATCCAGCGGAGGCGGTGCACGTTGTGAGCCCGGGTAAGGAATGAAGCGGTGGTCAGCAACAACTGGTTGTCCTGACGCCAGAAAGCGTCCGCCGGATCGTTAACCCAATTTTCTTCCGCGCTCTGCATGCGATTGCGCAGCCCGCTGAGAGTCTGATCCACCACGTCGCGGATACGCGCCAGGTTTTCCGGACGCCAGTCGGGGCTCGTCAGCACGAGCTTCATCCATGCGAGGGCCCTTTGTGATTCGCCCAGGTCGTTCCCTGAACCGCGCACGGCCAACTCGGTACGGTTGGTTTTGAAATTGGTACTGAAGTAACTATTAATCGCCAGAATCTCCTTGCGCTGCAGCTCGCTCATCTCTTCAAACGAAATGGCCTTCCCGTCTTTGATGACCCCGGTCTGCGTTAGCAACGCCGGCAACATGGACAGGTAAACGAGTTGGTGCTCCGGCACGCCGTCGAGACGAAGAGCTATACCGACGGTGGCGCTGGTCATGTTCTCAAAAGTCGATGCCACCAGAGGCACGCCGCCCGGAAGTGTCGACACTTTGAAATCGAGCTGGTCATCGAGCGTCAGCGGCGGGTTCTCGACGAAACGAAGGTTTGCCGTTTTCTGCGCCTGTCGTTCGAGTTCAGCGGTTGTGCTGTCGTATTCGGCCTTGAAGCGGCGCAGCGCCTCTGCCTCATCGCTTACTCCATACTTTTTCTTAAGACGCTCGAGCTCAGCCTTCGCGCGTGCGGCTCGCGCCTGCTCTTCTTGCTCTCCAAGTTGCGGGGCTGGCTTGGCCGCCACGGCATAAGGCAAGGTATCGGCAAGTTTCCACCTGGTCACATAGGTGCGCCAGACGTTTTCTTTGCTGCTGAGGAGTTTTTCGATCGTGGCCAGCTCGGGCTTCATTGTCACGGACTTGCGGAAACCCCTGGTGCGGTTGAGATCAATCAGGTGTGACATCCAACCAGCGTCCGAGGAGCGGAACCCGAAGCCCGGCGGCGAATTGACAAACTTTGAGAGTGCGCGGCGGTTCTGAATAATGCGATTCCCGAGTCGCTCGTTGAACTCGGCTAACTCGGGTGACCCATCTTTGAACGAAGCGATGCGACGCATCTCGTCCAGGATTTTCTGTCGCACATCAGCGATCTTCTGCCCAGTCATGTTCGCCGGGATGACGTCGGTGAGTCCCATATAAACCGGATTACCGACTACCATCTCATCATCCAGGAAACCGAACACTCCCTTCGCCCCTGTTTCCATTATCCGGCTCTTCGAATCGACAAACATCTTGTAGAGATTAGTCGTGGCATCGCCCGCAACATTTGCCAGGAATAGGTTCAGGAATGCTTTTTCCTGAGTGTCGAGCTCGCGCGCAGCGGGCCAGGCAAACATCACCCAGCCGGGTTGTTGGGCGTTCTGATGTGGATACTCGATCAGCCGAATCTCACCCGCCGCGGCCGGCTTCGGAGCAGTCAAGTCAGCCTCAGATGCAAAGCGACGCGTCTCCTGCTCCTGCCCGACCCTATTGAGCCGATTGAGGATCTGATCCAGACGACCAAGTACACCCGCAAGCGGCATCTCCTTCGGAAACGAGGCAACCATACCCATGTTGCCGAGCCGATAATTGTCAGCGTGGAAACGGCGGATATGTTCGGCCTTCATCTCGCGAATAGCCGCTGGCCAGCCGCCGGCCGAAAGTGACAGCGGATGGTCCGGACCATAGATCATCTGGCTGGCGACGCGGAATAGGAGACTGACAGGGCGCTCGTAAGACGAAACCATCTCCTGATAGACCGTGCCCTTCTCCTCAAGGCGGAGACTCTTGTCGGCCGGGTTCTCATTGATGCCCCAGTGACTGACCTCCCGGCGAATCTCTTCGTCCGAATAATCAGGGTGCAATAGCGAGTCGGTCTGACTCTCGAAGAGTTTGTAGAAAATCTCGGGCCCCGCAGCGGTGTGAAGCTGGTAGACAGTGCGCCACTGCATCGTGAAAGCTGTGGATCCAGCGAGCGACATGTCTTCCAGGCTCGAATGCGTGCGGCCGGCGTTGCCCTTGCCGAGCAGCAGGTGTTCTTGTGTGTGTGGTTCGCCGCGATCTGAAGTGGGGAACGAGTTGACCCACATCAGCGCCTGAGGAACTGACTGAAGCTCAAGAAAGTCGAGCGTGAAGCCGGTACGGTGGCGAAAACGCGCGCCAAATGGTTTGTCCGCGTCGTTAAGATAAAGCGCCTCAGCGCGGAACCCATTGATGTTTTTTCCTTCTGTGAGTAGGTCTAATGAAACACTGTTGGCGTGTTGAGCTATTACTGCCAGAGGTATTCCGACGGAAAGGATCGAAAAACATACCAGCATCGACAAAAAAGCGGCGCTCATTCCGTACATCAAAAACTCCTATCCTGTTTTCAACCGCCCTGTCAGAACCGCAGCGGTAAGTAGCATAGACTTTAGTCTGTGTTACTTGAGTAATATCGTCATCATACACAGACTAAAGTCCATGATACTTACCGCTCCCGGTTCTGACATGTTCTTCCTCTGTGAGGCGTGCAAGTGCATAGAGCATCCACGCCTGGGTCCAGCGCATGAACGGCGTGCGAACCGTGTAGAAACGACGCCGCTGGTGATAAAAGAAGCCGTGTTCATCGCGCAGGTTGCGAACAGACCAGTGTGCGATCTCCTGCGCCCGGGCCATGGCATCGGGATCTAATCCGCGTAACTCCAGGAAAGTGATGATGGCGGTGGCCGCGGCATGCGCATCAGCTGGATAAAGCCCGTCATGGTAGTATTTTGGCCACCCATCCGCAAGAAAGAAGCCAGTGCTCCAGAATCTGTAGCCACGCTGCAACGCCTCGTTGAATTTCGCCGTTTCCGCTGCCGGACAATGACTAATTACTCTCGCCAGCGAAGTCAATAAATACGCGGTGTGGAAATTGTCTATCCAGGCTTGGCTCTCCGCGGCGCCGTAGACCCAGGAACCATTTTCCTGCTGTTGGTTAACGACATAACGCGCGGCCCGGACAGCCGGCTGGCATAATTCCTGCTCGCCTGTGATCGCGGCTACGCCGGCCAGAGTTTCGGCCGCCAGCAAACTGGCGTTGTATATGCGATTTACCGTACCGGGTGAATAACTGAAGCAAACTTCGTTGGGCGTTTCTTCGCTGCGCGGCAGGTCCTCAAGAATAAAGTCGCAGGCGCTGCGTGCAGTCTTAAGATAGGTTTCATCGTCGAAAGCGTGTGCTGCTTCAATGAGGGCTCGAGCTGCGAACGCGGTTGCAACGACTGTGGGCGTGCCTTCTGGTGCAAAGAAAACGCGAGATTGCCAGTCGAAGTTATAACCCCATGCCGCGCCACTCCAACCTTCCAAACGCATGGAAAGAAGATCGTTGAGTAGTTGGCGCGCCTCTTTCTCAGCCTCGTTGGTTTTGGACCTGCGATAGTTTGCCAGGGCCGCGAGCGCGAACAGGGCGATGCCTTTGGCGTTTCTGCCCGCAGGAACGAGACCAATACCCCTAAGATTAACCGGCGAACGCTTCACGACCTGCGTCCAGGCAAGGCGGGCCAGGCGAGAGCGTTTTAGAGGAGTTGCCTGAAAGAGACGGCTATTCAGCGCATCGTAGGGATCGTGTCCCGAGAAGTTGTGCGTGCGGCACCATTGGAAGAGTTCGGTGAATGCATCATGAATAGTGGGATCCGGCATGAAAGAGTTGGTTCATTTTCCATTTTCCATTTTCCATTTCTCATTTACCATTTGCGTACCATTTGAAATAGAAGTAAGAACGAAGATACGCCTCTCAGTCAATGAGAAATGAAAAATGAGAAATGGAAAATGGAAAATGAACCTTCCTGACTGCAATTTATTGTATGGTCCTTCCAGCCACCACCGCTACTGCTCCCACCAATTGCCTCCTGCCGTCTGCCTACTGCCTACTGCTACTGCTCGCTGCCTACCGACGTCTCAATGCGGCGCGCGGTTTCGATGAAGCTTTCGTGCCAGAGCTCAAACATAAGCAACGTCCAAAGCAGCTTGCGATGGTTGGCTGCGCCCCGTTCGTGTTCGTCCTGCAGACGCGTTATGTACTCAGGATTGAAAACGCCGGCCCTGCGCACGCGTTCCGGCGACAGCAGATCTCTCGCGAGGGGCCGCAGTTTTCCCTTCAGCCATTCGGCGACCGGAACCCCGAAGCCCTTTTTGCTTCTGCGGGTCACGAATGGAGGTAAGAGATCTGACACGGCGCGTTTGAGGATGTACTTCGTTTTCCGCCCTCTCAACTTGTAATGCGCTGGTAGTGATGCAGCGTATTCAGCCACCCGGCGATCGAGGAATGGCGCCCGCACTTCCAACGAGACAGCCATACTGGCACGATCAACCTTCGTCAAGATGTCCTCCGCAAGATAGAGTCTGGTGTCCAGGTTCTGCATACGTTCCACAATATCCTCGGCGTCGCTCTCAGCAAGCATCTTCCGCGCATCTCGATAGACATCGTCATCGCTGGCCTTCAATGCGTCTGGAGTGAGCAACTGCTGATGCTCTTCGGGTGTGAACGAGCCAAACCAAATGTGATGGCGGGCCACAGGATCGTACTTCGCCCCGGTGATGAATCTGAGCGCCTTATAGTCAAAAGAAAGGTTCTTGGTTTTGACCGGAAGCAGGCGCACAAGAGGTTCGATAACTGCGCTTTTCAGTGGCCCGGGTACGCGCGCATAGACTTCCGCCAGGCGATGTCCCCAGTACATCGGGTAGCCGGCGAAGAGTTCATCGCCACCATCGCCGCCCAGCGCGACGGTCACATGTTTGCGAGTGAAGCGGGAAAGCAGATAAGTAGGAACCAGAGATGGATCACTGAACGGTTCATCCATCCAGGAGCCGATCTCACTGACGAGGTTCGCCGCCAGGTTGGCGCTCAAACGTTCTTCGTGGTGATCCGTGCCGAGAAACTTTGCCACTCCTCGAGCATATGAGGATTCGTCGAAAGAAGACTCCGCAAACGAGATCGAAAAGGTTTTGACTGCTTCCGAAGAAGCCTGCACCGCCATTGCGGTCACGGCGGATGAATCAACCCCGCCGGAAAGCAACACTCCCAGCGGCACGTCGGAAACCAGACGCATGCTTACCGAATCGGCCAACAGTTCCCGTAGTCGTTCTGAAGCTTCCTCTTCGCTGGGAACAGGCTCTTTCGTTTGATAGCTCAAGCGCCAATATGCGGCAGTCTCGACCTGTCCGTTTTCGAGTGTCAGCATGTGAGCAGCCGGCAGCTTGTTTATTCCCTGATAGATGGAGAGTGGCGCCGGCACGTAATCGAAGGAGAGATATTGACGCAACGCCTGCACGTTGAGCGCGGGTCGAACGGCCGGATGGGCCAGCAAGGCCTTCGGCTCGGAAGCAAAAATCAGTGTGTTATCAAAGACGCCCCAGTAGAGCGGTTTCTCGCCAAAGTAGTCGCGGGCGAGGAACAGTTTGCGCCGCCGGGAATCCCAGAGGGCAAAGGCAAACATGCCGTTGAGATGATGAACCATTTCCTGCCCATACTCTTCATAGAGATGTGGTAGTACTTCAGTATCCGAGGCGCTACGGAATGAGTGGCCGCGTTTTTCCAGGTCGGAGCGCAACTGGCGATAGTTGTAGATCTCGCCGTTGAGGACCACCGCGACGCTCTGATCTTCGTTGAATACGGGCTGTTCTCCCGTGACAAGATCGATAATCGCCAGGCGGCGCATTCCGAGCCCGACACCCGTAGAAACGAGCAGCCCTTCGGAGTCAGGCCCGCGATGAACCAGGCGCTCACACATGGCATGCAGAAGTTGCTTCGCGCCGTCGGGAGGCGGCGTGCGCGCATCAAGACTGGCCCAACCGGTTATTCCACACATACTTTACTGCAGTGACAATTGATGCGTGACATACGAGACATCCGCAGATTACGCAGATTACACAGATTAGGACGTCATGCAGGACGGGAATATCAACACTAGCTTGTTCGGTTGCGGGTTCTTCTGTGTAATCTGCGTAATCTGCGGATGTCTCATATATCGCTCATTACTTATCATTGTTCTCCAAAGCCGATTTTTTCGCGTACGGCGTAGATCGATTTCTCCTGCGACTCGTGATACGTCCGTACCAGCATCTCCGCCAGCAATCCCATCAACAGAAATTGAATGCCGACTGCAAACATCACGATCGCCAGAATCGGCAGTGGCGTTTGCACGAAGTCTGCCTTGTGAAAGAGCTTCAAAAAGATGGCGTACAAACCCGCTACCACTGACGCGAAAAACGCCAGCATGCCAAACGAACCGAAAACGTAAATTGGTTTCGTCTGGTAGGAAGCCATGAACTTGATCGTCATCAGATCAAACACGACTTTAAGAGTGCGCGATAAGCCATACTTCGACTTGCCCATCGTGCGTGGATGATGTTCGACCGGGATTTCCGAGACCCGCGCGCCGACCCAGGATGCGTAGATCGGAATGAAGCGGTGCATCTCTCCATACAGCCGTACATCCTGCAGAGCCTCGCGCCGATAAGCTTTTAGCGAACAGCCATAGTCGTGAAGTGGGACGCCTCCAATCCAGGAAATCAATCGGTTGGCAATCATTGAAGGTATCTTGCGAGTGATCAGCTTGTCCTGGCGGTGTTTGCGCCATCCGGAAACCACATCGTAACCCTCATCAAGTTTGTCCAGGAGGCGGATGATATCGGCAGGATCATTCTGCAGGTCTGCGTCCATCGGTATCAAAACGTCGCCATGGGCCGCGTCAATACCGGCGGCCATCGCGGCGGTCTGACCGTAATTGCGTTTAAGTGCGACCACTCGCACGCGCTCATCACGCTTTGCTATCTCGCGCAAAATTCTCAGACTGCCGTCACTCGAGCCATCGTCGACGTAGATGATCTCCGCCGAGCGACCTAGTTTTGCCAGGGCCTCTTCAAGTTTGGTGTGGAGTGGCAGCAAATTAGGCTCTTCGTTGTAGACCGGAAGGAACACGGAGATCTCAGGCGCTTCGCCTCCGCGCGGCGAGGTTTCAACCTGTCTTCGTGCTGCCACTTCCTGGTCGTAAACTTTCATCTATCGCAACTCTTTCCTAATCGGCGCGCCGAGCGACGCAGATAATCGAAACCCCAAACGGAAGATTCACATGACGCAGTACCGTAGCCTCAGCGCCGAAGATGCGCCCCAGTACGCCGTTCAGGAATCCCAGGGTCAGGTTGTTTTCGGAGGCGGGACGTAAACCAGTCAAGCGCATCAGCAAGCGGCCCAGCAGGATGGGAGCAAAGAAGGTGATATTCGCATAAGTGGCGAGCTCTACTTCCAACCCCGCTTCCCGCACAACCTGCTTAAGGCTTGCGAGAGTGTAACGGCGGCGGTGATTGCTGATGTCGTCTTGCACGCCCCACAGAAACATGAAGGCCGGGACGAATAACAGTGCCCGGCCACCCGGGCGCAACACACGTCGCATCTCTTGCAAACCGGCGGCATCGTTATCAAGGTGCTCCACTACATCGAGTCCGGTAACCAGATCGAATGTTTTGTCTTCGTAAGGAAGACGTTCCGCTTCACCCTGCCGCACTCTTTGCAGACCTCGCGTTTTGCAGAAGTCCAGGGCTTCTGGCGAGACATCCACTCCCTCCGCTTCGCCGTACTGGCCCAACATTTCAAGATTCGCGCCCGTTCCGCAACCAACGTCGAGAATTCGCGGCTGCGGGTGGTTTAGACTCTCGACGATTCTCCTAACAAAACTGGAAAGTATCCGGCGTCGGCCGACAAACCACCAGTGACTTCCCTCGACCCGATACATGATCGGGTAAGTATGTGGCTGCATCTGCTGCGGCAGAGGGTCACTGATAATGTTGGTGGTTGTGGACATTCCTGACTCAGGGGCAGCGCTGTATCCAGACACTCGCGCAAAAGGCATTGTAGAACAAATCGGTTGCGGATGCAGATGTGAGGCAGATCCTAAAATTGCCTGCGGTAATTTGCAGGTCAGGAAGGGTGGTTTACCCCCGCCCAACTCTCATGAAAGGAGAGCGGGGGTAAACCACCCTTCCTGACCTGCAAATTTCCTGAGCTTGAACTGTGCAGTCGCTACCGCAGCGACCCGCGGCTAGCCTCCGCCCGCTCGAAACCATTCGACGAACTTGCGAATTCCATCTTCAATCTGGGTTTGCGGATTGTATCCAAGCAAGCGGCGGGCTTTGTTTATATCGGCAAAGGTTTGTGGCACATCACCCGGCTGCAGAGGCTGGAATTCAATGATCGCCTTTTGGCCAAGCTCGTGTTCGAGCACCGAGATCAACTCTATTAGCTCAACCGTCCGCGACTCACCCAGGTTGAACACCTCGTAGTTGGTCTGATCGAAGTCGATAGCCGCGCGGACTCCGGCGATGATGTCGTCGATATAGGTGTAGTCGCGGCGGGTTCCGCCTTCGCCAAATACCGGGATCGGCTTACCCTGGCTGATTAACCGCGTGAACTTATGTATTGCCAGATCCGGACGCTGGCGCGCTCCGTAGACGGTAAAAAACCTTAAGCACACCGATCTCAGATCGTACAAATGTGAGTAAGTATGACAGAGCAACTCACCGGCCGCTTTTGTGGCCGCGTATGGTGAAACGGGCTGGCGAATCGGATCCTCTTCGCTAAAGGGCACTTTCGCATTGATACCGTAAACGGATGACGAAGATCCGAATACAAACTGTTTTACGCTGTGCCGGCGAGCTTGTTCAAGCAGGTTCAGGGTGCCGTTGATATTTGTCTCCGTATAGAGCTGCGGATCTTTCAAAGATGGCCTGACGCCCGCGCGCGCTGCCAGGTGAACGATGGCTTCAAACTGAGTTTGGTTGAATACCTGCGCCAGTGCAGTTGACACACGAATATCAGCTTCAATCAGTTTGTAGGCTGGATTCTCCTGGTGACCTCGAACGTTGTTGCGCTTGATCTCCGGCGCGTAGAAGTCGTTGAAATCATCGATCACCGTGACGGCCCAGTCGCCTTCCGCAAGCAGATGGTCCACGAGGTGGGAACCAATGAAACCGGCGCCACCGGTGACGAGAATGTTTTTCATTGTATTAGTTCGTGGTCCGTAGACACTACTACTTCTTGGCATAAATCCATAAATGCCAACCCCAACTGGAAGCAATCTTCGATTCCAGCGAACGGGGCAAAACGCTTCCAACCAATGGCAGCCAACGCTTATTCAGGAAATAAGTGCGCAACTCGATCTCGGCGAAATCTTTGAATAACTCACGCGCCTCAAGCCGCGAATAGACGCGCGCCAGCGGGTTACCTGCTCCGTCAGTGTTTTGACTTAGGAACTCCTCAGAATTGAGGTAATTATTCCGATTGTCTCTGAGTTGCGTGGCGTGTTGCCGAAGAGATTCGAGGGATTCTCCGGTTAACCGGTGTACCAGACTGACTCCGGGCTTCCACCTCAACAGATGTGCACCGGCGCGGCGAAGCAGCGAAATGTTTACTCGATAGTTATACGAATCGCGGTGGTATAGCATCACGATTGCCCGCCCACTGGGCCGCAGCACGCGATAGATCTCCCTCACGGCTCGCTCGGTATCCGGCGTGTGGTGCAAGACTCCGTGTGAATAAACCAGATCGAATGTATCGTTAGCGAAGTCAAGTTTCTCGGCATCTGCCCGCTGAAACTTTCCCGGGAGATTGAACAGCTCGAACCGCTTCTGTGCCAACTCAATTGCCGCGTCCGTCAGATCGACTCCGGTGTACTCGGCTCCGGCCTTCGCAAACTGAGCACCGTCTGTGCCGAGCCCACAACCAATCTCCAGAACCTTTAGACCCTTAGAGCCCGCGAAGTCTGCAGCCTGCGGGATGTGCCACTCCTTCTGGTAGCGATGATCTTCGACGAGTTCGTAGAACCGCCGCGTGCCTGCCGGGGCATCGGCGAATTTAGTTCCGCAGGGATTTGCCTGCCAGAACGCGCGCACCTTCTCTTTCAGATTGTTCGAGTCAGACATGCGGAAGGGAAAGCATAACAGAGCAGAGGTGACCGCAAAAGACTGCAAATGAAAGGCTAATGGGTTGGCTTGATTCCGGTAGTTTAGAGTTCAACCTTCAGGTTGCGTTCGCGACCACAAACTAGAGTTGAACTCTAAACTACTTCTTCGCCGCCGAAAGTATGCGTTCAATCAATTTGGGATCATCCGGCAACAACCCCGACTTAGGCAGACGCGGAGTCAATATGGCCCAGTTGGGGTCCATTGCAAACACGCGGCGAAAGAGTGGCAGCGACTCATCTACTCGACCCATATTGACGAGCGCGACCGCATGCCAGTAAATCATCTCAGCGTTGTCGGGCACCAGTTTCTCGGCCGCGCTGTATTCGCGCAGTGCTCCTTCGTTGTCTTTATGCTCGACTGCCAGATCACCGGCATTCATATGGTTGTAAGCGCGTTGCAGCTTCACCAGCCGGCGCAGCTCTATTAAAGGTTCGGCACTGTCGTCAACACGCAAGTCAAAAACGCGATCCTTCCATGACTGGCCGGTTGGTTTCCCCGTCACTACGATCAAAGCGGCTGATTGTTTGCCGCGAATGTCGCCCCCGGCAGCTTGCGCGGCCTCAAGCGCGGCCAGCATGCGCTCCGCAAGGTCACCCTTTGCACTTTCAAAGGCCGCAGACATTGCCGGCCAAACCTTGTCACTGAGCATTAAATTCGCTTGCACTGAATAGTTTTTGCCGACGATATGGCCCGCTGCCTGAATATCGTTCTTGCCGGTCCAGGCCTCAACCCGCCCTTGAGAATCAATCATTGCCACCTGGCGCACGTCGCGGCCTTCATCTCCTGCGGTCAGCGATTTCAGTGCATCGGGCGCGCTCTTACCAGCCCGCATCAGGTCAAGTCCAAGTTTCCCATAACTCGGGTCAACGAACGATTGCGTCGCTACGGCCCCGACTCCTGCTTCGGCCCAGGCGACTATCGGGCCGACGGAGAACCAATGGGATTGCACCGCGACTCCGAGCTCGCCCGTACCTGGATCTCGCGCAACGATAGAATAGGTGTGCACCGGGCGGAGGGAGCGCGACCGTGCGTCTTCCACCCGTGATTGGGATCTGACTGGCGCAACTAAAACTCCGGCCACTAGAACGCTCACCAAAAGAGTTGAAATTCGCATGTGATTTCCGACTAGAGATCAGGAACCCCCTGGCGAGGCTCGGTTCGGTCGCGTAAAAGCGACGGCGATGGTTTGAACGCAATCAACCCTACCAAGCAATACAGAATCGGGAGCGGTAGCGACCGCATTCAACTCACGAATCAATCTGCCTCAGGATTACAAGTCTGCACTTCATGGCAGTCTACACCAGAGATTTCGATAGATGGCGTGCGGTCGCTATCGCTCCCGGTTCTGTACTGAGGGCAATTGAGCTGTTCGGATTTTCTCCGCCACCTTACTCTTGATCTCGATTGCCACGTATTGTTAGGACACGAATGGATAAAAGGGGGTGTTGCGAAATACCCAAAAGAAGAGCACGACTGCGAAAATTGTCCAGATGTACCTGGCAGGGAGCGTGTTCCTTCTCACCGGCTTTCCGCTAAGTACTGTGTTGGTGTAATGCAACAAGGCGTACAGAAGGAAAGGCAACGACAGGATCAAGAGCGGATTTAACTCAAAGGCGGAGGCCAGGTTGCCGTGCAACAACTGGTGAAGCCCACGCGTCGTACCGCAGCCAGGACAAGTAAAACCCGTCAACACGCGAAATGGACAACCAGGTAGTAAAACCGACTTGCCCGGTTCAAGGACAAAAAGAAAAACTGCGGCTATGGCAATAGTCAGCCAAAGCATAGCCACACCTAAGCGTCGATTGATTAGCTCATCAACAACCATGAGCCGGAAAACTATCACGAGACTCCGTTAGGGGAAACCAGTGAGCGGCTTTTGACCAATCAGCTGCAGGTCGTTGACTGGTGTGGCATTCAGCGAAAGAGGCACGACTCTGTCGTGCCTCGATGAACTCAAAAGTCCAACCTCGAGTTCAGAACCAGCCTTTTTTGTTCTGAATATATGTGCGGACGAACTCTTCATCAGACTTGGTGAGGTAGATGATCCCTTCAATCAGGCCGACAAGGGAACCGATTCCACAGGTAACTATGGTAATAACTATCTGAATTATACCTTCGGTGGTGTAGCCAAGAATAAACTTATGAACCCCGAATCCACCTAACAGGATCCCGCAGATGCCGGCTACGAGTTTCTTGTCGGCACCCATCGCCTTCCAGTCTGTCATCTGTCCTTGATTTACTGACTGCATTGGCTGGTATCCTCCGCCGACGGGCGACAGCGGAGCCTGGCAGTTACTGCAATATTGGGCGCTCTCGTCGTTGGTCGCGCCACACTTGGTACAGTATCGAGTCATTTGTTTTCTTTCTCCGCAGTTTCTTAATACGGGCGTTAGTTAGATTGGTAACTGTGTGCCTGACTTGGGCGAGGGGCGCTACAAAATGTCTCTCAAATACCCAGGCGAGTACAGACGTGCTGAATTTCGCGCTGTACTTACATATTTTGGATTGCGCCCAAACTACCAAACACCACGAAAATCAAGACATAGAGTATCCCCAGGACCAATCCGATCCCAATCGCGATAAAGCTGAATAGTTTTGCCTTCTTGGAGGCTTCCATCGCGCCTTGTATGTCTCCAGAAGCTACTTTCCCATTAACCTGGGCGGCAAAGATGATCGCTACAATTGATAGCGGCCAGCAACAAACCAACGAAAGAATCGCCGGAATTAAGTAGTTTGGAACGTTAGCCGGAGTGGCGGTTGGGGAAGGCGGGGGGGTCCACTGTTGAGACATTTTCAAGTTCTCCTGGTTCTAACTAGTTTTTGATAAAGCGTTGCTTACATGAAACTGTGGGCAATGACTCTTACAACCCCGTCCCATAAGGGCCACTCGGGCCGGCGCCAAAATCCTGCGACGGCGGCGGCGCATCGGTAGCTCCCTTACGCTTCTCAAATATGGGCACGCCGATTAGTCCGCCAATAGTTGAGAGCACAACGAAAATTACGAAACCTACGATACCGCTGATAACGAATAAGACAACACCGGTCAAAGGGAAATCCGAGCTGAATTGGCGCATCTGCATCTCCATTGCCTCCACGCCGATCATGAAGTAGGAAATGGGCAGACCAATAATTAAATAAATCACGCCGCCAATCACGCCTGCGAGTGCTCCAACTATTGCTCCATCTAAAACGGTAGCCGGATTCGGCGCACCCTTGACGTAGAGCATTGTAGCCAGAAGGCCACCGGCAATTGGCCAGAGACACTTGCAGCAACCTATTGTGCTTACAAATGGCACTGGGAGAGCTGACACTATGCCGGTAAGAACCAAGAATAATCCTATTGCCCCACCCCCGATGAGTGCCGGCTTGAGTTTATTGGTCATCCCGAAACAGTACTCGCTCAAAGAAAGGTTGGAGAACTCAAAAGCAAAACTTGGAAAGGTGGTACACCGAAGCGCGCAGCATAACTAACAAACAGAGGCCGGAATGTCAATAAAATTGGGTGGTCTTAGTTAGCGGATTACTTCTACGCGGTCGCCGGACTTCAGTTTTGGATCGGGGATTTTGCCCGCCTTAATCTCTTTCAACTTGAATCGAGTCGTAGTTAGGCGCCCATCTTCTCCCTCGCGCGATAGCTCGATCAGGGTTTCACCCTGGCGCCTCAGACCGCCTGCAGCGAGAATCGCTTGCAGCAGAGTTATGCCGGGCTGGAACACCTTCTGGCCGGGGTGGTTAACGCGGCCGGCTATGTAATAGAACTCTTGTGGCCTGACGGTCACGCTGATTGTGTCCCCGTGCCGGACTTGGAAGTTGAGAGCCGCAGGATCATTTAAATCCAGTACGACTGCTGCCCTCCCTGGGCCCATTATCGCTACTCGATTGGCGTCCGACCTCGCCTGGGCTTCAGCCATGATGACGTAAAGGGGAACAGCTTCTCGTCTAAGAAACTTCATTCCCGGGTTGTTAACGATGCCAGTAATGACCACGCTGTGGCTGGAGTACTGCCTCACGCCAACGGAGACGCGAGCATCATGTTCAACCGCGCGGCGCTTAAGTTCCGCGATGAGAAGAGCCTGAACTTCGTCGACCGTAAGGCCGGCAACCGCTATTGGTCCCCCGGCGATCGCCAAGTCAATTAAGCCGCCATCGACCACGGTATAAAGCGTAGACCGAGCTGAGGATGAATTGAGCATACGTATGTCGAGCACGTCCCCGACGCCAATTCTGTAGATGCCGGTCAAGTCCGGCGAATCTCCGGTGGCCGCCGGGGGATTCGCCGCAATAGGCGCAGTCTCTTTTACAGACGCCGGGCTGGCCGAGGCACTTCTGGATTCCGCACCCACCGGCGCGCTCATGGCTTCTTTGCCCGGGGCTGCCGCTCGAACTAATTCAAGCTGAGTCAGCGACGAGTCGCTAGCCGTCACACCCTCAGGAAGAGTTGCTTGATTTTTGTCTTCATTCAGGATGCGAGAAAGAGAGCTAGCCAACGGAGATTCAAGTCTTCGGAGATGGTTGTACGCTTCTATTGATTCACTCTTCCTTCCCAGCACGTAGGAGGCAACCCCCAATCTGAAGTGAGCTTGAGGCCAGTCTGGCCAAGCCCGGATGGCACGTTTAAATGAGTCGAAAGACTCTTTGTAGGCCTTTGATTCAAAGTATGCCATCCCAAGCATGTAATGATTCTGAGGATTGTCTGGCTGGAGTTTGGTTGCCTGTTTGAAGGCCTCGATCGCCTCCCCGAGCTTGCCAGAGGTGTAAAGCTCATTACCTGACTCGTAATACTTCTGAGCCCGATCAGTTGCCCGCGTTTTCTCCGAAATCACGTTAGTAGATTCGGCTTTCTCTCGCGAGGCTGAGGCGTTGGTTGCGGAATTGGCAACGGCTTTCGGGACTTGAGAACTGTTGCCAATCTGCCCGGGAGCGGACAGTGAGGTCAGAACGATTATGAATAAAACGGTTTGGGGGGTTACTTTCTTCATACGAGGTACCGGGTAAGGTTTACTTAAACGCGTGTCTTTAGGAAGTTGTTAGCGCGGAACCACTGCTTTAGCGGCGGGATTATACACTAACTGCAATAAAGGTTAAGCCCAGCGTAACACAACGTCCGCCCTGAATAACAACAGAATCACTAATCCGAGGACCTTTCCGGTCTTGGGGTCCCGGTAGCTAAACAAAGAAAGGACCGTTTGTTATAGTGTGAGGTTTGCTGAGTATAGCTTTTGACTGGTGGTGAAAGAAACAGCCGGGTGGCCCGGCAGATTAGAAACACATGTACGAATTTGCGGTTGCACCAGCTGTAACAAACCTCCGCCGTCGCGGTGCTGAGATCACTGATGTCGCCCCGGAAAGTCTTGGCGCCGAGCTTGAGATAGAGCCCGGCGATCGAGTTACCCGAGTGAATGGACGCGTGGTGCGTGACTATCTGGACTTTCGTTTTCAAACCGCTGGAGAAACGGAACTGGTGGTGGAAGTTCGGAAGAAAAGCGGCGAGGATTGGGAACTGCAAATTGAGCGGGGGGAGGATGAGGATTTCGGTTTTAGTTTCGAACAAATCGTGCCCCGCCAGTGCGCGAACGAATGCATATTCTGTTTTTGCAAGGGCAATCCCGCCGATGCTCGACCATCCCTCTTTGTGCGGGACGAAGACATCCGGCTCTCATTTCTTTACGGAAACTACACCACGCTCACCTCGATTACGGAAGACGAGATGGCGCGGATCATCGAACAAATGCTCTCACCGCAATACGTTTCTATTCATGCTACCGACCTTGACGTGCGAGCCAGGCTTCTGGGTATTGAAAAACGGCGCGCGGATATTTCGTCGCAAATGACTCGGTTGCTTGACGCAGGCATCGAGATTCACGCCCAGGTTGTTCTTTGTCCCACGATAAATGATGGCGAGATTCTGCGGAGGACGATTGATGATCTTGCAGCCGATTACCCTCGGATCACGAGTGTTGCCATCGTCCCGCTGGGTCTAACCCGCTATAACACTGATCCGCGTCTTAAGCCGGTAACGCCGGAGTACTGTCGCGGAATCATTGACGAGGTGACGAGGATTCAAAAGCAATTGCGGAAGCGACTGGGAACCACCTTTGCTTTCCTCGGCGACGAGATTTACCTGCGAGCAGGACGAGCAGTCCCGGCAAAAGCACATTACGGTAATTATCCACAGATTGAAGACGGGATCGGCATGGTGCGTTCATTCGAGAACGACTTCAACAGTCTGTTGCACCGCCTAGAACGACGTCCGCTCAAGGAGGCTGACAAAATCTTCGGGACAGTTCTGACCGGCGCCCTCTTCGCCCCGGAGCTGCGAAAGATGCTTAGCAAACTAAACACGGACTCTGGAACCAGGATTCATGTCGAGGCTGTAGAAAACAACTACTTTGGAGGCGATGTCTCTGTAGCCGGATTGCTGACGGGCGGCGATTTTCTGGGGGCTCGCGGGCAGGTCCGCGGAAACTTTGTAGTCATTCCAAAGCACACGCTCAAGAGCGACGAGGAAATCATGCTCGATGGCATGACCCTCGAGACTTTGAGATCGGAATTCGCATTACCGATATATCCAGCCGATCTTGATTCATTTGCAGGCCTACTCTACCGGCACAGCGAATAACTCTGTCCATGACTGTCTCCGCACCAGCCCCGGATCCAACCATCTCTGGTAAAAAGATTCTCGATGTGGGCTGCGGCCAGAACAAGTACCCTGGTGCGATCGGAATCGACTCAAATCCGCGCACGAATGCTGATGTAATTCACGATCTAGGGAACGTGCCATACCCGTTTCACGAAAACGAATTCGATGAGATCATCTGCCGCCATGTTATTGAGCACGTTGCCGACGTGATGGCTTTCGTTACCGAGCTTCACCGCATTGCTAAGCCCGGTGGTCTAATAAAAATCGTAACCCCCCACTATTCAAATCCCGATTGGCCCACGGATCCGACCCATCGCAACCACTTCAACAGCTACTCCTTTACATGCTTCATGCCTGACCGGACTCCTTTCCCTTTCTACACGACGGTTGAGCTAAGACCTGTTCGCACCTATGTGACACTCGCAAACCTCTGGCGAGCTCTGGGTCTTGAGTTCATCACTAACCTGGATCAGCGCTGGCCTGCTCTGCGGTTCACACGCAAGTTCTGGGAGTTCTACCTGAGCAACATCTTCCGAGGCAAAGAACTTCACTTCGAATTCGAAGCTATTAAAGCCGCATCGGACCAACCACTGCCTTCAGGTATTAGGTCTCGCTTAACGAGGTAGTCGTTGGCCCAGGCATGGACCACCAGCACTGTGTGGGCTGAAAGATCAGATCGCACAATGTGAGCGGAACCACTTTTTCGTAAAAACGCTCAGGAATTTCGGGTTTTTCTTCAGGCTTTTGCATCCCGATCCAATTTTGCCAACGCCTGATGCAAACACAAACTCGTAATGAAAACCTAAACTACAGTATCTGAAGAGCCTTTGAGTCAGGCCGTCTGCGGGCATGACTCTTGCAGCACTACGACGCCAAGGCACTAGTCGTTTGGATAGTTTAAGCCGCTCTACAAAAACTTCTAAACCGAACCTCGAGCTTGTGGGCGTGTTTCATTCATCTGCGTTCACTTCGTCGACGCGAAGCTCATTACCGTAAGGAGAAAAAATGAAGATAAAGGCTTTTCTGCTCGTTGCTATGCTGCTCGGTCTTGCGCTCGTCGCACCAGCTCAGACAAGCCGAGGCACTGTCAGCGGTGTCGTCACCGACGCCGCCGGTGCCCGCATCTCAGGTGCGAATGTCACATTGACTAACACGGAAACAACTATTACCCGCGCAGTGGTGACTACTGATGATGGCATTTACCGCTTTGATGCAGTTGATCTCGGTCCTTATTCGCTAAGCATAACTGCTTCCGGATTCGGCGAGTTGACCAAGACCGGCATTATTGTCAACGCCAACCAAACGTCGACGGTTGACGCGCAATTGGAACCGGGCGGCCAGCAGGTTACCGTTGACGTTGTTTCGGAAGCCGGAGCGGCGTTACAAACCGAGGCCCCGGTGCGCGGCGGAAACATCAGTACGACACAGGTAACCGAGTTGCCGTTCGCCGGTCGCAATCCGGTCGCACTCGCCTTAACGCTCCCAGGTGTTTCGTCTAATCGTGGCGGATTCGGCGTCGGTACCTTCTCTGTCAACGGCGCTCGAGGACGCTCGAACAACTTCCTGATCGATGGCACGGAGAACAACGACATCTCAGTGGCCGGTCAGGGATTCCAGATCACCAACCCCGACGCCGTCCAGGAGGTCTCGGTCCAGACGTCAAACTACGACTCTGAGTTCGGGCGCGCAGGCGGGGCAGTTGTCAACACGATCACCAAGGGCGGGACAAATGAGTTTCACGGAACTCTGTCGTTCTTCTTGGATTCGACACGTGATGATGCCATTACGAGTAGTCTGGGTCGCGACCCGGAGATCCTCGCCCGCGGTCGTTTGAATTCCGGAACGCAGACCATATACTCCGGTACCCTCGGCGGCCCGCTTTATTTGCCCCGGTTTGGCGAAGGTGGCCGCTCCGTTATTGATGGACGCAATCGAACGTTCTTCTTTGTCTCTTATCAGGAAGAACGACAACGCTCCTCGTCGGGCGTTCAGTTGACGACTGCGACTCAGGCAGGCCGCGATCGCCTGCGCCAACTTTTTCCTGCCGGCACGAACGCAAACGTAGATTCCTATCTCGCAGCGACTGCAAACGCAGTTGGAGTTGCTTCCCCGTTTAACATCGCGCTGGGGCCAACAGCTCTCACCGGCGGCGCACATCGCGGCAACATCGAGTTCGGTACCTTCTTCCGCAACTTCGCTGCGCTTGATACGATCAAACAATGGTCGACGCGCGTCGATCATAAGCTGGGTGACAACGATCAACTCTCAGTGAGGTTCCTTTCAAGCAGGGAAGATGCCCCGCAAGGCGGTACCGCGGGGTTTCCCGGGTTCGACGCAGACTTCACTTCCCGCTTGTACAACTTCCAGGTGGCCGAGACGCACATCTTTTCGTCGGTGATGACCAACGAGCTTCGTCTGTCATATAACCGGCTTGATTTCGGCTTTCCGATCACGGATGCCGCCGGACCGGCGGGCACGTTTCCGAGGATTACAATCGCGTCAATCACGGCACTGGGTGTTGCAGCCACCTTCCCACAAGGTCGCATCGCAAACAACTATCAGGTTCAGGACACAATGACCTACATTCGAGGTGGTCACACGTTCCGCTTTGGGGGCGACTACCTGCGTCAGATTTCAACTCAGGCTGCACCCTACGATGCGCGCGGTTCTCTGACCTTTGGGTCGGGTGGGGCATTCACCGGCGCTGGCGGGGGGCCTGCTGGTGGCACGTTCACCTCTTTTGCCAACTTCGTAGATAACTTCGGTGGGTCTTCTGCGGCAGGAGCGTCGCGCGACTTCGGCAGCGCGGTTTATTTCCCGTCGCTGCACCGCATCGCCGTATTTGCGCAAGATCGCTGGAAAGTGACCCAGGATCTGACGATGACGCTTGGGCTTCGCTACGAGCATTTCGGCACGCCCTTCAATACCCTGCGCACGCCGGCCTTTACAGGCCTCTTCAACATCAACAATTCTAATATTACGACTGGCCCTTACAGCCAGCCGAATCAGATTCCGCCGGACAAAAACAATTTCGCACCGGCGTTCGGTATCTCCTACTCCCCTTCGTATACCGGAGGACTGCTGGGAAGTCTCTTTGGCGAAAGGAAATCCGTGATTCGCGCAGGTTATCAGATCGGTTACGATTCGTTCTTCAACAACATTGCCTCAAACGCAGCGGTTTCTTCTCCCAATATCATTTCGACCAACGTACCTTCAGTTGTCAGCGCGGGGAACCCACGCGGTCTACCCAGTTTCACGAGCCAGTTTCCGACCGTTGCAGCGCCGCTGAATCCGCTGAGCGCCCAGACGCTGATCGATCCAAAACT
>JBGTHZ010000091.1:0-63658 GCA_041745915.1 Pyrinomonadaceae bacterium | reverse complement strand
GCCTCCGCATCTCGACTCCCAGTGCTATAGTCGCTATCGGTGGATACCTATTGATACGTAGTTTGTGGTTGGAACCGTGGACCCGACGCTACCGCGTTACGGTACTGACTTCATGACACTCGGTTGCGTTTTCACACAGCCTCGGTAGCCAATGGATGCCGGCACTCAACTGCTTTTTATACTAAATACTTTCGCTTTCGTGGGAATAGCAGAAAAAGATAGCCCGACTTGAATGGCAGCATCCATTGGCTACCGCAAACGGTTCTGTGTTGAGTACCATGTTGCCCTCGCAGAGAGTTTTCACACACCGTCGGTAGCGGGTGGGTCCATGTTCCCGTACGCGTGAGCTATCGAAAGGCAACCACCCGCTACCGCGCGGTGGTACTGACCTTATGGCACCGCCGCGTGAATGATTCGTAGCCGAGATGAGCTCAGCAGGCGGCCACTCCCACGCGAGCGGGCTCCTTGCAAGGTTGAGGTTGGATCGAATGTCTCGAAGAAGGCAAAGCGCCGCGTTCGCAGTGCGCGCGATCCGATCGGCGCCGACGTCCAATGGCGTCTTGCCTGTCTTCTGCTTGATAAAGATATCCGTGGCGCGCCGAAACATGTCATGTGCATTCGCCCGCAGTTCCTCACCCGCACGATGCGTAGCAAGCACACGTGACAGCGGCTGGGGCCACCCGAGCGGCGCGTCGGTGGCCAGTAACGCGGCTTTTTCTCCCTCTTGAAGCCACTTCGATATTTCAATTGCGGCAGTCTTCTCCTTCGTGCAGGCAAAGGCCTCCAGAACAGTCAGCGTCTTCTTACTGAAGCTCCCAAACGCCACACCGATCTTGGCATCTTGAGTTGCGCAATCAATTCTTACGAGGCTCATTTGCATCCTGATTCCTTCGTTAATCTTGCTCTATCATCTTTGCAAAGACTCTTGCAACGCCTATAATGCACCCCGTCTCCCACACTCGCTGGCTTCTTTTGGCCCTCCTCGGACTACACGCTGAGCAAGAGAGCCCTCGCAATTCCTCCAAGAATTCGATCAGAGGTTGGAGATGAAGCAAGTTCGGATTCTGCGCGTTGGAACATGTCAGAACTCAACATCTGCTTAGCTTTATAGAAGCTCCGAAAACTTAAAGAAATGATCACTGGCGACCTCAAATCACAAATAGATGCGGTGTGGAATGCCTTTTGGACGGGTGGGATTTCGAATCCGCTCGAAGTCATTGAGCAGATCACATATCTGCTTTTCATCAAACGTCTGGACGAGTTACACACCGCGGAAGAGAAGAAGGCTAATCGTCTGGGCCGGCCCATTGAGAAGAAGATCTTTAAGAAGGACGAACAGCAGTTACGCTGGTCGCGGTTTAAGCACCTCGAAGCGAAGGAGATGTTTGAGATTGTTACCACGAAAGTCTTTCCCTTTATCAAGGAGTTGCGTGGGGAAGAGTCGAGTTATGCGCGCCACATGAAAGATGCGCGGTTCACGATTCCGACGCCGGGTCTGTTGGCAAAGGTCGTGGATCTAATCGACCACGTACCAATGGCGGATCGGGATACGAAGGGCGACGTCTATGAATACATGCTCGGCAAGATTGCGACGGCCGGACAAAACGGGCAGTTTCGCACACCGCGCCACATCATCCGTTTGATGGTTGAGATGTGCGCTCCGCAACCGAAGGACATCATCTGCGATCCAGCCTGTGGAACCGCTGGCTTTCTCGTGATGGCTGGCGAGTATTTAAGAGGCCATCATCCGGAAATCTTCACTAACGAATCGCTGCGGAAACATTTCAACGAGAAGCTATTCAACGGTTACGACTTCGATAACACCATGTTGCGCATCGGCAGCATGAACATGCTGCTGCACGGAGTAGAGAACCCGAATATTCGGTACAAAGACTCTTTGGCTGAGGAACATGCGGGTGATGAAGAGGCGTACACACTCATCATGGCGAATCCGCCTTTTGCCGGGTCGCTGGATTACGACAACACTGCCAAAGACCTCCAGAAGATCGTGAAGACGAAAAAGACGGAGTTGCTCTTCCTTGCGCTCTTCCTGCGCCTGCTCAAGCCCGGCGGACGCGCAGCGGTGATTGTGCCGGACGGCGTGCTGTTCGGCTCGTCCAACGCACACAAGACCCTGCGCCGGATTCTCGTCGAGGAACAGAAACTGGACGCTGTCATCTCGCTACCCGGCGGCGTGTTCAAGCCCTACGCCGGCGTTTCAACCGCCATTCTCCTCTTCACCAAGACCAACTCCGGCGGCACTGACCACGTCTGGTTTTACGACGTAGACGCGGACGGCATGTCGCTCGACGACAAACGCACGGAACTATTGCCGGCGGAAAAGCTCGGCCCTGTGCCCAGCGTCGCGCTCACCGCCGACGAGCACACTAAGAACAATCTGCCCGACATCCTCGGGCGCTGGCCGCAACGCGATAAGGCCGAGTTAGAACGTCCGAGGACCGCCCAAAGCTTCTGCGTACCCAAGGAGGATATTGCCGCGCAGGGCTACGACCTGTCGCTCAATCGCTACAAGGAAATAGTCCACGAAGACGTCGGGCACCGTTCGCCGGGCGAAATCCTCGCCAACCTTACTGCAATGGAGTCCGAGATTGAAACCGTGTTTGATTCCGAAATCTGAGGAGCCGTTGATTTTCGAGTCTTCGTTCATTCGCGTTACGCCGACTCAGGAGATAGTCACGGTCCTTTATCTCTTTCATTATTTAAGCAACGAACGTGTAAGGCAGAAATCGGTTCATCCCTTCGTTACCCAGTCCACGATCTCGGGGATTAACCAATCCAACCTCGCTCGTGTACCAGTGATGGTTCCACCCATCGAGTTGCAACATGATTTCGCCCGTCGAGTTCGAGCGGTGGAGAAACTAAAGACGGCGCAACGCGCGTCACTTGCGGAAATGGACGCGTTGTTCGCCACTCTGCAGCACCGCGCCTTCCGCGGAGACTTGTAGCTCCAGAGGAGCGCGATGTTTATAGAAAGTTGCGACCCCAAATTCTCGCAAGCCTCGTAGGCCTGTCGGAAACGGAGGTTCTGATTTTCATTCACACCGTGGCTTCAGCCCGGTGATACGAACGGCCAAACCTAGTCTACCAACCGTTTCAACGGTTTTTCTTGGTGGTGCTCAATATAGCCAGGCGTTAAGTGGCAGCTCAACAGAACGAATGTTGTCGCAAGAAAAGTCGCAGCGAGGAAAACCGTTAAAACGGTTCACTTGCTTATATCGCTCCAAGGTCACCGGGCTGAAGCCACGGTGTGAATGAGAAGGCAACAGACGCCTTCTCCGACCAGACTCTATAGCGGCGGAATGATATCCGCGTCTTTGCCGATTACTCCCAATCGCCGCGAACAATCCACCCCGCTTGTTGATCAGAGCCAATTTGATAGCTTGCGAGCTACAGATATTTCGCGCCACTGGCGCTGAGGGAGCCTGCCTTCGGGACGTATCCCGCTATCTGGAACCGGCGAAATCGGACTCGTTATTCGCCTTCCTCCCGAATCGTGCTTGCGCAGAGAGTAGTAGCTTGGCCGGGGGGAATGTGTTATAAATATCGCGTCGTATTTATAACGCAGCTAGTGTAGACTCTATCCGGTTATGAGACTGAGTGACAAGATTTTACAACGGGCGAAACGGGCCGGGACTGACCAGGTGTTCACGCGGTCGGATTTTCTCGATCTCGGTTCGACGGACGCCATTGGAATGGCGATCCAGCGCCTGTTGAAGGCAGGCAAGCTGCGGCGGGTGGCACGCGGGCTTTATGATATTCCCCGCATCCATCCGTTGCTGGGTGAACTCTCCGCCACTTCAGATGCTATCGCGGCGGCGATTGCGCGACGGGACGGGATTCGCCTTCAGACCACCGAAGCGGCGGCGGCAAATCTGCTGAATCTCTCGGAGCAGGTGCCCGGGCGCCTTGTGTATGACGCGGACCGGCGGCGAAGCTCAGTAAAAGTGGGAAAACGCACAATCGAGTTTCGCGAGCGTGCGCCGCGCAAGATGGCGGCAGGGGGGATGAGCGGACTCGTGATGGCGGGGCTGCGCTCGGTGGGGCGGAATAACGTGACACCAGAGCGGCTCGCGCATTTGCGGAGATTGTTGAAACCAGCGGACCGACGCCGGTTGCTACAAGACCTGCGATTCGCGCCTGCCTGGATGCATCCCCATCTGCGGTTCATTGCCGCCGAGGACAAGTAGTCATGAACCGCCTGGCATCCATGCCGGTGACCGAGCGCCGCGTCGTTTTCGCGGAAGCGGCGGAGCAGTTGCAAATCAAGCCCGTGATGGTGGAGAAAGATTTCTGGGTTTCGTGGACGTTGGCAGCGCTGTTCGCGCATCCGGAGTTTGGTGAGCAACTGGTATTCAAGGGTGGCACCTCGTTGTCGAAAGTGTTCGATGTGATCAAACGATTCTCAGAGGACATTGACTTATCTGTCAGTCCTGCGTTCCTGGGCATCAGCGAGGCATCGGTCGAAGAGGCTGACAGCCGTAACCAGCGAACGCAGCGAATGAAAGAACTGGAGGAGGCGTGCATCGAGCGCGTGCGCGATCGGTTCTCGCCAGAGCTTGAACGTATTGCGGTCGAAGTTCTCGGGAAACGCTCTGGCGGTATGGCGTGGATGGAATTTCAGGTGGATGCCATGACCCATTCACCGGTGGTGCTTTTCCATTATCCGTCCACCGAGCCGACCGGCTTCGACTATCTGGGCCGCTTCGTGAAACTGGAGTTTGGATCTCTGACGGGCCAAAGGCCGGTCGGAACTCACTCAGTACAGCCGTGGGTGGCTGAGGTGTTCCCCAAAGTGTTTGGAGATTTCCGGTGTGAGTTGGTGGCGCTGGAACTGGAACGGACCTTCTGGGAGAAAGCCACGATTCTACACGCGGAATATCATCGCAATCCTGCGAAGGCAATCCGTGACCGTTTCTCGCGGCATTACGCCGATATGTCAGCGTTGGCCCGGCAAGACATCGCTTTACGCGCCCTGGAGCGCGAGGATTTGCGGGAACGCGTGGTGGATTGGAAGAGCCGGTTTTTTGCGGCAAGTTGGGCGCGTTACGATCTGGCCAAGCCTGAAACCTTCCGTCTGGCGCCGCCGGATTTTCGTATAGCTGAACTGAAAAAGGATTACCAGGCGATGCGGGATATGTTTCTCGTCAAGCCGCCTTCGTTTGAGAGCATTGTAGAAACGGTGTCGGATTTAGAACACCAGATCAACCGTAGCTCAACGTCATGATGTCCAACTTTGATTTCCTCCAAACCGAATGGCCCGACCTTCACGCTTCGGCGCGGAAGGCTGAAGCGCTGGTGCACACCGACACACGCACCTCCTGTTTCTATGCGCGTCGCACGCTCGAACTGGCAATTGATTGGGTTTATCAGAAAGATTCCGATCTAAAGCGCCCCTATGACAACCATCTCAGCGCGTTGATCTTTGAGCCTACATTCAAAGATAACCTACCCAAAAACATCTTTCTAAAAGTCCGGGCCATTAAAGAGATCGGCAACCAGGCAGTTCACAGCAACCGCGCTATTACTGAGACCGACGCTTTACACGAAAGAACTCTTTCATTTTCTCTACTGGCTGGCGCACTGTTACACACGTCGCTCAACGGCAGAATATCAGGGTCTCAACTTCGACGAAGCGCAAGTGCCGGCGCAGCGAGTTTCTGTTCCGGTTCACACCTTTAAGCAACTGCAAGTGATGGCCGAAGAGCTGAAGGCGCGAGACGCGGAAGCGGCAAAGCTCCAACAGGCGAAACTCGATACCGATGTCGAAATCGCCCTGCTTAGGGAAAAGGTCGCCGAAGCTAAGCGTCAAAACAAACTCGTTCCCGACACGCATGAGTATTCTGAGGCAGAGACGCGAGATTACTTTATCGACCTGATGCTGCATGAGGCAGGGTGGCCTTTGGAGAAGGCGGAAGACCGCGAGTATGAAGTGGCGGGCATGCCTAACGCGCAGAACAAAGGGTTCGTTGATTATGTTCTATGGGGTGACGACGGCAAACCGCTCGCCCTGGTTGAAGCCAAACGCACTGCGAAGGATCCGCGCATTGGGCAGCAACAAGCAAAGCTCTATGCTGATTGTTTGGAACAGAAGTTCGGACGCCGTCCAATTATTTTTTATTCGAGCGGATACACGACCTGGATCTGGGATGACTTGAACTACCCTCCACGCGAAGTCCAGGGGTTCTACAAAAAGGATGAGCTTGAACTGCTAATCCAGCGTCGTACGACACGCAAAGACTTGAGTACCGAGCCAATCAACAAAGAGATCGTTGAACGCCATTATCAGGAAGCCTCAATCCGTCGCGTCGCGGAAGAGTTCAACAATAATCAGCGCAAAGCGTTGATCGTTATGGCAACTGGCGCGGGGAAAACGCGGACCGTAATTGCCCTTTGTGAACTGCTACAGCGCTGCAATTGGATAAAGCGCGTCCTCTTTCTGGCTGACCGGGTGGCACTCGTCAAACAAGCGGCAAATGCCTTCAAGAAACACTTGCCCGATTCCAGTCCCGTCAACCTCGTAACTGAAAAAACGCAGACCGGAAGCCGAGTCTATCTATCAACCTACCCCACGGTGATGAACCTCATCAACGAAATGGACTCGGGGCTGCGCCGCTTTGGAGTCGGACATTTTGATCTCGTTGTCATTGACGAAGCACACCGGTCCGTCTATCAAAAGTATCGCGCCATCTTCGAGTATTTTGATTCATATCTTGTTGGGCTCACGGCTACACCAAAGTCGGAAGTTGATAAGAACACATACGGTCTCTTTGATCTGGAGAAGGGAGTGCCCACCTACTCATACGAATTAGAAGAGGCAGTGAACGATGGATATCTTGTGCCTTCAGTAAACATTGAAGTGCCGGGCAAGTTTCAGCGCGAAGGTATCAAGTACGACGAATTGTCGGAGGAAGAGAAAGAGGAATGGGAAGCAATCGACTGGGACGAGGAAGGTAACGTTCCCGAAAAGGTTGAACCTGCTGCTCTAAACCGCTGGCTGTTCAATGAAGACACGGTCGACAAGGTTCTTGAGAGCTTGATGACCAAAGGACTGAAGGTGGCAGGTGGAGATAGATTAGGGAAGACGATCATTTTTGCCAAGAGTCGTGCGCACGCGCACTTTATTCAAGAGCGGTTCGACATTCAGTATCCGAAGGTGAAGGGCCAATTCGCCCGGGTTATCGCTCATGAAGAAAAATATGTTGAGACTCTTATCGACGACTTCTCGACCTCCGATAAAGCGCCACATATTGCCGTGTCTGTTGACATGCTTGATACGGGAATCGACATCCCCGAAATTGTTAATCTGGTTTTCTTCAAGGCCCTGCGGTCTAAGACGAAGTTCCTCCAGATGATTGGCCGTGGCACACGTCTGCGGCCTGATTTATTCGGCCCGGGTCAGGACAAAGAGTTCTTCTATATTTTCGACTACTGTCAGAATTTCGAGTTCTTCAATCAGAACAAGCAGGAGATTGAGGCTAGAACTCAACCCTCGCTGGGCAAGCAAATATTTCTCAAACGGCTGGAGTTACTTTCCTCAGTGAGGAAGGCGGACGGCTCCAACGAAGGGCTGAAACAACTGGGTCAGGAAATCGCTGGACATTTGCAGACTGAAGTCTCGGCGATGAATGTGGACAACTTCGTCGTGCGACCGCATCGACAGTCAGTAGAGAAGTATAGTGAAGAAGAAGCGTGGGAAGACTTAGGAGCTACTGACTATGCGGAGGTGGCATACATACTCGCCGGCTTACCTACCGAGCTTGACCCGGAGGATGAAACAGCCAAGCGATTTGACCTGCTGATTCTTAAGATTCAGCTTGCGATGATACAGGCCAGCACCGACTACATTGGACTCCACGACCAGGTAAAAGAGATCGCCAGCCGTCTTGAAGATAAACAAACGATTCCCATGGTGTACGCACAGATCGAATTGATTGAAGACTTGCAGCAAGAACACTACTGGCAAGACATCACTCTGCCGATGCTAGAGAATGTGCGGAAGCGCTTGCGGGACCTGGTTAAGTTTATGGACAGGAAGCAGCGCAAGATTATCTATACCGACTTTGAAGACGAGCTATCGGAAGGGCGCGAGGTGAGCCTTAGCGGTGTGGTCTCTGCGACCAGCTCGATCCAGTACAAAAAGAAGATGATGAGTTTTCTCATAGCGCATGAAGATCACATAGTTCTGCACAAGCTCAAACACAATGTTCCAATAACTCCGACAGACATTGAAGAACTGAAGCGACTCTTATTTGAAAACGGCGACGTTGGCACGCGTGAAGACTTCGAGCGGGTTTACGGAAAGCAGGAACACTTGGGGCTGTTCATTAGAAGTCTTGTTGGGCTTAATCGTGAAGCGGCGAAGAAGGCGTTTAGCGATTATCTAAACGAACACCGATTCAATTCGACCCAGATTCAGTTCATCAATCTGATCATCGATTACCTGAGTCAAAACGGTGTGATTGAGCCTTCAAAACTCTACGAACCACCGTACACTGACTTCAACACAAGTGGACTCGATGGAGTATTCCAGGACAAAGATGCCGATCACATCGTTGGAATCTTGAAGTCGATCAGACAGAACGCTGCTGCTTAGAGACTCAACTGGCTTCAACTGCCAAATGCCGTGCTCCCCGTGGGCAGGCCGGACGAGATCGGGTCCTTGCGGGCTTTCAGAAGTATCTTTATCAAAAGCGGCGTGATCCGCCCAGAAAAGCACCTTAGACCCCTTGAATCACATCCCAAGCCACCTCAGTGATTAAGCGCGTCGCCGCGCTGTATGGCCTCGATGGACCCGATGCGAAGCCAGCAACTGCCGCACAGATGGCCCAAAGAAGGACTGAGCAAATTGAGTTGGGAGTGCCGCATCTGATGCGCTAGACTGCTCACAGAGCAAAGAGCTGAGGAGCCATGAAGTATAAGTTCAAAATAGAGGGGTTGAACACACGGGCCGGAACGATATCGATCCGAGCCCTCAAGGATTTGGTTGACACTGTCATTGAATCCTCTGAGCGCGGCTTGCGTCTCGCTGTGCAGGGTGAAAGCGTTAAGAGAGGCGCAATCCCTGCCTGGCTGGTTCGCTCATTGGATTTCACGGTTACCGGCTTGGAAAAGGGATCCACAACGCTTGTGTTTGAAGCTCCACTTCTGGGCGAAACCGCGCCAGAGCAAATCAAGCAACAGGATCTCTGGTATTCGAAGCCAAAGCCGGACGACACTGCACTCACTCTGCTCAGCAGATCGGTGAAGGAAGCGGTGTCTGAAAATCTGGAGAGCAACGCTTATGACAAGGGCGTGCTCGACGGTTTGCTGTCGTTTGAGTCTTTCTTCAAGACTTTCGGAGACACGCTCGTTGTACAAGCACACGGCCGGCCAGCTGAGAGTTTCTCGCTTAGCTGTAGCGAGCTTGAGCATGTGCGCCGCCTCAAGACTGACACGCCTGAGCCAACGGCGTTCGTGATCTCTGGACAGTTCGACATGATTCAACACAGCAGCCGAAGATTTCACTTGTTGCTAAGCAACGGCCAGGTAATTCCCGGCACGATTGATCGCGACATTCTCAATGTGGAAAACATGCGAGAATTTTGGGGAAAGAAAGTAACCATAAAAGGAATGGTCCACTTCAACCCCGGCCGAAAGGTCCGACTGCTTGAGGCCCAAACAATAAAGCCTGCTGAAGAAGGAGAAGAGATCTTCGAGAAGATGCCGGCGCCACCAAAACCGATTGCGCTGTTTGAAACTGATTTACACAAGCTAAGCGTTGGGCCCGCCCTGGAAGAAATCTGGGGTAAGTGGCCAGGAGATGAACCTATCGAAGAACTTCTCTCATCGCTCACGCCCTGATCATCCTCACGCCGCCATGGAAAAATTCGTTCTCGATACCGGCATCATTCTTGGCTACGTCACTGGGGCCGGTTATGCCGAATACGTTGAGAAGAAAATACCTCCTATTCAGTCCGCCAAACATTCCGCTGATTTCAATTGTGAGTAAAGGCGAGATCTATTCGTTAGCGGTTCAACGGGACTGGGGCGGCGGCAAACTCACCCTACTTGGAGAGCTTCTCAGGAAGTTGCCGGTGGTGGATATCAACAGCGAGCAGATTATTCAGCGTTACGCCGAGATCGATGCGTATAGCTTGAGCAAGGATCGAAAGCGCCCGCTTCCAGCCGGACAAACAGCGCGCGTCATGGGGAAGAATGATTTGTGGATTGCGGCAACTACGTCAGTTCTGAAGGCGACGCTCGTGACTACCGATCACGACTTCGATCATCTTGACGGTGTTTTCCTTACGGTGACGTACATCGATCTGAAGCTCACAGTCAGCGACGTAAAATGAAAGAGAGGTTTGGATTAGATGATCCGAGTTGATGTCAAGCCAAGGTTATTGAGATGGGCTCGCGAGCGCGTGGGTTACACTCCCGAAATGCTAGCGGAGCGCTTTCCAAAACTCGCCGCGCTTTTCGGATGCGAACATGATGCGCACCCTTTAATCGAGGTGAAAATTTGGTATTACCTCCAGAAAACCGAACCGACGTGTTTATCCTAACGAGGCTCTTCTGCCCGCGAATACCGGTGGTCTAGCGCTTGATTCGATTGCCCTCTGCTATCAAATTAGAACTCTCGATAAGCGCCGGATCACTCAGATGTTTGGGGTCATTGAGGATGAAGATATCAGGCAATCGATTGTTGATGCTTTACGTTTTCAATTGGGTATGTAAGCTGCTCGGTTCTTGAAATCCGCAATCCGCAGTCCGCAGTCCGCAGTCCGCAGTCCGCAATTCAGATCATCGCTTGAAGTTGTAGGTAATTGTTCCGACGACCTCGCCCGTTCCAGGGAGCTTCTCCGGAGCGAAGGTGGCCTTCTTTGCCGCTTTCAAGGCTGCCGCTCGTAGTTGAGAATCACCCTTCGAAGTGCGCCATGAGATGACCTTACCCGCCCGGTTCACTCGAACCGTTACCGTGATTGTGCCGTCGATCCCTTTGCTCCTGGCCGTTTCGGGGTAATCGGCCTGAGGCAGATTGCTCTCGGCGCCAAACAGGGGACCACCCACTATCGGGTAATCTCCACCTGCGTTCGCCTCAGATGGCTCGGTTGTGGACGACGCTTCGTTCGCAGGCGGCGAATTCGTCTGCGCCGGGACTGGTAATCCTGTCGCGGCTTCAGATTCCGTTTGTGCTATGAAGTTGTAGGTAATAGTTCCGGATACGACTTTTCCATGGACGGCGAGTTTCTCGGGAGAGAACGTGGCCTTCTGTGCAGCCGCTACGGCAGCGGCTTGCAAGCGCCAGTCCCCACCGGAACTGCGCGCTAGTATGACTCTGCCTTTCTGATTCACCTGGACCCGAATCGTGACCGTGCCCGAAACCCCTTCGGTCCTGGCCTCAGCCGGGTATTCCGGCTCCGGCACATTGACCTCCATGCCGCTAAGATCTCCGCCCACCACTGGCAAATCTTTTCTGGCAATCTCCGGCTCAATTTGCGCTGCCGGCGCGCTGGGTAGATTCTCAGTAGATCGATAATCGATTATCAGGTAGCCGAGAAATGCGCCTAACACACCTACGACCGCTACCAATGCCCACAGTGTCGGCGACAAACGATCATCCGGTGCGGGCTGACTGGGCAAAGGATCGTCCGCGCTAATTAACCTGGTAGCATCGAAAGCGCAATATGCGAGCAGTGGATCGCCGTAGCTGGCATTGCACTTAGGGCAGTGTTTGCTCGGTGGGGGAGTTAGCAACGGATTCGGTTTGGGTTCAAGCGTTGCGATCGGAGTGAAAAGCTCAGCACGGAGACGTGGCAGTGTGGTGCTCGTGTCATGGCGGTCAAGCTCCACCGCGGCTGCCTTTGGTCCCGCAAACTTCGCTGGAATCTTACTTTCAACTAGTTGACGAGATTCTTCCAGGATTCTCAGATGCTCGATCGTAGTTGCTATCCCTGCTAACTGCTCCGCTGTTGGCCGTGGGACTTCAGCCTGGCGGCTCGCTGCTTCTGTTGAGGACGGGGTCGCTACTGCTTCCGGTGCTGACAAGAGCGATGCATCTGATGAGGGCGGCGTGGCTGCGGGCTCCGGTTCTGACAAGGGCGGTGCATCGGTCGAGGACCAGGTCGCTACCGCTCCCTGTTCTGACAAGAGCGTTGCATCTGTTGAGAACGTGCTCGCTATCGCTTCCCATTCTGACAAGATTGCTGATTCCGAAGACACTTCGCGTTCCGACAGCAGTGTTGCATCTGTTGGGGACCAGCTCGCTACCGCTCCCGGTTCTGACAAGAGCGCTGCATCTGTTGAGGATGGCGGTTCCTGTTCTGAGGAGGGTGTCGAGTCTATTGGGGACCAGGTCGCTACCCCTTCCTGTTCTGACAAGAAGGGAGCATCCTGCGGACGTGCAGTGTTTGTTTCGATGGGAGAAGCGGGAGGGGACTCTTCAATTTCGCGGCGCGCTGGGATTATTGAAGACTCGGTCGCATCCACCACTCCAAGCGGGGTGCCCTCTTGGAGAACCGATTCGACTCTCAGTTCTGAGACAGAACTGGCAGCATCGTCCGTCTTGCGTTGCTCCCGTTCCGCACTGAGGCGCTCCTGTTCCGCCTGGCGTCGTTGCTGGGCGGCCATTATTTGTTTGTGAAACTTCATGAACCTGACTGTGTCAGGCTCTGGCGGGCTCTTTGTATCGGGCTCAGATGCTGGCCGCGAATCTTTCACCTGACTGCGCGGTGCTTTGTTTGTGGAAGAGATCGCATCCTCCACTTCAGGTGGGTTGTCTCGACCAACTCCCGGTTGCGGCAGCGAGGTGGCGATATCTTCCAGTTCGCGGCGCTGAGGTCCGGCCTTTGTTCCTCGTCGTCCCCTGGTCATTCTAAGAGCTAACTGTTGCAGTGAAGTATTTCCCTTGACCGCATTCTTTCCGCGGTCAGTTTTTGCTTCGAGACTCTCCGAACTCGCTTCCGCCTTTTCGGAGGGCAGCTCTTCGTTCGGTGAGTCGTTTGATAGTAATTCAGCGACCTCCGCAGAGCCTCTCCGTGCCGCCCAGGCCCTTGCGGTCAAGCCAAGGTTATCTTTGAGTCGCACGTCCGCCCCTGCGGCAAGCAAAAGGCGCGCAATGTCGACGTGGCAAAAGATCGCGGCGACCATAAGCGCCGTTTGGCCCCCTCGACCCTTCTGGTCGACGTATGCACCCTCAGCCAACAGGGTCCTCACAGTCTCAGCATCGCCGTTCGACACTGCACGAATGAGAGAGGCATCGGAAGAGATTAGGTTTCCTTCTTCAGCTGGCACAATTAGTCATTCCCCTGGTTCAGCGCAATTTTAGAGGCTGTCACTAAGAAAATCCATCGAATGTCGAATTTCGGAAAGGGAATTTCGGATTTCGGATTGCGGCTTTCGAAATTGAGAGAAGGGCCGCGGATGAACGCGGATGAACGCGGATAGGGAGGAGGGTGAGGAGTGATTAAATGATCACTCATGATTGTTTACTTTTTATTCGTGTCCGTTCGTGTGATTTAGTGGATCGTTCAGTTCTCTCGGCCAAAGCGGACGATCCACGAAAATCACACGGACGGACACGAAAGAGGTGCGTCCATCCGATTGCTCCATGTGATTTATCGAGTTCAACTAAACAAAATGCACCAAGACAAAAAATGCCGCGACTCGAGCGTCGCGGCATTTTGGATTTGCGGTCTTGTTGTCGATTAGTTAGGGTCGGCCCAGAATGCCGCCAAGAATCTGTCCCCAACCGCTATTGCCCTGGTTGCCGTTGTGGTTACCATTCCTGGAGTACTGCCGATAACCTTCGTCATAGCCGCGCACGAAGCCCTCACGAAAAGCCTGCGTGGAGGCGTTCTTGTAATTGCGCGAACGCTGCGGGTTGTAACTCTGCCCACGCTGTCCATCGCTGGCGCCGGTGTTCAAGCCGGCCTGGTAGCCCTGGTTCAGCTCAATCTGATTCCTGTTGTTGTACTGATCGTTGTTGCCATAGCCTCCGTTGCGACCGTACCGACCATTGTTATCATATCGGCCATCGCGCCTATTACGCTCGGCACGGTTCCGATCATGAGCGCGTCTCCACTCCCGGTTCCGAGCTTCATCATCACGGTTGCGATGCTTCTTCCACTTGTCCTTTTTATCACGGTCGCGTTGACGCTGGTACCGACCATCATCATTCCGATACTGCGCTTGAGTGGTAACGCCTGCCACTGCGGATATGCCAAAAACAAAAGCGAGCGTTAAAACTAACCCGCCTATTTTTCTTCCAAGATTTTTCATAATTTGTAGAATCTCCCTCTCGCGAGAAAGAGCGCAACACCCGTGCCGCGTCGATTTGCAGGCTGTTATGTGAGACAAGCCATTTCTCGGGCCCATATAGTGCAGAGATCGCGCAGATGAGGGGAAGGGGGTAAAGGGGAAAAGGAAAAAGGGGAAACGGCGAAAAGCGGCAAGCGGGAGAGGAGAGAAGAATAGACGCCAGCTTCATTTTCCATTTGCCTTTCGTTGCCTATTGTTTCGTGTGCGTTCGTGTTATTTGGTGGATCGTTCTTCATCTCTCAGGCAAACGCGATCCACGAAATTGCACGAATCACCACGAAATGACTTCAGAATAATGAAACTCTGCGAATGAGAAATGGAAAATGGAAAATGGAAAATGGGAAATGAAGCTGGCAACTCCGCCGTCTCCCCCCCTCTCCGTGTCTCCGCGTCCCCGAGTCCCCGAGTCAGTGGCTGGTGGAGCGGACGCGGTTGGGTTTGAGAAGTGTGACGATGCCTTTGCGGCGGTACCAGATGCCGGCCTTTGTTCTCCAAACTTCATCGGCTTGTAGCGTGGAGCCGTCGGCAAGCCTGATAGTCACGGGGCCACGGTCCTGTTTTGTGACATTTCCTGTCGAAACTGGATTCGAGCTTACGCGAAGGCGCGCGGAATCGGGTCGAGTATTAGGGGTCGTCCTCTCTGTCTTAGAAGATGGTGGTTTGGCCGAGTGCGGCGTGTTGGCCGGCGACACCGGCGTATCCGATTCTTCCTGCGCATGAGGGACGTTGTCTGAAACCTCGTTCGAGGCGGGCTGAGCCGCCAGGGAGACCTGGGAAGCCGGGACGGGTTGAAAAGTCTGAGACTGGGAAGTTGGCGGGGCCTGGCTGGCTTCGAGACGCATCCTTTGATAGCTGAGCAACAGCGTCAGTCCAATGACAAGCCCTGCGATGACTGCGGTTGACAGGATCTTTAGGGACAGCTTCCGCTGGCGAATTGAGACATTTGGGGATTGCTTGCCAGTCGAGTGCTCAATCGCAGCCACGTCGGCGGAGTGGTCCTCGACGAGGGGTGTCTGGTCGAGGTCGCAGAACTGATCAGAGTCAAGATAAAGGAAACTGCAATGGGGACAACGTTTCATATCAATAATATCCAGCCTTCGACATTATGCATTATTTCAGGAGCGGGTGGTGGGCTATTGATTTTGTACGACCATTGGCATTGATTTAACTCTATAAAAGAAGGTCTTGCCACCCAACCACAAGCAACCTTAGTCGTGTTGTAGCCTGTGGGAGACACCCTGACGCGGAAATTCGGCTCACAACCAAACCCTGCCGGTAAATGTCTTGCCAGTTCGAGTCACTCCCCGCTAGTATGAATCCAGCTTCACGTCGCAGTCGACGTACCCCCACCCATCACAATATCTTGCCCCGAAGTTAACTGTCTCCAGTCAGTAGGTGTCTCCTAATTTACGGAGGAGTTTGTATGAGAATCAGGAAGTTAAAAACCGCCTGGGCGATAGTAAGGCTGCCGGGCACCAGATGCCTGACGACGGGTATCCGATATTCGGCTCTGACTGTCGCACTGGGTCTTATGTGCTTGGGTAACTCTCATGGGCAGGAATCTCAGGAACGGGAAATTCACTCGCCAGAAAACGCTCATGCGCAGGTGTGCCCTGATCCGGTACCCCAAACATCTGGCAGACATGGATTCCGTCGGGTCGGAGAGACGATTGATATTCCCATCAACGTCGCTGACTGTCAGCCGGTTGCTTTCGTTCTGCGTTGGTCCAATGGGCGCAGCAATGGCACCAGTCTCGTTGTCACTTTCCTGGATAGCATGAATCAACCAATCCACTCGCGATCGCTCTCGGGTTATCTGACCGGCAGCTTCGAGTTTCCTTTCGCGTCCCTCGATCCGCAGCCGTGGTTTGCAAGAGGATCAGTGGTCTCCGTGCCCACAACCATCGTCATCCAGGCGCAAGCACCGTTTTACCCACCGGCAAATATATCCTATACGGTCACTCGCATAGGCGCGCGAGCGCGATCAAGACCTCGAGCGGAAGTTCAGCCGGCAGCTTTGTCGAAGTCCGAGTCTGTCTCCGCCGACTTTCCAGTCCTTGACGAACAAGTAGCGATGAAGCTGCGAACGACGCAAGGTCGACTTCTTTCGCAGGGCCAGGGTTCATGGGCGTCCGGCTCTCCGGAGTCGGTCAGGTACAAGTTGAAGGAGATAGCCTTGCCTGAGCCAAGAGAGATGGAGATTCATGGCCGAAGAAAGACAGTAGAGTTTGCCTATCGCCTGACGCTCGCGGGGACGGAGTTGCGAAGTTCCCAACGAGAAGGCACAAGGCGCTTACCGGCGCTTTCCAAATTCAAATTGATTTGGCTCGATGATGCGGCCCTTCCTACTTTCTCGCTTGACTCAGAGGAAATCAGCACTCTGATATATGACCGTTCGGTGTTGAAGGATGGCGCGAAGATATCTGTTTCAAGCGTTGACGGTAGCGACATGTATTCGTTAGTCGAGCGGCTCAAGTACCAGTCCAATGGCCAATCTCTTAATGAACGGGAAGAAGGGAATAAGGTGGTTGGCATTCGGAGTGCTGTTAGAGTAATCGGTGGCACACGGATGCCGCTGGTTCAGATTGAGTTAAAAACCAACCGGCCGTTTCCACCCAGGGATAGTGCCCTGCAGTTGCAGATTGGGAAGCGATTCTTTCTCAATGAGCTGACAGGTGACCCCACTGGTCGTACGCTCACAGTGACCCTCACGCAGGAGACGTTTGCGGAACTCAACCAAGGTGCAGAGATTGTCGCATTTTTTGATAAACCCGATCGCAGCGGTTTCGCAGGACGAGATGTTTGGCATTTCGGCAAGCTGGATAAGGGCAGCCGGTAGTAGAGTGGTGAGGGTCGGGAGATGACTTTTCCATTTTCCATTTTTCATTTGTCATCGGCTTCTGATTCATTTTCGTGGTGCTTCGTGTTACTTCGTGGATCGCTTGCTTGACTGTGAGAGGAAGAACGATCCACGAAATCACACGAAGCGACACGAACAAGAAAACAAGCGACGATAAATGGAAAATGGAAAATGAGGCTGTCATCTCCCGATCCTCTGAGCCTCAGGATGCCGGCTTGTTAGAATCCATCAACACCTCTTCGTCGGCAATCCTTCTCAACCCTTCTTCATCCGCAATCCGATTCAGGTCGGAAATATCTGAAGCCCCCGCGACGCCGGACGAGCGTTCACGTTGTTGGCGCTCTTCCCATTCTCGATTGAACTTCTCACTGAATTCTTCCCATTCCTTCCGTTGAGCCTCCCAGTCCTCGCGTGTGGGCAACTCGGAAAAAGCGAAGTCGTCGTCCATGTGCGAGCCGTCGAGATGCCAGAAACCTACTTGCATTCCTAATTCAGCGTCGTTGGCCATCATCTGACAAACAGGGCAATCGTCATCGATTACCATATCGTGGCCGCGCAACGCAATCGGCAACCGGATCCGTTCATTCTCTATAAGTAGCGCCGGAATCCTCCCGTCGTAATCCTCCTGCGGGTGTTCCAGCCACTCCGTTTTGAGTTTTTCGAGACGCGCGATTTCTGATTCCAGATCTACCGGTTTACTCCCCGTCTCTACTTTCCGCGCTCCCCAAAGCAGGCGACGGACCAGATCGTAGTAGATGACCCACTCGTGAGTACCGAAGCCGGCGAAACGATACGCGAAAGAATTAGTGGCGAGGCATGGTGGTCCCTCGCCCTGCATACTCCACTGCATCGAACGCGTGTGCATGTCGTAGTCAATAAAATCCTGCCTGGCGAGTAAGACCTCCCTGGGGGACTGGCCGCGGAGGTCATCACGTGGAGTCATTAGCCAACTTGCGTGGAGCAGGCAGATCTGTTGACGCACTGTGTCATCTTCATCTGGATCGTCGATTTGCTGATTTTCGTCTTCGCCACCGGAAGTAGCAGTTGAGTCACAGACTAAAGTCTGTGCCACTGTGCTATCGCACTCCCCAGCCTTGGCGGACCGGTGGATCAGCAGCATGGTTTCTCGCACTATGAACTCCAGCAAGGGTTTGCCGTAGAGAATGGCACGCGCGTCGAGAGGCGGTGTCGAGAGTCGCTCCAGGCGACGTGATTCTCGCATTCCTTCGTAGTGGTCGACAGAGTTGAGAAACAGCCAATCGTCCGGGAGGCGATACAAAATCGAGATGTCAGTGGCGCAGAGGCCGTCGTGATAGTTCACTTGACCCTCGGGCGCGGGTCGAGAGTAAGTCGACTCAAAAGCGATGATGCGCGCGGCGAGATCGATAATGACGATCCCGGCATCCCAGGACTCATTGTCTATCTGGCCTTTCCGAAACCACCCGAATGGACTGATATCGCCTGCCGGTTTTTGGTAGCGCGCCAGGGCTGCTTCAAGCTCGGTGATTGTTTCCGGTTCCGCAGATAGTGCGGCGATACACGCATCGGCCACTGAAGCGTGTATCGTTCCACTGATTGTAAGTTGAGCATCTGTGAGGTTGAGTTTGGTTTCGCTCATTGTGAGGTCCTCCGTAGGTTAGAGTCGGTTGTTTGAATGGCATTGAATGCCGAGTGCTGAGTACCGAGTGCTGAGTTCTAAGTGCTGAGCTTAGTACCTGAGTCCATGGGTTGGGGCGGCTTTACCGCGTCCCTTGCGGAAAGCCTCTGGCTTTCCGATCAGCCCCCCCTTTTATTAGCGCGAGGCTGTGCCTCGCCTGCTTACCCGCCGGGCAACCTTATCGATGTCTATGATCAAAGGCTCATCTTCTCGCTGGGTTCGTGCCCAACAGCGCACACTGGACCAGCGATACTCTTCTGCGCACTTAACCAAGCCGGCTCGGACAGGATTCTGATTGACGTAGTTCACCTTCTGCAGAACCACATCTTCGCTGGTTAGAATCTTCGCTTGTGGATGGTGATCCCAAAGTGAGTATCGATATTCGGGGTCCTTTGTGGCGTGCCTCAGCTTCCGAAGCGAAAGGTCGTGGCCGTTCGACTTGAGAAAACCAATCACTCGGTGGGCGACGATGCCGTTTACGTACTGCAGCACCTTTGACGGCTTCAACTCAGAGCCGATGATGGCGTGCAGATGATCGGTCATCAGCACATACGCCAACAGGAAGAAACCAGCGGACCGACGCGCTTCGTCCAAAGCAGAACACGCGATGTGCTTAACCGCTGTGGTTCGAAAAACGGGTAATCGATCTTTTGCGACGGAAGTGAGGTAGTAAGCAGGAGTGTCTTTCGAGATGCGAAACATGAGGTGCATCCTTTTGTGTGAGGTTTGCGAAAGCTGGGAGGGAGGATAGTCCTTCCGTTTGAAAAAAGCGAGGCGGAGCCTCACGCTGTTTTGAATTGGATACTAACGGAAAGCCGGAGGCATTCCGCAAGGGAGGCGGCAAAGCCGCTCGGAAACCCGGCACCCGGCACGCACCCAAGCACCCGCACTCGGCAGGCACCCGTCACCCAACGCCTACCGCTTCTTGAACGGCTTCTTCAGTAAATTGCTCGTCTTCTTCAAGAAGCCCCCAATTCGGGATTCTTTCTTATGATTCGCCTTCGTCGGTCGGGATCTTACCCTTTCCCTCCCGGAGTCAGTTGAACTTGATGTGGCAATTGGAGACGCGGTGGTAGGGCTCACTCTGTCTTCAAAGTCGTCTGGAGACGGCGAGGGACTAGCAACGGGCGTGGGAGGTATTGGATCAGGTTCGGGTTGCGCTGCGGGAATGACGTTTGTTGAGGGGGCCTTAGTGCTCTGCGGCGAGTTTTCGCGAGTGAATCCAGCATAGCCCACGGATAGAATAATTGCGATGAGCACCGCTATGGCGGCCGCTAAGGCTTGACGTCTTGCCCCAGAACTCGGTGAGTGAGTGGTCGACGTGCTTAAGGCGTTTACCTGGAGGGATTGAAGCGTCGGCTCATAGATGAGCTCGTGCCCATCCATGTCGCACAGATGCTGGTCGTCCTCGTAAATAAAATCACACTGTGAGCAGCGCTTCATCGCGACCCTCCTTCTGGTCAGGTTGTAAACGGGGCCGCGGATGAACGCTGGAGATGCCTTCGTGAGAATCCGCTCATGAGAGAGTACACATATTGGACGCAACCTTCAACGAGTTTCCCATTGAGTGCCAAATTGAAGGGTTTTTGAGCGTCGAGACATACCCGCGAGGCTGGTAAGTCCAGAAAATAGAGCCGTTGCCCTGCACAACTACAGAACGACCTGTATCAAATCCGTATTGCCCTCATTGCGATGCGGCCGTTCTTAAAACTCTTTTAGGCGGACGGTCTACCAGCGTGGTTTTGAACCATGAGGTAGAGTTTCTTAGTTTAAAGAAGGCTCTCATAATCGAGCAAAGCAACGAAAAATTCTCTTGAGAAGGCAGCGTTTCCCGCGCGCGGGAAACGTTAAACATGGGAAACGCGGCGCCTGGATATGAACCGGTTACCGTGGGCGCCCTAATGGTATAGGCGTTGCAATGGAGCGGCGAAACCTGTTGCAGGAAATCAATGAGTGCACTAAGTTGCCGAGGCTGCCGGCAGTGCTGCGGTAGCGTTCGTTGTGCGCTTGAAATAAACAACCGTCTTAAAAACATAAGGAGCGAGCAATGGCAGATTATAACAAGGACAGAGTTGGTGAAGGCTCAATGGGAGCAGCGCGGGGGCGCGAGAGTCGTATGTTGACCGGCTTATTCAGGGACCGGGACAGCGCCGAACGCGCGTATCGTTCGTTGCAGGATCGCGGCTATGGCAAAGACGATGTCAATCTGTTGATGTCGGATGATACGCGCAAGAAGTATTTTGCAGAACAGGACACCGAACTTGGGACAAAGGCCTGGGAGGGCGCGGGTAAAGGCGCCGCAATCGGAGGCGGTGTGGGGGCGACTTTGGCGGCTATCGCGGCAATCGGTACGACCCTGGCCCTGCCTGGTTTGGGCTTGCTAATTGCCGGTCCTATCGCGGCGGCACTTGCGGGCGGTGGCGCGGGCGCACTGACCGGCGGCCTAGTCGGCGCACTCGTGGGCAACGGTATCCCCGAAGAGCATGCAAAGCACTACGAAAAGGGAATCCGAGAGGGTGGCATCGTCATGGGCGTCAATCCGCGCACCAATGAAGACGCGGACTACTTTGAGAACGACTGGACGAAAAACAAGGCCGAGTCGCTCTATCGATAGGTTTGAGCGCTAAGTATTGACGTTGGCTCGATCTAACCACCACCAGACAAGGGGAGGACAGAACATAATGCAACGCAGTTTAGCGCTCGCGTTGGTGATGGCAGGCGCCGTGGCCCTGGCAGGGTGCGGCGCAGACAGCAACACCAACAGCACATCCAATGCCAACAACAGCAATGCTGCTGGCAACCCGCCACGTGAAGGCGTGGTTGACGCTAATGCAAACATTCCGGCAAACGCTAACAGCAGGACGGTTTCGTCAAACACCGGAGTGTTAACCAATGACAACGGTAACGCCAACACTTCGGGAGTGCGGTCCACCAACAGTAACAACCGGAACGCGAATAGTAATAGCAGTCCCAGACCGTAATCCGGATTGACCGATTCGGGCAGGAATCGGTCTCTAAGAGGGGCCTCCGCAGAAATGCGTGGGCCTCTCTCTTTTTTGACGTTAGCGCCACAATCAATTTGAGAGATGGCTGGTTGAAAAATCGATCCACGAAACCATACGAACGAGCACCAGTATTATTAGCAGGAGTTAAGGAAATGAAATTGGAACACTAACATCTCCACCCCCTCCAATTGTCACCGTCTCTCTCCTCATGTTACTTTGGGCGGCAATCTAAAATTATTAATCGTCAACCCTAACCCGTGAAACGTACCGCCAACGAATACTCGGTTAAAGAGCCCTCAAAAAGCTCCGCGGTAAAACAATCGAACAAGCGCTTGAGAGAATTGACAGCTGAGTTGGAAGAGCTCGAGGCGAAGCTGCGGCTTGGTGGCGGATCAGAGAAGATCGAGCGGCAACATCAGCAGGGGAAGCTCACCGCTCGCGAGCGCATCGATCTTTTACTCGATAAAGACTCGTACGTGCAGGAGATTGGCCTGCTGGTCGCCTACGATCAGTACGACGGCGGCGCTCCCGCGGCGGGTGTAGTTACCGTTGTAGGTCGCATCGAGGATAGAGAAGTTGTAGTTGTGGCCAATGATGCGACGGTGAAGGCCGGCTCATGGTGGCCGGAGACTATCAAAAAGATTCTGCGCGCGCAGGAAATCGCTATGCGCTCGCACGTGCCAATTATTTATCTGGTCGATTCCGCCGGCGTTAACCTGCCGTATCAAGGCGGAGTATTCCCGGGTCAGTATGGCGCGTCACGGATCTTCTATTACAACTCCCTCATGCGCCGGTATCTGAAGGTGCCACAGATTTCCGCGGTGATGGGACCATGCATCGCCGGCGGCGCCTACCTGCCCGCGCTGTCAGACGTGATCGTTATGGTTGAAGGCACATCATTCATGGGTCTGGGGGGTGCAAATCTGGTAAAAGGAGCAACCGGTCAAACCATCGACAATGAAGCGCTCGGAGGCGCCCGCACACACAATGCCGTCTCAGGCGTTGCCCACTATCGTGTCGCTAACGACCAGGCCTGTCTCGTTAAAATTCGGGAGTTTGTTTCTCAGTTACCGGTGAAACCCTCGACCGTAGTTCCAATCCTGCCGAGTGTAGACGCAGCCCGACCCATTGCTGACCTGTACAACATCATTCCCGAAGATCACAAGCAGCCCTATAACGCCCGTCACTTGCTTGACTGCCTGCTGGACGGCGGGCATCTGGACGAGTTTCAAGCTGACTATGCGAAGGAGATGATCACCGGACATGCGCGGGTTTGTGGCATTCAAGTGGGTGTCATTGCCAACAACCGCGGCATGATTCGAGCGCCGGGCGGCGGACCGCCGCGCTTTGGCGGAATCATTTATACGGAGTCGGCCGAGAAGGTGGCGTACTTTATAGAAACGTGCAACCGGCGCCAAACGCCTTTGCTCTTCATCCAGGATGTTTCCGGCTTCATGGTTGGCCCCGAAGCAGAGCACTCCGGAATCATTCGCGCAGGCGCCCGCTTTGTTGAAGCAATGGCCACCGCTTTGGTGCCGAAGATCGTGCTCACAGTGAACCATGCTTCCGGCGCCGGATACTATGCAATGGCGGGGCAGGGGTTCGATCCGGACTTTATTTTCAGTTGGCCCACCGGTCGTATGGGCGTCATGGAAGGCGACTCGGCGGTGCAAGCGGTGTTTGGCAGCCAGCTCGACAAGTTGAAGAAGAACAAGGAAGAGCCAGGCGAGTGGCTTGAGGCTGAGATGGACCAGGTGCGCGAGTCCTACGAGATGGAGCTGGATGCCAAATATGCTGCGGCGCGCGGTTTTGTCGATGCAGTGATCATGCCGGAATCCACGCGTCACTCGCTGGAGCTCGCGCTTCGCACGAGCTTGAATTACCCCGGTCCACATATCGGGCCGTTCGTGTTGCCGCCAGGTGTCGTGTGAAAGGCATGTCAGAACCGGGAGCGGTAGCGACCGGATTCATTTTCCATTTCAGATTCGGCATTGATGACTTCTTGTTCGTGTCAGTTCGTGTGATTTCGTGGATCGTTCTCATCTCTTGCCGGGGAAACGATCCACGAAATCACACGAACGGACACAAAATGAGCTCCAGAAAAATGACCAAATGAGAAATGAGAAATTATGAGAAATGAGAAATGGAAAATGGAAAATGGAAAATGGAAAATGAATCAGGTCGTTGGCGCTCTCAGTTCGGCATGAGTCCAAGATGAAACAAAAGATTCGTATAGCCGCCGGTCAGGGTTTCTGGGGCGACCTGCCCGATGCACCCGTGCGCCAGGTTGAAGGTGGGCCGATCGACTATCTTATGCTCGACTATCTTGCGGAAGTGACGATGTCGATCATGCAAAAGCAACACTCGCGAGATCCAAACGCCGGCTACGCTAAGGACTTCGTTCCCCTCATGAAACAAATTCTGCCGGCGTGCGTCGAACGAGATATTCGCGTCACCGCAAACGCAGGAGGCGTAAACGTCGAAGGCTGCGCGAACGCTGTTCGAGAAGTCGCCCGGGAACTCGGTCTGGCCGGCAAGCTGCGCATCGGAATCGTGACCGGCGACGACATTATGTCCCGGCTCGATGACTTGCTGGGGCGGGGAATCGAGTTGCGCAACATGGACACTGAAGAGCCGCTCGCCACCGTGCGCAATCGGATTCAAAGTGCAAACGCATATCTGGGCGCCTGGCCCATGGTTGAGGCGTTGAACGAGGGCGCGCGTGTCGTTATCACCGGTCGAGCCACCGACACCGGTTTAACACTCGCGCCGTTGATTCATGAGTTCGGCTGGGCGGCAGATGATTGGAACAAACTGGCTGCGGGAACAATCGCCGGCCACATCATAGAATGTGGCGCGCAGTGTTCCGGCGGCAACTGCCAGTATGAATGGCGCAGTGTCCCCAACCTTGCCGATGTAGGTTTCCCAATAGTTGAAGCAACGCCGGATGGCACGTTTGTTATCACGAAGCACGAACGCACCGGCGGCTGGGTGATTATCCCTTCTGTCAAAGAACAACTGGTGTACGAGATGGGCGACCCGAGGGCGTATCTGACGCCGGATTGCGTTGCCGATTTCACCACCGTGCGCCTCGAGTACGAAGGCCGTGACCGCGTTCGCGTTTATGGTATTGAAGGGCGACCGGCAACCGATTTTCTCAAAGTCTCGATAAGTTACTCTGCCGGATACAAGGCTGTGGGCACGCTCGTGTACTCCTGGCCGGATGCGTTCGCAAAAGCTCAGGTGGCCGACAAGATCTTACGTTCGCGTCTTGACCGACTTGGTCTGAAATTCGATCAGGTGCTGACTGAGTTTGTTGGCGCCAACGCAACCCACGGGGATCTGGCCGGGGAGCCGAGCAGCGATTTGCCTGAGGTACAGCTGCGGGTTGGCGTCCGCGGCGAAGATCGCAGCGCTGTAGAGAGATTCACGAAGGAAATTGCCCCGTTGGTCCTGACAGGTCCACCCAGCGTGACCGGCTTTGCGGGAGGGCGACCCAAAGTCGAAGAGATCGTTGCATACTGGCCGGCGTTGATCCCGAAGGAAGAGATCCGGCCGAAGGTTCAGATCATTGAAGCGTGACTCGGAGACACGGAGACACGGAGACACGGAGACACGGAAACGCTCGATGTCTGAAGACTGAATAACCAGACAAAGCAAAGACCGAAGACCAAAGCACAAAGCACTCTCTGAACAATGCAAATTCAACTAACCAAACTTGCACATGCGCGTTCGGGCGATAAGGGCGACACGGCGAACATAGGTCTGATTGCGCTCCGTGATGAGTTTTATCCAATCCTGGTTCGGGAAGTTACCGCCGAGCGCGTCAAACAGCATTTCAAGGGGATCTGCAAGGGTGTCGTGGAGAGGTTCGAATTGGAGAATCTTGGCGCACTTAATTTCCTCCTGCATGAAAGCCTGGGCGGTGGGGGAACTCTGTCCCTGATGACCGACGCTCAGGGCAAGACATTCTCAACAGCGCTGCTGCGCATGCATATTGATATTTCTGACGACGAAGCCCGCCATTTGGAACTCGGTTAGCATGATGTCCAGATGTTGGTGACGAACTAGCTGCGAGCGCATAACAACCGCCCAACCGCGGCGGTAAAGGCTGTGTGAAAATCCAAGAACAAAGCTACGTTAATCTGCAGTCAGGAAGGCGGGCCCTGTCCCCGCCTCAAGCTTGAAAGCCACTAACCGTAAGAGCGGGGACAGGGTCCGCCTTCCTGACTGCAAATTTACGAGGATTGAGCTGTCCTTTCGGGTGTTGTGAATGAAAGCTGGGTTAGACATCCAAGACAGCACGTCGGAGCCGTCGATACGGCATGGCTACGCCAAAGCCAACGGAATCCAACTCCACTACGCCGAAAGCGGTGGCGGCGAGAATTTCGTGATCCTGCTGCGCGGTTTTCCAGAGTTCTGGTATTCGTGGCGTCATCAGCTAACGGCACTCGGCAATCGGTTTAATAACTAATTCAAATGACTGACGAAAGCTCACCGGTTCTATCTACCTTCGACGGAAGCGTTGCGCGCATTACGCTCAATCGCCCCGAGAAAAGAAATGCGCTCAATGAGGCGATCGTCACTGGCATCAACGCCGCTCTGCGCCAGGCGAGCGCTGAAGAAGCGGTGCGCGTTGTTGTAATCACAGGCGCTGGTCAGGACTTTTGCTCCGGCGCGGATCTCGAGGCGCTCACTAAGATCTCAGAAGCGTCGGTGGCTGAGAACGCGCAAGACGCGCGCTCTCTGATGGAGCTCTTTCAGCTGATTCGGCAAGTACCCGTTCCGGTGGTGGCGGCGGTTCGAGGCAGGGCCCTCGCCGGCGGATGTGGATTGGCTAGCGCTTGTGACCTGGTGTTAGCCGCAGCCTCGGCCCGCTTTGGTTATCCGGAAGTGAAGATCGGTTTTGTTCCGGCGATGGTTCTGGCGATCTTGAAGCGTAATGTCTCAGAGAAGCACGCGTTCGAACTCCTCACTCGGGGTGCAGAGATCACCTCGGAGGAAGCGAAGCAGGTTGGATTAGTAAACCGGGTTTTCAGTGATGAGACATTTGATGATGAGGTCGACTCTTACGTCAGAGTATTTGAGAAGCCGAGTAAGTCCGCCGTAGAACTTACGAAGACATTGCTTTATCAAACCGATGGAATGTCGTTTACCGAAGCTCTGGAAACGGGAGTTGACGTAAACGTCATTGCCCGCATGACCGAAGACTGCCAGAAGGGCATAGCCCGCTTTACGAAAAAGGGTTGATATTTTCCTGAAGCGAAAATCCGAAAACCCTTATAAATCCACGATTTTGAATTTACTTTCACTCAAACGACGGTTAAATTTGATTAATCTCGAGTTTTGCATTGAAAATTGGTCACTGAGTCGAGCGTTTGTACTGGAACATTGGTTGCTTGGCGAGAAACGACGACGCCACTATGCCCACTTCACACATCCCGGCAAAATAGAACATCCAACTTTCGGTAAGGAGGCTTTGGTATGAACCGCACGTTTTCGTTCTTGAGGTTAGCTATCTCCATTGGTCTGGTCTGGTTATTGGTATCACCCGCCATGGCTCAGGTCACTACTGGCGACATCGCGGGACGTGTCGTCGACTCAACAGAAAAGATAGTGCCAGGAGCCACAGTTACCGCGACAAATAAGGGCACCGGTCAATCCAGGACCGCGACCACTAACGACTCCGGGGAATTTTCAATAACTAATCTCCCACCCGGGAAATACGACATTACGGTAGAAGCGCCAAGCTTTAACAAGAGCCTGGTTAGAGACTACGAACTGAATGTCGGAGCCAACCGGACTTTAAGCATAGAGCTGAAGCCAGGCGAGGTAACCGCCGTGGTTGAGATAATGGCGGATTCGCTGGCTATTGAAACCACCAAGTCTGATATCGGAGGGGTCGTGACACCCCGGGAAGTACAGAACTTGCCACTCCTGAATCGCACGTTTGCCGCCCTTTCCGTGATTATGCCTGAGGCGCGACCCACAGGTAACTTCGATCCCACTAAGACCCGCGTAGGAAATGTCGCCTTTAACGGCGGAGACGGTCGCCAGGTAGACGTTAACGTCGATGGCGGAGATAACAAAGACAACGTAGTGGGAAGTTTGCTGCAGAACTTTTCGTACGAGTCGATCCAGGAGTTTCAAGTCCTGCAACATCGCTGGACCGCGGAGAGCGGTCGCGCGGTGGGAGGTGTGGTCAACGTAATTTCAAAATCTGGATCGAACGAGTTTCACGGGTCCTTTTTTGCGAATTTCCGGGATGAAGCGCTTCGCAAACTAGATTTCTTTGAGAAGCAGAGGCTTGCCGCTAATCCGTCGTTCGTGAAACCTACCTTCAGCCGGCAGGAAATAGGTGGTTCGCTGGGTGGGCCTCTTCACTTCCCACGATTTGGCGAAGGCGGGCCATCAACATACAGCGGGAAGGACAAGCTGTTTTTCTTTTTCGCTGTCGAACGCTTTCGGGAAAGACAAAACGTGCCCGTGAGTCAGGCCGCAGCTTTGCAACTGCCCGCTATTCCCGGAGTGCAATTTGTCTCGGAGATCCCCACTCCTTACAACGACACTTTGCTGACCGCGAAGATCGATCACAACTTAACCAGCAACCAGACGATGTTCTACCGCTTCTCGTATCAAAAGAACGACTCGCCCAATGACCAGGTCGGTAATCCCGCCAACACCGATCTCTCCGGCGGTAATACGGACAACAACACGCTTTACAGCTTCGTGGCAAACCACACGTATACCATCAGTCCTACGAAGCTGAATCAATTTTCATTTCATTTCCAGGATTTTAGTAACGCAATCCTTGGCGTGACTACAAATCCATTGCTTGCTTTTCCTGGCGGCATCCAGATCGGCGCCAATGTAAACGTCCCGCAAGCAACAACGGAACGGAAGTATCAGTTTAGAGACGACTTCTCGTGGCAGGCCGGGAATCACAGCATGAAGTTTGGTACGAACTACATCAACACTGAGCTGGGCGGGTTCTTTTTCTTCGGCTCCAAGGGATACACCGTTAATTGGTTTGATTCGCCATTGACGATCAGAAACAATACGAATGGCAAGTATCCTCTGGGCTTTGCTACACCGGGAGCCGTCCAGAATATCAGCTTCTCCGACGGCGAAGGCACTCACGATCAGAAGATCCATCAGCTCGCCTTCTATTTTCAGGACGACTACAAGGTCACGCCTCGACTTACCTTGAACCTTGGTCTGCGCTGGGATGCCAACATCGGGAATCTGCCCGATCAAACCAATAACCGCACAATCCAGTTGCTCCAACTCCTAAATCATCCCCTGGCGCGAGCAATTACAGGCGACGCGGAAAAACTGAGCCGTACCACGCCCAGCTGGACGGAATTTCAGCCGCGGCTTGGATTCGCGTGGGATCCGACGGGAACCGGGCGTACGGTCGTCCGCGGCGGCTACGGAATCTTTTACGATCAGCTCTTTCAAAATCTTACGCTGTTCTCTCTGACTCAAAGCAACCCGGTGCTTTACCAGACCGCTCTGAGTCTTACAAATTCGGACGTCGGAATCGGGCAACTGCCAACATTCCGGTTTGGGGTGGATCCGTTGCCAACCCCACCAGCTGGGTTTTCGTTTAGCAATCTGGCATTCGGCGGCTTCGGCAGGATTAACGACCCCGATGCCAGCGAACCGTACGTCCAAAAGTTCTCGCTTGGATTTGAAACCAAACTGCGTGAGGGGATGACCCTGGCAAGCGACTACGTGCACACCCTTGGTTTGCATGAATCGCGTGTGCAGGTGATCAACCCTCGCATCGAGAATATCTGTAACGCGTTATACCCCGGCTCGACCCCTGCTTCACCACTGTGCGTGCGCGGAGTGAATAGCCGGCTGTTAGATCGGGCTTTTGTCGATGCAGGATTTCCGATAAACGCTGCGGGACAGGCGCGAGTCGAGCAGATCAACATGATCGGGACGACTAATCGCTCGCTGTTTGATAGTTGGACCACGACCTTCAAATGGCGCAATCGCAAATCTTTGTTCTCGGCCAGTTATGTTCTGGGGAGTTCACGATCATGGGGTGGCCAACCAGTGGCATCCTACAGCGGCAACGGGATCGCCACTACACCTGAGAACCAGTTCAAGCCGGAAGAGTTTGGACCGACCCGCTTGGATGAACGCCACCGAATCGTACTCAGCGGTGTATTTGACATTCCCGGGGGGTTCCAGTTGGCTCCCATCATCCAGCTTGCCAGTTCTCGACCTTTCTCTCCAACTACCGGCCTGGATATTGACGGAGACGGGCTGGCCACCAACGATCGGCTTTGTGAAAGTGCGAGTCTTGACGCTGTGTTCGCGGCGCGAGGAAATTCGACGGCAATTAGGACTTTGAATCCGCGCGGATGCACTCAAGCGCAGGTCAACAGTTTGCGCAGCGGTTTCGTCGTCGATTCGACTGGTGCTATCAGCGAACGAAGCAATCGTTTCTTTAACGCTGACCTGCGCGTTAACAAAGCGTTCAGTTTTGGAGAACGAATAAAACTTAACGCTTACGCGGATTTCTACAACGTTTTCAACGTGGAGAATCTGGCGTTGGCAAATAGGTTCCATCTAAGTCCGGCTACGAGTGCTGGGGCTTTCCTGCAGCCAGTCTCGCTGTTTGGGCCCGGTTTTGGCCCGCCAGTGGGTAGGCCTCTGACGCTTCAGTTGGGTGCTCGCCTTACTTTTTAGGGAAGGGAATTCAAAGGGTCTTAGCAGGCGCCGGGATGTTCTCGGCGCCTTTTTTTTTTTAGAACCGTGACGGACACCGTGAGAGCAGACTCCAGAACCGGATCATGAATCTGAGTAATTAAACCAATCGCACGGGCTTCCTCGCTAGAAATGCGCCGGGCCGTTGCGAAGAACTCGATGGCCCGGGCCTTCCCAATCAGTCTGGGCAGTCGTTGCGTGCCACCCCAGCCGGTAATTATTCCCAGGCGAGCTCCCGGATGGGCGAAAATCGCATTCGCTGATGCCAGCCGAACATCGCAAGCGAGAGCAAGGTCGAGTGCACCACCCATGCAGTAACCGTTGATCGCTGCGATTGTTATTTGCCGTGCATCTGCAATTTCCTGGAAGAGCTCCTGGCCCATCTTAGAAAACTTTCGGGCCGATGCGGAGTCGAGGCTGGTTAGTTCGCGAATATCTGCGCCGGACGCAAACACATCGTCGGCGCCAGTGAAGATAATCGTCTCGACATTCGGGTCCGCAGCCATCGCCGAGAACGAGGTTCTGAGCTCGTTGAGAGTAGCAATTGATAATGGATTACGTTCGGCAGGACGATTGAAGCGGATGATTGCTACGGATCCGTTGAGTTCTGTGGTTAATGAGGAATTGCTCATGGGAGCCAAACAAGAACTGATAAAGCATACCAATCAAGCTCCGTCAATTACCGTAAGTCCCTAGTTCCTGGGCTTAACATTCTCTCGGAGGAACTTCACGATGTCTTCAGTTGAGGTGCCCGGTAGAAAAATCTCTGCGACACCCTCAGCCTTTAACTTAGATACATCTTCCTGCGGCACGATACCGCCCAGCAGTACAAGACAGTCGTCCATTCCTTGTTCTCTGAGCAACTCGACGATACGCGGGCACAGAGTGTTGTGGGCGCCACTCAGAATTGAGACGCCAACGGCATCGACGTCCTCCTGCAAGGCCGCGGCAGCAATCATTTCGGGCGTTTGACGCAGGCCAGTGTAAATAACCTCCATCCCGGCATCACGCAACGCGCGGGCGATGACCTTTGCCCCACGATCGTGACCGTCGAGCCCAGGCTTAGCTACTAGTACGCGGATCTTGCGATCAGCCATAAAATATTGTCGCAGTCTTTTCCAGGGACGGCTCAAGCCCCGCTAACTTGCAGTGAGGAAGGCGGACCCTGTCGCCGCTCTTACGCTTGGTGGCTTTCAAGCTTGAGGCGGGGACAGGGTCCGCCTTTCTGACCTGCGAATTAATGTAAGTCCTTTCTGGATTTTCACGCAGCCTCTACATCTCCTATTTGGTAGATCTGGACGCTACCCGATCTAGCATTGCGCCGATGCAAATTAACAACTGACCACTGACAACCGACTAAAAAGAGGGCTCTTCGTAAACACCATAAACATCGCGGAGTGCGGAGCAAATTTCACCCAACGTAGCGTAAACCCGAACTGCCTCAATGGTGGCCGGCATTGTGTTCTCGTCGTTCTGAGCAGCCTGCTTGAGTTTCTCGAGAGAGTTGGCAACTGATCCGGCGTCTCTTCGAACGCGCGTCTCTTCGAGACGTTCGACCTGGTGTACACGGACAGATTCGTCAATCACCAGCGTTGGAATTTGCGGCTCCTCCCCCATCTGGTACTTGTTTACGCCCACGATCACTTGCTCACCGCGCTCGACGGCCTTCTGATATTGATAAGCCGAGTCCTGAATCTCCCGTTGGGGGAATCCCTTCTCAATCGCTGCGACCATACCGCCCATCGAATCAATCTTACGAAAATAATCGCGAGCGCCTTTTTCCATCCTCTCAGTCAGTGCCTCAAGGAAATACGAGCCTCCCAAGGGGTCCACCGTGTTGGCGACACCGGTCTCTTCGGCAATTATCTGTTGTGTCCGGAGGGCGATGAGCGCGGCGCGGTCGGTCGGCAGCGCTAACGCCTCGTCATAAGCGTCAGTGTGTAAGCTCTGCGTGCCACCGAGCACTCCCGCCAGCGCTTGAATTGCCACGCGCACGATATTGTTAAGGGGTTGCTGGACGGTAAGCGAAACTCCCGCAGTCTGAGTATGAAAGCGTAACTTGAGGGTGCGTTCGTTTGTTGAACCAAAACGATCGCGCATCTCTCGAGCCCAGATACGGCGGGCCGCGCGATACTTGGCGACCTCTTCAAAAAAGTCGTTATGCGCGTTAAAGAAAAAGGATATGCGCGGAACAAACCGATCAGGATCGAGACCGGCGCGCACGCCCCACTCAACATATTCGAGGCCGTCCCGCAAAGTGAAAGCTAGTTCCTGAACGGCAGTGGCGCCGGCTTCTCTGATGTGATAACCACTAACGGAAACCGGATTGTAGCGAGGCACGTGCTCGTTGCAGAAACCAAACGTGTCAATCACCAGCTTCATGGCCGGCCGGATGGGATAGATCCATTCCTTCTGGGCAATGTATTCCTTGAGAATGTCGTTTTGCAGAGTACCCGAAATCTTCTTCCAGTCCGCTCCCTGTTTTTCGGCGACCACCAGGTACATGGCCAGCAGAACTGACGCCGGCGCGTTAATCGTTTGTGAGACTGTTACCCGTTCCAGAGGTATCCCATCAAAAAGGACCTCCATATCAGCCAGCGATGAAACTGCCACGCCACATTTACCAACCTCGCCCTCGGAAAGTGGCGAGTCGGCATCGTAACCCATCAGAGTGGGCAGATCATACGCGACTGACAGACCGTTTTGTCCGTGTTCCAGCAGATACTTGAACCGGGCGTTCGTTTCTTCCGGCGTGCTAAAGCCGGCAAACTGACGCATGGTCCAGAGTTTGCCGCGATAGCCGGTGGGATGTATGCCGCGTGTGTAGGGAAACTCGCCGGGGAAGGAGATGTCTTCAGCGAAGTCTTGTTCGGAGATGTCCGCTGGCGTGTAGAGCCGGTTCACTTCCTCCAGCGAGACGCTCTCAAAGCGCTTCCGGGTTTCGGGATTTCTTTTTATTGTGGGCTCGAGGGTTTCACGTTCCCATCGTTCGACATCGGCTTCCGCCGGGGAAGTAGTTTCCTTAGTTTCAGGCATAACCCTCTCGACTATCAAACGTATCTTGGGAAGAACTCGATATTAGTAGAGGGGTAGGGGAGTGTCAACAGCGCTTTGTTGGATACTTGCATTTGAGCTGATTGGGAAAGACCGGATCATTTTCCATTTGTCATTTGACATTTTTCAGTTGGCCATTTTCTGAATATCATTTCGTGGTACTTCGTGTGATTTCGTGGATCGTTTGCTTGGGCCGGTAGAACACAACGATCCACGAAATCGCACGAACGGACACGAACAAGAGAAGCAAGCCAAATGACGAATGAAAAATGACGAATGAAAAATGTCGAATGAAAAATGTCAAATTATGTCAAATGACAAATGGAAAATGATCTGTTTAAGAGGGGACGCGGCTGTGATGGCAGTCACAGCCGCGCAAGCAGGGCAGGACCCGGGATACGTGTGGTTTCAAGCAGGAGACTTGCGGCGTCAATCGGCAGGCGAAAACTAGATCCATAACCCTCCGACGCGAATGAGCTTCTCCTTTTTGCTCATTCGATGGGTACTACAATCTCATTAGCCCGAACCATGTTGAGGCGGCTGCGTGCGGCTGACTCAATGGTGCGGGGATCATTGCGTAACTGCTCAACCTCCACTCGCAACGACTGATTACTGCTGCGCAACGCCCGTACATCCATCTGCATTCTGACGAAATGCTCGGAAGCCAGGTTCATCCGGGCCCGCGTGCGCATGGTCACCGAGACACATACAGCAAACGTTCCCATTATGATCATTCCAAAAATCACCCAGGAAGGTATGATTCCGCCACGCCTACGAACCTCAGCGCGAGTTCCAATAATGTCCAACGACATCTCACGCACTGGAGCGAAAGGGGAGGCTGCTCTTGGTGCTACCCGCTGCGACCGAATTCGTTCATCAACCCAATAAGTATTTGCGACCCTGCTCAAGGAGCACCTCCAATTCCTTTGCTGATTCTGATTCCGCGTAAATTCGGACGAGCGGTTCTGTGCCCGAGGGGCGCATCAGTAACCAGGAACCGTCCGCGAAAATAAACTTCACTCCGTCTGTGCGATTTGTCTCCGCGACTTGACGGCCGCCAATCTCTCCGGCGTCTTGTCGCAGTTTCTCGTTGAGAGAGTCCATCAACTCCGGTGTCAAACGCACACCGATTCTTCCCGACTCCAGTTTGCCTACCTGGGCATAGAGCGCATTCAACTGTTCCGTCAGACTCGCGCCGCGCGCCGCGACTGCCTCCGCAGCAAGCAGGCACGCAAGGATGCCATCTTTCTCCGGGTAATGACCTTTGATTGACAATCCCGCCGATTCTTCGCCGCCAAGAATAATCTTGTCTTCATTGATTAATTCTCCGATGTATTTGAAACCAACGGGCGTTTCAAACACGGGCAGACTGCGCTTTGCAGCAACCCGGTCCACCAGGTGCGACGTGGCGACTGAACGCGCAACGCCACCAGTCCACTTTCTGGATTCTGCCAGGTAGTCAAACAAAACAGCGATCAGTTGATTCGGCGTGATGAATGCGCCGTTTGAATCAATTACTCCAAAGCGGTCACCGTCCCCGTCAGTCGCTAGGCCAAGTGCGCATCCTTTCGACACGACCAGCGCGCGAAGCTCGTCGAGGTGGGTGGCTTCGGGCTCCGGGGAGCGCCCGCCGAAGAGAACGTCGCGCCAGTCGTGAATCGTTTCGACTTCGATTCCATACCTCCGGAGCGCTTCGTCGACGTATCCCCGAGCCGTTCCCCAAAGTGGGTCAAAGCCGTATTTTCCGGCGGCACCGGCAATGACGTCGAAATTGATCTTGTTTTCGAGGTCCGCTAGATAGGATGACCGCGGCGCGTGAGTCTCATAAGCTGTTTTAGCCGTTTCACTTCTCACAGGCGACCGTGACTCTGAAATCAAACTTTCCACGTGACGAGTGATTTCCGGAAGAGCCGGAGCGCCATCGGCAGTGGAAAGCTTCATTCCACTGTACTCAGGCGGATTGTGCGAGGCAGTAAAATTGATCCCGCAAACGGCGTTTTCAGTAAGTATCGCGTGGGAAATCACTGGAGTTGGCGTGGGATCAGTACAGAGTAGGGCCCGAAAACCGTGAGCTGAGACGATACCTGCGCATTCGGCGGCAAAGCGCTCTCCCAGGAAGCGTGAGTCGTGCCCTACAACGATATGATTATCAGCGTCAGCGGTGTTCTCAAAATGCGTGCAGATCGCCTCCGTAACCGTGCGGACGCCGGCAAAAGTAAACTCGTCCGCTATTACTGCGCGCCACCCAGAGGTTCCGAAGCGAATTGACATTTTTATCTTTTAAGAGACTGCTTAACTGAGGCTGAACTTCTCAACCACAAGATACTTGGTGTTTCTGGTCTTGCTGCCCCAAGGGGATGTGCTTTATCGCCGCCAATCCGTTGCTACTCAATACTTTAGCAACAGGATGGCCGAACATAGCATCCGTGCTTAAGGTAGTAAAGACTTTTCTTTGCAATTAGTTAACCAGCTAAGTTCAACGTGTACTTGAACTAAGCGCTGCTTAATGGACCAAACAGGCGAACGCTTGGCGAACGGAAATCGGGGTCGTGGAGAAGGACGTGTTGGCTAACAGTAAAACTTGTTGACACTGGTCTGCCTTGAAGTCTAGACTCGCACTCAGGCTGGCAGAGGCCCAAGCCGGATGACTACGCAAGAGCTATTCACTCTTTGGTCTTGTCCAACTCAACACGTTTCGCGGCCTGAATTAATGCGCCAGCCGCCGCACCATCCTAAGATAACCAGATCAATTAGAGCGGAAGAAGGGATATGTCCAGCTCGCCTGAATTACGTTCGACTGCCGTGGAAGAACCTTCTGTAGATCCAAATAGTCTCCCTATAAGTTCCATAGTGCGCGCGATTTGCCAGGCTGCAAGCTCCGGCCCAGATCTGCTTTACGAGGTCATGCTGAAATTGAGTCTGATGGTGGAAGCCACTGCTCCCACCTATGGGTTATCCATCTGGACCCTCACCACCGGCCAGCGTCCGCGTCTAAAGTGGGCAGAAGGTCTCGAAGAGGATGAAATTGCAGAGGGTCAAAATGTCGTCGCTGAGACGCTCAGCGTAGCTGCTGCTTTTCCCGCCATTACCCCTGGCGCCTCAGCTTTTTGTTTTGTACTGGCCGCGCCGACTTGCCGGCGTGAAGGCGCAGCTCTCTATGGCTGTTGCGTCCGACCGCTAACGGAACAGCAAGCAAAGAACCTGCGGGCACTGCTGGATGTGGCCCACCTCGCACACTCGCATGTAGCTACGGCAAAATCCCCGATCCCGAATGAGCAGGAAGACCTGGACACTCGAATCGCAAGCTCCCTGCTTCCAGGAATGGTTTTTACAAGCCGGGCCATGACCGAGGTGGCCCGCACGGTTGAGCGGGTCAAAGACTCGGATTCGACGGTCCTGGTTACTGGTGAATCCGGAACCGGTAAGGATCTGATTGCGCGCGCCATTCACCGGCTGAGCAAAAGATCCGAAAAGCAGTTTGTTCCTTTCAACTGTTCGGCCGTTCCGGCGGAGTTGATCGAAAGCATGCTGTTTGGCCACCGGAAGGGAACCTTTACCGGCGCCCTTGCCGACCATGAGGGTCTAATTAGAGCGGCTGAAAATGGCACCCTGTTTCTGGATGAAATCGGCGATCTTCCGCTCGCACTGCAACCGAAGTTGCTTCGTTTTCTGCAAGAGGGTGAAATTCACACCCTGGGGGAACAGATGCCGCGCAAGGTCAATGTTCGGGTAATCGCTGCAACTCACAAGAACATAGAGGAACTGGTGCGCGATAAAGTTTTCCGCGAAGACCTCTACTACCGCATCGCCGCGCTGACAGTTAAGATTCCACCCCTACGCGAACGACCCGAAGACATTTCTACCCTCATTTCTTATTTTCTTACTCACTATGCTCGCAGAAACGACCGGCAGATTGCGGGCATCACCTGGGAAGCCATTCGGATTCTGGAAGAACACAACTGGCCCGGCAATGTTCGGGAACTGGCAGCGGAAATTGAACGGCTGGTTCTATACGCGGACGAGAACGGATATATAACGCCGGAACATATTAGCGGGCACATCCTGCCGCAAAGATTACAAGATGGATCTTCAGACGGGCGTTCGTCCGAGAATTTGGAAGCCTTACTCGAGGACTATGAGCGCCGGGTCATCACTGAAGCCCTGAAGCGCAACGATTGCAATGTCGCACGAGCCAGTGAGGCACTAGGTCTGGGCTCGCGGCAGACTCTTTATAAGAAGCTCAAGCGGCTGGCCATAGATATCGGTGATTTTCTTCAGGAAGACACAGAGCCCGGTCTTCAGCTTCGTACGCCACATATTGAAGCAGTGCTCAAAACTCAGCGGCCCTGAATCGGCCAGTGTAAGTATGGAGTGTGGCTTGCCTTCTATGTGGCACAGACTTCAGTCCGTGATCTCAGCCAGCCAGGTTCTATTAAAGAGCTAAAAACTCAAACAGCAACACAGACTGAAGTCTGTGCCACGTTTGTTAAGGCCGCAATTGGACTCGATAGAGTCTGTAGTTGCCCACTTGCTCACCCTGGTCCCGATGGTACCACCGATCAATGTTCGACAGATCCAGTCCTCCATCAACGGGAACAATTACAAATGACAGGACATGCAGGCTTGCCCGTTCGAGGGTGAACGAAGCAACGTATGCCTGATAGTCAGCTACCTCCCGGGCTATTTCCTCGCTTGTGATGGGCTTGGGCCCGACAGACAAATCAGGTATCACACGCTCGTGTCCGAAGGCTGCGGCGGCCAGAACATTCATGGGCTGGCCCAATTCCTTCTTGAGATCGTCGCTGTCCGTGCCTGTGAAATAGAGGTATTCGTAGAAGCGCTCTCGGCTTTCTTCCGGTTCAAGATTCAAGAAGTCAAAATTTGGCGCCCACAGTACGGCCATTGGAGCAAAGGTCGGAAGTATCAAGGAGATCTTGTTATCTTTCGCTAAAACCAGCGGCCGGGGATTTGGGTCTTCAGCAGCATTTGGAATCATTCCTTCCGCGTTCGATATTTGTCGCAATCTTTGGCCCACCGCCGCTGCCTGATCTGTGAACCGGTTATCTCTGACCAGCACCTTCGTGGGTAATAACACCTCAATGAATGCCCAACACACAGCAATGACTGCTAAGCGGGCGGCTACTCGATAGCGAATCGGTCGTTTCTCGGCCTCAGGTCCGCGCCAGAAAACCACACCTAATACGACTGCACTCACCAGCGCCACATAGTTCGCTATGAACGACTCGTAGTGAAAAGGCTGCAGCGAATAGCCCGTAATGACTTGCTGGTTGAACACCACCAAGGGCATCAACGCAAAAGCGGCGGCAAACAAGATTTCGGGCGCCCTCCAGTTAATCCTGCCTCGCACAACACCCCAGACGATTACGGCGATCACGGCAACACCGAGCAACTCGGGAACGCGGAAAAGATCCGGAGCGTGGGAAGCTGTCAACTTTTGTCCGCTATCCATTGCCGGTGACCGGCGAGCTAGCAGCATGCCATACGGCACAAGCGCAGCGAGCACCAGTAACACAGCGGTTCCGAAGGCCCACGCATATCGTCGCAGTTGTCCTGGATGGGCGACTAACCAAAGAAACGTTAGGCATACGAACCAGGCGAGCGCGCTGGTCCAAAGGTAGAAGTAAGAGAAAACGAGTACGTCGAAAGATAGGCCCGCGGCAACCGCCCAACCAAAAGCCGCGGGCCGGTCGGCGTTGAGTGATTTCCAGACTAAGGTGCAGAAAATAAAGAAGAGGGGAAAGGGCAATGCGGGATCATAGCGCCTTAAGAAAGGAAGAAAGGCGTACTGAAAGCTGGAGCTGAGGACGTTTAATATTCCTGTCCCGGCGGCGAGCGCGCCAAAGCAAATGACAATTACGGATCCGGCCGCGGCAAGGCGATGATCCTGAAGCAAATTTGCGAGCAGCCAGAAGATGGCAAGACAGGCGAAGAAGGGAACCAGGAATCCCAGGGCGATAAAGGCTGTCGACGCAGAGACACCGAGAACGCGGGCGGGTATGGCAATCAAATACGCCGGAACAAATTGAATGGAAAAGAGCGATTCGGGCTGTGGCTGATTTGGACGGTCATCCCGTCCGGTATATGGGTCATTACGGCGGGGCCGGCCATCAATCAGAGCCTGGACATAGGCGGAGTAAACCCACTCGTCTCCATGGAATTCGGCGTAGGCCCCGTTCCATTCGCCGCCCCGCACACCCCACATCAGAAGCTGCGGATAAAGCGACAGCAGCGTAATTGCCAGCGCACCCCATATTCCCCACTTCCAATTTGTACTTCCACGGCGAGGCATCTGATCCAGTGTAGTGTCTGGAAAATAACTGTACAACAGTCAATCACATTTTCCGGTTCACCAATGAACAAGAGAGCGCTCTGCGTTTCGTAAACTTGATGTGGTTTCGTGGGCGGTTACTTACGCACGCGATCGAACAAATCACACGAAACCCTGGAAAAGCCGCTCGAGTCATTTCAGTGGTACTGACCTATTAGTCTGTCGGGGAAACGAGACTCGGGACTTCTCATTCACACCGTGGCTTTAGCCCGGTGGATTTGCATCACCAAACCAAAATCGAGCGAACCGTTTCAACGGTTTTCTTGTGCGTGGTCAAGTGCACGGATATCAGTGCCACGCTGGTGTGCCCAGAGGAAAGTCACAATTTCATTTTGCGCGAACGGGCCTCGGCGCGAGCAAACCGTTAAAACGGTTCGCTATCGTTGCTCCTGCCCCGATCACCGGGCTGAAGCCGCGGTGTGAATAAGAAGTCAGAGACTCTTTCCGGAATGACGCGCAGTTAATGTGAAAGGACAATCAGCTGGTGGCTGCGCAGTTCCTTCTGGGCCTTAATTTTAATAGATTCCAGGGATGAGTTTCGCCGTCTTCGACTTGTAATCCTCATACTCGGGAAAGGCCTTTTCCAGGATAGCCTCTTCGTTTTTCATCCGCTGAAACTGTAGCAGGCCAAAGGCGATGAATATGACCACAGTATAGAAGGATACGAACTGTAGCAGTAGGCCTAACGACGCCAGACCTTCAAAAATGTACAGAGGGTGCCGAACTATTCCATAAGGTCCCGTAGTAACCAGTCTTCTTGCTTCCGCCATAAGACTGAATGATCGACCCAGGTGTGCGAGTACATAAACCGAGATGGCTGTTCCTGCAAGGCATAACAAACTGGCAATGACTGTTAGGGTCATGGAAAGGTTCGCTCGAGGGAAAAAGGTCACCAGGGCCACAAAGAAGGTGCCGGCTATCGCCATAACTCTGGGCATGATTCCTTTAGCTTTCTTGATTGGTTCAAGCCTGATTAGGAATAAGACGGACATAAGGCCCAGAAAACAGATGGTTGACGATCTGGAGACCAGGTCGGCCACGAATCGCCACCCCGGCTCATTTCCGGATACGTGCCCCTTTATTATAAAGGCGGATAGATCATTCAGCTTCAGGAGTACGACAAGCAGAAAAAATGCCGAGGGCACAATTCGTGTCACCATATCCACGAGCTTCACTCGATCGAAATGCATTGGTTTTTGTAAGCCGCCCGCGGCAAGCTGTCGCTCAATTGGTAGGTCCATTAGGAGGTCTCTCTTTCAGTGTGTTGGCGCACGTAAAGTGTGTAGGCCGCCGAAATCGGTTTTACTCAACTGTTAGGAGCCTGCCGAGAAACCCCTTCAGGATACGAAAACAGCGAAAATAGCATTTGTGCTAACCCGAGATATGAAGAATCCGATCCGTGACCCCGATAATCACTACTAGAGAGTTAGCAATTACTGTGCTCTAGTGAGTTCGGCCGAGGTCCTTAAGCATGCTCGCCTGGTGAACTTCGTCAGAAGAGAGCCGGAATCGCCTTCGTAAAGGGAATCTCTCAATCCCCATCAACGCTCGATTGTCTTGATCTTACACACAAGTCGCCCACGGATACTCCTTATAGACGCAATTCAAACCGTCTTCTACCTGCCATTCCGTCTCTCGCAGTTAAATCCTCACCCTTTGTTGTCAACTGGGGGCGACAATGGCAAAAACTCGGTTTGAGTCAATCATTTTCTTCGATTAAGGATCCTCGGAGGTCTCTTCAATCCCGAGCCCGCTGTCAACGCCGGGCGACAAAGAGTCGTTAGCCTTCCTGTTAGAAGTCCCAATAAAGCAGCATCCAGGCCTATCTCACGAACGGCACGCCCCTTGTAATAGGGTTCATCGCCCGACGGGATACATCGAGTCGACAAGGACTCAATCTCAAGGGGTGGACCAAACTTATGAAAAGTGTGAACCGCAAAGTTCTAATGACCACACTAATCTGCGAGGGGCGTCCACTATCAGTCCTGGTTACGAGTTCACAGCAAGGTTAGTCCTGCCACCAGGTTCTGGTAGGTAAGGGCGCAAGTTTGACACGTCAATAAACCCAAATCTAAAGGAGCAACACCATGATTAAGAATTTTCTTCGCGATGAGACCGGTCTGGAACTGTCGGAGTACGCAGTTGCCGCAGCGTTGGTTGCGATCGCCGTCGTCGCCGCATTTACACTGTTGGGCACGAACATCGGCATCAAAATCGACCAGTTGGCCAACACCATCAACCCCTAGTTCCAATCGGCGTAGTAGAAGGACCCGGCGCGCTTTAGTCGAAGTTCTTGTTCGACTAAAGCGCGCCACAGGTCTTCCACTCTTGAGCAGGTAATCGCCTGACTCACAATCCTCCTGAATCCCACATCCTGGAGCACAAACATGATGTACAAATTCCTCTTAAACGAAACTGGTCTTGAGCTTTCTGAATATGCCGTTGCCGCGGCACTGGTGGCGGTAGCAGTCGTTGCTGCGTTCACCTTGCTTGGCGATGCGATCGGCCTCCAGCTCAACGTACTGGCGAGTCGCGTCAATTAGCAGCAGTAACGAAAACGGGACAGGCGCAAGCGCTGCTCCCGAGAAAAACGGTCTTTCGAGGTGCGAAGCAGATGTCCGAAACGGTTGTAGTCATAGCTCTGCTCTTGCCGCTGGCGATCATCATTACTTATTACGATGTTCGCTATCGCCGTATTCCGAATGCCTTTGTTTTGGCGACGCTCGTCAGTGGTATAGCGATCAACACAATATTTGGCGGGCTGCCCGGACTGTACGGGAGCCTCGGCGGTTGTGCGTTGGGATTTGGCTTGATGTTCATGCTGCACATTTTCGGAGCCATGGGTGCAGGAGACGTCAAACTCTTTGCCGCAATCGGAGCGGTCACCGGCGCAGCACTTGTCCTGCCAACGTTTCTCGTCGTGATACTGACTGGTGGCTTACTGGCCGTAGTTTCGATCGTTCGAGCCGGCGTGGTCATGACTACGATGCATCGAGTTTTACAGATATTAGTCGGAATGTTACCCGGTTGGGAGATGCCGAAGTTTCCGGTCCCTTCAGATCGCAGACACACAATTCCTTACGGTGTGGCAATCACAATCGGCAGTCTTATTTCAACCGCGATTTTTCGCGCTTAAAACAGGCGCGAGAACTTAACTGGTCAATCTGATCACACGGAGAGTCAATTATGCGCAACAAACGCTTTTTTATCGTTCTGGCAGGTGCACTCTTATTCGGCCTGCTCGCTGCATTTTCGGTGAGCCGCTATTTGGGGAATGCGCAGGCTTATTCGAAGGGTCTTAGCCAGGTCGCGGTCGCCAAGGTGTCCATTCCCCTCGGCACCAGGATCATCGCCGAACAGGTCACGATGGTTCAGTTTCCGAAGGAATCAACTCCTGATGGGACATTCGCTACGGCAGAGAAGTTGGTAGGCCGCGTTGCCGTTACAAACATTGGCGCGCGCGAACCTATCACCGAAGCCCGCCTGGCGCCCGAGGGTACCGCTGGTGGTCTCTCAGCTGTGATTCCCGAAGGTTACCGCGCCATGACGGTCAAGGTTGACGACGTCGTCGGTATCTCAGGTTTCATCATGCCCGGCACGCTCGTCGACATCGTAGTGGTGATTGAGCCTGCTGAGAATACCGGTAGGCAGAATCCTATTTCGAAGATAGTCCTTCAGAACATCAAGGTTTTGGCCAATGGGCAGAACATCGACAGACCTGATGACCAGAGGGAAGCGAATAGCGTAAAGGCCATCACGCTGCAGGTCACGCCTGAGCAGGCTGAGAAGCTTGCCCTCGCGGCGAACGAAGGAAAACTGCAGCTGGTCATGCGCAACTCCACCGATCAGGGCGACGAGGAGACTAAGGGCATCACCAAGCGAGATTTGCTGGGTGGTGACGGAGCAGTCCCAGTTCCAGAACCGGGCTCACTCAAGAGCGAGCGGCCCGCGCCAGTATCCAAGCCCCGTCGCGTGCGAGCACATACCGCTGTCACGCCCGCGCCGGTTTCACAAACTCAGGAAAAGCCACGCTCGTCCGTTGAGATGATCGAAGGCGCCAAGAAACGCAGCGTCGATTTTCCGTAAGGGAATCAGGCTGAAACTACAGTAACCGATTTGCAATTTGATGCGCTGGTCCCACTTGACTGGCCACTATAAGGAGCTACCGATCATGTACAGCCGTCCCTCAACCATACGCCGTGTCAGCCTGCTGCTGGCGTCTCTGACAATCTTGCTCGTCAATTCCCTGGCCCAGGGCCAGGAGACGACTTACAAAGCCACCTTCGCGGTCAATAAGGAACCCGTGGCGGTAAACGTTCTCGTGGGCCAGTCCCGCGTGATCAACTTCGATAAGCCAGTTGGACGTTTCTCGGTTTCCAATCCGGACATCGCAGAAGCTGTGCTGGTCTCGCCCGATCAGGTGCTGGTTAACGGCAAGGCTTTCGGCCAGGTCAACTTCATCGCCTGGGAGCAATCGGGCCGGGAATATCTGGTGTTCGACGTTTATGTGCGCGCCAACCTTTCCTTGATCGATTCTCAGATGCGCACGCTGTTCCCGAAGGACGACATTCGTCTGAGTCAGGCAAATGGCTCGGTAGTGATGTCGGGCAGCGTGTCGGATCCGAAGACAGCGACGCAGGCACAGGCTGTGGTTGAAGCCGCAGGTTTCAAGACAGTGAACATGCTGAGTTCGCCGGTTAAGAACATGAACCAGGTTCAGCTCCAGGTTCGCGTCGCCGAAGTTAATCGTACTAAGGCACGAGAATTGGGTTCGTCCTTTGCAACCGTAAATGGCGGCACCTCCACTTTCTCGCAGGCGGGTGGACCAGCCACCTTGGCCGGTTCCACGCTTCCGGCGCTGGAAACTAACTTCATAGGTTCGGCCGTAAACCTGTTCTTATTTCAAAACGCAATTGGCCTGGCGACATATGTTCGGGCACTGCAAACACAGGGCGCCTTGCGCGCGCTGGCCGAGCCCAATCTCATTGCCATGGATGGCCAGCAAGCCAGCTTCCTGGCCGGTGGAGAATTTCCCATTCCTATAGTCCAGGGAGGCGGTGAAAGAAGCACAGTCACAGTGGTGTTCAAAGAATATGGTATTCGTCTGAACTTCAAGCCGACGATCATAGATGAAGATCACATCAGGCTCGATCTCGAGCCCGAGGTTTCCACTATCGATTTCTCGAACGGCGTGAGATTTGATGGCTTTCTTATTCCGGCTCTGCGGACCCGTCGTGCTAAGACGAGTGTTGAGCTGCGCGATGGACAATCGTTTGCCCTGGCTGGTTTGCTTGACAATCAGGAAACGCGTTCGCTCTCCAAGGTGCCAGTGCTCGGCGACATTCCTATTCTCGGAGCGCTCTTCAAATCCAAGTCTTTCCAGAAGAACGAAACGGAGTTGATGTTTATCGTCACCGCACACCTCGTGAAGCCCACCAGCCCGGACGACCTGCCACTGATGCGCGGCATCGACGGTCTGAAGAACGGCTCACCACTAGGCCTCGAGCCCAGGGGAACAGAGATTCAGGGCAAGACCGGCTTCTCAACAGGTCAACAGACGCAGACTGAACCGGTGGCCGCTCCAATGACTGCGGAACCTGAGAGAGCCATGGACCCGAAAGCAACGAGCACTGGAACAACGACTGAGTCGACCACCACTCCTAAGGTTTCGAGCAGTCGCCGCATAAACCAGCCACTTCCAGTAGCAAAGTCGATCCCTGTCAATTTCAGATCCGAACTCGTGAGTCCCTAGTGACTTACTTCGACTGACGTTGCCGAGGTAGTACCTCACCCTAAACGAGAGTAATAGCGGAAGGGGGGAAAAATGGACAATCTGAAATTAAGGAAGACGCGAGACCGACAGGGCGAGCGAGGTTCAATTCTCGCCACGTCGGCACTGGGAATGCTGTCCGTTCTGCTGGCCGTGGGGCTGGCAGTCGACATCAGCAGGTTCTATTTGGTTAAGACTGAACTACAGAACGCAGCCGATTCCTCAGCGCTCGCGGCGGTCTCCGCTTTGAATGCATCGGCTGCCGGCATCACTGAAGCTACTAACCGCGCAGTGCAGGTGATGAATAACTATGATTTCAATCACCAGGCAGTGGCGTTTCCCAGGTCGAAGGTTTTGTTTGCGGTGAATCTGGATGGACCATATATGTCGGAGGCCGACGCACAGGCAAGCCCCCAGAACATTCGCTTCGTCCAGGTGACAACACCTGATTCAGCCGTGGGCGTGACCTTCGCCATGAGCGTTCTGGGCAACAGCAAGAATCTAACTGCCAAGGCAACGGCGGGTTTCTCGGTTCCTCTCAACGTCTTCTGCAATTTTATTCCACTCACGGTCATTGACTACACCGGTGTCCCTGGTATGGATGGCACGATGGTACCGGGCCAGGTCTACGTCATCCGCTCCGCACCAGGCAGCCATGTCTCACCGGGAAATTATCAGATTCTGGCAGTAGCCGGACGTGGTGGAAGCGATGTTCGCGAGGGTCTTGCCAGTGGCGTTGATGCGTGTGCTGAAGCAGGCGCTACCTACGCAATCGACACCAAGCCGGGTGTGACCGCCGGACCAGTTAGAGCGGGCATTAACACGCGTTTTGATCTTTATCAAGGTGGCGGTGTTAACCCAACAGATCACCCACCCGACAGCAACGTTAAAGAGGACATCACCTACGATCAATACAAGGCTGGATCTCCGATGCAGGCGCCCAATAACCCCTCGGTTCCGGGACGTCGTATCGTAATCATTCCAATCGTTAAAATCGGCATGTTTGATCCGGGCAGAAACGAAGTCACCTTCAATCGCTTTGGCCAATTCTTCTTGAGGAAGAGGGTTGGAGGCGGCAGCGGTGGAGAGATCGAGGCCGAATACATCGACGACATCGTCATAGCCGGCAAGGGTGGGTTCAGCACTACTGGCGGACCAGGTAACCCTCTGATGGCAACTCCTGTGCTCTACAAATAGGCAAACAAAATGCATTCAAGAGTACGAAAAATCCGCGCTACACGCCGCCTGCGACGATTCCGCAGTTTGAATCGCCTTTTCAAGAACGAGGGCGGCACACAGTTAGTTGAGCTGGCGTTAGTAATACCTATTTTCCTGCTTTTGTTTGGCGCGACGGCCGAGTTTGGCAGGTACTTCTACGAGTATACGACGCTGGCCAAGGCTTCGAGAGCAGGCGCCAGATACCTGGCCACGGCCGCCGTCAACCCCGCCCAGGACACCATAGCAAAGAACATTGTTGTTTATGGCAATGCCGCCGGTAACGGCTCTCCGATACTCCCGGGATTGACCGCCGGCAACGTTGTGATCACTCGTCAGGGCGGTGTGCCGGTTCTGCCCCAGACAGTCAAGGTAGCGATAACCAACTTTAAGCATCAGCCTATTTTCGACCTGGGGAAGTTGACCAACATAGCTGCTCTCAAAATGGACGTTGATGTGAAGCCAAGCGTGACTATGCGCTTCCTACTAACCCAGCCTCCGATCTAAGAAGGAATCACAAATGATTCGTATCAAGATCAGCAAAAAGAACCAACGAGGGGCGACCTTAGTAGAGTTCGCCATTGGCGCAACTGTATTCCTGACGGTGATGTTTGCCGTACTCGAGTTTGGTCGTGCGCTCTGGGTCCATAATGCTCTCTCGGATGCTGCCCGTCGTGGCGCTCGTTACGCAGTTGTTCATACAGCCGCAGACTCCGCAGCAGTCAAAAACGTCGTAGTTTATGGAGACCCGGCGGGTGGAACGACCCCCGTGGTAAGTAATCTGACCGATGCAAACGTGATCGTCACCTACACAGGATTCGGATTAAGCGGAGGCACGGCAACAGTAAAAATAACTAACTACCAGTTCCAATTCGTCGTCCCAATAGTCAGCACCAGTATCCCGATGCCCGACTACGCCACCACGCTAACTGCCGAAAGCGCAGGCCTTATTCCGGCAAACCTCTAGACGCCGGCCAATTGCCCCACAATCTACTCGTCAGACAGGAAAAGAGATGACCCAGCCACTTACCACTGTAGTTCTAAGCACTGGCCTTGATAACTTCAAGGAAATCCGCACTGCCTTGTCAGCTGACAAGCGTGTGCAATTGCTGGCAGGTGGCAACGATGCTGAACAGCTGCATGAGGAAATCCTTCGCCTCAAGCCAATGGCCGCAATCATCTCCCTGGGCGCGGAGTCAGAGCAGGGCATAAAATTTATTAAGCGGCTGAGTTCAGAATTGCCGAGAATGGCGATCATCTCCGCTGCGAATAACCTCTCACCGGAGTTGCTATTACAGAGTTTGCGGTCGGGCGCCCGAGAATTCCTGCACCTCCCAATCAGCGCGCAAGAACTGAAAACGGTCCTGGATCGAGTGGCCGAGTTTTGCGCCGGCCAGGTTGAAGCGCCCAAGAAAAAGGGTCGAATGATTTCCGTGTTTTCCAGCAAGGGCGGTTGCGGAACATCTTTCATCGCTACCAACCTTGCCGCAGTAATCACTGCCCGCACGGTGCTGGTAGATCTGAACTTGCAAGCCGGCGACCTGCCGCTCTTTCTCGGTGTCAATCCAAAGTATTCGTTTGCCGACATGGCGGAAAACCGCGCAAGACTGGACGAGGCTCTGATCAACAGTTTCGTTACACCTTATTCCACCAACCTTTCCCTACTGGCGGCTCCCAGAGAGGCCGACTCGGCGGACGAAATCGAGCCGGAGCACGTCTTTGATGTGCTGCGAAAACTGCGTGAGTCGTATGACTACGTGGTTTTGGATCCGCAGCATACTTTTGATTCGATAACCCTGGCTGCGCTCGACCAATCCGACGAGATCCTATTGGTTCTTACTCTGGATATCCCGGCCATCCGCAGCACGCAACGCGCCCTGGAAATTTTCGATAGGCTTGGTTATCCCCGCCAGAAGGTCCGCATAGTAGTTAATCGCTGGAGCAAGCAGATAGATCTTGACCTGCGCCAGGTTGAAAAGTTCCTCGGCGAACCCGTCATAGGGTATGTACCCAGTGATTACCAGACCGCGGTTTCATCAATAAATCTGGGCCAGCCGCTGGTCCAGTCTGATCCGAATTCCAAGATTGCTTTGGAGATCAAACGAATAGCGGGAACCATAGCTAGTGGTTTGGTGCGCACCGGGTCGGACGTGCAGCCGAAGCGGACGGTGTGGGATTCACTATTCAAGCGAGAGAGTCCTCAGAATCAACTCAACCTGCAAACTTCTCTGGAGAAGTTCTAATACCGGACGGGCGGGCTAAAACGATATGGCACTGCGAGAGCGATTAATCAAAGAGACTATTGGTGGTCCGGCTTCCGGCTCAGACAATGGCGGTCAGAATTCATTTCAGGAGATGAAGTCTCGACTTCATCGCACCCTGATCAATCGGATGGATCTGAGTAAGCTTGCAGCTCTGACTCCCGAGCAGGTGCACGCCGAAGTCTCACGACTGGCCGAAACCGTCTTGGCCCAGGAAGCGCTGCCTTTGTCTTCCTCGGAACGGGAACGTCTGGTTAATGACGTTCAGCACGAGCTTTTTGGACTGGGCCCACTGGAGCCGTTATTGGCAGACCCGACCGTCTCGGACATCCTCGTCAACTCGTATAAAAAGATCTACGTTGAGCGCCGGGGAAAACTCGAAGTCACTAACGTCGCTTTTAAAGACGATGAACACCTCATGCGGGTGATCGAACGCATTGTTTCCTCGGTGGGCCGTCGTATCGATGAGTCGTCACCGATGGTAGATGCCCGACTCCGTGATGGCTCGCGCGTTAATGCAATTATTCCACCGCTCTCCATCGATGGCCCGGTGCTCTCAATTCGCCGCTTTGGCGCAGAGCCTTTGCGGATGAATATGCTTATCGAAAACAAGGCGCTTACCAAGGACATTGCCGACATGCTTCAGATGTGCGTTACCGCGCGGCTCAATGTTCTGATTTCCGGGGGTACAGGCGCAGGTAAGACCACATTGCTCAATGCGCTCTCGGCCTACATACCGGAAGACGAGCGCATCGTCACTATTGAGGATTCCGCGGAGTTGCAGCTGCAGCAGCCACATGTGGTTCGCCTGGAAACCAGGCCGCCAAATATCGAGGGCAAAGGTGAAGTTACGCAGCGAGATCTGGTTCGGAATGCGCTGCGCATGCGTCCCGACCGCATCGTGATAGGTGAAGTACGCGGCGGCGAAGCAATCGATATGTTGCAGGCAATGAATACGGGTCATGACGGAAGTTTGACTACTGTTCACGCAAACACCCCACGCGACGCACTCTCACGTCTGGAAACAATGATCCAGATGATTGGTATGGGTCTCTCCGATCGCGCAATGCGCCAGCAGATGGCCTCCGCCCTGGATCTGGTGGTGCAAGTGGCGCGCCTCTCAGATGGCACGCGCCGTCTCACGTCAATCGCCGAAATTACCGGAATGGAAGGCGAAACGATCACCATGCAGGAAATTTTCCTGTTCGAGCGAACCGGGGTGGACGCTCAGGGTCAGGTCATCGGTCGCTTCAAACCAACAGGTATTCGACCCCGCTTTGCCGAACGACTCAAGGCCAGCGGTCTGCAATTGCCCCGAGTCTTCTTTGAGGAGCAGTAAAACCACATGTTCATCAGCTTTCTAGTTTTTGTATTCGGTTTGTTCCTCGTTCTGGGCGCATACCTCCTGGCTACGATGGGAACCGATGCGAAACGCACCCGTTTACGACACCGGCTCTCAGAAGCCTTACTCCATTCGGCACATACCGAAGACATAGAAGTTGTGCTGGCGCGCAATGAGCTGATGAGCGAGATCCCCTCGGTCAATCGCTTTCTTATTCGTGTTCAGGCCGCCTTACACTTGAAACAAATGCTGGATCAGGCCGACCTGCATTTGACGCCATCACGGTTGGTGATGTTTGCCGGCATGGCAGGCATGCTCGCGGCGCTGGCGGTATCCGTCATCAGCGGATCCATTCTAATGATGCTGGGGGCGGGCCTTGCTGCCGCGACTCTCCCGTTTGCTCACGTTTGGTGGAAACGCAAAAAGCGTTTTGAAGCATTTCTGGAGCTCTTGCCCGATACGCTCGACCTGGTGAGCCGTGCGCTTTCAGCTGGTCACGCATTCTCGGAAGCGCTTCATATGGTTTCGGCAGAGATGCCCGAACCGATCGCGGGCGAGTTTCGCAAGGCCTATGAAGAGCAGAATCTCGGTCTCTCGCTGAAGCTTGCTATGGAAAATCTTACGCAGCGCATTCCGCTACTGGATCTGCGCATGGTCGTCACAGCGGTGATGATTCAGCGTGAGACGGGCGGAAACCTCGCAGAGATTCTGGAAAAGGTTTCCCACACTATTCGTGAGCGGTTCCGGATCATGGGCGACTTGAAGACATTGACAACGAGCTCGCGCATGTCGGCCTGGCTGCTCTGCGGCCTGCCAATATTCGTTACTATCATGATCACCATAATGAATCCCGACTACATGGCCATCCTCTGGAAAGATACGCGTGGACATTACTTGATTGCGGCGGCAATGTTCCTGCAGGTAACAGGCATGCTGATTGTGCGGAGGATTCTGGATATAAAAATCTGACCTTCGGTCTTTGTACTTTGTTCTTGGAACTTTGTACTTAGAACTTAGTGTCTCGGTCAAAGAACAAAGTACAAAGTACAAAGCACAAAGTACAAAGCACAAAGTACAAAGACCAAATAGCCATGCTTCTAATAATCACAATATCTACGTTCATTTGCATCTCGCTCGGAATGATGGGCGTCTACTGGCTCATGTACCGGCCGCAGAGCGCTTCTACTGAGCGTTTAAAAAGACTTGGTGAAAGAGCGACGCCGGCCGGAGGCGCCGGATCTCTTGATGAAGATCATTCGGCCTCCGCCGAACTGGCGCAGCGCCTTGCTTCACCGCTTAATAAGCTTTTGCCACCGTCTGCTGCCGAAGCAAAGAAACTGCAAAAGCAATTGATGCAGGCGGGGTTTAGATCCCCCGGTGCTCCGATAATGTATCGGGCCATTCAAATCGCCGCGCTTGCCGGATTTCCGGCGATGGTAGCTCTTGGCTGCGCATGGTTCGCGCGACCGCTCAGCAGCGCGGTGCTCTTTATCCTGATGGCTTTCGTTGTTGGCTTCGCCCTGCCGCGCTATGGGTTGGCACGAATGATCCGCTCTCGTCAACAACTCGTGCGTTGGGGTCTCGCTGATGCGCTGGACCTAATGGTTATTTCGATTGAAGCCGGTTTGGGATTGAACGCCGCGATGGTGAAGGTCAGCACTGAGCTCAAGGATGTGCACCCGGACATCAGTGAAGAGTTCGAGATGGCCAACCTGGAGATGCGAGTGGGCCGTGATCGTGAAGAGGCGCTACGCAACCTGGGAGAAAGAACTGGCGTCGACGATCTGCGCAGTCTCATCGCCATGCTAATCCAGACAGACAAGTTTGGTACGTCGATCACTAAAGCAATCAGAGCCTTCTCAGATTCACTGCGAACCAAACGACGTCAGCGGGCAGAGCAAGCGGCCCAGAAGGCGGCTGTGAAATTGCTCCTTCCCCTTGCGTGTTTCCTGTTTCCTACGTTGTTTATAGCCCTGCTTGGCCCTGCAGCCCTCCAACTAATGGATACGTTCGAAAAGATGTAAGGAGTTGGTCATGCAAAAACGAAGACTAATCGCGATTCTGATCGCATTCATACTTACCATCGCTGTTACCGCAATGTGGAGCGCTACCACTCTCGAGCTAGACGGCGATCCCGATGCCAATCTGCTTGCGGACTCCGGTTCGGTCGGAGGCGAGGTGAACGAAAATGGTGAGGTGACAAAAAAGAAGGGCGGCAACAAAGTCGTGCGCGTGCTGGCGGCGCCTTTCAAGGCGTTTGGGAAGCTGTTTCGAGGCAAAGAGGATAGGGTTCGGCGTATGACGGAGGATGATGCTGAGAAGTTTGAGAGCGTTGGTGTCCAGCGAGTCGACGACAATCGTTACCCGGATGCCCGGAGAGTCTCCACCTCAGGCACCGCCAGGGAACATCTCGAATCCGGCCGTGCGTTTCTGCATGATGGCCGGCTCAATGAGGCGATCGCAGAGTTGTCGACCGCCACCTCCTTAAATCCACGCCTCGGCGAAGCTCACAATCTACTGGGCGTTGCATACGCGCAGAAGGGTTTGCAGGATCGGGCAAAAGAATCTTACGAACGCGCCGTTAAGGCAGAGCCCGAAGATGCTCAGACTCTGAACAACCTCGGCTTCTCGCTGTATCAAAACGGAAATTACCGCGCCGCGATTGATCGGCTGAAGAGAGCCGCCAAACTGGCTCCTCGCGATGAGCGCATCCTTAATAATCTGGGCCTGGCGCTCTGCCGCATGGGGAAGTTTGAGGAAGCATATAAAAACTTCGCGCGTGCGGGCGGGGAACTAAAGGGTAATCTGAACATCGCCAGGATGCTGGAGAGATTCGGACGCGAAGAAGAGGCAATCAAATACTACGAAGGCGCGCGCCGCGTCGATCCACATTCCTCCATCGCCCTGCGACGGCTGGCAGACCTGTACCAGCGCATTGGGAAAACTGAAGAATCACTGAACGCACGAAACGCGCTGGCAGCCATTTCAGCTGAAGCAAATGTAGCGCTCAGCGGGAAGTGAATTCCTGCGTACGAAAGAGAAAACGATGATGTCGCAAACCACAATACTGTCGCGGGCGGAAGTTGAAACCATGGGACCACCCGTACCGGAGGAACTTCAGGATACGGGAGTGTCCGAGGGTTTTCTCTGCGACCTGGCATTGAAACACGTTGCCATGGTGCCCGAGCCTACCACCGCGTCTATTGCGGAGCTAATGCATCTGCCACGTTCCCTGACTGAGGACGTACTGCAAAAGCTCTATCGGGAAAAACTGATTGAGGTGAAGGTACAGTCCACGGTTGGGTCGACGCGCTACGCAATGCTCGATCATGGTTGGGATCGTTTGACCAGATTGCTTTCCGTATGCGGCTACGTGGGCGCCGCTCCAGTTTCGCTCGCGGACTACACGCACATGATGCGCCTGCAATCGATTCCCTCAGCGCCGGCCTCGATGGAAACGGCACTGGCTGCGTTTCACGATCTTGTCTTGCCGGATTCGCTGCTCCAAACATTGGGTTGCGTCATCAACTCTCGAAGATCCCTTTTTCTTACCGGCCTGCCGGGAACTGGGAAAACCGCGGTCGCAGAGCGCATCAATGGCGCCCTGCCCGGGGCCATTTGGATTCCCTACGCGGTAGAGATCGATGGACAAATCATTCGCGTCTTTGATGCCCACTGTCACCGCAAAGCTCCAGACCAGGAGCCGGCTGGCGAGTATGATCGACGCTGGGCACTCATCAGCAGACCGCTGGTTATAGTCGGCGGTGAGTTGACACTCGAGAATGCAGATCTCACCTGGAGCGAACAGGCCAAGTTCTACGAGGCTCCTTTCCAGATGAAGTCGAATGGCGGCACGCTTGTGATTGACGACTTCGGCCGGCAGCGAGTCGCGCCTCAGGACCTGCTCAATCGCTGGATCGTTCCACTCGAGCGTCGGGTCGATTATTTGGCCCTCCATACCGGTAAGAAAATAGAAGTTCCTTTCGAGCAACTCGTGGTCTTTTCCACGAACCTCGAAGAAAAAGATCTCGCCGACCAGGCCTTCCTGCGACGCATGGGATACCGCGCGCGTGTGGAGCCACCAACCCCTGGAGCGTGGTCCGAAATCTTCAAGCGTGCCGCCTACACACGGGGCATTAAATGCGAGCAAAAGATTCTGGATCACCTGCTGAACAAATACCGGATCGAAAGAAGACAGATGAAAGGTTGCGAGCCGCGCGATCTGCTCGACCGGGTCACTGATATTTGCCTCTTCGAAGGGCAAGCCCTCGAGTTGACGGCTCACGTCCTTGACGTTGCTTGGCGGAACTACTTCGGCGCCTCCCATACGTTTGCGCCAGTACGGACCCAGGAAACCATGATTGAGAGAGGCCACGACGATCCGCTCGAGTTGTAAACCCGAAGAGTGAGGTGCCAGTAAGAGTGAGGTGCCAGTTGCACAGTCTGGAGCCCGATGACCCATACCTTAACCACACTGCGACTGTTTACACTCTGCACAGCACTGTTGCTCTGCAGCAGCCTTTTCACTGTGCACGCTCAAAGGCGTTCAAGAAAACGTCTCCCACGACCTGCATCACAATCCGACTCTGCCAAAAATCAAGTACCCGAACTCGCTGATGGTCAGGTTCGTCTGAAGCTCATCAATGGCACACTCGTGCCAGTAGATGACGCCTGGGAGAGCGCCCAGGGAGTCTGGTACAAGCAGGGAGGAATCACTCACCTTTTGCCGCGTGAACGGGTCAAGGCTATCGAGCGGGGCTCCGCAGTTAAGCCTAAAATGGAGCAGCCCGAGACGACGGCCGCAGTCACATCGACTAACACTACCACCGTGATCCAGCCGGTTTGGATTCACCTTAAAGGTGGAGCGCGAGTAGAGGCCGATTCCGCAACGGAGTCTGCAGCAGGAGTTTGGTACAACCGCGGCCCACTTTCCATATTTATCGAACGCAGCCGCGTCGATCACATTGAACGGGAAACTCTGGAAACTCTGGCCGATTCTGACTCTTCTTCAAAGAAGGCGCGCGGCTGGAGCACCGGACGTCCGAGGATTGACGCCTTGATTAGACAAAACGGTGCTAGGTATGGCGTTGATCCCTACCTGATTTTTTGTGTTATGGAGCAGGAATCACATTTCAACGTATATGCGCTCTCACCCAAAGGCGCCCGCGGATTGATGCAATTAATGCCGGCGACTGGCGCTCGTTTTGGCGTTCGCCGCCCTTTTGATCCAGCTCAGAACATCGCCGGTGGTACACGGTTTTTGAAACAGCTTCTGCAACGATTCAATGGCCGGGTGGATCTGGTTCTTGCCAGTTACAATGCGGGAGAAGGCGCGGTGGCCAGGTTTGGGGGTAGAGTGCCCCCCTACCGCGAGACGCGCAATTACGTCAGGCGAGTTGGCTACCGTTATGGTCAGGTGAAGAAAACGCCCGTTCGCCCGTTACCGGCCACCGCCCTGAGCGAGGGTGGCAGGTGAACGCCGGCGCTCGTTCCAGACGTCGCTCTGGGTGTAAAATTTGAACCCAATGAAAACCCTATTATTGAGAACCGTACCCGTGCTTGCGCTGTGCGGGCTTTTCTTTTCATCCCCGGTAGCTGCTCAACAAAGCTCAGAACCCCCGCTGACTAATGCCGCAGTGGTTAAGTTGGTTCGCGCCGGTTTTAAGGAGAAAACGGTTATCGCAATCATCCGTAGCAGACCTAACCGTTTTGACCTTGATCCGGATGGCTTGATCGACCTGAAGCGCAACGGGGTCAATGAGAACATCATTCTCACTATGCTGGCTCTCAACGGATCTTCTTCCTTAGATGACGATTGGGACGACGATTCATTTTTCAAGAGAAAAGGGAGATCGAGCGAAAGTGGGGCTGGCGCGCCTGGCGGTGAGTCTGAAATCTTCGGGTCGGGCAGCGGTTCAAAAAGTGAGTCACGTAGCCGGGGACTCAACGGATCCAATCAGGGTGAAACCACAACCACGGGCAGCGCCACAGTCCGGATTATTCGACCTCCGGCCGAAGCCGGCGGGGCATCACTGAAGCTCGAGAAAACGCCTACGCTCACTAACGAGTCGATAATTCAGCTCGTGGAAGCAGGTTTCTCGGAGGGCACCATCATTAAGAGAATAGAAGACTCTCCCGTCGATTTTGATTTGTCCCCAGCGAAACTGAACGAACTACGAAAACGTCGAGTCACGGACGCAATTATCACGGCGATGTCCGCGGCCATGGATGACTCAGGCTTGAAGACAGGTGGTTCCTCTACAAGCGGGGCCTACTAGCCGAATGCCAGGCAAGTTCTCTATCAGCGCCCTGAAGTTCGCTTTTGGTCTCGCCGCGTGCTTCGGCATTGCAGGTTTGCCATCGGCGCACGCGCAGGATGCCGAAGCCACACCGCCGCCCATTCCTCGACTAAAACAGAAACCACCACAGATCATTGATCCCGACGATGTCATCTCAGTCAACACGACGGAAGTGTTGTTGCCGGTGACGGTGCGTGATAACGGCGGGCAGCTTGTAACTGGCTTAACTCGCGCAAACTTTCGCGTCTTCGAAGATAATATTGAGCAACCTCTCAGCGATTTAGGTCTGCGACAGGTTCCGGTAGATGTAGTGCTGCTGGTCGACGCTTCGTCATCTGTCTCGAAAAATCTGGATGATTTTCGCCGCGCTGCCGAAGGCTTTGCTGTGCACCTGGCGGTTGACGATCGCATTAGTTTGATTCAGTTCGATGACCGCGTCTTGTTGTTGCAGGACTGGACCAAGAGCCTTGCGCAGCTGCGACGCGCGCTTCGTCGCGTTGCCCCTGGAATGTTCACGCGCTTCAACGATGCAATGCTGCTGGCCGCTCGCGATCAATTACCACGCCCGAATGCCCGGCACGCGATCATTGTCCTCACCGATGGCGTTGATAGTGGACGCGGCACAACCTTCGATGCTGCCCTACGAGCCGCGCTACAGTCTCAGACGACTGTCTACGTTGTGAGCAACACCCAGATTGAACGAATTAGAAAGGAGTCGGAACTATCGGCTCTGTTATACGAGTCAGCCTCCGCGCAACGCTTCAACGCGTTGCGAATCGGGGATCTGCGACTTGCAATCGAAGCACTCGGCGCCAGCGAAAGGAACCTGGACCAGCTGACCCGTGCAACCGGGGGCAGGGTTTACAAGCCGACGTCTTTCGACGATCTGGAAAGGGTCTATAGAGAAGTAGCGGAAGAGCTGCGTCACCAATACGCGATCTACTATTCGCCCCTAAACAAAACTCGCGACGGCGGGTTTCGGCGGGTGAAAGTGGAAACGACCAATTCCAACCATCAGGTCTCCGCTCGGATTGGGTATTTCGCTCCGAAGTGATTGAACAGACCCACCATTCCTCACTGCGGTAGGAGTGAAATGTCTATAGAGCCCGCCCCCCTCTGATTAACACTCGGTTCGGAGGAGTGGGACTCAACGAGATTTGTCCCACTCAAGAAGGTGCCCGCTCCTCCGAATGGAGCCGGGAGGACGGCATTCGGAGCTATAAACATCTCACCCCTACGGGGTGAAGAGGCTCAAGGTGCTGTTGCAAAAAGCTACACCAATCGAGAGATCAGGTCGTCTGGGTGCTGACGACACACATCAACCTCACTGAATTGGTGAAACCTCACGCTCGAAATAGCCTTAAGTCCCACTATTCCCGCACTTAAGTGTTTCTGGGATTGACGGCACAGTCATTGCCAGTAGCCTCCTGTTAGTCTTGCAAGCGCTCGTGCGGGCCATCCCTGCTTGCAATCAGCATTTATAAATCTAAATCAGAGGAAAACGAGAGAGCGATGCGACCTATTAAACACGTCGAGAAGGGCTTAACGCTATTCGCGGGAGCCGTCCATTCCACTATTCAGTCAGTGAATAAATACAAGCCGAATCCATCATTTACGCCCAGGTGGTCAGACAAGCCACTGCTGAAATCCTGGCAGAAGAGCAAGCCAACATTGGGTTGGCCGCGAACCACCGACTCGCTTTGTCCCAACTGCGTCATTGAGGCCAGGGAATCCATCCTCAGCGGTAAGCAGGATGTCAGCGTTCTGATCAATGAGAAGGTCGGCGAGATCAAGGCCCAGATCATCGAACGCGATGGCGAGATCTGGATGGTGAAAGACTGTGCGATCCATGGCCACTTTGAAGACATGATGGCCATCGACGCGAAGTTTCTCACTCACATTGAGAAGATGTTCCCCGGTCGGGACATCGACGCGCACAACGACGAAAAGCTGCACAACCACGGCACCAGCACAATCAAGTATGGGCGCGGCGCCGTCCTGACGGTCGACTTAACGAACCGCTGCAACATGATGTGCGACCCTTGCTTCATGGATGCAAACCAGGTGGGTTTCGTTCATGAATTGAGCATGGACGATATTAAAGAAATTTTGGACAACGCCATTTCGATTAAGCCGCGTCGTCAGATGTCGGTTCAGTTTTCGGGTGGCGAGCCTTCCATTTCGCCGCATTTTCTGGAGTCGATCAGGTACTCACGAAAAGTTGGCTACAACAGCGTGCAGGCCGCGACCAACGGAATTGAGTTTGCCAAGAGCAAAGAATTCTGCCGCCAGGCCGCCGAAGCCGGTCTTCGTTACGTGTATCTGCAGTTTGACGGCATCGGCAACGACGCTAATAGCCATCGGCAAGTCGGCAATCTCTTCGACGTCAAGATGCGCGCGATCAATAACCTGCATGAAGCAGGAGTCGAGATTGTGCTGGTTACAACGCTCGTAAATGGAATCAACAACGATCAGGTGGGCTCGATTATTCGGTTCGCTCTAGACAATCCAAAGAAGATTGCTTTCCTCTCTTTCCAGCCTGTTTCGTTCACCGGCCGTGACGAAGAGATCACCGAGCAACGCCGGTTGCAGCAGCGCTACACGCTTTCGCATTTGGCCCACGATGTTAAGGACCAGGTCGGCATCACTGAGCCGACGCGTGATTGGTTTCCACTTTCGTTGATGGGCGCTTTCGCCGACTTCGCTGACCTGGTACATGGTCCACAGGCGGAGTGGGGCCAGGTGTCCTGCGGTTGCCACCCCAACTGCGGAGTCGGCACTGCGGTGATGGTGGACAAGGAAACAAGAGAAATGCGTCCGGTACCCGAGTTCTTAAACATTCCGGGTCTGGTTAAGGACATGCAGAAGATTACTGACGCAGCCCGCGGTAAGTGGATGTCGAATTTGATGATGGGTCTGGCGTTGTTGAAACACTACAATCCTTACAAATCGCCGAGTCAGTTTACGCTTTATGAGTTGTTCAAGAAGTTCGATAAGTCGTTCGGCTTGACCGGCAAGGAGTATGGCAGGGTCTCAGGCGATCGCACCGCTGACGACATCGAGAAGCGCCGCTCCGATCGTTGGAACTTCCTTTTTATCGCGGGCATGTGGTTCCAGGATCTCTTTAACTATGATTTCCGCCGCACTGAAATGTGCATCATTCCTTACGGTACTCAGGAAGGCGAGATTTCCTTCTGTGCTTACAACACCGGCATTGGCTGGAGAAACATCATTGAGAACATGCACCAGAACGCCACGGTTGCGAAATGGTATGAAGAGCACGGTCGTCATGAGATCTTCGCCAGAGGCAAAGAGGTTGAGTTGAGTGAATCGGTGCATAACATGGTCCTGAATCCTATCGACCTTACGCGACCAAACAAGCCGGAGATGGAAGGGCCAAAAACCGCCCACGAAGAGGCTGTGATGATGCGCAAACTCTATCAGGAGCTCGTGCTAAAGCAGCAGATGGATACCAAGGAAGTGGACAAACCCGTCCAGATTCAGGGCTTGACGCGAAAGAAAGCCCAGCCGGCCGAAGCTGAGGCGGTTGCCGTTTAGGTTTGGCAATCGGGCGCTACAACTCCTAAAGTCCGACGTCCAATGCGTCTTGATATTGGGTGTCGGGCTTTCGGTTTGTAAGGCCAGCGTCAGGAAGTTTAGAGTTCAAACTTTTGTTTGTGGTCTCGAAACGGCAACTTGAAGGTTGGGCTCTTGAACTTCAGAATCAAACGGAACCATTACCCAGCCCCAATGCCAACTTGACCGCAGGCGTTGTACGCGTGTTAAATATGTTCCGCTGCTAACATTGGAAACAGAAAGACGGAGAGAGAATGGCAATAGTTACGGTTAATCAGGGCGAATCGATCGAAAGCGCATTGCGGCGCTTCAAGCGCAAGGTGATGACAGAGGAGATAATTAAGGACGCCAAGAAGCACGCGTTCTTCATCCCGCCCGGTCAGAAGGCAAAGCTAAAGTCGGCACTTGCGCGCAAGCGGAATAAGAAAAAGGGTCGTATGCGCAGCACTCCTCGCGACTAGTTGGGACAGCCTTCAGCAGTGCAGCACGCAGTCGTGCTCATCTCTCATCAGTTAACCCCCTAGTGAATCGGAAGTGGATGCGCTCGAGAGACCGGGCCAGCGAGCGTGGCCCTGCAGACGAGTGCTTGATTAAGACTTCCATATGACTCGTATCCTTCTAACAAATGACGACGGTATTCACTCCGATGGTCTCATCAAGCTCGAATATGCCCTGCGAGCTGTCGGCGATGTTTATGTGGTGGCGCCGGCGTCGGAGATGAGCGGTGCGTCACACAGTCTCACGCTGGCCCGGCCGCTTCGCATCCGTCAGGTTGATGAGCGTCACTGGACGGTGGATGGCACACCGACTGACTGCGTTACCCTGGCGCTAAACAAAATCCTGCCAGCCGAAGAATTACCAGATATCTGCGCTTCGGGGATCAATCACGGTGGTAACCTGGGCGATGACGCCACTTACTCAGGTACAGTCGCCGGAGCATTGGAGGCGACTATTCTCGGTGTGCCGGGTTTGGCGTTCAGTTTAGTGGCCCGTGAGAATTTTGATTTCACAGCGGCGGCGCAGTTTGCGGTAACCGCGATTCGAAAGGTTTTGGCTGAAGGACTGCCGGAGGGGACGCTGCTGAACATCAACTTTCCACCCGGTGAGATCAAAGGTGTCAGGGTAACTCGTCAGGGAATTAAGAACGCCCGCCCGGTGATCAGTGAACACATCGACCCTCGGGGAAAGCCCTACTTCTGGATTGGCGAAGAATACTTCAATACCAACTCCGCCGACGGCACGGACTACTATGCCATCGATTCTGGCTTTGTATCGGTCACCCCGCTTAGAAGCGACATGACCGATCATAATGCGTTAACAGCGATCGAGACATGGAACTACTTGAAAGGCGCGGAGTTGGTGCACGAAAGTAAATAAAGAGTTTGAGTTCAGAGCATCAGTGCCATCAACAGGTCAACAGCCATCAGAGCGGTCGCAAGATTACGCGATACCACGCGAACGAATGGTCGCTCGACTTCGCGATCACTACGGCATTCGCGATCCGGCAGTTCTGGAGGCGATGCGCACCGTACCTCGTCACGCGTTTGTGCCAGACGCTCTCCAAAGCCGCGCCTACGGCGATCACGCACTTCCTATCAGCGCTAATCAAACCATTTCTCAGCCCTACATCGTTGCCCGCATGACGGAACTGCTCCGCATTGACAAGGAGAGCCGCGTGTTGGAGGTTGGCGCCGGATCGGGTTATCAAACCGCGGTCCTGGCAAAAATTGCGGGCCAGGTTTATGCGTTGGAACGAATCGGGGATCTTGCTCGTGAAGCGCAAACACGAATCCGCGCGTTGGATATATATAACGCCACAGTCAAATGTTTCGACGGCACCCTGGGTTGGGCGGCCAACGCACCCTACGATGCGATTCTCGTCGCCGCGGGTGGACCAAACATACCTGAACCTTTGGTGGCCCAACTGAAAATCGGTGGCCGCCTGGTGCTTCCGATTGGCGCCACGCGGGATTCTCAGACTCTGGTGCGCGTATACAAAACGGAGAAGGGAATTCAGCGGGAGGATCATGGCGGCTGCGCCTTTGTACCGCTTATCGGACATCACGGTTGGTCATCTCAGCATTAGCTTTAGTCTCCAAGTCTCGGTTATGTTTTGCGAATGTTTTTAGGTATTTGAGTCTTACAGGAAACGATTCCACGAAATCACACGAAACATCACTAAATTTCTTCGTGTTATTTCGTGTTATTTCGTGGATCGTCTCTTGAAAGACTCGAATATGACACTAACCATGCGGTTGATCTACGACAGGAGATTATGGAAACGCTTTCAGAACTATTTCATCAACTGAGAGAGCTTCTCAATCCGAAGATAATTATTGAAACACTCTTAGCAAAGGGCGGCATCTTTGTTTACTTAGGCTTAATCTTCATTGTTTTTGCTGAAACGGGATTGGCAGTCGGGTTCTTCCTGCCTGGCGATTCCCTACTGGTGGTGGCTGGTCTTTTCGCGGCCACGGGAAAGCTCAACCTGGCGATACTGCTGAGCACATTGTTCGTGGCGGCAGTGGTGGGTGATGCTGTAGGCTACTTCACGGGAGCCAGAATGGGGCCGCGCCTCTTCAAGAAACAGAAGTCACTTCTGTTTCGACCCAGTCATCTTCAGAAGGCGCACGCTTTTTATGAGAAGTACGGAGGTAAGACGATTGTCATCGCGCGCTTCGTGCCGATCGTACGCACTTTCGCACCCATAGTCGCCGGAGCGGCGCAAATGCCTTATCGCCGTTTCGTCGTTTTCAATGTGGCGGGTGGCTTCCTGTGGGTTTTTAGTATGCTCCTGAGCGGCTACTTTCTGGGTAGCATTCTCAAATCCAAACTCGGTATAGATCTCGACGAGCATATCGAGTGGGTCGTCATTATCGTCGTCATGCTGTCTCTGATGCCGCCGTTCATTGAGTTCATCAAATCGAGACGTGAGAAAGCGCGCGCAACACGTGCAACCAGCGCAGAGATTTGATTTAGCGCTCAGGGCAACGGTTCAGTGTGATTCAAGAAGTTTAGAGTTGCCTTCAGGCTGTGGTTTCGCGACACCAAACTAAAGTTTGAACTCTAAACTACCGGCTTACAGTTCAAGGGGCATATTTGACTTAAGTCTACGCGTCACTTAGTATCCAAGAGTTTTCAGTTTGCTGTCGGGGCGTGGCTCAGCCTGGTAGAGCGCACGGTTCGGGACCGTGAGGTCGGAGGTTCGAATCCTCTCGCCCCGACCA
>JBGTHZ010000090.1:0-25151 GCA_041745915.1 Pyrinomonadaceae bacterium | reverse complement strand
ACTCCGAGTAGAGAAGGACAACCGGGGGAACATCATTCGCGAATACCAGGAAACCATCATGGATGAACAGAATCCCCGGATCGATGGTTGGTTTCTCTGCATTGCGCCACTCGAGCGGCCGCAACTGGCAATGGCGGTCGTCGTAGAGGGTGGGGGCTACGGCTCACGCTCGGCGGCTCCGATTGCAGCAGCATTGGTTTTAAAGGCGAAGGAGCTGGGGTATTTCAACGTCCCTACGAATCAGAGACCGCAACTGGGAACTTCGCCGGGAAATCGACCTCGCCAAAGAGGAGTGGCGCCGGGGACCAGACGTCGAACGCAGTGAAGAAAGGGACTATTCAAGCTGGCTAATTCGCAGGTAGGGAAGGGTGGCTTGCCCCCGCTCATCCGACAAAACACTGGGCATTGAATAGTCAATTCAAGTTTTGATGGCTGGGAATCTTGAGCGGGGGCAAGCCACCCTTCCCAACCTGCAAATTGGCGAGAGTCGCTTCTTCTAATGAAAAACCGCGCTTCGTCACATCTGTTCGTGCTCTTGCTAATCGCAGGCGTCGAGATCGCCGGCTATTACGCCATCTATCGCGCAGCTCTTCTGCGTGGATATGAAACATCGGTCATTGGGGCGGTCCGTGACCTCCTGATGTACCTGCCCCTGTTGGTCCTGATTCTCTGGTTGTCGCGGGTCATGAAGTTCGCTGGTAACTGGATCCTTTTCACGGCCGCCATAATTCTTTTCTCATTGGGCATGCTGATCCAATACCGGCTCTACAGCGATCCTGAGTATAACGCCCGAAACAAAGCAGCGGCCCGTCAAGAGAAGATGGAAGCTTTGCGTACTCGCTACATTCTCGAAAACTACGATCCAGTCAAGAAACAGTTAATGGGGCTGCCGCCGACTCCAGCTCAACCCGTGGACATCGATCAGCTGCCCCGACGCAAGTCTACCTACACGCTTTGGAATGCCCTCACGGCCAGCTACACATGGATTCCCATAATCTCATTCGTCGCGTTTGCAGTCGCCTATTCCTTCTGCGTGCGCGACGGTTTCCTTTTGTGGCTGCAGCGTAACAGCTTCATCATTGTGCTGCTGACACTTCTGCCGCTAGCGGTCGCGGTGGTCACCTCCAGCGCAGGCAAAAGCCTGGGGAACATGACTCCGTGGGAGCCGTCAAAAATCCCGTTCCTCCTGGGCTTCGCAGGGATCCTGACCGCGCGATATAAAGATCTTGCGGAAACCTATTGGGGCATTCCTCGCGCTCGCGACATCGTGCCCCTGGTCGTCATGGCCATGATTCCTTTCGTACCCTTCTTTGCCCTCAAGGACTTCGGTCAGATGCTGATCTTTAGCGGCGCTTACACTACTCTCTATCTGGTGGCCGTGCGACGCTGGCCTCAACTCTTATTGTTTGTAGGCTCGATGTTTCTGGTGATCAGTATCCTGGTCGTCGGCGCACTGCCGCGAAACGTTCAGGAGAAGGTCCCGCTATTGCCGACTCTGGCTCGCCCAATTCAGGCCGCTCTTCCCTCGCGTATCCAGCAACGATTTCATCTGTGGCTTGACGGTTTCGACCCTCCGTCTCCAGAAGTTTCCTGGTGGAAGAAAGACTATGAGGAAGCCCTCAATCAGAATCCACGATTGAAAGAAATTGCCGAACAAAGTCCGGCGATGCAGCGGACCGTGAATGTGGATATCTGGTTTGACAAGCTTGCCTTCCAACCGGCCCAGGCTATTTTCGGAATCGCTTCTGGAAAGACCACAGGGCGTGGTCTGGGGCTGGGATTTCCCGAAGTTATTCCAATTGCCGACTCTGATTACGTCTACGCCGCCGCGGTGGAAGAGGTGGGTTTAGCGGGCGGGGCCGTGCTGATCCTGACGGTCATTATTTTCGTGGCCGCGGGTGTTCGCACTTCGCTCGACGCGCGTGATATGTTTACGAAACTTTGCGCGGCTGGGCTGACGGCGTTTGTCGGGTTTCAGGCGCTCGTCAATATCGGAGGTATTTTGCGGGCCCTCCCGATGACCGGAATTACGCTGCCCTTTGTAAGCCACGGTGGTTTCAGCTTGATTACGAGCTTTGCGATGCTTGGCATGCTTATGGCTTTCTCTCACCGCAACGCAGGAGATAAACTGATTGCCAGCAGAACCCCTGCCAGAAGTTCTTCCCCGGTCAACCTGGAGGCGGTCCAATGAACCAGCCTGACAAACCCATCACCGTCGAATCGCAAGCCATTACAGATCGCGGCTTGAATGAAAGACGCCCGCTGAATGAAGATTCCTTTCTGGCCGATAGCGGGCGCTTTATTTTTGCTGTTGCCGATGGCGTTGGCGGTGCTGAGGCCGGAGAAGTCGCGTCGCAGACCGCGATCGAAGTGCTCGCGGAAGCTTTCCGCCATCAGATCGACGGTGACGATGTCGAGGACCTGATGGAATTGGCCATTCAACGGGCCAATGCTTCAATTCACCAAATGGCCCAGGAACATGCAAAGTTCTCGATGATGGCCACCACGATTGTCGCCCTTCATCTAAAAGGCAACGTTGCGACTATCGGCCATGTCGGAGACTCCCGCCTTTATCGCCTCACCACGGCAGGCGAGCTCGTTCGCGAAACCGAAGATCATTCCGTGGTAGAAGAAGAAGTGCGGGCGGGTCGAATGACTGCCGAACAAGCTGCTCACCACCCCAGCAAGAACGTCATTAGCCGCGCCCTGGGCGCAGAAGACTCAGTGGAGGTCGACCTAAAAACGATCGAGGTTGAGGATGGAACAGAGTTTCTGCTCTGCACGGATGGCATCACACGTCACATCCCTGACGCCGAATTAAGGCAGTTGCTCGTCATGAACGATAGTTTGAAGGCACTCTGCGATGAGCTGAAGAGCCGCTGTTATGAGCGGGGAGCAGAAGACAACCTTACTGCGGTCGTCGTCCGTTGTGGCCAGCGCATTCCTTCCGACGGGCGTTCGGAGGATTTTGAGCGAACCATCTCACCTGAGACCCAAAGAGTAGCGACGCCGGGAAATATGGATATCACCGAAGACGCGCTGGTTCCACCTTCCCGGGTAGCCTTCCCGCCACCGGGCAATCCGGATGAAGGGCAGATCAGCACGCCCGAAAGGAAATTGAATATTCCCGCCTCTAATACTTCTAAAGGTGGTTTCGCCAGAGCCGTTGGGCGCCTATTCCTGTTCGTTGTTTTTCTCGCGGCAGTTGGCGGAGCCTTCTACGCCGGTAACCGCTACCAGGGCCCCATACCTTTCCTGAAAGAAGGAAATGACCCGAGTGCCCAGGTCTCACCCACGCCACCCGTGGCCGAAGACCCAATGCTAAAGTTTGAGCAAAGCCGCCGTGAGATTGATAGAGACCCGAACACCTGGCTTGCCACTCAGGCGAACGCGGAATTAGCGCGTCAAGGCCTTTCGGGCCCACTTGAATCAAATGACCCGGAGTTTCTGTACCTCTATGGCCGGGCTTCGCTGCTTGCGGGAAACAGCGAAGAGGCTGCCCGGGCCCTGGAACAGGCTATTGTGAAGTCAGACATTAACCCCTCTCCTGCGAACTCTACGATTCGAAAAGAGGCGACCCTGGCCCTCGCGGCTCTGGCAATAAAATTCGACAAGGAAAAGCCGCGAGCTTTGACACATCTGGAAGAGATGTTGCCCAGACCCGTCACTGGTGACTCCCCCTAGACAATGCGCGCACCTGCTTCCCTCGGGCGAGCACCACGCTCGGGTGCGTTAAGTCTTCTGTACCTGTAAGCTGATAGAAAACGGTGGCCATGTATCTCAGGAAGGCATCTAAGAAACGGGAATGATCGGTTGAAACACGGGCTGATGGCGGAACTGAAGCTACAACAAAGCCGGCTGGATGGCCGTTACGATGTACTGGAGTGCCTGGGACGGGGTAGCTACGCGGAGATCTACGTTGCAAAGGACAACGCTGCTCCTGAGGGCGCGCCCACTACGGTGGTTATTAAAGCGCTCAATATCTACTTGCAAGAAACGCCCGACGCCGAGTTGGAACGAACGTTGGTGGCAAACTTTCAGAACGAGGCGGTGGCCCTCGATCGCGTCAGACACCCGAACATAATCAACCGTTTAGGCCACGGCACGGCCATCGATCTGGCCGGAACGACTTTTCACTACATTGTTCTGGAATACCTGCCCGGCGGCGACATGCTGGCACTTTCGCGCCATCACCCTCTAACTATCGAGAAAACGCTCTTCTATCTCGGGCAGGTATGTTCCGGCTTGGCTCATGCGCACCAGTGCGGTGTGATCCATCGCGACATTAAACCCCAAAATTTGTTGTTGACCGCCGACAAGAGAATCGTGAAGATTGCGGATTTTGGCGTAGCCCGCTTTGAAGCAACTGAGGGCGCCATCACGCGGGTGGGAACAAATATCTACTCAGCCCCGGAACACAATCCTCTGGTGCAGACGTCCCAACTCGACACGGGGTCGCTGGTCGCTCCGGCAGCAAATCTGACACCCTCAGCAGACATCTATTCCCTGGCCAAAACCACGTATAGCTTGCTGGCTGGTGAAGCACCGCGCCGTTTTGCGCATCATTCAATCACAGAGTTGCCGCCTTCGATCAGCAGTCAACACTGGTCGGTCCCGGTTCTACGAGTGCTTGAGAAAGCCACTCAGAGGCGCCCCGAGAATCGCTACCAGACGATGCAGGAGTTTTGGGATGAACTGGCGGAAGCCGCTTTACCACCTACCCGACCGCTTAGCCCGGAAAGCCTGCGGCCCGGGCGCAAGCCGAGCTCCGAACTGAGCGTCGAGCCCGAAGACATTACTGAGGCCCCGCCGAGGGCGCGGTTTGAGTTGGCCCAGGCGCCGGAATTGGCCCACGCCAGTCTTGAGCCTTCGAAACGTCCGCGGATCGTGGTACCCGTGAGCAGGATTCAGCACGGGCCCCAGCAAACGGAAACAGTTGCGCCCCGATCCACGGCGATGGATATTATCGCGCGTTTTCCCGACCAATTGCGGATGCAGTCGCGGAACGGAAAATCTTCGTCAATGCAGGTTCAGCAGCAGCCGGCGCCCGGAGGCCGGCCCAGGAGATTCCTGGTGGCGCTCTTGCTCATTCTTAGCTTCTCGGGAATGTTGTTGGCCACACACAGATACGTCACGTCCCAATGGAACCCTCTGCGTCGCATCGCCGGACTTCCGGAAGTGTTTGTGGCTGGCCGCGAAGGTGTAACAACGACAGACGTAAACCTCCGCGCCGGTCCGAGTCCTTCGAATCAGGCTATTGGCCTGGCTGAAGTCGGCTCGCGGGTAAGGGTCTTAAGCGAGAATAACAACTGGTTCGAAGTCCAGGTCGTGACCCACGGGCGCCCAAAGACCGATCAGTTTTCTTCGGATCGCGGCTGGATAAATAAACGGTTCGTAAGGTTTGAGTAGTTCACCAGGAGGAACTGACTAAAATTGGGATTGATTGAATCGATCAGAAAATGGATAGACGGCGAAAGCGGAGAGGGCCTGCTGGAAGCCGCAGACGAACACGCGCGGCCTCGGAGAGTCTGGGAAGAGTTCCTGGTGAAGATTGCCCGCGAAGTTGAGGCCGTCATGCAGCGCGAGATGTTTACCCCGCCGGGCGGTCCAACTTACATCCCACGCGAATACATTGTCTATCTCAGTGCCGACGATGATAAGGACTGGCAAGGCGACAAGCGGCGCGGCCTCGAGCAGGGACTATTTCACGTGCTTTCAGAAAGAGCGAGAGAGTTGAGTGGACAAACACCACTGGCTGCGAAATCTTTTGCCGTAGAACTGCGCGTTGACGGCACGCTCAACAAAGGTGAGTTTCGGGTCCAGGCAGTTTGGGATGAGTCTGAGAGCGGGCACACCATGGTTACGCCTCGCGCGGACTCAGCCCACTCGGGAAGGCCCTTCAATCCAAACGACACAATCCGCGAAACCGCAGAGACCGGGGAGAGTGAGCAGACTATCGTTCGCCCGCGGGTGATGGAGCTCTATTCAATGGAGGTCTGGCGAGATGGAGTGCGGGAGTCGGTCGTGCCCATCTCAAAACCCGAGATCACGATTGGCCGCGGATCGAGATCAATCACAGTCGACCTGCCCCTGAAAGGCGATCCGGAGGTGAGTCGCGTCCACGCAGTGCTGACGCGCGAAAATGATGGTCGCTACTGGCTAACTCCGAAAGGCCGCAATCCCACTTTAATCGGCGGACGCGAGCTTCCCCGTGAAGATCGAACCGAGGTTCGCCCCGACGAAAAGATCGCCATCTGCAACTTCGTCCTCCGCATCCAGCCGCGGTGACGACACTTATACCCAACGGTTACTGTCTTGTTGGTATTGGCGGCTCCGGGGCTAATGCGCAGCTAAGCACTGCCGGCGGCGGCGGACTTTTGACTGGGATCCAACTCGGCAATCAACTCAGTGAGGAGTGGAATTGCGCGGTCTGAATTAAGGTAGTTCTTGCCAAGGATCTTCATGATGCGACGTTCTGTTGTCTGACCACTGATTTCCTTTAGCAACGAACGACACAAGGCGAGAACTACCACGCAATCGAACTGCTTGCCTGTGGTACAGCGAAAGTCTTCGATCACATCCTCAAACGATCGCCGCGTTTTGTACGGCCGGTCCGTGGTCATCGCATCAAACGAGTCCGCCAGTGCCACAATCTTGGCGCCGAAAGGTATCTGGTCTCCAGATAACCCGTCAGGATAACCGCCACCGTCCATTCGCTCATGGTGGTACTTTGCCATCAAAGGAATATCCGCATACGGATGATGGATCGGTGACAGGATGTCAAAACCTGCCACCGGGTGACGGTTTAGTTCCTTGGACGCTTTGGCGTCGATCTTATAGGGCGCGTTGATAATGTCCCGCTCCACAATCAATTTGCCAATATCGTGCAGATAACCGGCGATAGCGATTCCTTCGACTTCTTCCTCAGCCCAGCCTAACTCCCGCGCAATGATCTCACTGTACTTACCGACGCGTTCTGAGTGCCCCTGGGTGTACTTGTCCTTGATATCAATGGCGGCCGCGAAAGCGCGGACCGTGTCCTTGTAAATGGTCCGCTGGTCTTCGTAGAGACGCTTGTTCTCATCGGCGCGTTGTTCAATCTGGGCCAGCAGACGGTGCGTGTGAATGCCGACTCCCACAGGGCGCACCATCGCGCTGATAACCTCCAGATCATCCTGGTTAAAGAGCTCACCGGTGGCTTTCCCACCCAGCAATACCAGGCCGCTTATTTCGCCTCTAACCACCATCGGAACTACTAAATCAATGCCCTGGTTCTGAAGCTCGACCTGGTGTAACGAGCGAAACCTGGTCCATGCCGGATGTCCATCGTCCGCTTCGAGAACGCAAATCTTCCCGCTGAGCATGGCCTCCCGTTCCGCCGAGGTAAGCGTCAGATCAACTTGATAGTCGTCTCCAAGTCCCCAGACTGCCAAACACTCGGTGCAGTCCTGCCCGGATAAACACTCGACCACTGCGCCTCGGCGGATGGCCAAAGTGCCAAGCAACAGGTGTAGAGATGTGCGAACCATCTCATTGAACTCACTTGTTTTTGCGATTTCCCGACCCAGATCGGCGAGGGCGCCAAAGGCATGAATTAGCTTTTTCGTCGTTGAGTCCATAGAGCTGAGACTTAGTGACCGGCAGTTGTGACTGCACTAAAAGCCGTAAGCGTTGAGAGGGCTTCTTCTTCGTCCCTGGCCAGCACCACGTGGCGCGTTAGTCCGAGCATCTCAAACAACTCGGCAGTTTGAATGTTTACGTCGGAAAAGATAAGCCGGGCGCTGCTCTTCTCGGCAATATCAATGATGCCCAGCAGAATTGAGACCCCGATGCTGTTGACCAGTTCAGTGTCGCTGAAGCTGATGACCAGCGCTCGGCATCCTGAATCAAGCTGCTTCTTGCACTCGCGCTCGATCCTCTCGCCGGTGAGTCTGTTTAGGTAGTCACTCGCGTAAATTACCGCCGTCGTCCCGACACAGTGCGAGCGTACAGAAAAATCTGTTGATTCCCCCACGTTGTGTCCCTCCTGTGTCAGTAAACGAAGAGCAATGGAAAGCACAATACCAGTCGGCCCACACCCTGACCAACAGTAATTACCTCTGGGCTGCGGGTATTACTTGAAACAAAATAACAATGTAACGATATTGCAATCTTGAGGGACTGTTTAACGCAAGTACTTGGTCATTCTCAGGCTGGTTCCTTCATCGACCCGCTCAAACTCGACTTCATCCATTAAGGATCTAATGAGCTTTAGCCCCCAACCCCGCCGCTCCTTGGCGGCATCGTTTTCGTCCCCTTCTGTTCCCCGTTCTGTGTTCTTGGCCGCTAGATTCGAGGGCACGACGCCCCGACTGGATATGGTGATGACCAATCTATCACTTTCCACGCGAAAACGCTGATAAATTTTTCGGTCCGGACTCAAACTGTGCTCCGCCGCGTTAATATAAGCCTCGACTATCGCGTGTTTGATCTGGTTGATGGCGTCTGGTCGGAAGTTGATTCGACGCGCAATCTGCTCGACCGTGCTGGCAGCCAGCAGTTCGTTGTCCTCGCCCATCGGCAGGATCATGACAAACTCGTCTGCCTCCGACGGTTCAGTGGGTCTGCCATGGCTCTCGCCGATCCTCGCAGTCAAGGCTGCGACTTGCTGTGTGCTCGACGCGTATCCATCGCGTCCGGCAATTACTTGTAATGCCCCGTCGGTGAAACCCTCGCTGGAAATCAACCAGATGCGCGTCCGGCCGAAGCTTGATTTACGAGCCAGTCTTTCCAAGCGCTCGCACCACATTTTCGTAAGCTCACTATCGGCTTCCAGTTTGGACTCGACTTCGGCGACCAGCCAGACAATTTGGTTGACATCAGTGTAGGTTGCGCCCTCGAAGGTATGGGCCACAATGCAACGCTCTTCGTCACAGCCAAACTGGAGTTCAGGAATAAAGGCCACGCAGCTAGCCACGTGGACCAGTTGCGGTAGCCTGATCAGATCCGTCTCGCGATCCAGCCCACTGGAAACCTCTTCCGTCGAGAGCCCCTTGTACCTTTTGCTGAACTGGTCAAAATGGAAAAGGCTCTTTGGCACCAGCTGGCAATCGAACCTGGCCACCAGCGCGCGGAGGCCGAGCGTAGTGACACGACGATAGTGACGGGCCATCGTGTAAGGCGCTCGTTTGAGCGCGTCGGTAATGGTGTCCGCAACTACCAGCGCTCGCGGCTCGTTGAGAACGTCCAGGCGAAAGCGCACCTTAAGATAATCTTTCCACGCCGCTGAACCTCCGCCTGCCTCGATGGTCGACCCATCCCAGTTGATGAATTCTTGAATGTGCAAACCATGTAGTAACCGTTCCAGTTGAGCGGCATCGAGTTGCAACCTCTTTCGCCAGGCTTCGAAGGAAGATTTCTGTCCTTCACCGACCCCTGCTTCACATAACAAGCGCACGAGAGCACGCCTGGTTTCCTGTTGGGGGGCCATATCCTCGAGCTGGGATGCAAAATAGCGCTGGATGCGACCACCCATTAACTCGTCGACATACAACTGCTCGCAGTCGAGATAGGTATCCAGGACGACGTTCCTTTCGCGCGCGGCCTGCAGCAATGCGGTGATGAAAAACGGACTAAACTCGAATTGCTGTACCAACAGGTCCCTGGTCTCTTCATTGATGACCACTCGCTGTCGGATGGCCACATGCTCGACCAGCTGGCGAGCATCTTCTTCCCCAAGTTTGCCCAGACGAAGAGTATCTATAGATTCAAAGTTGCAACTGGCGCGATGTGCGGCGGTTAGAACCTGCCGGCGCAAGCTGGCGAGAGCAAATGGGAGATTGGAACGACAGAAGATCCGCAGCATCTCCTCGGCCAGTTCAGCCTGCCCGCCCAGACTGTTAGCCAGTTGCGCTCCATCAACCATCACATATGGCCGGCCATTACGTTTAGGGACCCTTTGCGGCGCGCTCAGGCAAAAGCGCACAAATGCGCGATCATCGTTACTGAAGCGTTCGCGATTGTAGGCCTCTATCAACCGTTCAATCCACTCGAGATCGGCAGGCGGGGAAAGTTGCACCAGGTCGTTTAGGGTGATCGAAGCTTCGCAAAGTGAGGGTTCGTTGCGTCGAAACGCTACATACTGGAGCAGGAAGGCATTGAGGAATTCAATGGCGGCACTGACGGCCGTGGTCTCGCCTCGGGTAAGGGTAAAGTAGATCGGAACAATGTCTTCGCGTAGATTGAACAGTTGGTCGTAAGCCTGACGCAGCAACTCTGATACTCCCGCCGAAGGCTCCATCAGCAGCAGCAAGCCACGTCCCTCGCCTGAACTGCGCGGATGGGACACGATCTGTTGCAGCTCGTCGGCTCTGCCAACGAACTCATCTGCGGCAACACGGCCAAGAATTCGCCGCACCTTTTTTTCGGGTCTTCCTGTCATATTCTGCTCGGCCTAGCTTTCCTGGAAAAACTCGACTCTGTTTTTGCCTTTGCTCTTCGCATCATAGAGAGCGCGATCAGCAGCCGAGATCATCAACTCGGGCGTATCGCCCTGCTTATAAAAGGTTGATGCACCTATGCTGATTGTTACCCGGCCAAGGGGTTGCGACTTGCCATGTGGATAGACCGTCTCCGCTACTCGCTGCCTCATTCTCTCGGCGATCGCGCATGCCTCAGTCAATGGCGTTTGCGGCAGAAGAATCCCAAACTCTTCTCCTCCATATCGGCAGGCCACGTCTGCGGATCGCAGAGCCACCTTCAGGCAATGAGCCGTAATTTGGAGCGCTTGATCGCCTGCCTGATGACCGTTGAGGTCGTTGTAGCTCTTGAAATCGTCGATATCGATCATCAAGAAACTCATCGGATACTCGTAGCGCTTGGAGCGATTCACTTCTTCATTCATACGCTCTTGCAAATAACGCCGGTTCAGCAACCCTGTGAGCGGATCGGTTATCGACATCAATTGAAATTCTTTCGCCCGCTCCTGCCATTCTGCCCGCTCCAGCGCCAAAGCCACCTGAGGGCCGATAATTTCGAGTAAGCTCAGATCGACGTCATCATATTTTTCACCGCTAGTCTTATCGGTAACGTTTAGGACTCCGATCGTGCGACCGCCAATCTTTATCGGGTAGCTGATAAAAGACTTGGTCTTGTATTGTCGCTCTGAAGGCGCTGGTTTCATTCCAGCGTCCTCCAAATTTTCTACTACCAGCGCCTTGCCCGTTTCCAGTACGCCTCCGGCAATTCCCTCGCCCAGCCTGATGCGGGCAACATCGGAGATTTTGGCCCTAAGACCCACGCCGGCTTTGAGTACCAGTTCATTTGCTCTCTCATCCACTACCAGCAGAGAGGCGCGCTCTGCCAGCAACATGTCTTTCGAGTTGATCAGAATAGCCGTGTAAGTGTTTTGTGGATCTGTAGAACTGATACGCTCGAGGAAGTGGCGCAGCGATTCCGCAAAATGCGCGCGATATTCAAGCTCGACCCGCAGCTGATCAATCTCGCTTTGCAGGTCGGAAGACGACTTCGGAGGAGCGGACAATGGCAGAGTTTTCGGGGCTTCGGCCTTTGCCGAATCGAGCGGCGCGAGATCATCGTCCTCACTCGCGGTCAAAGGAGCGGTCTCATCCTTGAACTGCCGAGCGGCCCTCTGCAAGCGTTCGGCTAACCGATCAAGTTTGGCCGGCTCTGCAAAAATGACATTCGAGAGGGGGTCTTTGTCAAACAGGTCTTTCAGATCGCCATCCCGAAATCGCTCGACGAGGCGCCGGTAGTCAGCGCCGGTTACAAAGGCGCGTCCCCCGATAACGGCCAGATTTCGCTCGTTGGCAATCTCGACGGGCATGGTAAAGCATTGCAAGCCGGCGTGACACTTGTAATGAACAACGCTACCACTACTCATTGCACGCCGGTGGGCTTCACCGCAGTAGGGATCGCATAGACCAACGTGGTCGGGCGAAGACTGAAGAGACTGGCAGATCGAATTATTGTGTGAAACCACAAGTGCAGGTGGCTGTCGGCCGTCGACCAGAAGGATTGACAGTCCCGACGAGCCAGCCAGCCGGTGCTGCATCGGAGCCCAGCCGGCAGGCGCATCCTCCGGATGTTCCTGCACAATAGCCGGTTTCGATTTGATAGACTTCTTTGTCATCCGGAGTAGTTCGTTAGTTTGCTTGTCGCGGGAAGTGCGACTACAAACCCGCTACTGGCGGCAATGAGTTCCGATAGGAGGGTCTGGGTCTTCGCACAGGATTATAGTTTTCCACTCGATCTCAAACAAGCGCCAGCAATAACTTCCGCTGGCTGCCCCTCCTGTCGCAGCCTGCTTGTGCAGTGAACGCAGCTTACTCTATGGCTATATGACTAATGCGCAGGAGTCTCCCGAGGTAATTTCGTGAGAGTCAAAGACTTGCGGGCGGACTGCCCTTTTTACGAGATTACTTCTACAGCGGCATCGAGGCCGGGAGCGTCGCCGGGTGCAACATTCTCGATTTGAGGTTGCTCCGGGCTTATTCGAATGCAGGCCGCGAAATGATTCAGCTTGATCTCGACCAGAGGTGGGACGACCTCCTTGCAAGCGGAAATCGCGTACGGACACCGGGTATGAAAACGACAACCGTTTGGAGGGTTCATCGGCGAGGGGACATCTCCCTCGAGCACCATGTGCTTTCGAGTGGCCTCCACGACAGGATCGGGCACCGGAACGGCAGAAATCAGAGCCTTGGTGTAAGGCATGAGCGGATCGTCATAGATAGCTTTAGCCCCCGCTATTTCAACAATCTTGCCTAGATACATCACCGCGACCCGGCTTGCCGCATGGCGTACCGCCCGCAAATCGTGCGAAATAAACAAATACGTCAGGTTCTTCTCGAGTTGAAGCTTCTCAAGGAGATTAAGAATCTGGGCCTGAATAGACACGTCGAGGGCTGAGATTGGTTCATCAGCCACGATGAAGTCTGGATCGACGGCCAGGGCGCGCGCGATTCCGATCCTCTGCCGCTGACCACCTGAGAACTCGTGCGGGTAACGTTTGATGAAACGCTTGCTTAAACCTACCGTTTCCATTAGGTCTTGAACTCTCTGGTCTGCCTTCCTCCCTTTAAAGAGGCGGAATGTATCGAGCGGTTCTCGCACAATCTCGCCAACTGTCATTCTTGGATTAAGCGACGCATATGGATCTTGAAAGATAATCTGAAGATGCCGGCGGTGCTCGCGCATTTGGCGCTTTGATAAACCAGCCAGGTCGCGATTGCGAAAGAGTACTTGTCCGGAAGTCGGGTCTGTAAGGCGCAGAATTGCGCGACCCAAAGTAGACTTACCGCAACCCGATTCGCCAACCAATCCCAGTGTCTCGCCGGGAAAGATGTCTAACGAGACCCCGTCAACGGCTTTAACGGTCTGACGCCTTCCTCCGCGACCGAACATTGCATATGTGATAAACAACCCGGCCACCACAACCACAGTTACTAACCCTAGCAAGCCCCATGTCAGACTTCCTTTGAACGAAACAATCAACGCCAATGCGAGCAGGGCGTAGGCAATTCCTACCACCACGAGCCGCAGAAACCGATCGATGGCAATTCCCTTCTGCTGCGTGCCGTTTGTCACTCGTGCTTCGCGTGCGCGTTCGCGGCCCGCATCAAAATGAACGGTGAGATTTCGAATGGAGATTAACGGTTCCACCTTCTCGATGTCCGGTGGTCCTGAGTGTGGTGTCACTATATTCACTTCACTGCTCATCTTCTCTTTAGCATTCTCGCGTGGGATTCGTATGAGTCCGGAGGTTCGGAGTTCAACCTTTAGGTTGCGGCTTGGCGTGCGCGCAAGCTAAAGCTTGAACTCTAAACTTCCTGAGTCTTCCTCGCACTATTCGACCCTACTCTCTCGGCAACTGATTTCGCGTACACGTCGGCGGCGAAATGGCAAAGCGAGTGATGGTCCTGGTTGACTTCAACTAACGGCGGAAACTCCTTGCTGCAAATGTCCTCAGCGCGATCACAACGCGGCGCGAATGGACAGCCAGGCGGCAGGTGAGCGACATCAGGAGGTAGCCCCGAAATCTGATAAAGAGTGCCGCGCGACGAGGTGGGATCAGGAACGGAACGCAGCAGTCCTTTCGTATATGGATTAGCGGGGGCTGCGAACAACTCACGTGTCGGCGCCTGCTCGAAGATTTTTCCCGCGTACATCACGATCAGATGGTCCGTCATGCCCGCTACTACACCGAGGTCGTGAGTGATCAGAATCACGCTTGTGCCGGTCTCCTGCTTCAGTGTTTTTATCAACTCCAGGATTTGGGCCTGGATCGTCACGTCGAGCGCGGTGGAGGGTTCGTCGGCGATTAGAAGTTCCGGTTTGCAGGAGAGCGCCATGGCTATCATCACTCGCTGGCGCATTCCTCCTGAGAACTCATGTGCATAGTTATCCACTCGCTTGCGCGCATCCGGAATTCCGACGGTCTCGAGCATCTTGACTGCGTGCGCGCGGGCTTCGGCGCGTGAATGACCCAGGTGGAGCCGGGTCATCTCCATTAGCTGTCTGGAGATCTTCATGAAGGGATTCAGCGACGTCATCGGATCCTGAAAGATCATTGCTATACGCCGGCCGCGAATCTGCCGTACTTCATTTTCGGCAAGGCGGAGAATGTCCCGCCCATCGAAGATAACTTCGCCTGAAAGTATTTGCCCGGGCGGGCTCTGGATCAGGCGCATGATCGAGAGATTTGTGACTGATTTTCCCGAACCAGACTCGCCGACGATGCCCAGCGTCTCACCACGACGGAGATTGAACGTGACGCCATCCACGGCCTTGACCGTGCCGTCTTCAGTGTGGAAGTACGTGCGTAGATTCCTGACCTCAAGAAGGTTGCCGTTGCTGCTCATGGGTTTTTCAAATTTGTGATTTCAGATTTTTGATTTTTGATTGCTTTTGATTTTCCTCGTGGTGACGTCTGGCACGGCCCGGCGGCGACCCTCTCTGAAATCAAAAATCAAAAATTTAAAATCTAAAATCCCTTTCTCATCTGTGGATCCAGCGCGTCGCGCAATCCATCACCAAGGAAGTTCAGCGAGAACAATGTCAAACCCATCGTCACACCGGGACAAATAAGCTGCCACGGGAAGATGGCGATGTTTTGTATTCCGTCGGTAGTCAGGCTGCCCCAGGAGGCGATTGGGGGCTGCACGCCAAACCCCAAAAAGGATAGAAACGCCTCCGTCAGCATAATCGTTGGGATGGTTAACGTAGCGTACACAATAACCGGCCCAATCGTGTTGGGCACCAGGTGGCTGAAAATGATTCGAGGAGTCGATACGCCCGTGGCCCTGGCAGCCAGCACGAACTCCTGGTTCTTCAACGAAAGCACTTGTCCGCGCACTATCCGCGCCATGGTCAGCCACGAAACAGCGCCCAGGGCCACGAACAGCAGGATCAGTTGGCCGCGAGCAGTCTGGCTACGAAACAGCGAAAGCAGGACGATCACAATAATGATGTATGGCAGCGAGTAGAGGACGTCGACCAGACGCATCATGAGGCTATCCACACTACCGCCTAGATAACCCGAAACCGCTCCGTAGCTGACTCCGATTATCAGTGACATCAGCGTTGCGATGATGCCCACCATCAAAGATATTTGCCCACCCTGAAGCACTCGCGCCAGCAGATCGCGTCCCTGAGTGTCAGTTCCCATTGGGTGTAACCACGAAAACGAACCATCGGGAGCGGTAAACGGAGGAAGCGATTTTAGTGCGGCGTCGGTGGGAATGTAGTCCGGAGTCAACCCCGTAAGTTGATAAATGAGAAAAGGTCCGGTAACCGAAGCCAGGGTAATTATCCCGACCATGATCATGCCGAAAACTGCCAGCCTATTCTTCAGCAACCTGCGCCAGGCATCTCTCGTGAGCGACGTGCCGGTCACAAACTCGGCTCGCTCGGCGGAACGAATATCCGCTTCACCGACTGCTAACTCGGGCCCGGTGTGAATTATGTCGCCTTCGCGCGGACGAATGGGGGGCTCAGGTGGCGTCCCTAAAGGCGTGAAAGCGGGCTCGGGCTGCTCGGGGTCGTGCGGACTTGGTGGTCGTTCGTCGTTCATTATCGGGAGAGAAAGACGTTGCCGTTCACATGTTGTGGATCAGACCCAACAGCGGCCGGTATGCCACTTAATATCGAATGCGTGGATCGAGATAGCCGTAAGCAATGTCCACAAGTAAATTCATCGTCAGAAGCGTCATTGAAATGAAAGCCACAATACCGAGAATCAGCGGTTCATCACGATTGAGAGCTGCCTGGATAAAATAATTTCCCAATCCTGGCAGGACAAACAGCCTCTCGACTACAACAGTTCCCGTCAACAGAAAGGCCAACGCAGGCCCGGTGTAGGAAACGACGGGCAGCACACCGCCGCGCAACGCGTGACGGATAACAACCTGAGTCTCGCTCAGCCCTTTCGACCGGGCGGTGCGGATATAGTCTGACCTGAGCACTTCCAGCATGCCCGCTCGTGTGAGGCGCGCGATGTAGGCCATGTAGAGAGCTGAAAGTGTAATCACCGGCAGGATCACGCTCTTGCTGGGAAAGCCATCCCAACGGGAGGGTGGAAACCAGTAAAGGGTCATCGAAAAGAAAAGAACCAGAATCGGTCCCAGGACAAAATTCGGAATAGATATCCCGAGCATGGCCAGCGTCATTGATGCATAGTCCCATTTCGAGTTCTGCTTGAGGGCGGCAATGGATCCAAATGTGATTCCCACGATCAGCGCCAGCAGGTACGCGAGTATTCCCACCGTGGCTGACACCGGAAGAGACTGCGCGATGATCTCATTAACGGACTTACCCTCATACTTCAAGGACGTGCCAAAATCAAAACGAAAAATTTGGCCCATTGTCTTGAGATACTGTTCATGCCAGGGTCTGTCCAGACCATACTTTTCGCGAATGTTCCGTTCGATTGCTTCGGGGAGGGCCTTATCACTGGTGTAGAAGTTGCCCGGGGCCAGCCGGATCAGTCCCCACGTCATAGTAATCACAACGAGGAGCGTCGGGATCGTAATTATTAGACGTCGAATAATGAAGGGAAGCATTCTTCTTATTGCGTCTTAGTCCGTCAAGCTGGGGGTGCCATAATCCCACTTGGCAGCGTCGCGCTCGATATATACGAACTTCCAGGCGAAAAGACACTGCGGGTTTGGATATAAGCCTTTCACGTAGGGTTTCTTGACCCAGTTTACTGCGGGAGTCTCAATCGGGATCACTGGCTGCGCATCCAACATGTGTTTCTCGGCTCTTGCCAGTAACTCATAACGCTTCTGGACGTCGATTGTGTGGTTTGCCTCTTCAAGTAGATCGATGTATTTCTGGTCCCACCAACCAGTGCCATTGTCGCCGCTGCGCGTTCGAAAGATATTTAGGAAGGTAGTAGGGTCCATATAGTCAGCACCCCAGATGCCCAGGGCAAATCCCTTATAGTCGAGCTTGCCACGTGCAGCCATATAGGTCTTCGATTCCATATTGCTCAACATGACGGTGATCCCCAGGTTCTGCTTCCATTGGGCCTGCATAAACTCAGCCAAAGCCCTGTTCGACGAGTGGGTGGCGAAAGCAAGCCCAATATTGTCAGTAGGAAACTTTTCGCATTCGTAGGTTCCGTCCGGTTTCTGGGTCACCGGAAAACCCGACTCGCCTAATAACCGTCGCGCCGCCGCCGGATCGAAGCCCTCGCCTTTCGGTTGTGGATAACCAACGAAAATACCTTCGGGGGTGAAAGCAGACAGCGGCTTCGTTGTCTTCTTGGATTTTGAATAGTTGACCTTGTCGATGGACATATTGAACGCCCTGCGAACTCTGAGGTCGTCCATAGGTGGCTGAGTTACATTGATGAGAAGGTAAGTAATTGCCGCCTCAGCGGCGTCCATGTAATCTTTTTTCGGACGCACCACATCCAGCCAGGCATTAGGTACGGAATGGTTCAGGACCGCATCTGCCGAACCCACTTTATACAGATTCATGGTGGTGGGATGATCGCTGGACATATAAAAATGGATTTCATCAAGACGCACGCTTGCAGCATCCCAGTACATTGGGTTGCGCTCGACCACTACCTCACTGTAAGGCTTCCATGATTTCAACTTGAAAGCACCACTGCTGACTATGTTTGCCGGGTCGGTCCAGTTCGCACCATATTGCTCAATCACTTTCCGTGGCACCAGACGAAAGATCTGATGGGCGACAAGTTCAGTAAAGTAGGGCACGGATTCATAGAGTGAGATACGGACTGTGTAATCATCAACCAGCTCGACACCGACGTCCTCAGCTCTAACTTTTACGAGTTCTTTGCCAGCGAGAGCCGCCTGCAGTTTGGGATTGGCTTCGAGCAACTTGTTGCGGGCTTTCTCAGCACCGGGAAGGGCAAGCCTATCGGGCGAATGCATGAATTGGTGAAAAGCGGTATCGAGATGTGGAGTTGGCGTAGCGCTCGTAGGTTCATATTCCCGTTCAATCGTCCCCAGTGATTTCTGGCTAAGTGCTTCCGCGACCGGCTCATCGGCAAAGTCCTTCTTTAAAAGGTATTGTCCGCTTGTGGGGTCGCGGACAAACACGGAGCCGGCGTTAAAAGCCTCAGCATACCTAATAGGGTAAGCCAAGCCTGCTGAGCGAGATTCAACTTCGGGCGTAAGGGACCTTCGGATACTGTAGACAAAATCATGGGCGTTGATAGGTTCTCCATTAGACCAACGGGCGTTCGTCCGCAAGTGAAAAACAAATTCCGATGAGTCGTCGTTCACATCCCAACGCTCGGCTATACCAGGAATCGCGTCGAGAGACTTCGGATCGTACTCGACGAGTCCTTCGTAAAGCGCCATGTAGATGCGTGCTTCTTGTTGACCGGAACTGATTGCGGGATCCAGCGACTCGGGTTCGGCGCCGTTTACATAGCGCAGGATGTTACGCTCCGGCGGTACTGTTCGACCGAAGAATTCTTCATTTGTGGCCGACACGCGACACGAGATTGCGGTAAGAAGGAGCGAGCCGGCAACAACTACTGCGATGGCTTGTTTGACGTAGGTGTGAACCACTTATTCCTTCCTCCGACCGTCCATTCTCCATGTATGATTGAAATTTCTATTCGTAATTGCAAGAACTAATCCAAGCTTCATCTGATTTTCAACGACTCAAGCCGGCAGTTCTTGTTCCCTGCCAATTAGTGTCGATGCGCACGTGCCTCAGCGATGGCATATCCAGAACGTTCGAGTCGAAGCCGGACACGTAAGGCTTCACCAGGGCGTATGAAGATGCAAAATATAATGGAATTGCTCTCAACTCATTAAGGGCCTCGGTCTCTGACTCTATTAGTGGCTGGTTCGGGCTCTTCTTGTCCGTTGGACGCTCGCTATTTGCGACAGGAGGACCATTGGCCGACACAGCAGTTTCGCCTGTAGTAGCAGACTCAGACAACCGTGAGTCACGTTCAAACAGCGCGCGGATATTGGTCAGCTCATCTGTTGTCTGCATAACCATTCCGCGCCGCACAACATCATAGTCTCCCGCCCTAATTGCCGCCTCATATTCATCCCAGGGTTTTATAGTTATTTCGGTTTCGATATTCAGTACGCTTCGCCACATCGAGGCAATCGATTGTGCCACCAGACGCTGCTGCTCGTTGCGATTTATCAGGAGCTTGACAGTCGGAAACCCATCTCCATCTGGAAACCCTGCTTCGTCGAGCAACTTCCGGGCGCGCTCAATATCTTTTTCCAACAACTCGGCCTTTCCTACCACCTCTTTGGAACCGGACATGGCATCAGGCAGAAACCTCTTGGCGGGTTCAGTCGCTCCTCCCAACTCGTCCTGAGACAGACGATCCCGATCGATGGCGATGGCCAGGGCTTCGCGTACGCGCACATCGTCAAACGGCTCACGCGACAGATTAAAGCTGTAATAAGTCAGCGCGCCGTAAGTCTCCCGCCTGAAATCTTTGTAAGGCGCCAGGAGTTTAAGGGCCAACGGCTCGAAAGCGGAGTTTGTAACAGCATCAACTTCACCCGCTCGGTACGCCGTGAGCGCGGCTTCCGCGTTCTTTGCTCCTACGAACTCGACGCGCTCGAGATCGACCTCATTTTTGTCCCAGTAATTTTCCGCGCGCTCCAGCAGCACGCGATCGGATTCGCTCTTGGCCAGCATGAAAGCCCCGTTTGAAACGAGCCCAAGCGGTCCTATTCGTTGTAGCGTGTCTTCATCGGTGAGTTTTACCGGGCGAAAAACCGGATGTGCCACGAGCGCCGGAAAATTCAGATCGGGGGACTGTAATTGCACTCGCAATTGTCGATCGCTAACAGCCTCAACGCCCCACCGTCTGGATTCGGATGCTGGATCGGGTTTTGAATCGCGTCTTGAATTGACAGAGGGCAGTGAGCCCTCATTCCGACGTGCCCCTTTGTCGTTGGTGTCCCGCCGCTCAACAGCGGGCACTGTGCGGGCCCCTTGTATGTTGTTGAGAAGGTTCGTGTGCGGGGCCAGATCCCCAATTTTCATTGTGCGCTGCCAGGAATCAACAAAGTCCTTGGCCGTTACGGCCTCACCATTCGACCAGCGCGCATCTTCTCGAAGGTGAAAAACCCAGGTGCGGCCCTCGTCGGACGACTCCCAGCGAGTAGCCACTCCGGGTACGGGAGCAAGCGTTCGTGGATCGTAGTCAGTCAGCCCTTCAAAAATTGCCCGGACGAGATCAGTGTCGGGCGGCGCAGCAGCGAACGCCGGATCGAAAGTTTGCGGCAGACCGCCATCAATCCAGCGGAAGTCCTGACTGCTTCGCACTACAACGCGTCCATAATAGGGCTGGTAGCTTTCCTCAAAGCAACCGATCGGAGCAATTGACAATACTGCGAGCAACAGTCCGGCAACTATTGTCTGCGTGCTTCTTCCTATGCGGGGAACTTTCTTCATCGACGATTTAACCTGCGCAACTCATCATACACCTCGGCGGTGCGCTTCCGAGCGCTTTCAAACCCTTCCGAAGTGTCGATCAAGTAATCTGCAAACTTTTGCTTAGCTTCCTGAGACATCTGGGCGTCTATTCGTTTCTGTGCCTCTTCATGAGTCAGTTTGTCTCGGGCCATCAAACGTTTTATCTGAACTTCCGGACGGCAGTGTACAACAATCAACTTGTCATAGCGTTTAAAGCCGCCCGACTCAATCATCAAGGCTGCATCGACCACAGCGATCCCTTCCGGATCCAGGACGGCCCATTCGCGTAACTGTTCATCCTGCAATGCAATAATGTATGGATGAAGTATCGAGTTCAAGAGCTGACGCTTGCTCTGATCGGCAAAAATCAGCGAACCGAGCTGTTGTCGATCCAGTGTTCCATCTCTTTGAAGGACGCCTTCGCCGAAAGCTCCGACGACTGCCGACAACCCGGCAGACCCGGGCGCCACCACCTCCCGCGCGGCCTGATCGGCGTCTAACACATGACAACCAAGCTCGCCTAACACACCGGCAACGAATGATTTTCCAACCGCAATCGATCCCGTTAAACCCACTTTCATCATTGCCAATCGCCGAATGCCGATTGCCGTTAGAAGAAACTCGGACGAAGAGCGTGTATTTCGATCCGACTTTTTACGAATCACCAATCGCCGAGATCCCGGAGTAACTTGTCTAACCGCTCTGAGGCCAGGACCACTACGAACTATGCTTCTTTAAATCGGCAATTGGCAATCGGCAATGTTCAGCCTCTCCTCTGCCGCGCCGCCTTAACCGTGTTTCGCATCAACATCGCGATAGTGAGCAGGCCGACGCCGCCAGGCACCGGAGTACGCAGTCCGGCCACCTCATCTGCTTCCGCGGGATGTACATCACCTACCAGCGTGTAGCCGCGTTTCTTGATGATTTCCAGCCTTCGCTCCGCCTCGTCACCGAACAGTTCCCTGGCTACGCTCTCCTCGGAGATTTTGTTCATCCCCACATCTATCAATGTCGCGCCTGGCTTTATGAATTCCCTTCTGATCAGCCCCGGGCGACCGATGGCGACCACCAGTATGTCAGCTTGCCTGGTCACGGACTTGAGATCCCGCGTTCGTGAGTGGCAAATCGTGACGGTGGCGTCGTTCTGGATGAAAAGCTGCGCCATCGGGCGGCCGACGATCTGGCTACGACCCACAACACAAGCATTTGCTCCGCTAATAGGAATCTTACTGCAATTGAGGAGTTCGATAATTCCCGCAGGGGTACACGGCACGAAGGCCGGACGGCCGAGTGCCAGTCGGCCCACGTTTACAGGATGAAATCCATCGACGTCCTTTGCCGGATCCAGAGTCTCGATGATGGCGGCTTCATCGATGCCCCCCGGCAGCGGCATCTGAACCAGAATGCCATCAATTTCATGCCGCGTGTTGAGCGACGAGATCAGCTCTCGCAGTTCGTTTGCCGTAGTAGAACCCGGCAGCGCATGATGTTCAGAACGAATTCCAACTTCCTCGCAAGCCCGGATCTTGTTTTTGACGTAAACCTCTGAAGCCGGGTCATCCCCGACTCGTACAGCTGCGAGGCACGGTCTCTGTTCAGCCTTCCGCCAGTGCTGCTCAATCTCGGCCGCGACTTCCCGCTTGATCTCATCGGCGACGGGCGCGCCCTCCAACAGCTCGGCGCGTTGGTGAATTTGAGCTGTGTTTTTTTGTTCAGAAGCCATGTGCAATAGGACCAATAAATATCGACCGCTACAAATCGTGGCCGGTTCAGTTTGCCTCAAGAGGTTCAGAGTTCAAGCTTTAGCTTGTCTGCACCCCAAGTCACAAGCTAAAGCTTGAACTCTGAACTTCTTGAGCCATACGCGTCGATCCTGCAATCCGGCAATTTGGGAAATCCCTCGCCCGTAGATGATAATTCCACACGTGCACCATAAAACCAAACTGCTCAACCTCGCTTTCGGAGTCGTGGCGACGCTGCTGGCGTCTATTTCCGCCCCTGGTCAAACGCCGCAGGAGCGTCATATGCGCATCAGAGGGGCGATGGACGCCGGTAATGTGACCGCCGCGCTCGCAGAGCTTAGCTCCTTAGGTAATTCACCCTCTGAACCCCTGGCAGCGAATAATTATGACTACCTGCTCGGCAGATTACAGGAGAAGACAGGTGAGCTCGCAGGAGCCAACGCGAGCTATCAATCCGTCATCGCGCGCCAGTCCGCACTCTCGCAATACGCGTTATGGCATCTTGCCCGGCTAACTCGGGCAACCGGTGATCTCGTACTCGAACGCGAGAAACTGCGGCAGCTCATTGCCACCGCACCCCGGAGTCTGTTGCGCGAGGCGGCAATCATTAGGTTGGGCCAGAGCTTTTACGAAAGCAAAGACTACGACGGTGCGGTAGCCGCGCTACGCTCCCTCGGCGAATCGAAAAATCGATCAGTGGCCCGCGAGGCCCTGAACCTGACTGCGCAGTCACTGATGGGTGCGGGAAAGCAGCAAGAAGCTCGCGCAGTATTTTCGAAGCTGGTAATGCAGATGCCGGACGCCTCGCGACCTGATGACTTTGCCCTGGCCGGCGTGCGTGGCCTCGATGCCATCGATGTCATTGGAACAGAGGGTGCAGGTCAGGGCGCGCTTGCGCAACTACCGGAAGCAGAGCATCTTCTACGCGCTTCGGTTTATCAGTTCAACCGGGACTTTGATGCGGCACGGCGTCACTATCTCGCGCTCATCGAGCGTTATCCACAAAGTGTGACGGTAGCGAATGCACTTTATCAAACGGGACGAGGTTTCTACCTCCAACTCAAATATGACGAGGCTTTGAAATACTTTCAGCGTGTTCTGGATCATTTTCCTGACAGCATGAGTGCACGTGACGCGCTTAGTTTCACAGCCGGAACATACAATCGTCTCAAACGCACAGATGACGCGGTCGCTGCTTACCGGAGATTCATCGAACGGTTTCCGGATGCCCCTAATCCTGAGCGGCCCTATCTAAATATCGTCGATGCCCTGCACGAAGCCGGGCGTCACAAAGAAGCGCTTGACTGGGTGCAACAGACACGCGCACGTTTCAAGGGGCAGATTGGCGACGCCCTGGCTCTCTTCTCCCAGACCAGAATACATCTCGCCCAGGGCGCCTGGCAGGAAGTAGTGTCAGACACGAATGAACTCCGCGGTAGGCCGGATCTCGGCGGCACCCGCGTACCAGGAGGGACCACCTCACAAGAATTGACTTTCCTCCGGGGCTACGCGCTGGAGCAACTGGGAAGAACTAACGAAGCTATTTCTGAATACCTTTTCATCCCCGATGGTAGAAACGAATACTACGGGAAGCGGTCAACCCAACGGTTGCTGGCAATCGGCTCCGATACCAGGACACGGCCTCTGATCGAGACACGTGCAAACACGCTCCGGAGGGCCGCGGAAAATGCCATCAACAGCGGTGAGGTGGAACAGGGACGGCGTTTGGCCCAGGACGGGTTGCGGGTAATAGATGACTCGGCGCGGCGAGATGAGATGTTGGAGCTTGTCCGGCGCTCCTATCAATCATTGCCTGCTTTCAAGCTTCCATCGTTTAACTTGCTGTCGCTGGGCAGACAAGAAGTAGCTATCAACAACCCTCCGCCAGTCGGAGTCGAGCCCTCCCATCAAACCATTGCTCAAGAACTGTTTTTTCTTGGCCTGTATGACGAAGGCGTACCGGAGTTTGTTCTCGCGCGCTCGGAGGTAGGCCACCAGTCCACGACTTATTCTGGACCGCGTGCCAGCACGGCGCCGGAGAAAACCTCGACGGTCATATCCCAGTCTGATCTTGATTACACGCTGGCTACCTACGCTTTGAGAGGTGGCTTAGCGAATCGCGCAGTCCGTTTCGGCGAACAACTTTGGAAAAACATACCTGCCGACTATGTTCTGGAACTGGCGCCACGCGAACTGGTCGACTTGTTGTATCCCTTGCCCTATCGCGAGTCGCTGCTCATGCATGCGCCGCCGAGAGGGATCGATCCGAGATTTGTGGCGTCAATTGGCAGACAGGAGTCGCGCTTCCAATCGGATGCTAAGTCGGTTGCGGCCGCGCGTGGATTGATGCAGTTCATACCTGAGACATCCAACGACATCGCCCGCCAACTTAGCATGGGCGATTTCACTCAGGACAACCTCTATAATCCCGATACAGCGATTCTGTTTGGCTCGCAGTATCTGGCTAAT
>JBGTHZ010000089.1:0-35573 GCA_041745915.1 Pyrinomonadaceae bacterium | reverse complement strand
AGCGACCGCCTCAGCTGGCGCGACCATTAGCACGCGACCGCTTGACTGTAATCTGAAAAAAGACCCGAGAATAAGAGGTTCCCAGGCGGAAGACGACAAGTTGGCCTGTGCGTTTCTGCGGAAGTTGAGTGCGGTCGCTATCGCTCCCGGTTCTGTATCGAGCGATGTATCCTGGCGGTTACCCGATTAATCAATGAACACTGATGCAAACGGCTCTATAGACGAGCGCCCTCCCGCCACTTCGGACTTCGTTGCAGACGCGATCGAACCTGAGGTCACCCGGCAAACGAGGATCGGCAAGCTCAAGATCAACACCGATCTGCTTCGCGCCTATACGATGCTGTTTGCGCTGGTTGCTATCTGGATCTACTTCCACTATTCGACCGACCAGATCTTTCTCGACCCGCGAAACTTCTCGAATCTGATGCGACAAACAGCGGTGACCGGAGTGCTGGCGGTGGGGATGTTAATGGTCATCGTCACCGGGCAAATCGATCTGTCGGTAGGCTCGCTGGTTGGTCTGGCCGGAGGAACAGCGGCGATCGCACAAGGTTGGTTCGAATGGGGATTGGTGCCCTCATTGGCTGCCGGCATTGGAGTGGGCCTCGTTGTCGGCGCCTTCCAGGGTACTCTGACCGCCTATCTCAACATACCGGCTTTCATAGTTACTCTGGGAGGTCTGCTGGCTTGGCGCGGCGTAATACTCGGTTTGAGCCGCGGCGAAACGATTCCGCTGAGGATTCCATCCTTCAAGGCGATTGGGCAGGGTTATGTTGGCCCGATGGTAGGCTGGGTGATCGCGGCCATCGCTGTGGCGGCCATCATATTGATGAGCATTTCACGCAGTCGCGCGCGGCGCAGCCATGGAATTGGCGCGGCCCCGCTCCGAACCACGTTACTGCGAGTTCTTGTCCCGAGCGCCGTGATCGTCGCGTTTGTCTACATGATGAATTCTTACCAGCTTGCGCCCGGGGTCGCGGCCGGGATACCTAACCCCGTAATCATATTTTTGGCGATAGCTTTGGTGGGAGGATTTCTCACCCAGAATACGACTTTCGGACGTTACCTCTACGCGATCGGCGGTAATCCTGACGCGGCCCGGCTTTCAGGAATAAACATTCGCCGGCATATTCTCGCTGTGTTTTGCATCATGGGCGCGCTTACCGGTGTGGCCTCGATAATCTATACGGCGCGGGTCGGGAGTGCGTCTCCTGACGCGGGCCAACTGTTGGAACTCGATGCAATCGCCGCTTGCGTAATCGGCGGCACCAGCCTGATGGGCGGTCGGGGGACGGTGTTTGGCGCAATCCTGGGCGCTCTGATTATGGCCAGCCTCGACAACGGCATGTCACTTAAAAACGTGGAACCGTACATGCAGAACATAATAAAAGGCGCGATTCTCGTCGCCGCAGTAGGTTTGGACATGGCCGGTCGAAAACGAGGTTAACCCGAGGAAAAAAACTAGCCGCGGATTTACGCGGATGACGCGAATCTGAAAAAGACCAATACCGGACTTACCCGTGTTAATTTACTTTTCTTCTAATTCTGATCCGCGTTCATCCGCGAAAATCCGCGGCTGATTTCGCCACCCCCACTTCGGCTACCCTAAACGAGAACGAATGAGTTTAATGATGACGGCCTTAGTAGTTCACGGACACTTTTACCAGCCGCCACGCGAGAATCCCTGGACGGGAATTGTCGAGCGTGAGCATGGCGCCGATCCTTATCACGACTGGAATGAGCGCATTCATGCCGAGTGCTACGCGCCTAACGCTCAAGCGCATATCATCGGAGCCAATGAGGCGATCGAACACACAGTAAACAACTATGAAAAGATAAGCTTCAACTTTGGCCCGACGCTGCTCTCGTGGCTAGAACGCCATCATCCGAAAACCTACGGTAAAATTCTCGAAGCCGACGTCATTAGTCGCTCGACTCGTGGTGGTCACGGAAACGCAATTGCTCAGGCATATGGCCACGCGATTCTACCGCTGGCAACGGATCACGATCGCTTGACTCAAGTTATCTGGGGAGTTGCCGATTTCCGCCATCGCTTCGGACGGGAACCTGAATCGCTGTGGCTGCCGGAAACCGCCTGCGACAACCGCACTCTCGACCTGCTGATTGAACAGCAACTTCGATTTGTGATTCTTGCTCCGACCCAGGCCGCACGCGTAAGGGCGGCCGGCACTGAATGGCAATCTGTAGAAGACGGAAGCATCGACACGTCGAAACCCTATCGCTACTTTCATCGGGACGGGTCCGGGCGGTCAATCTCTGTTTTCTTCTACGATGGGCCAGCAGCGCGGGCAATCGCTTTTGAGAAGGCTTTGGTTTCCAGCGAAGCTCTGGTGGCGGTCTTCAAGCGGGCTGCGGCGCCTGGTCGTCTTGTGAACGTTGCCACCGATGGCGAAACCTACGGGCATCACTTCAAGTTTGGTGACCTTTGCCTCGCCCACACGCTGGCGATCGAAGCTCCCGAGGAAGGGTTCTCGATTACGAACTACGGCCAGTATTTGGATCACCACCCGGCGGAACTGGAGGTGCAGATCAGTGAAGGTCCGGATCGGAAGGGTACGTCCTGGAGTTGCGCCCACGGTCTCGGACGCTGGCTTAGAGATTGTGGTTGCCACACGGGCGGAGAAGCCGGTTGGACCCAGGCGTGGCGTGGACCATTGCGGGCAGCTTTGAACTTCCTCGGCAAGAGGGCCGCCAGCGATTTTGAGATCCTTGGCCTTAATGTGTTTGTCCATCCATGGGCGGCACGAAATGCTTTCATAGAGATCATTCTGGACCAAAAGCGCTCCCGACCAGAGTTCCTTCATCATCAGGCCGGACGCAGACTTTCCACATCAGAACAGGACCGCGCGTTGACACTCCTGGAGATGCAACGAAACGCTTTACTTATGTTTACCAGCTGTGGCTGGTTTTTCTCGGAAATCTCCGGGATCGAAACAATCCAGGTGATGAAATATGCCGCGCGGGTGATCGAGTTAATGGACAACCTGGGACTCCCGTCTCCACGTAGGCAGTTTCTGGAAATACTGGCCGAAGCCGCGAGTAACCTTAGGGACAAGGGAACCGGTGCCGATATCTACCAGCGCTATGTCGAGCCGCAGACATTTTCCGCTCAGCAGGTTAGTGATGCTGAAGCAAAACTCTCATGAGTAAGAACCCGTCATCCAGGTCCGCAACGAAATCCAGGACCGTCAGCCCCGATCCGGCTAAAATCGCATCCAGCGCGACCATGCCCTCCCTAACTGCGGTTGACCAAACCGAAGTCGACCACTTCGTCAGGCTCAAACATGGCGATCCTCATCAGATCCTTGGAGCACATCTCACGGCCGACGGCGTGATCATTCGGGCTTTTCGACCAGACGCAGAATCAATGGAAGTTGTCGTGGGAAGGAAACGCCCGCAACCGATGATAAAGACCCATGCAGCCGGACTCTTTGAGATTTTGCTTCGCGACCTTGGCGAGATACCCTCTTATAAATTCAAGGTCCATGAGACAGGCGGGCAGGTGGTTACTCTTCGCGATCCTTACTCCTTTGCTCCAACTCTGGGCGAACTCGATTTGCACCTGTTTGCCGAAGGCCGGCACGAGGCAATTTACGATAAGCTCGGATCGCACGTCCGAAAACTTGGCAGCGTGAGGGGAGTCTCCTTTGCGGTCTGGGCGCCGCATGCAGAGGGTGTAAGTGTCGTTGGCAACTTTAACAATTGGAATGGGCAACTCCACCAGATGCGCATGCTCGGTGGGTCAGGCGTATGGGAGCTCTTTATTCCTGATCTCGAGCCCGGGACGCTGTACAAGTATGAGATCCGGGCCGGAGGAGGGCTTCCGTTTCTCAAGGCCGATCCGTATGCGGTTTTGATGGAAGTTCCTCCAAACACATCATCAATAGTCTACCAGTCAACCTATAAGTTTCGTGATCAGAAATGGTTAAAGGAGAGGGCCGGGAAGGTGCACTTTCGGCAACCGCTTTCGATTTACGAACTTCACTTCGGCTCTTGGCGTCGAATGCTGGAGGAGGACAATCGGCCTTTGCGGTATCGCGAGCTGGCGCCCCTGTTAGCGGATTACCTGCTCGACCTGGGTTTTAGTCATGTGGAGTTCCTGCCGTTGAAGGAACATCCTTACGGACCTTCGTGGGGTTATCAGGTGGGAAGTTATTACGCCGCCTCGGCACGCTACGGAACCCCGGATGATCTCAGGTATCTGATTGACTACCTGCATCAACGAGGCATTGGCGTGATCATGGACTGGGTGCCGGCGCACTTTCCGAAAGATGCGTTCGCCCTCGGGCGCTTTGATGGTTCGGCGCTCTACGAACATTTAGATCCGCGTAAGGGCGAACATCCGGATTGGGGCACCTACATTTTCAACTACGGTCGCAATGAGGTGCGAAACTTTCTTATCGCCAACGCCCTCTACTGGGTGAAGGAATTTCATCTCGACGGCCTGCGGGTAGATGCCGTCGCTTCCATGCTGTACCTCGATTACAGCCGCAAGGAAGGTGAGTGGGAGCCGAATGAATTCGGGGGCCGCGAAAATCTGGAGGCGCTGGCGCTATTAAAGGAGCTTAACGAAGTCACCCATCGGGTGAGTCCCGGGGTAATGATGATTGCGGAAGAGTCCACGGCCTGGCCACAGGTGAGTCACCCCGTGTATGCGGGCGGACTGGGTTTTGATTTCAAGTGGAACATGGGTTGGATGCACGACACGCTGAAGTATTTCCAGACTGACCCGTTGTTTCGCGGTGGAAACCACACTGCGCTCACGTTTGGTTTGATCTATGCCTGGAGCGAAAATTTCATTCTTCCGTTTTCACATGACGAGGTAGTGCACATGAAGGGTGCGTTGCTAAACAAGATGCCTGGTGACGAGGCGCAGAAGTTTGCCACCCTGCGTGCTCTGTATGGCTACATGTGGGCGCATCCGGGAAAGAAGCTGCTCTTCATGGGCGGCGAGTTTGGGCAATGGCGCGAATGGAACGAAACCGAGAGTTTGGATTGGCACCTGCTTGAGGAGCCGCTTCATAAAGGTGTACAGACATTGATTCACGATCTCAATCGTATATACGCGGAAGAGAATTCGCTCTGGGAAGCCGATTCCGAACCCGCGGGTTTCCAATGGATCGATGCCGACAACGCCAGCGAGAACATCGTTTCCTTCATACGGAGATCGCCGGCGACTGGTAAAGAACTGGTCTGCGTATGCAATTTCTCGCCCATACCTCGCCCTGGTCACCGCCTGGGGCTGCCGAAGGCCGGCAAATATTCTCTCCTTATAAATACCGACGCCGAGGCGTACGCGGGCGCAGGCAGCGAAGTTGAGACGCTGGTTGCGGAAGAAATTCCCCTGTACGGCCAGCAGTATTCAACGATTGTCTCACTACCGCCACTCGCGACGCTGTGGTTTGAGGTGCCGCGTTAGAACGTTCGCGGATTGAGGGCATCATGAGAGTGCCACTGTTTTCAACGCGCCCGTCTCATTCACACCGGGCTTCAGCCCGGTGCTTTTCCGTTCGGGGCGTCGAGAAACCGTTTAAACGGTTTCCTCGTGTGTGGTTGACGGCACCGGCCTAAAGGCCGGTGAGAATGAGAAGAGATTTTGTAATGAAGATTATGAAGACTAAAGAAACGCACACCGATTGGGGAGTGATTCGCTCCAATTTTCCGGTCACCGAGAAGTGCGTGTATCTCAACACGGCGGCGGCAGGGCCACTATCTCGCTCCGTTATGGAGGCGGGTTCGCAATACTACAGGCAGATGATGGCCGATGGTGATCTGCACTGGAATGAATGGCTGGCAAAGAGGGAAGAGGTACGGCGCAGCGTCGCCCGCCTTATCAACGCCGAACCCGATGAGATTGGGTTTACGACGAATACTTCGTCGGGGATGAATTTAATAGTAGACGCTTTGCAGGGCAGGGGAGCGGTGATCTCCTGCGACCTTGAGTTTCCGGTCTCGACCATTCCCTGGATGCACCGGCAGACTCCTGTGCACCTGGTCCAGAATGTTGCCGGTGAGGTGGACGCAAGTGATATACGCCGCGCGATGACACCAAAGACCGGAATCATTTCCCTCAGTCACGTCCAATACTCAAACGGCTTCCGCAGCGACCTTACCCAACTTGGAATCGAGAAAGGCAATCACGCACTGGTTGTTAACGCGAGTCAGTCCGCAGGTGTGTTTGAGATCGACGTTAAGCAAATGAAGATTGACGCACTCTGCTCCACCGGCCACAAATGGATGCTCGCCGGTTACGGTTCTGGTTTCGTCTATATCAGCCGCGAGTTATTGGCGGAAACAAGACCGCGGGCTATTGGCTGGCTTAGCGTGGAAGATCCTTATGGAGGTCGCAATTCTGAAATCAATTTGCGCCGGGACACAGCCGCGCGCTCTGAGTTGGGTTGCCCACATTTTGCCGGTATCTTCGCATTAGGTGCGTCGGTTGATTTTATGACCGGCGTAGGGATGGCCAATATTCAAGAGCGCGCTCTGGCAATGAATCGAATTCTGACGGATCGTCTGGTTGAAACCGGCTTGAGAGTTCTCTCCCCACTCGTTAACGAGAACAATCGTTCCGCGGAGACGCTGGTAGCGATCGAAAATCCGGCTCAGGTTGTTACTAAACTTGCGGAGCAACATGTAATCGTCACTGAAAAGCCAGAGGGTATTAGAGTCGCAACGGATTTCTTTAATAATGAGCAGGATGTTGAGCGATTGGTTGCGGGTTTGAGTAAACTCGCGGGGGCATAGTATTAGCGAAGTAAGTCCGTAGCGCGCCAGAGTGTCACACGGCGAAAAGAAAGAGGCCGACGGAAGTTGTAAAGCTTCCGTCGGCTTTCGATAGCCGGCAGGTCGTAGCCGTCATGCTAATTCCCTTCCGCCGTCGAAATATCTTTATGGTGATTTCAACACCATGCGGGTTAGTTGATTCTCAAAGTTGGTCAAATCAGCTCGGTAGTAGAACCGGATCGAAGGCGAGAGCAACCGCATCGCCTGATCGATTGGGTAACCCTTGAAATTAACACTCAATACTTCGGTCGTCTCGCCCTCTACGTCGTAAGGAATTCTCAATTCTATTGCGATTCGGGTGACGACTCTGTTAAGCGACTGCTTCTCCGCGCGTACGCTTAGTCTATTGTCGGTGAAAGTGACTTCGAGCGGCTCCTTCTTCTCGCGCCTTTTGTACTCTTCAGTCCCTTCTTCGGTGTCGCCCGAATCCCCTTGAACGTAAAGAGACTGATTGCGATCACTGCTGGTCTCGTTTGGTGAGGGCGGACTCTCGTTGAGCCCGTACAGGTAAATTGCCAAAGCCTTCGGCTGTCCCATGTCGTGACCGCCTGCGACATAGTCGACGTACGGCTTCGCGGCGAGGTATCTCAAGAGCCCTTCGAGCGTTAGTCCGTCCAGGTCTAAAGTAATTTCTTGTTTAGAAATGGCCGGGCCCAGTTTTACCGGTACCCCGAGTTCGGTCGACAGTCTGGCCGCAATAGCGGCGACACGTGCCTCTTTTGCTATCAGGTTGATAGTCGGAGTAATTTCTTTGTTGTCGACTTGAAGAATGAACTCGCCTTCGGGGACTCGCGAAGGTTTCGTTTCGGAAGGTTCTTTAAGCTCTGACTTGTCCGAACCACGGGGCACCCCGCCCTGCTGTTGTTGCGTCTTAACGCTTGAAGCCCAGAGCACCGAAGCTGAGGCCACCATTGCGCACGCTAACGCCAGAATCCGTGTGCTCCTACCCTGCTCACAAGTACTATCTACGGGTTTGTATATACTCATTACCTCTCCACGCTTAGCACCGATGGGATTGCCACAACCTGGATCTTATCACACGCCCTCTATCTAACCCCTTCAACCTTTCGCTTACCTCTTGGCCCTGGCCAGAGGCTTCGATTTTCCAGCCGGCTTCACTTTTTTAGCGGCCTTAGCTTCCTCTTCGCTGCCGAAATGCTTGCGCGCCAGGCGAATGAAGCTTTGCATGATCGGAGACTCATAGCCACCGCTTAGTCTGGCAATGCCGAGCTCCCAGTTAATATGGGCACCCTCAATCCACCATCTCACCAACCGGCCCTTCTCAACCTCTTCACGCACCGATTGGAACGGTACAATGCCAACGCCCATGTCTTCCTCAACCATTCTCCGAATCGCGGCCTGGCGACTCAACTCCATCGCTACGCTCAAGGTAACCCCGGCCTGCGCGAAAAACTGATCGATCAATCTTCGGGTGTTGCCGCCGCGCTCGCCCAGAATCAGTTTCTCGCCGGCCAGGGTATAGGCGCTGACGGTGCGCTGCTTAGCGAGCCGGTGGCGGGGCGACGCTATGGCCACCAGTTGGTCTTCATTTAATCGTTCGGTTTGTATGCCGCGAGCCTCGACTGGCAGAGACACGAACGCCAGGTCCATCTCACCCGCGAGGATCTGCTGGACCAAAGATTCGCTGGTCCCTGATCCCACTGTGACTTCCGCGAGTGCATGTTGCTTTCGCATCTCTGTTAGTATCTTGGGCAGCTGCTCGGTAGTAACCATGGCAGAGGCACTGCCAATTCTCAGCCGCCCCCGTTCGGCGCCGGCCAATTCGGCAATCTCATCTTGAGCAGCGTCATGCTCACGCAGGATGAGTCGCGCACGCTGCATCAGGTGTTCACCCGCCTCCGTTAAAATCACGCGTCGAGGCGCCCGGATGAACAACTTTGCGCCCAACTCATTCTCCAACTGCCTGATCTGCATGCTTATCGCCGCCTGTGTTACGTGGACGCGTTGCGCGCCCGCGGTAAAAGTGCCTGATTCAGCAATTGCCACAAAGGCCCGCAGTTGTCTTATTTCCATTTAGTTCTCCCAGTATCACGCTCGGTTATCGGAATAATAAAATCTTTTAGTTTCCATTATAAATCACCTTTCCCTAGAATGGGGTCAAAAGGTGATCTACTTTGAGCTGCGTAGAATAAAGCTCAACCCGTAGATCGAAGGCTTACAGGCGACGAGCTGGCAGGACTCTAGACGGGCGGCTGACCCACAAAAATGGTTACCTCTGAGCACAGATCGCCGGATGTCCTGACAGCCCGGAGGCTAAGATCGCGCACTGCTGTGGTCGGTGTCGACGGGGGCGGGAGCAAGACCCACGCCGTTATCGTGGATGCCAACGAGCGAACAATGGGGGAGGGTACATCTGGCCCATCAAATCCATTGCGGGTGGGAATCGCAAGAGCGGCAGCGGCGGTGCGCGAGGCGATCGATAAAGCTTGCGAAGCGGCCCAGGTCCGCCGTGAAGATATCCTAGCGGCGCAGGTTGGTTTGGCAGGCGCTCGCCGTACGGAGTTACGCGAACGCGTTCGTGAAGCGCTCGGAAACCTTGGCATTGTGGATCTGGAGGTTGTTGCTGATGCGGATATTGCGCTCTACGGTGCGACGAATGGCGAACCCGGAGTGGTTGTGATTGCCGGAACTGGATCCGTTTGCTGTGGGGTCAATGCTCGAGGTAAACGGAATTGTGCCGGAGGTTGGGGTCCGGTCGCGGGTGATGAAGGCGGTGGCGCCTGGATCGCCCGACGAGCTTTGAGAGCAATTGCTCATGCTTCCGATGGTCGTGGTCCAAAGACTTCTCTGATGACCGCTGCTTGCGCTTATTTTCATGTAACAAGTCCCGAAGATCTTTCAACCGCTATCTACGCTCCTACCATGACTAATGAGCGCCTGGCTGGCTTTGGCAAACAAGTAATTGATGCTGCGAAGGCCAACGATCCCGTGGCGCGGGAGATTGTCGCCGAAGCGGGAAGGGAATTGGGCCTGGCCGTTGCGGCCGTGATTCGCAATCTGAAGCTCGAGCCGGAGCGTTTTCAGGTGGCCTATGTCGGAGGTGTTTTCGCGGCCGGCGGTGATCTCGTGCTGGGACCTATGTCTGAGCGCATCCTTCAGATAGCGCCTTTGGCTTTTGTCGCCCCCCCCCGAATGTCACCGTCGCTGGCGGCTGCGCGAATGGCCCGCGAGCGTTCCGATCTCGTCGCCCTTGCCGGTTAAACTGCCTTCGAGGTCTAATTGCCTACAGAAGATGAAATTCGAAACTCGGGATCCGCTCCCTATCACCGAACAAGAAAACTCTCGTACTTCAAATCTGAGTTCCCTCTCGATAGCGGAAATCGTCCGCCTGATGAATCAGGAAGATGCGCTAGTCGCCGCCGCAGTGGCTAAAACTCTTCCCCAGGTTGAAAAAGCGGTGACCGGAATCGTCAAAAGTTTGCGTGAAGGCGGACGGCTTTTTTATATCGGAACGGGAACTTCGGGACGCCTGGGAGTACTTGACGCGTCGGAATGCCCGCCCACGTTCGGAGTATCGCCTGATCTAGTCCAGGGTGTAATCGCCGGCGGCTATGAAGCATGCCATCGTGCGGTGGAAGCTTCAGAAGACGACGCGGCCGCGGCGCAGCGCGATCTCGAAATCCGGAGCTTTGTAAAGAATGACGTACTGGTAGGAATCGCGGCTTCAGGCCGAACGCCTTATACGATCGGAGGGGTGATATACGCGCGGTCGTTAGGAGCATTTACAGTGGCGGTTACATGCGCGCCGGATTCGGACATCACCCGGGTTGCGGAAGTGAGCATCGTGCCCATGGTGGGACCAGAGGTGGTCACGGGATCGACGCGGTTGAAAGCGGGATCAGCTCAGAAGATGGTGCTCAATATGCTTTCAACGACCACGCTCGTGAAGCTTGGCTATGTTTCAGGGAATCGCATGTCGAATTTGCAGGCGCGCAATTCCAAACTTCGCGCGCGCGCCGTGCGCATTCTCATGGCTGAAACCAGGCTGGACGACAACGCGGCGGCTGCAGCTCTTGATGCGGGGAATGGTGACATCCGGATCGCCCTGGTCATGACCAAGACGGGATGTAGCGCCGAGGCAGCAAAAGAAGCTCTCGCTGAATCGAAGGGGGTTGTGCCCCAAGCGATCAGCGAACTTTCCAAGTAATGATAAGCCGATGAAGGCAAGAGTGTGTTGGGTCAAGAAAGAAGCCGGCGGACGGGAGATTCTACCTCCAGGGCCGAGGTACTCAACTGTAGCAAGGTTTCAAGATAAGAAAGATAGTTGGACACGTGAGGCCTGGAGTCTGGTTCTTGAGTTTCATGATCCTCCCGATGAATCGCTCTGTATGATTGCGGATGTGAGTCTCCTAAATCCGGATGGTCCAACCAGTCTGCTTCACCCAGGTAGTGTCTTTGAACTCTACGAGGGGCGTCAGGTGGTTGCCCGAGGAGAAGTGCTCTAGCTGGGAGACATAGGCCAACATGATCCCGAACATTCTCAAGCGTCTAACCATCTTTCTCCTGCTAGTCTCAAGCAGCATTTCCGCACAGACCGATAGAGATCTAACTCTGGACAAGCGTGTGCGCGGTGAGGTTGCGCAGTTCAAAGGTAAGGTCAGTCTTTTCGCAAAAAACCTTGATACAGGTTCGGTGTACACGCTGGGTGGCGATGACCGGGTGCCGACTGCGAGCACAATCAAACTCGCCATCATGGTGGAGGCTTTTGCCCGCGTTGCCGAAGGAAAAGCGAAGTGGACGGATGAGCTAACGCTAACGAAAGACAAGAAAGTCGGAGGCGCAGGCATTCTTCCCGAATTTACTGACGGTCTGCGATTGACCCTGCGGGACGGCGCGACGCTGATGATGGTCTTGAGCGACAACACCGCCACCAATCTAGTAATCGAAGAGCTGACGGCGGACGCGGTGAATGCGCGGATGGAGTCGCTGGGACTGAAAGAAACGCGCCTGATGCGCAAAGTATTCGGTGGTGGCGAAAGCGTCGAGGGCCGTAAGGAAGAGAACAAACGCTTCGGTCTTGGCCGCACCACTCCTCGCGAGATGGTTACGCTCGTGGAAAAGCTGGAACGTGGAGAGATCCTCAGCCCCGGTGCTTCTAAAGAGATGCTCGATCTCATGAAGCGCGAGCAGGGCACAAACGGAATCTGGCGTGGACAGTGGCGGGTCCCGAAAGCGACAAAGTCAGGCGCTCTAGATGCGCTGCGCAGCAACGTCGGCATCATTTATCACCCCCGCGGACGCATCGCGATGGCAGTCACCTGCAACGAAATGCCGGAGGTGAATTGGACGGTCGACAATCCGGCGCTGTTGCTGATGTCGCGCTTGTCGGAAATCGTCACGGAGGCGTTGTTGAGGTGACAGGCCGCAGGAGATAATCCGCAGATTACGCAGATTACACAGACTGAAAGGACCGGCGCAACAACACACGTGTTACGGATGAACCTTAGTGCCATGACCTAAGCCGTTGAATCACATCGCCAAAAGCACGATTGCAAGCCACAGGTATGTGTTCTGAATCTGTGAAATCTGCGTAATCGTTGGATACATTGTCTTTCGAGCTTCATCCTGCATTGAACGGCGCGCGCGCCTGCATCTTTGACGCAGGCGGGACACTTGTGCATCCCGATTGGCCGCGCCTCTCGCAGGTTGCAGAGAAAGTGTCGGGACGAGCCTTCGAACCATCAGAGATGGGCCGTGCTTTCGGGGAAATGTTGAGAGCTGTAGGAACGGAGATGCAACGCGAAGGTTTCGTCCTGCCAGACGACATGAAGCGCCCGCAGTGGACGTTTCGGAGGATGTACTCCACTCTCGGTCTTGACGAGGTGACCTGCGAGAGAGTGGTACAACAACTGGACGGCGCGCATCTAGAGCGACACCTGTGGTGCGGCGTCGACGCCGAAGTGCCGCGCGTACTCGATGAGCTGAAGCGACAGGGTTTGCTCCTCGCCGTTATCTCGAACACCGAGGACGGGCGGCTGAGTGACTCGCTGGATGCGTCAGGTATCACAGATAGATTTGACCTGCTGGTGGATTCGCATCTCGTTGGCCACCGCAAACCCGACGCGGCAATATTCAAGCTCGCGCTCGAACGTCTCGAACTCGAAGCAGACGAGGCGGCCTTCGTTGGAGATTCGTATGTGCACGACGCTCTGGCGGCGAGGGCGATCGGTCTGCGGGGGATCTTGCTCGACCCGCTCGATCTGCACCCGGAAAGTATCTGCCCACGGGTCAGGTCACTCAGGGAGTTGATAGAGCGAGTCGACTAAGGACCGTGTGAAAAGCCAGAGATGCCTTACGGTAATTCGCGGGTCGGGAAGGCGGACCCTGTCCCCGCTTCCTACCCTGAGTGGCTTTCAAGCTTGAGGCGGGGACAGCCTTCCCGACCTGCAAATTAGCGAAGTTTGCATTGTCCTACTGATCTACAGATTAGCGAGGGTTGAATTGTCCGGGTGAGCTTTCAACATGCGCGCAATTGATCTCGTCATCATTTTTGGGTACCTCATAGGCATTGTCCTCTTTGGGGCTTGGTTTGCCCGCAAGCAGAAAACCACAAAAGACTACTTCCTCGGCGGCCGTAATGTACCGTGGTGGGCCATAGCAGCGTCTATCGTCGCGACGGAAACATCCACCATAACCTTCATCTCAATTCCCGGAATCGCGTTCGCGCGGGGCGGCAATTTTCAATTTCTACAGCTCGTTCTCGGCTACATGCTGGGGCGCATAGTAATCTCGCTGCTCTTCATCCCTTCGTATTTTCGCGGCGAGCTAATGACCGTCTATGAACTACTGGAGCGACGTTTTGGCAATCGCATCAAGATGCTCGCGGCATCACTCTTCGTGGTGATGCGAAACATCGCCGATGGCATTCGGCTGCTCCTGACTGCGTTTGTGTTAGCCGCGGTTTACACGGCTTTTCAACCGGAGGCGAATACCGAAACCATTGTGATCGGTTCGGTAATACTTCTGGGCGTGGTCATGATCATCTTCACTTATTTCGGGGGAATGGAGGCGGTTATTTGGGTCGAGGTCGTGCAACTAGGCATCTATCTTATTGGGGCGGCAATGGCGGGACTTGTTCTCATCAAGGCCATCGATGGCGGTTGGGGCCAGGCTATTACGCTCGGAGAGCAGTATCACAAGTTTAATTTCATTGATTTCGGATTCAGGCAGACAGGCTACGCGTTCAGCGCTCCGTTTACGACTCACACTCTTAACTTCTCTTTGCCGATTGACTTTACGAAAACGTACACGCTCTGGGCTGGACTCCTTGGCGGATGTTTCCTGACAATGAGCACACACGGTACTGATCAGTACTTGGTTCAACGTTATCTTTGCACAGACAAGCCACGACGAGCGGCAACCGCGCTTTTGTCTAGTGGTGCAGTTGTGTTTGCGCAGTTTATCGGGTTTCTATTCATCGGCGTGCTGCTGTTCGCATTCTACCAGCCCTACAACGACCCTCTCTATACGAATTTTGCTGAAGCCTGTGCGCGACTACAGCCTGCATCTGCAGCTAAGTGCTTTTCCGATCCGTCGTTTGCGCAAAGCGCAAGCGCGACCTTCCCCTTCGCGAGTGGCGATCGCGTATTTCCCGACTTCATAACTAAGTTCATGCCGTCTGGTTTATCTGGTCTGGTTGTAGCCGCAATTTTTGCCGCAGCGCTTTCGTCCTCCCTCAATTCAATCGCTGCAACCGCTGTAAACGACCTCTACAAGCCGTTCAGACCCCGCCGTGATGACAAACACTACCTGCGTGCTTCCCACTGGTTAACTTTACTGTGGGGCATTGTCCAAATCGGCGTCGCACTGGTAGCTATGCGACAGAATCGCTCAGCGCTCGATCAAGCATTGTCCGTAGCCTCCCTGATTAATGGCCCGATATTAGGTGTGTTTCTCGTGGGGACATTCCTGCGTCGCGTTAGTGAGCCGCCGGCGCTTCTGGGAATGCTAACAAGCATGGTAGTGATGACATACATCCGGTTCTGGACTCCGATTGCTTGGACCTGGTACGTGCTTATTGGAAGTGTGATAACTTTTCTGGTTGCATGGCTAGCTGGGTTTGCCTTTGCGCCTTCACCGCGCGAGCGCCGCGATGAGCTTTCGCGCCGCGGCGTGATTGAATAACACTCGGCCGAGGAGAAGAGATTTTAAATGACTCGATTTTGTTCATTCATACGTCCCCTTGTTTGCTTCATTGTCGCCACCACGCTTTGTGTCGGACCCACATTGGTGGGAAACGCAGCGTTCCGCACTCTGCAGCCGTCCAGTCCATCTATCGTCGCGTTTGATTCTTCCGCGAAGGTTAAGCCGTTCCCTCGCTTGCCTTCCAGTGATGCTTTGAAGTGGGCGGACAAAGAGTTGCGGCGCATGTCCATCGAACAGAAGATCGGCCAACTTATCTCAGTTGGTATCAATGCTACATTTCTCAATCAGGACAGCGACGCATTTCGCGTTCTGAAGCGCCAGGTTGAAGAGAACCACATCGGCGGCATCATTCTTTTCCGTGGACCGGTCTACGAGTCAGTGTTTCTGGTAAATCGAATGCAACAGTTGGCCCGGTATCCGCTTTTGATCTCGGCCGATCTCGAAGCCGGGGCAGGTATGCGTTTTGACGACACTGTTAACTTTCCCTGGAACATGGCGGTCGGGGCCACCGGCAATCCTGATCTGGCGCGACGGCAAGGCGAAGTAACAGGGCGCGAGGCCCGGGCACTGGGCGTGCAACAGGTCTACGCGCCGGTGGTTGATGTCAACAACAATGCAGCCAACCCGGTGATTAACGTGCGTGCATATGGTGAAGACCCGGTAGATGTTGCGCGCTTTTCGGCAGCTTTCATTGTGGGCGCGCAAAGCGCTGGAGTGATCGCCACAGCTAAACACTTTCCCGGGCATGGCGATACGGCAGTTGATTCACATCGAGGGCTGCCCGAAATCAACGTGGGACGCGAGCGTTTGAACACAGTGGAGCTGGTGCCCTTTCGCGCCGCGATCGATGCGGGAGTAGGAGCGGTGATGGTGGCCCACGTAGGCTTGCCTCAGATAGATCCTACATCCGTCAAGCCTCTGCCGCGGGAGAAGAGAATCGGACCGATTGATACGGATGAAGCCGGCGAGATCATTGCCGAGAGCGCTGCAATTCCGGCGACGGTTTCGCCGGTGATAGGCAAAATCTTGAGAAACGATCTCAAGTTCGACGGCATGATTGTCACCGACGCTCTCAGCATGAGTGGCTTGACCATCTACTTCAACCAGGATGAAGCGGCGGTTCGGGCCCTGGAAGCGGGCGCGGACATGTTGCTTAAGCCCGCGGATCCGGATGCAGCGTTCCGTGGAGTAAGCGAGGCGGTGCGTAGTGGCCGCTTGACCGAGAGGCGAATAGAAGCATCCGCGCGCCGGCTGATGGCGGCGAAATATGATCTGGGACTCGTCAAACAACGAATCACGCCACTCGACGAGATTGATCGGATCGTTTCCAGTCGTGAAGTCGGTACCCTGGCGCGTGAGATTGCCGAGCGCGCCATCACGCTGGTGCGCAACGACGAGAGTCTGGTGCCGCTTAGCAACCTGAAAGCGGATGCGCGCATTTTTAACCTGGCGATTACTAACGGCGACGATCGCTTGTGGGTCGCAAACACGTTCGCCGGATCAATGGCGCGTGCCGGGCGCAAGCTTGAAACCGTGGTACTCGACGAACGCTCATCGGAAATTGATGTGCAGAAGGCAATCGAAAAGGCAACCGGAGCTGACCTGGTAATTGCCTCGCTTTATGGGCGGGTACGGACCGGTCAGGTTCGCAGTGTGGGCTTGCCGGAGCCTGGGTCGCGGGCTCTATCGGCACTAATCTCGAGCAAAAGACCGATTGTGGGACTGAGTTTTGGTAATCCGTATTTGCTCCAAAGTTTTCCCGAACTGCGCACCTACATGGTTGCCTATGGTGACATGCCTAGTCTGCAACAGGCCATGGCTCGCGCTTTATTGGGTCAGATCGATGTCACTGGAAAGTTGCCGATTTCGCTGCCTGGTCTCTATCCGCGCGGCACAGGGATTCAATTGAAGGCCAAGCCCGGTACAGAACCGGGAGCGGTAGCGACCGCACTCAACAAGCGCCATGATTACTGGACAGCCAGGAGTTCCCGTTGAGGAGGGAACACAAGCATACATGAGACTTTTGAACTTATGACGATTGATTATTCCGCAAGGGCATTGTCGTGGGAAGGTAGTCTCCTAATTTTTGACAATGAGCGCTTTCTCGTTAGTTATAAGAACGATCCACGAAATCACACGAAATTTCACGAAGAAGTTAGTGTTGTTTGGTGTGATTTAGTGGATCGTTTACCTACCTGTAAATTTGGAACACCAGGCGCGGGAGTTGAGTGCGGTCGCTATCGCTCCCGGTTCTGTATTGAGCCGAGAGGCCTCTTCGCAATTAACTGGATTGCTGTGATCATACTTTACCTACTAGCATGACTCCTACTTCTCGTTTTCGTGGTTCTTTTCTCCTCGTTATCTCCTTCTGTCTATCGCTTAATGCGTTCGCCCAGCTGCCGCGCGCAAATCCCGCAGCAGTCTCGCTTTCGACGCCGGGACTTGAACAAATGAACCAGGTCATTGCCGAGTCGATTGGCAAACGCGAACTGCCGGGCGCCGTTGTTCTGGTCGCCCGAAAGGGCCGAGTCGTCTGGCGCAGAGCTTATGGTTCCCGGGTAGTCGATCCGGATAGGGAACCAATGACAGCGGACACCATCTTCGATCTGGCAAGTCTGACCAAAGTCGTGGCGACCGCTACCAGCATCATGATTCTGGTGGAACGCGGCAAGGTGCGTCTGAGTGATCCGGTTTCTAACTACATTCCGGAATTAAAGGGAGAGGGTCGAGAAGGAATCACGATCGAGCTGCTTTTGACCCATCGCTCGGGCTACGCGCCGGATTTCGACCTGAAAGAGCGTTGGACCGGCTACGACGAAGCAGTTAAGAGACTGATCACGGAGCCGTTGCGAAATCCTCCCGGCGCGCGTTTCGTTTACAGTGACATTGGCTACATCGCTTTGGGCGAAGTTGTTAGTCGAGTCAGCGGCACTACGCTCGATAAGTTCGCTGGTCAGAACATCTTCGGCCCTTTAAGAATGCGCGATACGGGTTTTCGTCCTGCGTTTCTGGTCAGGAAACGAGTCGCGCCCACTGAAAAACGTCGTGGCCAGATGAGCTACCTCGGCGACTCCCCGGACGACGCAGGAGCTGATGGGGAAGAGTGGTTGCGCGGTGAAGTCCACGATCCAACTTCTTATCGCATGAACGGAATCGCGGGACATGCCGGACTCTTTTCAACTGCGGATGACCTGGCCGTTTATTGTCAGATGATACTGGGCGGCGGTCGGTACCGGGGTGTTCGCATTCTCAGTCCACTATCAGTTGCAGAGATGACGCGACCGCGTCTGGTTACTGAAGCGGGTTGGACCCGCGGCCTTGGCTGGGACGTCAACACGAGGTTCTCCACGAATCGAGGTGATCTATTTCCGCTCGGTTCATTCGGTCATACGGGCTTTACCGGAACCTCAATCTGGATCGATCCGGCGACCAGCATGTTTGTGGTCTTCCTGAGCAATCGTGTGCATCCTGATGGCAAAGGGGACGTTGCCGCACTGCGAGGTAAGGTAGCTTCCATCGCCGCAGGCGCTGTGATTGACCGGGACGTCGCCGACAATGCGAGGCGAGAGCAGTCCCAATACTACGAAAACCTGAACCAAGACCTGGTTCGCTTTACCGCCTCTCTCAATCAGGGTTTGAGTCGTACCTCGTCCGGTGGGCCGAACGCTGATGCAAGGGTACTCACCGGCATTGATGTGCTCGAGCGCGATGGTTTTAAACAACTGGCCGGCAAAAAGATTGGTCTCGTTACAAATCACACCGGTAAAAACCGCGCCGGAAGGCAGACGATTGACGTGCTAAACAAAGCGGCCGGCGTCGAGCTGGTTGCACTCTTTTCGCCCGAGCACGGAATTCGCGGCAGCGCCGATGAAAGAGTCTCCGATTCAAAAGATGAGCAGACAGGACTACCCATTTATTCGCTTTACGGCGATACACGCCGGCCAAAACCGGAACAGTTGAAAGGTCTCGACGCCCTCGTCTTTGATATCCAGGATATCGGCGCGCGCTTTTACACTTATATTTCAACTCTCGGTAACGTAATGGAAGAGGCCGCTACAGCAGGGTTGCCGGTCTTCGTGCTTGACCGTCCAAATCCGGTTGGCGGAGTAGTAGTCGAAGGGCCAATCGCTGATGCTGACAAGCTCTCGTTCACCGCTTACCATACGATTCCTGTGCGACACGGCATGACGATTGGAGAGCTGGCCCAGCTTTTCAACCAGGAGCGAAAGATCAATTGCGATCTGCGAGTGATCAAGATGGAGGGCTGGCAGCGGGCGATGTGGTTTGACTCAACCAATCTCACCTGGGTCAACCCGTCACCGAATATGCGTAGCCTGACTCAGGCGACGCTCTATCCCGGAGTTGGTCTTTTGGAGACGACGAATGTGTCGGTTGGTCGGGGAACAGATACGCCTTTTGAACTTATCGGCGCGCCCTGGATTGTAGGGCAACAACTTGCAGCAGCATTGAATCAACGCAATCTGCCGGGAGTAACGTTTGTTCCGGTGCGCTTCAAGCCGACGGCTTCTGTGTTCAAGGGGGAAGAATGCGAAGGTATTAACGTCGTTATTACTGACCGCGCCGCGTTCCGGCCCGTACCAACCGGAATTGAGATCGCAGTGGCCTTGAGACGGCTTTACCCGGAGCAATGGAAGGTTGAGGCGTACGGCCGGCTCCTGGTGAACGCTGACACACTGGAGCGCGTGAAGCGCAGCGATGCGCCGGAGGAGATAATACGCTCGTGGATCGCATCTCTTGACGAGTTTCGTCAGACGCGGAGTCGAGTTCTGCTCTACAAGTAATGCGAGCAGCACACACCCGCTGCCCAAGTTGTGAAAAATTTCAGTTCGCCCCGGATATTAATCAGCATTCGGCAATTTGCAGGTTGGGAAGGGCGGTTTACCCCCGCTCAAGATTCGCAGCCATTCATCCTGGAATTACTCCTTCATTGTTGACTGGCTGCGAATTTTGAGCGGGGGTAAACCGCCCTTCCCAACCTGCGAATTTCTGTCGCTTGAGTGGTATCTGTGATTTGTATTTTTTCACAGCTTCTACAGCGTGGTGGTACTGACTTCAGACAATCCGTTGAGTTTTACTCAAACACCTTATCCACGGGCACAATCACCACATCCTCAGGCTTCACGTTAATCTTGTAAGTTTCAATCACCTTATCTTCCTCGGTAATCTCTTTCGGCTTGGGTGAGTTGTAGGTTATCGGCGACGGCCGATTGCTGACGACCGCTTCGCGGAGCGATTCCGCATCCCTGGTGATGATCACGATGCGCATCGCGTCAGACTTGAGATATTTGCGAATGGCGTTATTCACATCTTCGAGCGTCAGCTTTGCCAGTTGTTCCCGCATGTAACTGACGTAGTCGGGAATGTTGTAATAACGGCTGTCGAGAGCGTAGCCGAGTTGCGCGTCCTGCGTCTGCGTCAGGATGTTGTTGTACTTCGTCAGGAATTCGCGAGTGGCCTCAAACGCCTCTTTGGTCATGCCCTCACGCACCAGTTTGTCATATTCGTAGAGTGCCGCGCGCAACACAAAATGACCGTTCTCCGGGGTCACTGGACGAATCCAGATTTGGAAGATCTGCGACGAACGCCCCAGATTGGGGTCGGGCGTGAATTGGAACATGCCGCGCGGGAAGTACTCTATGTAGGCGTAGTTTCCGTAATTGAGTCCGCGCGCCTCTCGCAGCCTTTGATATAGATAACTATTGCTGGAGCGATGCTGCCCGAAGTAGGAGGCGACGACCGCCAGGGCCGGCCAATCTTTGTCTGCGCGCGTTACATTGATTGGGAAGCCTAGCGAAAGTGCGGTCGCGCGCGTCTCGCGCTTGACAATATTAATGCGCATCCCCGGCGCGAGCTTGGGAGTATCGAACTTTGCTTTACTCGACTGCCCAGCCGGCAACTTCGCGATATCGGCCTCCACTCGCTGCGGCAGATCTTTTGGAAAGCCACCCGCAAGCGCCAGAACGGCATTGGCCTGAGTGTAGTTGGCTTTGTAGAAGGCACGCACGTCATCCAGCGTCAGCTTTTCGAGCGAGCTAACGGTGCCCATGTTGTGGTGTTCGTACGGATGCCCGTCATAGATGACGTTATAGAGATACTCTTTGCCAAGCTCTTCATCGTTGGTCTCCCGCAGCGAGACCTTCAGGAAGTTAATGGCGTCGGTCTTCAGGCGCGAAAAGTCCTCCGCGCGAAAGCCTGGATCCAACAGCATCTGACTAATGAGACCATAGTACTTGTCCAGGTTGTCGATGTGTGTCGTGCCTGTGAAGACCGTCATCTCTTTGTCGATCTGCCAGCCGAAGGAAGTTGCCATCGGATACATAGCTTCCACGATCTGCTCGTAAGTCATAGCGCGCGAGCCGCCTTGCGCGAGCATCGCGGCAGTCAAGGCTGCCACCCCTTCTTTGCCCTTCGGATCAGCAGAGGCGCCGATCATGAACTGCAGGCGGAACGTAACAAGCGGCGAACGGTTCGGCAGGAGCACGCCGGCAATCTTGGTAGACATATTTTTCTGGATACGATCCCGGGCGGCCGCGGGTGTCAGGATGGCGAGACCGATTAACAGGCTAATCACTGTACGTCGCATTACTTTCTGCCCTCCTCGATTTCATTCTTGGCGGAGTCTTTGACCTTTGGCGCCAGGGTGACGATTGTGCGGCTCTCGTCGCGGAAATACCTGGCGGCAATGTCGCGCACGTCTTTAGGAGAGATGGTTTCCATAAGTTCCGCCAGCTTGTCGATAGTCTCCGGCGTACGGCGCAACGAGACGAAAGGCGCCAGCGTTGAAGCGATAGCATTAGAACTGTCCATGGCCATCGCGAAGCTGTATCGGAGACGCGATCGCGTGGCGTTTAGTTTCTCCTGCGGGATCAGTTCGGTGGTGTAACCTTTGAAAGTTGCGAGAACCTGATCGCGCACGTAATCAACGTCTTTAGGATCTTTGACGCGTGCCAGCACCACGAACAGTTCAGGATCCATCTGATTGCTGAAGTCTGGTCCCAAGATATCGACCTTTTGTTCAGTTAAGACAAGCTTTTGATAAAGGTCTGAGTTTTCTCCGAACGCGACCTGCGCCAACAAGTCGAGGGCCATCTTGTCCTTCTCTACATCTGAGTACGCCGGACCACGGAAAGCAACAGCGACAATCGGCAACGTCGGTGAAGGCCAGTCGACGTGCGCCTTGCGCGCCTCAGTCTGCTTCGGCTCGGCCGGGATTTTCGTCACATACTCACCGCGTTTCCATTCGCCGAAGTATTTCCTGGTCAGGTCCAGGGTCCGGGCGCGGGTCACGTCGCCGACGATCATGACAGTGGTGTACTCGGGACGGTAGAAACGCTTGAAGAATTCCTGGCTGTACTCAAACTGATTTGGCATGTCCTGAATGTCTTTCAGGTAGCCCATCGTTGTATGTGAGTAAGTATGCGTTTTGAAGGCGGTCTCGCGCAGCGTCTCATAGAGCTTGGAAAACGGATTGGCGCTGTTTTTGTCATACTCACCCTTGACCGCCAGCGCCTCAGTCTGAAACTCCGGCAGGGCGTATTTCAGACGGAGGAAACGGTCGGCCTCCATCTTCACGATTTCGTCCAGGTCGTCCTTCGAGAAGGTCGCGTGGTAGACGGTGCGATCGTCCGACGTGTAGGCGTTGGTTTCGGCGCCGGCGCGCTTGAAGATTGCTTCCCGCTGCCCGGCGGTATAGTTTTCACTGCCGCGAAACATCATATGTTCGAAGAAGTGAGCGAAGCCGCTTTTGCCCGCCTCTACCTCGTTGCGTGAACCCGTCTGAACGACGATATAGAGAGCGACCAGATTCGGATAATCCGTAGGCACAGTTACTAGTCTCAAGCCGTTCGGCAAATCGTCGATGGTGTAATTGTATGGAATTAGTTTGCGAGATTTCTGTTGAGCCAGGACCATGACCGGCAGGCAGATCAACAAACACAGGATGATGATTAGTCTCATTCTTATAACCCTCAACTACTAAACTTAATCAGTGGGAAGAGTGCTTAGTATACTACAGCCTACATCAAAAGCGTCTCGACCCGGTGGGCGTGAACCATGTGCTCGCAAGGAGACCATGCGAAGATCGTGAAGTGGCCATCCACCGAAGCTACTAGCGCAACGCAGTCGGGCTGATCCTGTACGAATTGCGCCGCTGAAAGATGTCGCGTCCCGCCCAGTTCCAGTGGGTGAACCACCGTAGCCACGTCGTCAACGATTGGTTCCGTCACGATTACCTGCTCGACCTGTGCGCCGCCGTCACTCCGACCAATCTTCGCTCCGAATGCCAGCAAGTCATACTGATCGCTGATAAGCGCCGCGCCGTCTACCGCGGTCAGGCCCGCAATTGCATCCACTGCATCGATGAAGGCCTCTTGCCATGTTTGCTGACTCTTCTCAATCGGCTCCCGTCGTATTAAGTCGGCCAGATCCGAGAAGGGAGGCGTTACTAAATATGAGACTGGCTGCACAATCGATTTCCGCCATTCATCTGAGCCTTGTGGTACGACCAGCAGAGAACCGCCGCGGCCGTGGGCACGCATGGAAACAGACAGTTGCACCAACACATTCACAGATTCAGACGTCAATGTTCGCGAGCCGAAACTGAGCAGCGAAGTTATTAACTCCGGGCAATCGGGCAAACTCGAACCCGCGTCGTCCACGATTTTTATCTCGTCGCCTTTAAGCACCGCGACGTTGACATACTTGGCCTGCTCCTGACCGCGACGGTACTTGACCACCAGCAGGCCTGGTTCTATCACTTCGAGCACGAAGCAGAGCTTTGGGATGGAACGGGTGGTGCCCCAGACGCGGAGGTCAGAACTTCCGTCAGCGGAGCGCCAGACTCCGAGATGGATTCCGGGACGTTCAACGGCAGGCGCCAACCGCGAGAGCACGGGTGGGGTGAGCGGGAACCGGCGCTCGAAAGTGAGCGGTTGTCCGGCCTGCTCAGGAGGGAGAAAAGCGAGAGATATTTTCGGAGCGTAGCCTTCTTCGCGTTTGAGACTGGCCCAGAACGCAACGTCGATGATGGCCTCGATGGCGGCGGCATCAGGCTCTGGCGCGAGCTGTTGACGACTGTTCTGTCGCGCCAGCGCGAGATTCCGGGCGAAGTATGACTCGAGAGTCGTGGCAACCGCTCGGGCCGCGGGATACGCGGGATACGAGAGCCCCGTCATTGTTTTCAGGGGTTGAGCCATAGAGAGAAAATATCAAACTAATGGGGTAACGGGGAAAAGGGTAAACCAAGCATTGCCGGACTGGAATATTGATCCTTTCAGACGTCTGGGACCTGAGATCTGAGATTTCAGATCTGAGATCTGAGATCTGAGATCTGAACCTATTCCCCTGTTTTCCCGTTACCCTTTTCCCCCATTCCTCACATGCTGAATCAACTTTTGCAGACTCTCGACGGATTGAACGCCGCTAAGTGCAGCCTTCCGATCAGCAACAAACGCGGGTACCCCCCTGACTCCGATCCCGGCAGCTTCCTGTTCATCCTGGAGTACGCTCTTTTCAAACTCGTGCTTCTCAAGCGCAGCGCGCAGCGAATCGGCGTCCAAACCCAGGTTGGCTGCCAGCGAAGTAAGCACCCCAATGTCGCCGATGTTTTCACCTCTCTCGAAGAAGGCGCGAAAAATTGCCTCATGATAGTCATCAAACCGGCCATGGGTGCGCACCCAGTGCGCCGCTTCGTGGGCCAGCCTGGAACGAGGCTGCAACGGAGGAAGCTTCATCTTCATCCCCAGCCTCTCGGCCAACGGGTAGACAGACGTACTCCAGGCGCGTTCCAGATAGTCACCTTTTGGATCCAGCGCAGGTACAGGTTCCGGCCGCAACTCAAATGCTCGCCACATGATTTCGACGTCAGAGTTAAACCGCATCAGTTCATGAACGGCTGGCTCCGCCAACCAACAAAACGGTCAAAGATAATCGGAAAAGATTTCTAACTTTACCTTGTTCACGTCTGCCTTATGCTGTCGTTTGGTCATTCTTGCGAACCGTTTTCATTCTGGTCGGGTCCAATCCCAATGCATTTGCTCGCCGGGATTCCTCCGAGGCTTCGTCCGGCATCTTCAAAACATCTTCCCAGCCCGAATTGTCGGCGCGCATTTGGGCGGTGAGTTCGTCGCGGAGGCTTTGTAATTTTTCGCTCAGAGTATGGGCATAGTTGTTGATGTCGGTAAACCTCTGCCGCTGCTCTTCCACAAAAGCTTTCTGTTTCTCAATTGACGGAATTGCCGAATGCTGGCCGTTTTCCCAGAAGGGAAGCAGCAGACGATCGACTCGCGCGGCGCCCGGAATCTGGATCTCCTCATCGTCCAGTCCAGTCACGTCTCCCACGTAGTTCCCCTGCTCATCGATACCTCGAAAAACTTGCAGCCGACCTGGCAGTGTGGTCTTTTCAATCGAGTTCGACGCCTTCAAGGTTGGCAGACCGTCGATGAGACATTGTTTGAAGATCACGCCGGCCACTGCCGGAACCTCGCTTGATAACTTGGTGCCGATTCCGAACCCGGCCGCCTCGGGAAATTCCTTCACAATTGCCCGCACCTTCTCGACATCGAGATCGCCGGTCAGGTTTGGTCTGAGGCCGTGCAATCCATTTGCCTCGAAGAAGCGAAGACACCATGCTCCCAATTCAGCCAAATCGCCGGAATCAACGCGAAATCCTTTAAAGGCACGGCGCCTGGCATCGTTGGATGTCGCAGCCATCGCGGCATGTACGGCACCCATGTAGACGTCGATAGTGTCGAGCAGCAGGGTTGTGCCATTGGGATTCGCGTCAAGCCAGCGTTCGAAAGCCACCTGCTCGAAATGCTTAGGCTTGCCGGTGCGCGGATCGATCTCCGGTTCATACATGTACTCGATATAAGCCTGCTGCCAGTAGTGAGCTTCGGTACCCACGGCGGGAATATCCAGCCGGTGGGCCGCTTCCATGTTGGACGTGTCGTTGAAGCCGCCGATGAAAGCGTAAGTAGCAATGTCAACCGCCCGCTCAATATCGCCGTTGCGGCGCAGGGAGAAATCCGAGAGCCAGCGCTTGTCGCCCGCGGCCATGCGAAACTGCATCGCGGTGCTGGCCGTGGTCATCGGCAGATCGAAGGCGTGCTCGAACTTGATCTCCTGCGCCTGGGTAAGGCCAAACGCTCCCGAGAGGTCTGCAAATGGTTGTTGTGCAAAGACGATGGTCCCCGGGCGCACGGTGCGGATGGCGCCAACGAAGTAGATATCTTCAATTGCCTTGGCGAAGAGCTTCAGACCGGCGCGATCCTGCTCAAGGAAACGCAGTCGAGGCCGATCCATTTGACTGTCAACCAGGAGTCGCACCAGACGTTCATGGCCCAGGCACGGGGCAAACGGCAGCTTGCGCTGGGTAACGTAAAAGCACGCTTGCCCATCGCTCAGAAGCTTGTTATGCAAACGGGCCACGTCTTTGTAAGACGCGTCGCCCATCGCCGCGTGGTAACGATCTATGTTGAGTGTGCCCATAAAGTGATAAGTGAAGAGTGATAAGTGATAAGGCAATCAAAAGCGCTATGACTGCGCCTATTTGTGTCTTGTCTTTATCTTCTGGGAAAGACCCACAATCATTCGGCCTATGTGACCCAGTTCATCATTAGCTTCCTGATAGTCACGTTGGCTGAGGTACCCGAGTTCACGAGCAATCAAAAGCTCCGTTGCAAGCTCGCCCGCTGATCCCTGCGCATTCGAGAGAAAATACAAGAACTCTTTGTCCGATTGGCGGCCAGCACCTTCAGCAATATTTGCCGGCACCGATACTGCGGCCCGCCTTATCTGTGATGTCAGTCCAAATCCTTCCTCGGTCGGAAAAGATTTTGTTAACCCATAAAGTCTTACAACAAAGTCTACAGCTCTTTTCCAGAGCTTGAGTCTTTCGTGAGGTCTCATTGTGTTTATCCTTTCGGTGTGAGGGTTTCTGCCTTATCACTTATCACTCATTACTCCTCACTGATCCTCTACCTGCCTCCCGCTCCTGCGGTCTGGTCCTGGCTTTCCACGATCTCCGCCCCCGCCTGCCGCATTTCATCGATAGCCCGCTCTCCGTCGCCGGGTTGGATTTCCACGGGGCGCATCGCGTCCTTCAAAGCCTTGACGCGGAAGCCTTGTTTGAGCGCATCCAGGACGGTGTTCTTAACGCAATAGTCTGTCGCGAGTCCGCCCACCCAGACTTCTTCAACTCCGAGCCGCTGTAATTGCAACGCCAGATCCGTGCCGTCAAAGGCGGAGTAACTGTCTGCGTCGCCGAGACCCTTTGAGATTACTCGAATGTGCCTGTCGTCGAGCAGCTTGGGGTGGAACTCGGCGCCATGGGTATGCTGAACACAGTGGATGGGCCAGGTTCCGCCATAATCTGAAAAGTGTTTTGTTTGAGGAGGATGCCAATCGCGACTCTTGAACACAGGTTCGCCGCGCTGCAGAAACTCCTCCATCAGCTGGTTGAGTGGTTCCACCACCTCATCGCCATGCGCCACGGCCAGAGTGCCGCCCGGGCAGAAGTCGTTCTGCACATCGACCACTATTAGTGCTCGGTTTTTCTCGTCTGCCATATCAATTTCGCCTCTGCAAAAGACTCTATTACACACGGATGAAAAGTCAAAGGAGGCGTTTGTTGATCGCCTGCAGTTTAGAGTTCAAGCTTTATAGCTTGTCGGTACCGTAGCCATAACCTAAAGGTTGAACTCTAAACTTCCAGCCTCTAGACAAGAAGTGTTTGTGGGAACCACCTCGCGCCATTTGGTTGGCGTGCTAAACTGACTGGCAGAACCTAGGCGAAGATAAACGCTACGATCCACTAACCCACACGAACTATCACTAAGGAGATTTCGCGTCGCTTAGTGTGGTTTCGTGGATCGCTAAGATCGCTCGAGTTATGAGCTCAACATCTAAAGCTCTAGCCAACATTGGAATGATTGGTCTCGGGGTAATGGGCCAGAACCTGGCGCTGAACATCGAGCGCAATGGTTACGCTGTCGCCGTTTTCGATCGCGAGCCGCCCGTGCGCGCTAAGTTCATCGCTGAAACCGGCGGAAAACGGATTGTTGATTCGAATTCGCCTGAAGAGTTCATTCGGTCCCTGGAACGACCGCGCAAGATAATTCTTTTGGTGAAAGCCGGCGATCCTATCGACTGGACCATCAACCTGATCAAGCCGTTTCTTGAAGCCGGCGACATCATCATCGACGGGGGCAATTCGCACTTTAAAGACACTGAACGCCGCGAGCAGCAATTGAAAGCTGACGGATGTTTCATGATTGGATCCGGCACTTCAGGTGGAGAAAGAGGTGCGCTGCTTGGCCCTAGTTTGATGCCCGGAGGTGACCGGAACGCCTACGAGCAGATTCGACCCATCTGGGAAGCCATTGCCGCCAAAGTGGAAGACGGACCGTGCGTAACTTACATCGGTCCAGGAGGCTCAGGCCATTTCGTAAAGATGGTGCATAACGGCATCGAGTATGGCGATATGCAACTCATCGCCGAGGCTTACGACGTGCTGCGCAATGGTTTCGGCCTTTCGGCCCCTGAGATGGCCGATATTTTCGAGGAATGGAATAGCAGCGATCTCGAATCCTACCTGATCGAGATCACGGCAAAGATCCTGCGTGTTAAGGATCCCGAGACTGAGAAACCGCTGGTTGACATGGTTCAGGATCAGGCTGAACAGAAAGGCACCGGAAGGTGGACCAGTCAGTTGGCGCTTGATCTCGGTGTGCCCATCCCCACGATTGACGCTGCCATCGCAGCCAGGAACATTTCCGCTCGCAAGAGCGAACGTGTTGAAGCAAGCAAGAGAATCGGCGTACGTACGACGGGCCAGTACGGGGATCTTTCCGAAGTGCTCAAAAACGGGGTGCGTGATGCGCTCTACGCTTCGAAGATATGTTCATATGCTCAGGGCATGAGCTTGATCAAAGCGGGTTCAGATGCATTCAACTGGAACATCAATCTCAGCGAGGTCGCTCGCATCTGGCAAGGAGGCTGCATTATCCGCGCTAAGTTCTTGCGAAAGATCAAAGAAGCCTATCTGCGCGATTCCCAGCTTCAGAACTTACTCCTGGATAAAGAACTCAATAGTCTTACTGAGGAAGCTCAGCCGGAGTGGCGGATTGTGCTGAGCACCGCGATGCAGCAAGGTATACCGATGCTGGCGATGGCGTCGACTTTGGGCTACTTCGACATGTACAGGAGTGGAGATCTACCCTTAAATCTTACCCAGGCCCAGCGCGATTTCTTTGGTTCTCATACCTACAGACGAGCTGACAAACCCGAGGCTGGACCTGTTCATACGGAATGGGAAGAGTTGTTGGAGAAGCAAGGGCATTAGTTGAAGCTCTGATCGCGCCGTATATGACCAACTGTATGAAAGTGTGCCTCTGGAGCCGTAGCCTCCGATCATTTTGGATGGCTTACGGCAAGGCCTTTCAACACAGCTACGGCAGGGGCGGGCATAACGGGAAATAAGCTCGGTTTCAGCCTAAAGAATCCCATCAATCCACCTGCATCGGTATTTGGCCAGTGAGTTTAACTCGCCAGGGCTTGCCTTGCGGGCGAAGTCTTGCGTAACGTTGAACGCCCGGCCTGGAATCCTTGTCTCGTGTTTGCTTTGCGAAGAATTCTGATTATACCCTCCAGTCAGCAGGAACCTTTATCAAAGGTCGGGCATCTTAGGAAGTCGGTACATCTGGAGGGATGGGTGAAATGAAATATTTGATTCAACGTGGGGCCTTCGGGGCCTTTTTAATCGCGATCTTATTGATGTCCGGAGGGGCGCTGGTAGCGATGGCCCAGGAGACGGACGATCCCGTGAAGATCGAGGTCTATACCAGGTTCGTTAACAATCGGAAGACGAATGAGGCCGCAGCTTATCAAGCCGCAAAGGAATATCTGCAGAAATATCCCAAGGAGAACGATCAGTACACACAGTATTTGCAGAAGTGGATTGTCATCTACGAACGAGATGAGCGCAAACGCACGCTGCCCCAACTTGTCTATAATGCGAAAAATTTTGCCGGGGCGTACAGCGTGGGCAAGCAGATTTTGGCAGATGAGCCCGATTATCTGCCGGCTTTGATCCATCTCGGCTATGCCGGCTACCTGGCCATGACGACCGCAAAGAACGAAGCCTTCAACGCAGACGCCCAGGCGTACGCGAAGAAGGCCATCCGATCGATTGAAGCAGGAAAGTCCCCCGCAAGCTGGTTGCCATTCAAGGGTAAAGAGGACACCCTTGCTCAACTGTATTACACCGTGGGATTTCTTAATTTGAAGAACGCTCCTGATTCGGCCATCGAGCCATTAATTAAGGCGACGCAGTTTGAAACTGATCTTAAGAAGTCACCATCAATTTACTATTTCATCGCGGCGGCGTATGAAAGCGGTCCCTACAAGACAATGGCCGCAGCCTATCAGACGACTTTCGCCGGAAAGGACGAATCGGCTCAGAGCAAATTGGCTCTGGAAAAGCTGAATGTGATCATCGATCGAATGATTGATGCTTATGCTCGAGCGGTTTTGGCCGCAGGAAATGATCCTTCGAATGCGCAAAACAAAACCCAGTGGTCCAATAAGCTGGCAGAATTCTATAAATTTCGACACGAGGGATCCGATGTTGGCCTGAACGACTTAATCGCCGGCGCTCTTGCCAGACCGTTACCGCCAAAACCTCAGTAACAAAGCCTTGGCAACATCATACCTAACGCGGCATAGTCCGATGGCGGGCCGCGCCGTCATGATTCAGGAAAAAGGAATAACGAACAGGCCCGCGGCGGGATCGCGGGCCTGTTCGTTACGGTTCGTTAATTCCAGGCTCAGTCTTTCGGGCTACTCAGCTAACAGTTCACAAAGCCCAGCAGCCAAAAGACAAGAATAAAGATCAGTATGGTGGAGATACAACCGCCACCAAACTTCCACGCTGCGGCTCCGGCCAGGATTCCGCGTAAAGGTCCCTCCATAGCGTTTCTCCTACACTGGATATCGTTAAAAATTTACCGGCAACCCATTTTCACGTGTCCGGCAATCAGGTGCTATCGGGCTGTGGCAGCCTTCTGCTTGCTCTTGGCTTCCTCCATGCGCGTTCCCAGTTCGTCAATCTCTTCCTCACTGAGAACTTTTCGCGCTTTCTTGAATAACTCGCCTTCCTCTTCTTCGACGTGATGCTCGATGTTTTCCTTAAGCACAGTAAACTTTGCGGTCCACGTCTCGTTGTCCTTGGCCTCGGCTTCGAGTTCGCCCAGCAGTTGCTTCACCAATCGATGCTCTTCAAAAGCCTCAAGAGTTATCTCTCGGGACTCCTCGGCCTTCTCCAGAACTGGATAAAAGATTTTCTCCTCGATCTCAGCATGGACATCGAGCTCGGATTTCAGTTGGGTGAAAAGTTCTTCTCGCGTTTTGAGTGCCCGTTCGGTGGTTCCGTCAATTTTCTCCAGGATTCCCGCCACTTTCTCATGATCACTCTTTAATAGTTTAAAAGCGTCCATTTCGGTTCATTACCTCCCGTGTTGTTGAGATGCTGCACGGTATCGAGACAGCGTTTCATGTTTCGATACCGTTGCCGCAAACCTGATGCCATACCCCGTGCGCCCAGATTGTATGCCCTTGGCAACGCTAAGCAACGTCGCCCGTGACTAGCCACTCTTTCGTGTCCGCTTAAGAAATTTCAGCAATCCTTGCTCCGCCCTGTGCAGCTTTCGACCGCGGTAAGAAATCAAATCTTCGAGGGTTTCAAAATGGGCGTCTATGATTCTCCCCTTTTCGAACCTGTTGATGATTTCGGGATTTATGTAGGAGCTGCGACAAACGGCGGGAGTGTTGCCGAGCATTTCAGCCGTTTCCTTGATTGCCGCCACGACCTTTCGTTTGCGCGCCGCAACTTTCTCGATCGTTTCAGTTCCCACTCGTGCGAGGGCACAGGCACAGATAATCGTGCCGGCCCAGGTGCGAAAGTCCTTAGCACTGAACTTCTCGCCCATGATCTCCTTGATATATTCGTTGATGTGAAGGTTGGTGACATTAATGAATTCGCCGTTGCCGTTTTGGTATTTGAAGACTTCCTTGCCCGGGTTAATTAGCAGGCTTTTCACGACTTTCGCGACCTGGCGATCTTTCAGCTCCAGCTGTTGACGCACTCCTGACTTCCCGCGAAAATCGAACTCCACCACGTCTTTTCTGACTTTTACATGTTTTGGCCGGAGCGTCGCTATTCCATAACTACCATTCTCGCTAGCGTAAACCTGACTCCCCGGCCGCATAAAACAGGTGGAAAGGACTCTCACCATGCAAGCCAGTACTCGTTCCTTGCCGAGGCCAGGTTGACGGAGGTGCCGGCTGACACTTGAGCGTAGCTTTGGCAGTGCTTCGGCGAATTTGATCAGTCGCTGAAACTTCTTAAGCTCCTGCGCGCGAGTATGACTCTCGTGGTAGAGATACTGCCATCGCCCCGCAACGTCTCTCCCGACGGCTTGCAGCTTACCTCCTGCTGCCGCGTTAATCGCGACATCAGTCCATGCGGGAGGTATTGCCAACTCGCCTATCCGATCGAGATCGGCAGCGCCAACCTTACTTCCATCGGCCCTCTTGTACCGGAATCCTCGTCGAGTCGTGCCGGTGCGCCCTATGCCGTTCTTTTGAAGTTGTTCAATTCGTGTCATTTCAGACTTGCGGTGTGAACGGAACGAGATTTGTCTGGATAGCGCAGCAGTAGTTCAAAACGCACGAGATCAAACCACGATGAGGTCGTCAGAGATTGTCTGATAGCAACTGAAAAATGAATCATCTCGTAAAAGCCAAGGATCACCCTGATTTACTGGTAAATTGCTCGTCCTGCGGAGTGCCGATTCGCAATGGCTCGCGCACTCCGGAGAAGGTATGTCTGATCTGCCATGCTCGAATTTTGAATAAGCTTTTTCAGAAAGTTCGTGGCGGCAAATCACGCAATACTCGTGAGCCGGTGCAGCCACGCTCCTGAGTTATGAGACTCTACTTTCGTTTTTGGTCTCCCCTATCTCCCTGTCCCGGTGGCACTTGGTTTTTGGCAGACTGCTTTCTATCCTGAGCTAACGAACGTCCCACATCGTCTGATTCCTTGAATTTTCCGTCATCGTCGCGACGAACAAAACGCTTGTCCGTTCCAGTATCGATTAGTTCCCGACCACTGTCTTTCTTAGTCATGTTGTCATCTCCCCAGGTGTAGGCTTCTTATACATTGCGCACGTGGTCTTTGTTTACTTACAGACCAGTAATTCTCGGCAAACCGCCGATTATCTAGTCTCAGCGCAATCTCAATGCCAGCTGTCCATGAGCAAATTGGGCGGTAGGTGAAGGGCCGTGAGTGCGATAAACAAGGTATTTAACACTCATGCCAACAGACCGGCATCGTCGGCTCAGCATTTGCAATAGGTCCATTTGATAACACAAGCAGGAGATTAGCAGCCGAAGATGGTCACCAGGAATAACAGAAAGAATGCCTCCCGGAGTTCGCGAACAAGGACCTCCACGACAAAGGGATTGAGTAGTAGCCGCAGCGCGGCTTCGCGATCCTCGTCAAAGGCATTTAGAAATGGATCTGGGGAAGTGGGCCAGATAAAGCAGCCCAAGTCGCCCATGCCCGCGCAGCATCAGCAGAAGCCGGGCCTGGAGTCGAAACTTAAGCCGAGACCAAGGTATCAGGCTTCGCTCTACAAGGGTGCGGAGAAGTTGAAACGAAAAGTCGCCCTGATTACCGGTGGCGATTCGGGTATTGGAAGAGCCGTGGCGGTGCTCTTCGCTCGAGAGGGAGCAGACGTGGCAATTACGTACCTTCCCGAAGAGCAAACTGACGCAGACGAAACTCGAGAGGCTGTGTTAGCTGAAGGTAAAAATGCCCACCTGATTGCGGGTGATTTGACTGATCCGGATTTTTGTAAGGAAGCGGTCGAGGCGACCGTTGCGAGGTTCGGGAAACTCGACATCCTGGTAAACAACGCGGCGTTTCAGCAACACCAGAAGAGTCTGACCGAGGTTTCAGAGCAACAGTGGGATCGGACATTTGAGACAAACATATATAGCTATTTTAGGGTGACAAAAGCGGCTATGCCGCATTTGAAAAAGGGAAGCGCGATCGTGAACTGTGGTTCGATTACGGGTCTGGAAGGCAGCAAGCATTTGCTTGATTACTCAGCGACAAAGGGAGCCATCCATGCCTTTACGAAATCGCTGGCCCAGAATCTGATCGAGAAGGGTATTCGCGTGAATTGTGTTGCACCTGGTCCGGTGTGGACACCACTCAACCCTTCGGACAAACCGGCGGAAGAAGTCGCGGAGTTTGGCGCAGACACGCCGCTGAAGCGTCCAGCTCAGCCGGAAGAAATTGCACCTGCTTTTGTCTACTTCGCGTCAGAAGTCGATTCGAGCTATGTCACGGGGGAAGTCTTAACACTACTCGGTGGTGAAACGACCGCCGGGTAACCATTTGGACAGGAGGATAAACACATGGGAGACGATGGTGGTAGTGGTAGTACTGGAGTCGTGGCCATTCTGGTGATCTTTGTGATCATCGTGGTGGTGGGGCTTTTCATTTTTGGTGGCCGCATCTTCAGCGGTAACAAGAGTATTGACGTAAACGTTACGACGCCGAGCAAATAGCCCGGCGAAATAGTTCTTTGACGGTTCGGCAGGAAATCGGTTTTAAGGCACCATGTGTCGGCGCGCGGTGCCTGACAAAATCTATACCTGGCCGCCCGTAAAACACAGAGCAGGTTCGAGTTGCCTGTGTTATGCGAAAACATCTGGAAGTTTTGTTTGATTGATGTTTTCTCTATTGAAAGGAGTTCATATGAAAGCGTTCGCCGAACTTAAGCGCCGACAGATCTCAACCGCCGTGGCCCCTGCGCCGCTGCCGGATGAGGACTTTGATTACCAGCCGTCGTTAGGAAAGCCTTCCCGACGCCGGTTACATGCAGTATCCACTCTGGAAATGCCTGCTCTGTCCGACTCCATTGAAGTCGATGAGGCGGGTTTTGCCAGGGCAACTCGCGAATCTCAAGGGGCGAGTTCCAGTGCGGCGACAAACCTGGTGATCCGCCCGGCCTTCAAGAGCAATGCCGAGGCCAAGAGATTAACTACACCAAAGCTGACCACCGAGGAGTTCATCCAGGTTAGGTTAGCTACGGTACGTGAAAGCACCAGACACTGTTATTGGCCGGCTGAAGTTGTGGCAAGATTCGCCGTCGCAGACGTCATCCGTTAAATGGCACATAACAACTCGGCCCGAGATCAGTTCTGATTTAACTTGAAGTTAGAACTCTCAAGGCTGGATTTCCAGCCGGTAATTCATCCTCACACCCGATCCCCCCTTTCAACAATCCACAACCGCCGCATGTTTGGGTTCCAAAAACTGGAAGAATTAGGTCTGGTTAGTCATTGCCGTTCTAGACTTGTTCGTGTCCGTTCGGTCGAGTAGACGGGGTGCTCTTTGGGGTCTAGTGACAACCAATTGCCGCCCCGTCCCTCACAGAACCGGACAAGCGGATTTCCCAGCATCCGGCTCTTCAGCCTGCCTTCAGGGCCGGTAAGCAGCGGAACGGGTT
>JBGTHZ010000088.1:0-145390 GCA_041745915.1 Pyrinomonadaceae bacterium | reverse complement strand
CTGAGCGACCGCAACTGCCTGATACACCTGCGGCAAGAGTCTACGCGAGAGCCGGATGCGGGAAATCTGCACGTCCGGTTCGAGGAGGGGGGAGTGGGCCGCATCACGTCGCCTTCTCCCCTACTCTACTGGATCGTTCTTGATCTCTCAGGCAAACAAGCGATCCACGAAATAACACGAACCGACACGAAATGAGATCAAAAACCACGAAATGAAAACATTAAAACTGAGAAATTATAAATGGAGAATGAACTGATCACGCTTGTGCCGCTTGAATGACCCCCTCAAGGGTAGCGAACAATCATGACTTCTGACTTACGCATCTGGCACGTCGGCAATTGGTGTATCCACATCGGTCAGAAGTACGTCGAGTCACCCTTTGAAGCGCCAAGCAAGGATGTTGAGGTAGTCAACTACGCGCAGCCCTTTGTCGATGCGCTCAGTTCGATTCCCTGCGCCGAAGTTATCTCCCAACCATCCTGGGAGCTGTACCACATGTCACCGGAAGCTTTTGCCGAAAGACTCAACTGGGCCAGCACCATCATCTTCGCCGATGTCGAAACCAAATGTTTGATGCTGCATCCTGATTTCTTTCAGCGCGCCAAGTGGGGTGATGCGCCAATGGTTTTTCCTGATCGGTTTGATATTTTGCGCGAGTGGATAGTTGGCGGACGTCATTTCCATATGAATGGCGGGTGGCTCAGTTTTTCCGGCGAGCTTGGCAAGGGCGGCTGGGGTCGGTCGCGTTTTCACGATGCTTTGCCAGTCGAGTGCCTGCAGCATGATGATCTCGTGGAATCCACGGCTGGATACACCGTGCGCTGCTCTAGTCCTGCCCATCCCGCAGTTAAAGAATTAGATTGGTCCACGGTGCCGCCGCTCCTTGGCTTCAATGAATGCCGGCTGCGAGCAGGTTGCGAAAGCATTGTAGAAATCGAGAACCAGGGCAAGTGGTATCCACTCCTGGCCGAGCGCCAACTCGGCGCGGGTCGTGTAACTTGTTGGATGACTGGCGCCAGTCCCCACTGGGGTATCAACTTCATGAGGTGGCACTCTTACAGACAATTCTGGGCGCAGCTCTTCCGTCGTAACTAAAAAGCATCAGCGAGGGTGCGAATCCGGAGTTGTCTGCGAAACTCACTTAGCCCGATCCCGCGGCTCCCTCGGAACTCGACGTCGACTTTCCTGCCCGGTATCAGATCAAAGTAATTATCCGCAAAGAAGCCGTTGTAATTCGGCGCCGACAAGTAAACCGCTCGCGCAAACTTATCAGAAGACAGAGTGAGTCTGAATCCAGTGCGCGTCAGCGCCACGTCAGCATTGACTTGTGGCTGGGGCAACGAGAGATTCTTGTATGGCTGAAAGAAACGTTTGTTGCTGCTGATAGTCTTGCCGTCCACTACCACTTCCGCGAAAAGAAACACCGCTTTGGCATCTTGTCCTGCAAGCACAGTGCTAATGGGGACCGTCAAATACGACTTACTTCTGAGCGGGGCAACCTCGATTTCCTGTTGTTGAGTCCACAGCGCACGGCCGTCGAAGTCGAGCAGGCTCAGCTTCAATTGCGCAGCGGCCGGCCGCAATCGATCAGAGACGACGAAGAAGCTGAGATTACCGTTCTCTTCACGCGGGCTGAGGAGAATTTCATTGTAGAAGCGGCGTGCGTAGTACTGCAGCGCTTTCCAGCGCCCGGTATAGTCAATACTTGACCACGATGCGACGGGCCAACAGTCATTTAACTGCCAAAAAAGCGAGCCCATGTTGTGAGGCATGATCCGGCGCAGGTGCTCGGCCCCGATCTTCATCCCTTCAGCTTGTAAGACCTGACTCACATACAGAAACGATTCAAAGTCTTTCGGTTCCGGATATTCGCGCAGCATATATTCGCGGATCAACTCGTTGCCGCGCGGATGTCTCTGGTGGGCCATCATGACCGGCGATTTGATGTCGCGATCGGACGCCACCGTATACGTCTTAACGGTTTCAATCTGGGGAAACGACTGAAAACCGTATTCACTCATGAAGCGCGGAAACTGTTTTTCATATTCGCTAAACGGCTTCGATGCGTGCCACACCTGCCAGTAGTGAAGATCACCCATCTTCTGCGATTCCGGATCGTCTTCGAGATTAGAACTAGGCGAACTGGGCCAGTAGGGTCGCGATGGATCCAGCGAGCTACAAACTTCCGGCAGAACGCCGTAGAACAGCTTCAGGTAATCATCCCAGAGAGAAGCGGGAAGAGTATTCTTCCAGCCCCAGTGAAACCAGCCTGACTCGATTTCGTTGTTGCCGGCCCAAATCACAATGCTCGGATGATTGCGCAACCGTTTGACGTTATCGATTGCTTCCTGTCTCACGTTGTCGAGAAACGGCTGATCTCCCGGGTACAAGCTGCAGCCAAACATGAAGTCCTGCCAGACTAGAAGTCCCATTTCGTCGCACAGCTCGTAAAAATCGTTCCGCTCGTAGATGCCGCCACCCCAAACCCGCACCATGTTCATGTTGCTGTCGCGTATTGATTCCAGCAGTTGGCGATATTTTTCTTCGGTGATGCGAGTCGGAAAACTGTCAGCTGGAATCCAGTTACCGCCTTTGGCAAAGACGGGCACGCCATTGACTACAAAGGTGAAAGTCTTGCCGGCCTCATCACGCTCTTGTCTGAGTTCTATTGATCGCAGGCCAGTGCGCACCGTTCTTTGGTCCGCCAGCCGGCCTCCAATCATCAGCCGCGCTTTGAAGGTATAGAGTGGGTGGGCGCCCAGTCCGTTGGGCCACCAGAGGGCCGGTTGCGGGATGACGAAGTCCAGCACGACGCGATTGACGCCTGGGATCAAAGTCACGTCGCGTTTCGCAACCACGCGTTTGTCCCTCAGATTGTCGACGATAACCGTTGCAAAGGTGTTGGCGCCGGCCACAATTTCGACATTCGTGGTCACGTTTGCGGCTTCCGCTGTAACTTTCCGGGGCAGCACGTGTAAATCGTCCACGCGCGCTTTGTCCCAGGCTTCCAAATAGACAGGACGCCAAATACCGCTGGTTACGAAACGGGGACCCCAATCCCACCCAAACTGATAAGGCGCCTTCCGCGTGTGTGGACTTGTCTTTTCGCCCTGATCATTCCCCGCAGGAAGCTGGTAGTTCATCTTCGCCATGATGGGTAGGATTTCGTTTATGGGCGAGCGAAAACGGATACGCAACACGTTGGGACCGGGTTTAAGGAAGCGTTTGGCGTTTACTCGCCATGTGCGAAACATGTTGTCGGTGTTCAGCAGCGATTCGTCGTTGAGAAAGACGTTCGCGTAGGTGTCTAAACCTTCGAAGACTAACTCGATATTCTCGTGCTGGAACGTAGCAGGCTCCGCATTGAAGATGGTCTGATATTCCCAGTCAGTCTTGCCGATCCATTGCTGCTTCGATTCATTGTCGCGCCAGAACGGATCATCAATTACTTTGTTTTTTAGGAGATCAGTATGCACGCAGCCCGGCACGGTCGCCTCATACCAAGTGGGTTTGCCAGCCTCGCGGAAACGCCAGTCAGCTTGCAGCGGAATTCTAATTTTCAAAGTTCGTTCCGCTCGAAGTCTCGTTTGCGCCTGGGACGCATAACTCGTCAACGCTATCACGGCTAGAACGGTCCAGAGAGTCGTTTTCTTGTTCATGTGTATGCTCACTGTGAACGAACGGTTGTCAGGTAATTATTCATGCTAAGATGCGGGCTCGCAGCCTGAAGGGTTTAGTGATAGCTCGAGAATGGTGTCTAGGCGCTCGAAATCAGATCGCAAACTTCAGCTTTGCTTCAAAAGTCATGCGGACGCCATCTGGATGGTATCGCAGCACAAGTTCGTAGAAAATCAGTCAACGCACAGAACCGTTTGCGGTAGCCAGCGGATGCTAAGTTCAAGACTATTTTTAACGTCAATCAGCTAAGCATTTGTACGCCCAAAGCCATCTACGACGTTGATTGAGCTTAGCATCCGCTGGATACCGCAAGCGGTTCTGTGCGTTGAGCTGCTCCTCATTTCTTGAACGATGTCGTGCGCAGCAAAAGAGCGCTGCGTTCCAATGACTTTTAGGGCAAAGCCCAAAACTTCAAAAGCTCCTGAACCACAAATACCTTTGCCAAAAGATAACCCTGTGAGTCTATCTCGCCTCAGTGATGGTTTCGAGCTAATCCTGGTTAGCCTCGTAATTCTGTTTCTCGAGCTTGCATGCATTCGCTGGTTTCCGGCTCATGTCCTCTATCTGACATTTTTTACCAACGTTGTCCTGCTAGCCAGCTTCCTGGGAATGTCCGTAGGTTGTCTGGCTGCGAGTCGCCGTCGGAACTACCTGGCCTGGACACCGCTCCTTTTGGTTATCGCCTTAGCTGCCGCGCACGCAGTTGAGTTCAGCACGAAATCGCTCGGAAAGTTTGTGGATGTTGGTAATCAAGCGTCTCCGCAACAAGTTTACTTCGGAACTGAATACCACAGTCAAGATCTATCGAGCTATGCCATTCCGGTCGAGGTTCTATGCGGATTCTTCTTCATCGTCATCGCTCTCGCTTTTCTTGGTCTGGGACAGGAACTCGGGCGCGCCCTTAAGCGCTGGCCCAACCGGGTCCGAGGGTACACGCTCAACATTATCGGCAGCATAGCAGGTATCGTATTGTTTGCCGCCTGTTCCTGGCTGGAACTCTCGCCGTTCTGGTGGTTCTTACTTGTCGCCCTGGGATTGGCTTATTTCTATCTGATTTCACGTCGCGTTCGTTTTCCGGGAAAGGTGTGGGGTGTCCTGGCTACCATGCTGTTGGTACCGGTGGTATGGCTGGCAGCGCTCACGCCATTACATCCCGCCTCTGCGGACCGGAGTGAAGCAAGGCAATTCTGGTCGCCCTACTACAGGATTGATTTCAACGAAGCTGAACTGTCTCTTTCGGTGAATCTGATCTATCACCAACAGATGGTCTCGCGAAATGAGACTTTTCCAGCTTATGCTCTGCCTCACCTGCTGAACCGAGATGCCGGCGAAGCGGCATTTGCGGACGTGTTGATCATCGGCGCCGGTACAGGCAATGATGTCAGCCGCGCCTTGCAGTGGGGCGCCACGCACGTTGATGCCGTCGAGATTGATCCGGCCATCTATCGCCTTGGGCGCCTGTATCATCCTGATCGTCCTTATCAGGATGCCCGTGTTCAGATTCATCTGGATGATGGCCGCAACTTTCTTCGCTTCACCGACCGAAAGTACGATTTGATTGTCTACGCGCTGGTGGACTCGCTGGTGTTGCACAGCGGTTATAGCAACATCCGGTTGGAAAGTTTTTTATTTACCAGTCAAACCTTTGCGGATGTGCGCCGTCATCTCAAGCCGGATGGCACCTTTGTTATCTACAATTATTTTCGTCAAGGTTGGCTTGCCGCCCGTTTACAAAAAAGTCTCGAGGAGACATTCGGCGCCGGCAACCCAGTTGTCCTGACCTTGCCCTACCGAAAAATCATTGAGCCCGACAAAGCGACCTTTGGAGACTTCACCATTTTTTTTGCCGGGGCAACTGCGCCTTTGCGAAATACCTTCGAGCGACAGCCGGAATACGTATTGCGCAGCGATCAACCCCCTGGACCAGGCTCGCCCAACGGTTTTCGCCAGCCTGATAATGATGACAAAGCGCGTGGTGAGCTGATCTCAGGTGATACACAGCCGGCAAAGTCCCGCTGGCAACACTTTGGGTTGGCGACTGTGCTGCCTCCAAACGATGGGATCCGTATCGCGACTGACGACTGGCCGTTCCTGTATTTGCGAAGGCCGATGATCCCGACAATGAGCCTACGCGGAATGGCAATCATGGGAGTGCTGGCTTTGCTCCTGATCTCCCTCTTCCGGCCTCGGCGAGACAAAGACGTAAATGGGGCTGGCACCGTTCAAGCTGACAGCCGTTCACTCGACGCTCAGTTCTTCTTCCTGGGCGCCGGCTTCATGCTCGTCGAAACCAAAGCGGTGGTCACTATGGCCTTGTTGTTCGGCAGCACCTGGGTAGTTAACTCAGTGGTTTTCTTCGCGGTGCTCGTGATGATCTTGTTCGCTAATCGCTGGGTGCTCAGTTTTAGGCCTGCGCAACTCTGGCCATATTATGTGGGACTGCTCGCAACTCTGTTACTCAACACGGCGGTTCCGCTGGACTTCTTCCTGGGAATGACTTGGAGCGTTCAAGTGATCGGCTCATGCTTGTTGGTGTTCGCCCCGATTCTGTTTGCAGCGGTGATCTTTGCTGGGGCTTTCAGCCGGACTGAAGAGCCAGACCGCGCCTTGGGAATCAATATCGCGGGCGCTATGGTTGGCGGTCTGGCCGAGTACAGTTCGATGTTCCTGGGGTTTCAGTATGTAGTGCTGGTGGCAATCCTGTTCTATACACTATCTGCTATCGGCCTCCGATACCAAAAGTCGCGTTTAGAGCCGGCGGTCTAACGGACGTCTCTATGGCGTTCGTGTTGATGAGGCCAAGCGATTTCGGCCCTGGAATTTCGCCAAGTCCCCCCGAACAATTTCGTTTGGAATGCAAATAGAATCGAAAACAGGACTTGCAGTGGCTACCTTAGGCCAGGATACAAGCACTCAAATCACAGAACCGCTTGCAGTAGCCAGCGGAGGCTAACACTCACCTTATCATCAACCGTGAGAGAGACGGGTGATGCGTAAATAGGCAAGTACGTCGCTGCAGCAAGTGACATCTATGACTGAAAAGGCGGTTGATCTGATGCCCTACCGCCAAATCCTTACCCTAGTCGATTTGAGCAGTTTCGAGAATGTTGAGGGCTAGCATCCGCTGGCTACAGCAAGCGGTTCTGTGACTTGAGTGTTCGTATCCTGCAGCTTACTCGAGTGCGGCGCCATCGCTCCTTCCGGCGTCTCTTCATTCGTAACGAAGCGCCACCAGCGGATCAACTTTCGTCGCGCGTCGCGCCGGTATGCAGCAGGCCAGCAGCGCCACTGCTATTAGTAACAAGGCAATACCTGTGAATGTCGCCGGGTCAGTCGCGCTCACGCCGTAGAGCAACCTGGTCATCAGGCGCGTCAAGCCAAAGGCGGCGACCAATCCCAGCGCCACCCCGCCCAGGGCCATCTTCATTCCATGAGCCAGGACAAGACGTAGGACGTCCTTGCGTTGCGCTCCCAGCGCCATGCGGATGCCGAGTTCGTGCGTCTGCTGTCCGACGAGATACGAAATTACGCCGTACAGGCCGAGGCTCGCCAACAGCAGCGCCACGACGGCAAAGGCGTCGAGCAGGATCATCGAGAAGCGACGATCGGCCAGCGTGCCGGCGATTACCTCATTCATCGTCTGAGGTCTGGAGATGACATTCTGTTTGTTGTGGTTTTGTACGACGCTGCGGATCGAATCGAAAGGTGCCGATGCCCCTCCTTCGGAACGCATTACCACGCCTACGCCAGCCCAGTCATTGAAGACTTGCCTGAATGGCTCGTAAAGCTGAGCCTGGAGTGTCTGCTCTTCATCCGAATCGAGATTCCACTGCTTCACGTGCCCGACCACACCGACGATCTGCAACGGGTCCCGGTCGCCCCCTAGGTTGATTCGCTTGCCGACGGGATCTATATCGCCAAAGTGTTTGCGGGCAAGGACCTCGTCAATCACAACGACGGGTTGAGAACGTTCATCATCTTGATCGGTGAAGAAGCGGCCCTGCTTGAGTGGAATGCCCATCGCCGTCAGATAGCCAGGCTCAACCCGGTACACCACCGCCCCGCTCATTTCGCTCCCACTCGCAGGTTTGGGCTGGCCATCCACCCAGAAGAAAAGATCGTCTGCGCCCTGCAGGGGAACGCCCCCGTCCGAGAGTGAAAGTGCTTTGACACCGGGCGCCGATCTGAGCTGATCACTAAGCTCGCGCAAGTTGGAGCGAACCGCTTCCGGGCTGGCCGTCTTCATTAACGGAGAAAGGCTCAGTCCGAAGGTCAACACATTGTCAGGACGAAATCCCGGATCAACGTTCCACAACGCACTGAGGCTGCGTATCATCAATCCAGCGCCGATCAATAGAACCACCGCCAGCGCCATCTCAATCGCGACGAGGACTCCCTGAGCGCGCCCGCGCCCGCTGCTTGCCCCACGCCCGCCTTCCTTAAGCGTTTCTGACAAATGCCCTTGCGAAGTTTTGAGCGCCGGAGCGAGCCCGGCCAGAATCCCAGTGAACAAAGAAATAGCTAGGGTGAAGATCAGGACGCGTGCGTCCAGCCCCACCTCTGCTGCGCGGGGTATCGTGGTTGGCAGCAAAGCGAGCGCGGCCTGTGTGCCCCAACCCGCGACCGCCAACCCAAGACCGCCGCCAGCCAGCGCCAATAACATGCTCTCGGTTAAAGATTGGCGGAGCAGGCGCCAACGGCCGGCGCCCAGTGCGGTGCGAATGGCGAATTCGCGTGTCCGGCCGGTCGAACGCGCGAGCAGAAGGTTGCTGACATTAACGCACGCAATCAGGAGCACGAACCCCACGGCCCCAAGCAACATCCACAGGGTTGGCCCGATGTCACCGATCATTCTTTCCTTAAGCGAGGAAACTGTAGCGCCGTTGCCTTTGTTGGTTTCCGGGTAAGCTGCGGCGAGATCTGCCATCACTCTGTCCAGGTCGGCTTCACCTTGCGCGACGGTGACGCCGGGCTTGAGCCGGCCTATTCCGTGAAGTCCCAGAGCCGCGGAACGGCGTTGCAAAGCGGGACTATTCCACTGCCCAATAGGCACAAACACATCGGTGGTCCGAAACCAACTGAAGTTCGCTGGGAGCACGCCAATTATCGTGTAGTTCTTATCATCCAGCGTCAGACCCTTACCAACGACATCCTGGGCACCACCAAGCTTGCGTTGCCAGAGGTCTGAGCTGATTACGACCAAAGGTGCGGTGCCGGGCTCGTCTTCACCCGGAGCAAAGGTCCGACCCAGCGCAGGATTCGCACCGAGCACAGAAAAGAAGTCTGCGGAGACCAAGCGGGCGCTAACGCGTTCAGGTTCACCCGTGCCTACCAGACTGAAGCCGAACCCGCGCGAAATCGCCATGGAAGAGAAGGTCCGATTCTCTCTTTGCATGTCACGAAAATTCGGGTATGGGATAGCGCCTGTTTCGAAATTAGGCTTGCTCTGAGCGATCGTCACAAGCTGCTCGGGCTGCGGAAAGGGCAGCGGATTGAGTAGCACGCCGTTTACCACGGAAAAGAGTGCTACATTGGCGCCAATGCCCAGCGCGAGCGTCACAACCAGCACGGCGGTGAAGCCCGGCTGCTTTAACAATGAACGCATGCCGTAGCGCAGGTCCTGCCAAACACCAGAAATCATATTGCTTCTCCTGTTCGAACCGATAATGATTGGTTCCGGCGCAACCCGCCGCTCGACGCGACGCAGCTCTTGCACCAACAAGTCGCTCTCACTCAACTCCGCGAGCGACCTGCGAGAGGCTTCTTCTTCGGTTACACCACTGGCTAACAGATCCTCGTAGCGGTCGGCGATATGCTGTGCCAACTCTTCGACGATCTCTGCCTCACGCGTCGGCGCAAGTCTCAACTCCGCCAAACGCTGTCGGACTTGGTATTTCCAGTCGGGCAAATTTGAGTTAGAGCTCATTTTCGTTGTGGGTAGCACAGACTTCAGTCTGTGTACCACCCCCCGGCATCAGCCAGCCTTGTATTTGTCGCAACGGGCCATCACAGACTGAAGTCTGTGCCACTTACTCGTATCGAAGGGCCACGAGAGGGTCGACCTTCGTCGCGCGTCTTGCCGGTATGTAGCAAGCCAAAAACGCGACCACCACCAAAAGCATTGCGATGGCAGTAAACGTTAATGGGTCGGTCGCGCTGACCCCGTAGAGCTGACTCTCCATGAGGCGCGTGCCGATGAAAGCAAGGCCCAGGCCGATCACCACACCGATTGCCGTCAACAACATTCCTTTTCTCAGGATAAGTGTCAGCACATCACCTGCCTGCGCCCCCAACGCCATGCGGATGCCGACTTCGTGAGTGCGTTGGCTAACTACCCAGGCCATGACGCCATACAATCCAATACTCGCGAGTAACAGCGCTACCACACCAAAGACCGCGATCAGCGTTGAGGCCAGACGAATCGCGGCTACCGCGTTGCCGATTTGCGCGGACATTGGTTTGATTTCGTTGGTTGCCAGCGTGGGATCGAGCGCCAGTATTTCGTTGCGAACACTCGGAATCAAATCTGCCGCACGACCCCGCACACGCACCACAAAATTCGTATAACTGGAATAATTGCGTTGCAAACCAGGCAGGTCAAAATGCGGAATTGGAGTCTCAGTTAGATCGTGGTGTTTGACATTACGCGAGATGCCGATGACTTCGAGTGGCGTCGTGCCGGTCCTGAGCGATAGTCTCTTGCCCAAAGTGTCTTCGCCCGGGAAAAGCCTTGCGGCCATCGTTTCGTTGATGATCACAACCCCGGGCGCGCCTGCGCGGTCCTGATCTGTAAAGCCGCGCCCTTGAGCAATTTTGATCCCCATCGTCTCGTGATAGCGAGGGCCCACGACACTGCCGTCGAAAGCCATCTGCTCGCCGGGCAATGGCTGACGGCCTTCGACGAAAATGCTGCTCATGAAGCGACTACCGCTGAGCGGCAATACCTGTCCAGAGCTAACTGCTTCGACACCGGGTAACACCGACAAACGTTCACTAAGCTGTTGCTGTAAGGCAGCGCCGCGCGCCTGGTCATACTTTTTCTCGTCAAGCTCGAGAGGGACAACCAGCAGGCTTTCCGTTTCATAGCCGGGATCGATGGCCAGTAGATTGCGCAGGCTCTTTACACACAAGCCCGCGCCTACCAGTACGACGATAGCCAGAGCCAGTTGCGACACCACAAGTACACTTCGAAAACCAAAACGCCGCTCGCGGGGACTTGAGACGCCGCCCTCTTCCTTAAGAGCGTGAACCAGATCCGGTCGTGAACTTTCCCAGGCTGGAACAAGGCCAAACACCATGACCGTTAGGAGCGTAGCCAGCGCGGTGAACGCGAGTACTCGAAGATCCAGACCCTGGCCCAGCAGCGTCCGCGCAAGGTCGAGTTGCGACTGACTCCTGATTAATCCGTTTACCAACCAGGGTGCAAGCAAAACTCCCGCGGCTCCTCCGGCGACGGCGAGCAGCAAACTCTCCATCAACAACTGCCGCGCGACACGCCCCCCACTCGCACCCAGCGAGAGCCGGATCGCCATCTCCTTCCGGCGCGCGACTCCTCGGGCCAGCAGCAGACCACCAACGTTGGCGCAGGCAATAAAGAGCACCAGGCCCACAATTGCCATCAGGAGCTTGAGCGGGGACGAAAACCGTTTCCGCAATATTGAAATGCCTTTGCCGCCCGGCTCGAACTTGATGTGCTGTTCGCTGAAAGGCAGACCCTTGGTGATAGTGCCCGGCGGAGTGTTGGCCGATTTGATTTGCTCGGCGAGCAGATCCAGTCCTGATTCTGCTTGCGCCTGGGTAACGCCTGGCTTTACTCGACCGAGTACTTGCAGCCAACGGTCTTTGCGATTCTCGATAAACTTCGACTGCGCCAGCTGGGGATGCATCAGAACCGGAACCCAGATTTCGGTAGGTTCTTCGAGCATCATGCCGTTGAAATTTGGTGGAGTTATCCCGGCGACAGTCAGCGGGATCCCGTTGAGAGTAATTGTCTGACCAATCAAATCCTGAACCGCCCCAAAGCGCTTGCGCCAGAAACTATCGCTCAGCACCACCACTGGCTGTGAACCGGGACTGTTGTCTTCTTCAGGCGAAAAAGTGCGTCCGTGTGCCGCGTTAATACCCAGCACCTCGAAATAATTGCTCGACACATACTCGCTAGCCAGACGTTCGATTCGATCGTTTATCGTCAGTTCCAATTGGGTCCTGCTGAATGCGAGCAGCCCTGAGAAGACCTGGTTCTGCGCCCGGTAGTCGTTGAAGTCGGGATAGGAAAAAGAGTTACTGACGAAGTGGGGACTGACGCTGATGGAATTGATCAGGACCAGGTCCTGAGGCTCCTTTACGGCCAGTGACCTGATTAGCAGCTTATCCGTCAGGCTGAAAATCGCTGTGTTCGCGCCGATGCCCAGCGCCAATACGAGCACAGCTATGACCGTGAAACCAGGAGCCTTCAATAACACTCGGATGCCATAGCGCAAGTCCTGCCAGAGATCTGCGATCAGGTTGCGGCTACTGTTTTCTCCTAACGCCACCTGCTCCATGACGACTGACCGCTCTACTAATCGCAGTTCTTTGATTAACAAGTCGCTGTCGCTTAACTCGAGCAGCGCCACGCGGGATGCTTCCTGTTCGGTGGCGCCGGTACTTAGCAACTCATCGTAACGATCCTCCAAATGCTGGGAGAGTTCTTCGACGATCTCTGCTTCACGCTCTGGAGGCTTCACGTTTGCCAGTCGCCGTATTATTTCTTTTCGCCACTCAGGCATGGATTTCTCACCTCATGCAGGATTGATTCCGGCCACGCGATCCAGCGCGGCAAAGAAGTCTTTCCAGGTTTGACGTTGCTCGGCCAGGATTTTCTGCCCTGCTGCAGTCAGCTTGTAAAATCTCCGCCGTCTCTGTCCGGCCTTCTCGACCCAGCGGCCATTAATGAGGCCACGTTTCTCCAGGCGATAGAGCAACGGATAGAGCGAGGCAACATGGAACTGCAGCACCCCGTCCGAGCGTTGCTCGATTAACTTGGCGATTTCGTACCCGTGGCGGGGCCGGTCCTCCACCAGGGCCAGAATGAGCATTTCGGTGCTGCCCCGTTTCACTTCACGATCCAGCATAGTTTATCTCCATATGTAGCACTGCCATATATCACATCAAATAATTAAAAAGCAAGAGATTGGTTTAAGAAATGGCATTAAAGTATTCGTGTTCGTTCGTGTGATTTCGTGGATCGTTCCTCCAAGGTTCAAAATATGCCACCACCGTAATTTGCCGGTGTCCATTAACGCGACGGCAGAACTAACTTATCTTTTCAACGGAACCCCACGCCGATTGAAGCGTGGAATCTTTAACGCACGGTTCTAACGATCTTCCCTGCGGAGAATTCTGAGCGCATACTTCCTTTGCCAAGTAGCACTCATGAACGCTCCCAAGGACTTGCGTGAAAGGAAGGTATTAGATGCCTGTCCGACTCATTGTTGTACTCTTTGCGGCAATGCTCTCGCTGTCAGCAGCACCATTGGTTATGGCGCAGAAAAGACCTGGCGCCGCCACGATCTCAAATCTTTGTACCAGCGATAACGCTGTCTACACCGCTACGCAGCAGATACTCGCGACGAGAACTTTCGACAATTCGACCCAGCGGATAGCCGTCTTGCTTCGCGCTGCAGATCTTTTGTGGCCTCATCAAGAGGACAAAGCGCGTGCGGCATTCATGGAGGCATTCGACCTGGCGGTGCAGAATTTTAAAGAAACCGGAGACGAGCCGCGCCGGACCTCCCAGAGCCAATTTGCCGCGAGGATCGAGGTGCCTGATCAGCGATACAAAGTGATCTCGGCCGTTGCGAAACGAGACCCCGCCGCGGCCCGCAAACTTTCAGACAAAATGTTGCAGGACGAGGCGCAAGAAGCCGCTGAAAAGCCTGCAGCTGACGTTGAGGCAAACAGAAGGACAGCTGAAAAGCTACTGACGCTTGCCAGGGGACTGGTTGAAACGGACACAGTTAACGCACTCAATTTCGCTCGCAGCAGCCTACGTTATCAGGCTACCTTCTACCTGCCGGTGTTTTTGTACGAACTCGCAAAGAGAAATAAGGCGGCGGCCGATCAGTTTTACGAGGAGGCCCTCGCTGCTTACGGTTCAGCGCCTATGGACCAGTTTCTCTACCTCTCGGCTTATCCGTTTGGCAATACTCGAGAAGCCGGCCAGATGCCAGGTAGTACCTTTTATCGAATTCCGGAAGGCTTTGCCCCAAACCCCGGATTGCAACGACTGTTTACACAAAGGCTGCTGGCAAGAATCCAGGTTGCACTGCACACTCCGGTAGAAGTAGCGGCAGAGATCCGCTATTCCGCTCCGTCGCAGATGTGGCTTGCGCTAACCCGACTGGAAAAGCAGATCCAAATTAACCTGCCAGATCTCTTCGATGAGGCAATCCAGTCAAAAAACAGACTCCTCGCGCTACTGACTCCGGCTTCACAACGAAGCGTCAACCGTGTGGTAGACAACGACAATCAACCGAAAAAGTCTTTTGACGAACAGGTGGAAGCTGCGGAGAAACTTACCGATGTAGGGCGACGGGACCGAGATCTAACTTTCGCTGTCACGGGGTCGTCCAAAGACGAAACTGTGGAGAAGGTGGTGGGGGTAATCGACAAGATTTCAGACTCTGATATCCACGGGCCTATTCTCAACTGGTTTTATTACTTCCGGACGCAGGCCCTGATCCGAGACAAGAAACTAGACGAGGCAAGGAAGTTAGCTGGCAAGGTTACCGAGCTTGATCAGCGCGCATACTTGTTTTCAAGGATGGCCGAGGAATCTCTGAAGGAGGCCGAGGACCAAACCCAGGCCCGCGAAATGCTTAACGAGATTGCCGATGCAGCGGCCAAGGCGCCGAAGACAATAGTCTCCGCTCGCGCTCTACTGGCTCTGGCACACCTTTACGCAAAGATTGATGCGAATCGCGGGATCGAAGAATTAGGAAACGCAGTCAGAACTATCAATAGTTTGGAGTCGCCTGATTTCTCGCTTCAGTTTGTAATGATGAAGATCGAGGGAAAGACGTTTGGGAGTTACGCAGCGTTTTCAACACCAGGATTCAACCCTGAGAACGCTTTCCGCGAAATTGGGAAGCTCGACTTCGATGGCTCGCTGACCCAGGCGACTACCTTTACGGATAAATCGCTTCGGGCACTGACGACGCTCGCTGTAATTGAGCCCTGCCTCCAACAGACGCCAAAAGCAAAACCGCAGAAAGCCAAGAACAGGCGTAGTTGAACTTATGGTCAGTTTACTGCCGAGTATGCCTCGCGGGCGTAGAATTTATTTTATTGAAACGGAATGCAAAAACGTGGGTGGGCCTGATCCATGCTTAGTTAATCCGATGTAATTCGATATTCCTTATGCCTACGGGGAGCGGCACCCACGGAATTACTCCATGATCTAGAATCGTTGTCTGGAATTGAGACGAAACTTTACTACTCCTCTTCACCCGAAACCAAAAACGGACAAAAAGGCAACAAGATTGCATTATTCAGAATTGGGTTTAATAGGGGGGAGCGTGGAATGCAACTTGCTGAATAACTGTGCGAACCATCAGTTAGCCTCGACGTCATATCCACAGAGGTTTTGCACATAACGGCGGTCCGCTCAGGCGACCAGTTGACAATCTTTCGATATTAGGTAGCACCTCACTCTCACAACCTACTCACCAACAGCGATAAACTCGGAGGATCGTGGGCCTCGAATAACTAGATCTCCGCCGTGTCCTTGTGCGCCCCTGCAAGGTTCGGGCCTAGGAAGCCTAATCCATTCGTCCGAGGCAATAGCGATTACAGGGCTGCGAACGCGATTCATGCATTAGTGCATTGATACCGGCACGCCTGAGTTCATTTCTACTACTGGCGGTTCCGACAAGATAGTTCACCATGGCTACTTCAGAAAACCTAATTACGTCGTCCGAACTATTTCCTGATGCTTCGCGATTTCCCGGGTATGGCACGGTCGGCTGCGCACTAGTCGAGCCCGATGGGCGCATAGTGAGTGTCACGCGTTCCTTCGCGGCACTGCTTGATTCTGAGGTCGGACTGTTTTTTGGGCAAAGCATATTCGACTTGGTGACGCAGGATGAGGATTTGGAACACTGTAGTTTACTGCTTGAAGGCCAGAAGATGAGGGTGCTCAGGAGCGACGGTCGTTCACTCTCCTGGAGCGCATATAAAATCGCTCCAGGCGCTATCTTGGGCGGTTATTACGTCGGATTACTCTGGGATGAACGTGAGCTGGAAGGCTTAGAACGCCGGCTTGTTCATCGCGATAGGTTGGCATCATTGGGAGAATTGACGGCCGGAGTGGCTCATGAGATCGCCGGACCTCTCAACGTTATTGCTAACAATGCGGAACTCCTGCTGGACGAAGTTGGAATGACGCTGGGCGCTCGCCAGGGGCTGACGACAATGCGCAATGAAGCTTTTCGTCTCGGCGGGCTTCTGCAAGACATTCTGGGCTTTGCTCGCAACGCTCCGCCAAAGATAGAGGGGCACGATGCCGTCAGGCTTGTCAGGAAGTCGCTCGACCTTTTTAACCAGCACCTCTCTGGTAAAAAAGTCTCTTGGCGCATTGAAGCTGAATCTGGTTTGCCTCCGGTGGGTGGTGAGGCCGAACAACTGCAACAGGTCTTTTTCAATCTATTTAAGAATGCCAGGGATGCTTCACCGGACTGCGGTGAAGTCGTGATCCTGGTGCGGCGTCAAAGCCCGAGACGACCCGGCGCGGGTATCGAGTTTGTAATCCTGGACAAAGGAGAGGGAATCGCTGCCTCGGATCTCAAACACATCGGCGAGCCCTTCTTTACAACCAAGCCTGCCGGCCAGGGAACAGGTCTGGGCCTGGCAATCGTGCAGCGAATACTGGCGGCGCATCAGGGCAGCCTGAAACTAACGAGCTCACCCGGAGAAGGAACTAGCGCAATCGTCTTATTGCCGGTTTTCTTCGACGCAGAAGCGTCCTTATTGGGTGTTTAAGTAAAGCTGATTAACTCTTTCAAGGAGCAACAACTTTGGCCCCCCCTACCAGAGAAGCAACAGTTCTAGTATCCGACGATCAACAGCGGTTTCGTGAAACGCTCCAACTCTTGCTGCCAAAAACCTTCCACCAGCTCGGTCGTCAGATTGGGCTCACGCTTTCCCTGGTCGTGACTACCATCATAATCGTTGGTCTGTTATTCAACTTGGGGTACGTGTGGCCCAATCTTGCGCTTAATTCAGAACTCACGCTAACAGTAACCTTCACTTGCCTATTGTTGATTCTTGTCTTCTTCGTCCTTAATCGTAAAAGGGAGCACTCAGCACTTAAACGTCGCCTTGTCTTATGGGGCGAGATCACCACCCTTCCCAACCCGCGTTTCGGTTTCGAGTCGACGCTGAGCACGGCCCTGGAAAAGCTGAGGGCTTTTTATGAGGCTGATGATTGCTTGCTCATAGGTTTCGCAGCAAGCGATTCAAAATACTGCATACGTCGCGTCGCAGCAAATGGCGGAGTTACTCCGCCCCACACGGAAAACCTCACGGACGAGTGCGCTCGACGACTTCTTGTAGCGCCGGAAACGCACGCGTTTGTCTTTAAGCGAGGAATGTCTCCGTTTTTTGGAGAACGGTACTTTGGGTATGATGTAATCGGGAAAAAGGGTGTTACACGCACTGCCAGCGGAGTGGACTCTCTATTGGCCATGCTCGACGCCGAAGCGATCATCAGTGTGCCGGTCTTTAACCACAACACAGCAACCGGTCGTCTCTTTTTAACTTCCAGTCGGAAAAGAGCCTTCTCTGTCGATGACCTGGACTTCCTCAGCGAATTGATCGGGCACATTCTGCCTCTAATTGAGAGTATGCGGTTTGTTGACATGCTAGCAAGTTCAGCACGTGAAAACGAACGTAAGCGCATCGCGCTTGATATACACGACAATGTCGTTCAGCGATACATTGGGATAGAACTTGGACTGGCTGCGATTCGACAGAAAATTCATGCCGGAAGGATCGATATTGGTGACGATTTAGAAAAACTCAGCCTAATGGCGCAGCTAGAAGTCGGTGGTTTGCGGCGCTACATGCAGCAACTTTCTAGTACCGTCCAGCACGATGGGCCCTTCCTGGCGAACGTGCAACGGCTTACGGAAGAGTTCACCGCAACGACAGGTATCGCGGTGATACTAAAGAGTGGTCAAGATTTTCCACTAAACGACAGGTTAGCCACAGAAGCATTTCAAATGATATCGGAAGGCTTGAGCAATATTCGGCGTCATACTGAAGCCTCGGAAGCGACAATCGAAATTGATAGCTGCCCAAAGAGCTTTAATCTTCGGATAGCCAATAACGGCCGGAATGGCAACGGCGCAACCCGCAAATTTGTGCCCAAATCGATCACTTCGCGGGCGGCGTCGCTTGGAGGAGTGGTCGATATTGAGCTGTTCCCGCACGGCAAAACGGTATTAAGTATCGGTATCCCGATGTAGGAGCAGATTTCAAGGGACATGCTGTCCAACAAAGTAATTCAAATCTTGCTTATTGACGACCATCAAGTGGTCCGAGAAGGTCTCAAGATGCTGATCGAAAGCCACCCAAGCTTTAGGATTATCGGCGAGGCTGACTGCGGAGCTGCAGCTCTTCAGATCCTGGAGAAGAATGTGGTTGACCTAATTCTGCTTGACCTGGATTTGGGACCGGAGAATGGCCTCGATCTTCTGCCCAGGCTATTGGCAATTGCGGGAGCAGCGAAGGTTTTGATCCTCACCGGCCTTCGAAATGAAGAGGAGCATCGTCGGGCGATCATGTTAGGAGCGATGGGTATTGTGCAGAAAGAGAGAGCCTCGGATCATTTGATGAAGGCAATTGAAAAGGTCATTCAGGGTGAGGTGTGGTACGACCGGACCAAAATGGGTGGTGTTTTCGCAGACATGCTCAGCTCTAGCAAACAAAAAGACGTAAGTTCAGACGAAGCAAAAATTGCCATGCTGACCGAGCGGGAGCTTGATGTCATCAACCTAATCGCTCTGGGATTGAAGAATAAACCAATCGGTCAAAAGCTTTTCATAAGCGAAACCACCGTGCGACATCACTTGACCTCAGTTTTCGGGAAACTAGGTGTTAGCAGCCGCTTGGAACTCATAATTTACGCCTTTAAACATGGCCTCGCAAAAATGCCCTCTAACAAGTGAAGAATTATTAGCTAGGGGCTCACTCTATCGGCCGAAGTGTATCTTACTGAGTCTACATTTTTTATAAGTGAAATTGACAATGCATGACGTTTTCCGCAAATGGATTATTCCAAATGATTCAGTTGTCTGGCCGGTTGAGGCGGCTCATTTGTGCCTGCTTGGGTTGGCGCGTTGGCCCAACCAGAGCTTTACAAAATGGTCGGTTGCTCCTATTCAAAAAGTATCGCATCTACCGATGCGCTCACGCCATTGAGAAAGTAATGTATTGCTCGGGACTAGCGCGAGCTATGTCCTTCAACCAAAACTCGTCTTAGTTCTAGCGCTAGAAGGGCCATGCAAAGCCCTGAATGATTACTCTATGGGCCCGGCAAGATTCCACTCTGACCCATACTGACAACTCCCATTCCATCCTAGTCAGGTACCGATAATTGCGATGAGTGTTCCAACCCCAGAGATGATTTCAGTGCAGGACGTTCCTGTTTCTGCACCCTTTGATACGCTCCGGGAACCTACGAAAGCGTGGCAAAAACTTGCACTGCTGACGCTCAGTCACTCTGTGATCGAACATCGGATATATCGCGTCATGTACGCCGAGACGCTCATGAAGCAAGATCCGGTTGGCCCGTTTGGAGTGCGCCGGCTTCTGGCTCTATCGGGGATGCGAAGTCACAGCTCGGTTCATCGCGGATGCGCTGGATTAATCGAAAAGCTGAGTATTGAATATTTAGGAGATAGTAGTTTACCGCGCAGGCCTCTCTATCGTGTGTTTTCCCCTAGTGAGATTTTCCAGCGGCGTGGCGCCGCCGGAATGGCGCTATATCCGGAAGAGATTAGTGGGTTTGAGCAAAATAAAGCATTCAGTTTGGCTATCGAGAACGTTATCGGGCGTGACGATCTTAGTCGCCGCGAGGCGCTCGTGATTTTGTGCTGTGTTGAAGGTTTGAGCAATGGAGAGATTGGCGAAAGGCTCCGTATCAGTGAGCAAACAGTAAAGTTTCACCTTCGCTATATTTTCGATAAGTTCTCGGTCAGACGACGTACGGAATTGGTATCCCATTTGTTGACTAAGAAGTTCAAGTCCAACGGCCACAGGTATAAGTGATGGGTCGTGGTTCCTGCGCGGGTCTGCCGGCGTGGAGTAGCAAATTAAAGCTCGGCGCTGGAGCGTCGGGTCGCCCTTGAAATTATGACGCCGCCTCGCTTGAGGTTTCCCTTTGGGGCACTGCGTGATTTCCTGTTCGATTGCGACACAGCGAAGATCACGCCACAGGCGGAGTGCGTGTACTGAGATGGAGCTTCACAATCAATCGTTCAGGAGAGCCAATGAGTAGTAAGAAAACCAAAGCTTTGAAGAAGAAGAAACGGACTGCCCGCGTGATCTGCCATGACCGCAAGGAGTTTTGGACCACCCAGACCCAATTCTGGCAGTGGGTAAGAGAAGGAACCGTAACGAAGACCGCAGATAGCCCACTTACTGGATGCTTCGTCCGCGAACATGAGGAACTGCTGGTGGTATTCAGTAACACAGTGCTCAATCTGGCTTGTCCTAATCATTTGAGCGAGGCGCTACGGTCCCGCCGGTTGTTTCTTGCTCACGGCTAAGAGATTTGTCCAAAGGTTGGTTGACCTGCCGATGTCTACCGAAATGCGTGTTCCATTCCTCCGTCCGAATTTGGGCGAAGAAGAAATCTCAGAGGTCTTGGACACCTTACGCTCAGGCTGGCTAACGAGCGGCCCAAAAGTGAAGCGATTCGAGGCCGAATTCGCGGCAGCAGTGAATGCTGAACATGCCGTTGCGCTGAATTCGTGCACTGCAGCGCTGCATTTGGCTGTCGAAGCGTTGAATTTGAAAGCGGGAGAAGGTGTTCTTGTTCCTACTATGACCTTCGCGGCCACCGCGGAGATCATTCGCTACGCAGGCGGGATCCCGGTTTTGGTCGATTGTGATCCGGTAACCCACAACATGGATCTCGATGATGCAGAGTTTAAGCTACAACAATTGAAGACAGGGAAGGTGAAAGCTTCATTACCTGCTGACATGCGCGTCGTCGGTATCATCCCTGTTCATGTGGGCGGGTTGATGATGAATGTAGACGCAATTCAGAGGTTTGCGGCCAGGCATAATCTGTGGGTTGTGGAAGATGCGGCCCATGCGTTCCCAGCCGCTTGGCGCCGGGGGCCTGAAAGCGACTGGAAACAGTGCGGGGGAAATACGGCCCAAGTATCTTGCTTCTCGTTTTATGCGAATAAGACCATAACAACAGGCGAAGGCGGGATGGCAGTTACGGATGATTCTGAACTGGCAGACAGAATTCGGCTGATGTCGCTTCACGGTCTTTCCCACGATGCTTGGGGCCGATATTCCGGCGGGAACTCGTGGGACTACCGAATAATTGCCCCTGGCTTTAAGTACAATCTTACCGACATAGCTGCTGGCATAGGGATTGGCCAGCTTGCCAAAGCTGAGCAGATGCGTCGGGAGCGGGAAACCATAGCGCACTACTACCTGCAACAGTTGGCCGATGTCGAAGAAATTCAGTTGCCCGCCGCTGATCCCAACCGAATCCATTCGTGGCATCTGTTTCCCATAAAGCTTCGCGTCGAGTCGTTGTCGATCGATCGAAATACTTTTATGGAGGAATTGAAGACTGCCGGTGTAGGTTGCTCTGTTCACTGGAGGCCGTTGCATTTACATCCTTACTACGAACAGACGTTTGGCTGGCGGAGTAATGATTTCCCGGTTGCCACCGCCGAATGGCTGCGGCTGATAAGTCTTCCTATATTTCCGGGGATGACCGAATACGAAATAGGCCACGTAATAGATTCGGTACGGAATGTTTGCGCTGAACATTTAATCGGCGAATCGGTTCTGACTGTCTGACTGAGCGAGGACAGCGAAAGATGCCTGGGCTCCCACGATATTTTGAAACATCGATTGCATTCTTGGTACTCGTAATCGCATCACCGGCTAGTCTCCTGGCTGCGCTTCTCATTCGAGTAACTTCGCCAGGCCCTGTTCTTTTTCGCCAGGCCCGCGTAGGTCAGAGCGGCCGTGCCTTCAATTTATATAAACTCCGCACGATGAGGCTTTCATCGGAGGGGTCACAGGTAACGGCTGCGAACGATTCTCGCATCACCTGGATTGGACGAATCTTGCGTAGGACGAAGGTTGATGAATTGCCCGAATTGTGGAACGTCTTGAAAGGAGATCTCTCCCTTGTCGGGCCCAGGCCAGAAGTTCCTCGCTATGTAGACATGGAAAACCCACTATGGAAAAGAGTGCTGCAGGCAAGACCCGGCATCACCGATCCAGTCACCTTAAAGCTTCGTAATGAAGAGGTATTTCTAGCGCAAGTTGAGGGCGACCGAGAAGAGTATTACCTGAAAGTGTTGCAGCCTTATAAGCTTCAGGGCTACCTGGATTATCTCAGCACGCGAACTAGCTGGACCGACTTAAAAATCCTGTGGCAGACATCTGTCGCCGTAATTTTTCCACGTGCGGCGCCGCTTCCGAGCAGTGCCGAAATCGAACAATCCGTGAGGCTCTTAGAACACACTTTGTGAATTTCAGTCGCGCCTCTAGTGCTGAGGCGATCTTGATTGGTGGTGAAGAAATGATCAGCCAAAAGAAAAACCTACATTGCTTGTTTCTCATAATGCTCGTTGCGTTAAGCAGTAGTCTGACTGCAAAAGTTGCGGCTCAAGACACTGGTGTGGTGGTCGCCAGTCCTTCAAGCGATGGCAGACTGGCTGAGAATGTGGCCACTGCTACCGACGAGTCTTATCGCATTGGTCCCGGAGATGTCCTGAATATTGTTGTCTCGAAGCAGCCGGACTATTCCCGGGGCGGTGTGCGCGTCGACAATAATGGGATGATTCAGATTCCGCGCGACGATCGGGAGTTAAACGCAGCCTGCAAGACGGTCAAAGAGTTGGCCAATGACGTTAAGGAAAGGTATACCAGATACCTCCGCAATCCTTATGTATACGTCGAAGTGTCAATGTTCATGTCTCAGCCCGTCTCGGTCATTGGCGCAGTACTGTCACCAGGGCGGTTCCAGTTGCAGCGGCGCGTCAAGCTGTTGGAACTGTTAACGCTTGTAAATGGTCCCAGCGACCGGGCCGGCGGAAGCATTCAAATAATTCGCAGCCCGCAGGGAGCAATCTGCGATTCTCAACCATCTGATTCGGCTGAAAAACCAACAAACGATACTTTAATCGCATACAAGTTGAAAGAGACGCTTGAGGCCCAGGAGCTAGCCAATCCTTACGTTCGGCCTGGCGACATTATTCGCGTTGCTGACGCCGACCAGGCTTATATGATCGGTGCTGTTAGGAATCCAGCCCCCATTATACTCAAGGAGCCGCTGACATTATCTGATGCGATTGCGAGGTCTGGCGGTCTAGCGCCGGACGCTAACAGTGAGAAGATTCGCATTGTAAGACATGTGAATGGCACGTCTGCCAAGACTGAGATTATTGCCAACTTGAAAGCCATCAATAAACGGCAGACAGAAGACATACTGCTCCAGGCCAATGATGTGATTGACGTTCCAGGAGCCAGCGGAGCAAAGAAGTTCTTGGGGGACCTCGTGAAGACTCTCGTTCCACGGCTGACCACTTACCCACTTCAGGTTATTCGCTGATCTCGGTCGCCACATCGTCCAGTCACTATAAAGAGGAAAGCAATGAAGAATTCAGAGGCATTGAATCGAGTAGACAAAGAAGTTCTGGATGTCGAACCAGGGGAGAACTCCAATGAATTTGCAAGGTCGGGTAACGACTACTATAGCTATGGATTGGACGAATCCCACAAAAGAATAAACCTCGCACAGTACTGGCAAGCGATTCGGAAACGTCTGTGGCTGATCTTAGGCCTTAGCGCAATCGTTACGCTACTCGTTACAGTCTATGTGGCCCAAAAGCCGGACTACTATCAGGCGACCACCAGGGTGCAGGTGAACCTAGAAAACAACCCTGCGATGGGCGCGCCTACGGGCTTTGTTTACCAGGGCGTATACGATCCAACCTATTTTTCCAGTCAATTGCAGATAATCGAGGGCTCTGGCCTCTTGCGCCGCGTGGTCAATACTCATGACCTTCGGAATAACAATGCATTCTTACATCCCCGCAGCTCGAAAGATAATTCCGTCTGGCAGAACGTCCTACGAATAGTTGGAATGGGCAAGCCGAGCAACACCAAGCAAGGGCAACTCTCCGGCGATCAGCAGCCCCTTACCCCAGCGACCCCAGCGGAAATGTCTGCCACGATCGTGAATGATAAAGAGGTCGAGCGGCTGGCGCCGTATGTAGGAAGACTAAAGGCGGGTCTGACAGTATCTCCGGTTAAGGAAAACCGGGTGAACTATAAGGAGACTCGGTTAATAGACATCAGGTTCACTCATTACGATCCGCAGGTGGCGACTAAGATCGCAAACGCTATAGCAGATACTTATGTGAGTCAGAATTACGAGCAGAAGATCGACACCAATGCTAACGCTGGAAATTTCCTGCAAAAGCGAATTGCCGAACTCCAGTCTCAGATCCGCAGTAATGAAGAGCGATTGATCAACTATGCCAAGAATAATCAGATCATCTCCCTTGACTCCGGCCAGAATACAGTAGTTCAAAGATTGGGGGACCTAAACAACAGACTTTCTCAGGCAGAGGGCGATCGAATCATGGCTGAAGCAGCCTACAGAGCCAGTCAACTGCCCGGTGCTGCGACCGCGCAGACGGACGGGAGTGCAGCAGGGCTGGAAAGCCGGTTAAGCGATTTGAGATTCCAGCGCGCGCGCCTGCTGGTTGAGTACACAGAAGAGGCACCGGAGCTCGTTGAGCTTAATAAGCAGATTGCCCTTGCTGAGCAGGAAATCAAAGAGACCCGCACTCGTGCTACTAAGACTTTCACTACTAATTTGGATACAAAATACTGGGAAACTCTTGCCCGTGAACAGGATCTAAGAAAGGTTTTTAACGAGCAGCGTGAACAGGTGCTGGCGCAAAACGAGGCGGCAATTAGTTATCGGATAATTCAGCAGGAAATTGATACGGACAAGTCGCTGCTCAATAATTTACTGCAGCGCTCAAAACAGAACGATGTTGTTTTGAGCAACACTCCAAACAACGTTCAGGTAGTGGATCGTGCTTTGACGCCGCGAAGTCCGCTAGGTCCAAACCGCATGATGTATATCGTTCTCGCTCTTATAACTTCGCTTGGTTTTGGGATTGGCCTCGCGCTCCTGCTCAATTACCTTGACGACACTCTGCGCACAGTTGACGATGTTGAGAGTAAATTGCGTCTGCCGGTACTTTCCGTCGTCCCATCGATCGCGAGATCGAAAACGATGCTGCAGCTCGCGAACTCGATTGGCCGTAAAAGGCGAGAGGCCTACTCATTGTCAGTTCTGGATCTGGAAAACAAGCCTGCGCTGGCGGAAGCCTACATGCACCTGCGCACCAGTGTATTGCTTGCTACCGCTGGAGGACCGCCTGAAGTATTGCTGGTAACATCGGGGCAGCCTGGTGAAGGAAAGACAACGACCGCGATTAACATGGCAACAGTGCTCGCGCAAACTGGCGTCCGAGTATTGCTTATTGACGCCGACCTGCGCCGTCCCAGTTTGCACACTATTCTCGGGCTTAACCACAACGGCCACGACCTGTCAAAAGGCCTCTCGAGTCTATTAACCACAAAGACTCTCGACGACAACGCAGTAACCGATAGCATTAAGTTCCACGAGGAAAGCGGTCTTCACGTCATCACATCTGGGACACTGCCGCCTAACCCGGCCAACTTGCTCTGTTCACCTCAGATGGACCAGTTGTTGAGCACTCTTCGGACAAAGTTCACGCACATCGTCATTGATTCGCCTCCTGTAACTTTCTTTACAGACGGTGTGTTGTTGTCAAGAGTGGTAGATGGGGTATTGCTGGTCGTGCGAAGTGGCCAGAGTCATTTCGACCTGGCGGCGCATGCCAAGAAACTATTGTGGGATGCGGGAGCTAAGTTCTTCGGGGTTGTCCTAAACGACGTTTCGCAACAGAACGGTAGGTACTACCCCTACGACTATGAACGCACAATTGAACTGCCTAAATCAGACCGGTCCCTTCTAGAACTCGATACGAACTAGCATTAGGCTTCCATCGTGTAGACCATTCAGATAACAGTTTGACGTGCAGCAGGGTGCCAGCCCCATTGCTTGCAGAAAGTGCCTTGAAGAGTATGGCTGTTCGAAAAGAACATTTTGGCCTTGAGCCAAACGAATATGAACTGCCAATCGTGCGGATCCGGCCCGCTAAAGGCTGGATTTCATTAAAGCTACGCGATCTATGGGAATATCGCGAATTACTTTACTTCCTGATCTGGCGCGACATCAAGGTACGTTACAAGCAGACTGTGCTTGGTGCATCATGGGCCATCATCCAGCCATTGATGACGATGGTTGTATTTAGCCTCTTCTTTGGAAAGCTGGGGAAGATACCCTCAGACGGAATTCCATATCCGATCTTCAGTTTCGCCGCACTGGTCCCCTGGACGTTTTTTGTAAACGGGGTAACCCACGGTTCGAACAGCATGGTTGGGAACGCCAACCTGATTAAGAAAGTTTATTTTCCGCGTCTGGCAATTCCCATCTCAGCGGTGGCATCGGGCGTAGTGGACTTTGCGCTAGCGTTTGCGGTGCTTCTGCTGATGATGCTTTATTACGGCATTTCCCCGACTTTAAAGATGGTCTGGCTCCCTGCGTTTGTGCTTCTTGCGCTCGCTACTTCACTTGGTGTGAGTCTATGGCTGTCGGCGATGAATGTGCAGTACCGTGACATTAAGTACGTTCTCCCATTCATTACGCAGTTCTGGCTGTTTGCAACACCGATCGCTTACCCGAGCAGCTTGCTTTCTGAACCATGGCGCACACTGTATGCGATTAACCCTATGGTCGGCGTTGTTGAGGGATTTCGTTGGGCATTGCTCGGAACAACAAGGGCTCCGGGTCTAATGTTCGTGGCGTCTTCTTGTGCGGCAGTGGCAATTCTCGTAAGTGGAGCATTTTATTTCCGACGAATGGAAAGAACCTTCGCTGACGTCGTGTAACCAATGACTGATACCGCGATCAAAGTCGAGGGCCTCGGCAAGCGTTACCGTATAGGCGCGCCACAGGAGAAATACCGAACATTCCGAGGGTCGGTTTCGTCTGCGTTGACAATGCCGGTTCGAGCAATTAGCTCGCTGGTCCGTCGCAACGGACACTCAAAAGATTCTGAGACGATTTGGGCGCTCAAGGACATTTCCTTTGAGATTAAGGGGGGCGAAGTCGTCGGCGTCATTGGTGGAAATGGGGCCGGAAAGAGCACGCTTCTCAAGATCCTTTCACGGATTACAGATCCGACCGAGGGCATGGCGGATATACATGGCCGGGTGGGTTCCTTGTTAGAGGTTGGAACGGGGTTTCATCCCGAGCTAACTGGGCGCGAAAACACCTCTTTGAATGGGGCCATCTTAGGTATGAGCCGAAAGGAAATTGAGAATAAATTCGACGAGATAGTAGCATTCGCTGAAATCGAAAAATTCATTGATACGCCGGTCAAGCACTACTCTAGCGGCATGTACCTCCGATTGGCCTTTGCTGTTGCAGCCCACCTCGAATCAGAGATTCTTCTCGTAGATGAAGTGCTTGCGGTTGGAGATGCGGCCTTTCAAAAGAAATGTCTTGGTAAGATGGGCGAAGTGGCCAAGCGGGGTCGAACGGTTCTGTTCGTGAGTCACAACATGGGGGCGGTCAGTCAGTTGTGCACCCGCGGGCTTTTACTTAACGGCGGCGAGTTGATCTATCAAGGTGAGGTGAGTCAAGCAGTTGATCGATATCTGCAAGCAGGAAACCACGGAGAGTTTGCTGCGGTGATAGACACCAGCCGGTCATCAAACAGATCCGGGACAGGGGAAGGCAGGATAGTTAGAGTCGAACTCGTAGACGAGGTAGGTCACAACACTGTTTCTTTTGCTATAGGGCAACCGCTCTGGATAAATCTTCAGCTTGAACTGGATAAGGACTTGCCAAGTTTGGTGGCGGGGGTGGAAATAAAGTCTCCATCTGGAGTTCCTCTTGTTAATCTGCGCAGTGATAGCCAGGGAATCGATTTTGGACCTTATAAAGCGGGAACCAATGTGGAGTTACGTATCAAGATCCCCGGACTTCCTTTTTACCCAGGTGTGTATTCTGTCGAGCCCTGGTTCGGAGAGAAACGTGGCAGGAGAGTAGATCAAATAAGTGAGGGCGTAAGTATTATTCTTGATTCGAAAGGTCTGTACCAGTCAGAAAGGATGTTCCAGAAGGGTAAGGGAATTGTTGTTATGGATTGCGACTGGTTGGAACGAGTATACATACCGGCATGAGCACATTACAGTCCCCCTGGTCCCTCTTACAGGTTCTTTCGGGTCATGTAAACCCCGAACGCTCCCTGGTTATCGGCAACGTTGGTCCTCGTACTTACGAATCGGCTGCTCCTTCTACAGGCTGGATCTTGGATGTGGATCAGTTAAGTTAGAGGCGAACCTGCTTGAAGTCCTCCAATCCAAAGTTCAGCTAGCAAGGATTACCTAATCTTACCTCAATCCACAGTCTCGATGTCGGGCTGGAATGGCTCTAGGTATGAGTACTTCCCTGGACATGCTCCTTCCCCGGGTTCTGAATCGGTGTACCAAGACACCGCGTTGAACTTCCTTGTTAGACAATCTCAGGTTCAGCCACCACATTTTCTGGAACCAGGTCAGTGACCTGATCACCTGACGCAGGTTAATGAAAGTGAATCCTTATGTGTGGTTTCTCCGGAATCTTTACGACCACCGACACAGCCTCGTACCCAGCTGTTAAAGACTCAGTCGTGCGCATGGCGGGTCTCCTGGCAAGAAGAGGGCCGGATGATGAAGGATTCTGGTCGAATATCAACGGACGCCTTTGTCTAGGCTTCCGCCGTCTCGCTATTCTGGACACTACAGCGTCTCGGTCACCAGCCTATAGTTTCCGCCGATCAGAACTCTGTTATTGCGTTGAAGGGAGAAATTTACAACTTTCCGGAATTACGCCAAGAGTTGCAACAGCTCGGCCCACGGTTTAGATCGCGTACCGTACAGGAACGAACGAACATCTTTCGGGAACGCGGGACCTGAAGTGGGTTATGGAGCCTCCTCGCGCTTCAATGGTGGGCACAAAAACATCTAAAGTGTAACGCGCCACAATATGTCTGAACCAGTTCGCATTCTTTTCACAATTCCAAATTTCATCACAGCCGGTTCTGGTCAGGTAATGCTGAACATAATCAAGCGGCTTGATAAGAAAAAGTTTGCGCCTGCCGTGTGTGTATCGCGTAAGGGAGGTCGTCTGGACACAGAAGTAGCGAAGCTGGGAATTCCGTTGATAGAGGCGGCCTTTACCGTTACCGCCCGCCCCTATCTCTCTCTACCTTTTCGAGCGTGGGAGGCCGCGCGGGTATTCCGCCCATACGGTTTTGAACTCTGGCATTCATTCCACTATGCAGATGATTACACCGAGCCGATTATCGCCCATATATCCGGGGCCAAGAAATGGGTCTACACAAAAAAAGCAATGGGGTGGGGTTCTAGAGGGTGGTTACTCAGGAGTTACCTCGCTAGCAGGATTGTTGCTGATAACACTGAAATGCCTAGGTTAATGTTCGATCGAATCGGGCTCCGAAAAAGGGTCAGAATGATTCCTCACGGAATTCCTACGGATCAGTACCCCGAGAGGAAGTCAATTCAGCATAGACTAAGAGCGGAGTTGAATATTCCTGCTCAACAGTTCGTGATCGGGTGCGTGGCCCATTTAGTGCCGGTAAAGGGGCACCCAACTCTCCTGCGCGCCATCGCCAGTGTGCCAAGTGCCCAGCTTCTTATAGCCGGTCGACCAATGGACCAGAAGTATGTGGGCCTACTTAATCGCATGGTTGAAGAACTGGGGATCAAAGACAAGGTTCGATTTCTGGGAGGGGTCGAGGATGTTTCGTCTCTCCTGGCAGAACTGGACGCAGTCGTGCTTCCCACGTGGGGTCGGTGGCGAATGGAAGGCTGCCCGGTCGCACTGCTTGAAGCAATGTCCTGCGGCAAGGCGTGCATTGCCACGGATATTCCGGGAGCGAGAGACATAATTGAAGACGGCAAGAACGGATTGCTGGTGCCGCCGGAGAACGCGACGGCGCTTGCCGAGGCGATTAGCCGCCTGTCCTCTTCACCAGAGCTGCGCGCATCGCTTGGCGGAGCGGCACGAAAACGGATCGAGGAAAAATTTAGTATTGAAAGAGAAGTGGCAGATCACGAAGACCTTTACGCCGGAATTTTTCCGCGCGTTAGAAGCTCTAACACAGGAGTGCGAAGGACAGAGTTGTCCGGCCAATTTCAGTCGATGTGATGATTGACACTGGGCTGACAACTGAATCACTTCTGCCGCCTGTCCACACAGAGGCTTCATCCCGAGCAGGTATTCGCTGCGGTGATCTGTTGCTGACATTTCAGGAAACTGACGGCCCTATCCCGGGTCGCTACAGCCATAACAGTTGGAAAACCACTCTCGCTGGCGAAGGATGGCAACTACTTCACGATGACAGCGGAACCACTTGGAAAGGATATCCCGTCTCTGTTGGCGACGCGCACGAGTGGAACTTTATTTTGCTTGGAGAGCTGAATGGTCTGGACCGGAACTCACACAATCTCCTGGACTCTCTTCACTCCGTTGTGTCGGGGAGGAAAGGCGCTGAAGCTTTAAACGGCCACTTTCTGCTTCTTGCTTACAACCAACAGGACCGCCGCTGGCATGTTTTTACAGATCGGTTTGGAACTTTTCACGCTTACTACGGGTCGGATGGATGGCGCTGTGCTTTTGGGACTTTTTCTCCGGCAGTTGCCGCAGCTGCTTCACGAAAGCAGCTTGACTGGTCAGCCCTGACGGCGTTCTTTGCGCAGGGTTTCTTTCCAGCAGATCGAACTTTCTTTGATGACGTTCAAATTTTGCAACCTGCGTCTCACTACGTTTTTGATGCGACCGGAAAAATGCGCGAGCAGAAACGTTACTGGCATTGGTGGCATCAACCCGATCTGAACCGCTCCTATGATGAAACGGTCGAGGAGTTTGGCGGCATCTTCCGAGAAGTCATGCGAGATCACACTCGCGATGGGCGGGTGGCGCTCCCGATATCGGGTGGCCTCGATTCGCGTTCGACGACGACAATCGCGGGCAATGGCCAGACGACTGCGGAGGGCGGCAACCTCTGGGCGTACTCATACGGCTACACCGACGATTCGCCGGAAACAAATATCGCTCGCCGTATAGCAAGCGCTCGCTGCCTGCCCTTCCAGGCTTTCACTATCAAGCCATATCTGTTTCAGAATCTCGATCTGGTGCTGGATAGCGTCGAAGGGTTTCAGGACATCACCCAGTGTCGTCAGGCTGCTGTTGTAAATGAAATTGCACCCAACGCGGATTATGTGATTGCAGCCCATTGGGGCGACGTTTGGATGGATACCATGGGCCTGTCAGGGATTAACGGTAACCGATCCAGCGATGTCACTTCAGACAGCAAGATAGTCAATCACGCGCTCAGGAAGGTGAAAAAGGGAGGAAGGGAGTGGCTGCTAACAAACGTTAGCGCCGATCAATTAAAAGGAGAAGATGCTGAGCAGTTCCTGCACGAAACTGTTTGTGATGAGTTATCAAGCCTCAAGCACATCGCGTGTCCGGATTTTCGAGTAAAGGCATTCAAGACCGATAACTGGTCATTCCGCTGGACGGTGTCCAGTCTCCGCATGTTTCAGCCTGCAGCCTTTCCTCGCCTGCCATTCTATGACACGAGGTTGACGGACTTCTTTTGCACCGTGCCATCGAAATTTACTCATCAGCGACAACTGCAAATAGATTACTTGAAAAGATTCGCTCCTGATCTCGCCCGCATTACCTGGCAGGCTCGCGACGCAAACCTGTTCAATTACAAAAAGAGTATCAGAACCCTCTCGCGCCGAGCCGTAAAAAAGGGCTGGCGAGTGCTTACGGGGAGACAGCAGATCGAACGCAATTGGGAAATGCAGTTCTTTAACTCGCACGGGCGGGCTAACCTTGAGGCGACGTTGGTACAGCCTGGTCTTAGGCTACATGAATTTGTTTCGCCTTCTAAGATTGCTGACTTGCTCGCCGCGTTTTATGCCCATCCCTACGCAGAAAAGCGGGGCTATACGGTTTCGATGCTCCTGACCCTGAGTACCTGGCTGGAGAAGTATGGATAGAAGTTTATCCCGCACTCCCCTCCGAAGCGGGGCGAAAGTCGAGCGACTCAAGATTGTTTTTGTCGGCATATCTTGGCCTCCGGAGACTTTCATTGAGAGGCTGATCAAAGGACTAATCCAGGCGGGAGCAGAAGTTACCGTTGCTTGCGAGAGAAGGCCGGTGGCAAGTTGGTTACCTCATCGTCAGTTCAGGTGGCTCTATGCGCCAGCCTGGCGTGGTTCGATGGCTTCACGGCTAGTGCGAACCGCTCGCATGAGAATCAGATATCTAAATAGAAAATCCAGTCACGTCCGATTGTTTGAAAGTCACGTCCGGCAAGCAGTGAGTTGGAGGGAGCGAATTCAAAGCTGGCATAAGTTGTTACCTTTTGTCGGACTTCGCTCGGACGTTATCTATTTTCCATGGAACTCTGCAGCTATTTCTTATCTGCCGCTCTTCGAGCTTGGCATGCCAGTTATCTTAAGCTGTCGGGGCACGCAGGTGAATATCGCGCCACTCAACCCTGAGCGGTCACAACTAAAAGAAGAACTGGCGACGACATTTCGGAAGGCAGCGGCCGTTCATTGTGTCTCACAAGCGATTCTCAATGAAGCCACTAAATATGGACTTGAGTCTAAGAAAGCCGATGTTATTCGGCCGGCTGTCGATCCCACGTTCTTCTTCCCTGCTACTCAGGTGCACCCAAGCAATATCTTTCGAATCTCGACTACTGGAGGCTTGAGCTGGCGAAAGGGTCATGAATATGCGCTTCAAAGTATTCGCGCCTTGAAAGACCGTGGAATCAACTTGCACTTCAATATTATTGGGGAGGGCCCAGAGCGCGAGCGCCTCCTTTACAGTGTCCGCGATCTGAAGCTGGAAGCAGTCGTTCGACTACATGGACGTAAAACTCCGGAGGGCGTTCGAGAACTTCTGCAGAGCAGTGATGTTTTCCTCCTATCGAGTTTGAGCGAGGGAATCTCAAATGCGCTGTTGGAAGCGATGGCGTGCGGGGTCCCAGTTGTCACTACGGATTGCGGAGGCATGGGCGAGGTGGTTACTGACGGTGTGGAAGGTTTCGTGATCCCGGTCAGGAATGTTGACGCGATCACGGAAGCACTGAAGAGATTGTTTGAGGATCCGGCGCTTCGAAAGCGCATGGGGAACGCCGGTCGTCAGCGTGTGGAAAATTCATTTTCTCTATCACAGCAAATCGATCAATTTCTTTCTCTTTGTGAACGAACCGCGCAAGTTGGCTGATGATGAGAAAGAATTCGGGGAAAATAGTTCTCGTTGCTCAGGCATTTCCGGTGGTCTCGGAAACTTTCGTTGCCAATAAGTTTCGGGCATTGAACGAGGTTGGATTGAATGTGCATCTGTTTTGTAACCGAACTGACCCGGCAAGCTGGTCAAAATTTCCTGAGCTCAGAAACGACAGGGCACTGCGGAGACGTGTACATGTCTCGTGGCCGCATCGCCCCACTTTGCTTGCAATTGTTTTGCTTCCGGTTGCTTTGCTTCGTTCGATTTTCTTTCAGCCACTGGCGACCCTCAGATATCTGAAACGCGGATCTAAACAATTTGGCCTGGATATCTTTCGCAGGTTTTACCTGGACAGCGGACTGATTCTTCTCAATCCTGATGTGATCCATTTCGAGTTCGGAGCGATCGCCGCAGGGCGCATGTACCTACGCGAACTTCTGAATTGTAAAGTGGCAGTCAGCTTCAGAGGCTACGACCTTAACTTTGTGGGTTTTAAGCAGGAGAATTTTTACCGTGATGTTTGGGAAAAGGCAGACATTCTTCACCTATTAGGGGATGACCTTTGGGAGACCGCAAAGCGAAGGGGATGTCCCGAGCATAAACCCAAAGTTCTTATTCCGCCTGCAGTCGATTTGAGTTATTTCCAATGCAAGAGGGAAGTTGCCGTCAAGGTCGGCAGGCCCGATCGCCCATTCCGCATTCTCAGTGTGGGTAGGCTGGAATGGAAGAAAGGGTATGAATATGCACTGCAAGCCATAAAACAGTTAGTGGAAAAGGGCGTGACATGCGAATACCGCATTGTCGGTCACGGAAACTACCTCGAGCCATTGATCTTTGCTCGACACCAACTCGGTGTTCATCGAGAGGTGCATTTTCTCGGAGTTCGCTCTCAGATGGAGGTTCGAAATGAAATGGTATGGGCAGATGTGCTGCTTCACTCGGCCATTTCCGAAGGATTTTGTAACGCCGTCGTCGAAGCTCAATCGATGAATCTTCCTGTTGTTTGCAGTGACGCCGGAGGCCTGCGGGAAAACGTGGCCGACGATTCCACTGGCTTCGTGGTTCCTCGCCGCAGCGCTGACAGAATGGCGGAGAAGTTGGAACTCCTGGCGCGCGACCCTGATTTGAGGGCCAGGATGGGCCAGACTGGCCGAGCGCGCGCTGTTACACGGTTCGGAGCCGAAGAGCAGATCGCTCGGTTTGTAGCGATGTATCGGAGGCTTTTTCGTGATGAATGCTCTGGCGGAGAAGCATCTAAAAGATCCTGGTTCCAGGTTGGTACGGAGTACTAGCCTTCAAATGATAGACAGGCAAGAAACTTCATCGAGTGGAATCAGGAGCAGGATTGATCTGATCTGGCTCGGTTCGTCTGCAGATGTTCCCCAATGGGAATTGGGTGAGGCTGTCTGTGTGGAAGCAACCCCTGCCGCAGTTCAACAAATGATTGATGAGCGGGTCACCAGAACGCGTGCAGAAGCGTGGCTTTTCTGGGATAGTGCGCTTGGCTCACCCGATCCGGTTTTAGTAAATCGAATACTGAACTTGCCGGGTGATGTTTGGCATGCAGGATTGAGGCTGGGAACCAGGGGTTTGCCAGGCATCATCGATTTCATTGCGCCGACATGGATGCTTAATCGCGATCCGGATGAAAATGTCGTGGCCACCTCATGGCGTGTGTCGTTGCGTGCCTGCCTTATTCGAACAGAAGTCTTGCGTCAGATGGGTGGCATTCGACCTGAATTCAAGACGCTAGACGCTGCGGCGCTTGAGCTCGGTCATCGACTAATCGTTCGCGGTGTTTTAACTCGACACGCTGGCGAACTGGCCGAAAGCAATTGGTCGAAAGTTCCAGCTCTGGCCTTCGAGGATGAACTGCGATTTGCTTACTACCGGTTTGGAAAACTCTGGAGTAACTGGGCCCTGGTAAGATCGGTGTTGAGTGGATATGTGGCTGTTCGAGAGGCTCTTCGTTCACGCAGGAAAATATATAAGGCAGCCGCTCCTTCTCAACCTGCGCCGTTCAACCGGTCTCACGGGGATTCAGTCAATATTGAGCCGGAGGCGAAGGTCAGCGTGCTGATTCCTACCCTCAGCAGGCAACGGTATCTTCGGAAGTTATTGGACCAGATGAGGCAGCAGACTATCAAACCTCTTGAGATCATCGTGGTTGACCAAACGCCGACTGAGGAACGGGATACTGGTTTAAACGCGGAATTCTCGGACTTGCCATTGAAGGTTCTTTATCTGGATCGTCCCGGCCAGTGCTCTTCTCGCAACGCGGGCCTCAGAGAAACCAGCGGAGACTACATACTCTTCATTGATGATGATGACGAGATCCCACCGGACCTAATCGAAGCGCACCTTCGCAGCTTGAAGACTTTTCGTGCGGATGTTTCGTGTGGAGTGGCCGAAGAAAATGGAGCAGGTCCTCTGCCTGAGGAGTTTACGTATGCACGAGCCAGCAACGTTTTTCCAACCAACAATTCACTTGTAAAAAAAGAAGTACTTCAGAAATCAGGTCTCTTTGATCTGGCGTTCGAGCGAGGTCAACGCGCAGATCATGATCTGGGCATGCGCATTTATCTCAGCGGTATGTTGATGGTGTTAAATCATGAGACTTCTGTTTTTCATCATCGTGCACCTGCCGGTGGACTGCGTACTCATAAGGCCCGAGTGGTCACCTATGCGAGCAGTCGTCAGAAGCTGAATGTGCGGCACCTGCCAAGCGTCACTGAATTTTATCTGGCACTGCGATATTTCACCCCGCGGCAGGTGAGGGAAATGCTTTGGCTTCGCACATTTGGAACGTTTAGTGTTCAAGGCAGCAGAGCTAAAAAGCTAATGAAGCTCTTAACTGGGTTAGTCTATTTGCCAGATACTCTAATGCAGTGCAATAACAGATACCTGCAGGCTGCAGCCCTACTGAAGACCTTTCCTCAGATTTCGGAGTTACCTCAGAACGATTGCGAACGCAATTCTCTTGGAAAAGATGAAGCGGAGCCCGTGTCCGTAGCAGTTTAACTGTCACGGATAATTCTCAACAATGCGGCTTCTTTTAGTTTCTTCTGAATTTCCGCCGGGTCCGGGCGGTATTGCCACACATGCGTACCGTCTGACGAGCGAGTTGTCAGCGCTCGGGTGGGCTAGTCTGGTGGTAACGTCCCAAAGCTATGTTTCGGAAGAGGAAATTTCACGATTCAACAGTGCTCAGCCCTTTCCTGTTGCGCGCCTATGGCCGGTCCCTGTGGCACCTGTGGAAGCGGGTTATCGGTTGCAGGTTGCTGCGCACCACATCAAGAAACATAAGCCGGATGTGCTGCTGGCGAGCGGTAGTCGCGCCGTATGGCTGGCGGCCATTCTTGCTCGCAGGCACCGGATTCCCTGGGTGGCAATCGGACACGGTACAGAATTTGGGATTCGCACCTCAGTCGCCCAAAGAATGACTCGTTGGGCATTTTCCCATGCAAGTGTTGTAATTTGCGTAAGCGAATTCACACGCCGGCAAATGATTGCTGCTGGCATTCGCCCGCGCTCATCGCATGTAATCGAAAACGGTGCAGATGCGACGCAGTTCACCTTATTGCCGAAGCGGGAAGTACAAGATTTTCGACGGAGTCTGGGTTTTGCTGATTCTCAGATCCTGTTGACCGTAGGGCAGGTTTCCGAAAGAAAGGGGCAGAGCACGGTTATTCGAGCCCTGCCGTATGTACTCAAGAAAGCTCCGAAAACCCATTACGTGGTAGTAGGACTTCCGACAAAAGAGAAAGAATACCGCGCACTGGCCACCAATCTGGGTGTCTCCGCGCATGTGCACTTTATGGGCCGCGTTGAAGCCGAAGCTCTGCTGCAATTCATGAATGCATGCGAAGCATTTGTTATGACCAGCCGCCACACTGCCTACGGTGATTTCGAAGGCTATGGCATTGCCGTCGTAGAGGCTGCGCTTTGCGGTAAGCCTGCTGTCGTTTCAACAGATTCCGGACTGGCTGAAGCTATTATCGACGGTGTCACGGGATATGCAGTGGAACCAGACAATCCTCAAGCAGTTGCCGGCGCTCTCGTTCGTTTGCTTCGCGACAAGGACTTGCGTCGGGATATGGGACAAGCGGCCCGGGAGAGAGCACTACGAGAACAGACTTGGGAGCAGCGAGCTCAAGCGTACGATAGTCTCCTGCGAGGACTGCTTACGTCACATGCTTCTTCTACGATAAAGATTCTCGAAAGAGAACGCAGCACTTCTGAAATATGAAGTTAGTAATCATTTCACATACGCCTCATTACCGACGCCGTGGTGAGATTGTTGGATGGGGACCAACCATCCGAGAAATTGATCAGATCTCTGAAATGTTTGATCGCGTCGTGCACATCGCTCCCATGCACAGCAAAGATGCTCCGGAAAGCGCATTGCCGTATGAATCGCCTCGCATTCGAGTGCGCGCGGTCGCTCCTGCTGGCGGCGCTGGAATTAAGAATAAGCTCGCTATTCTGCGGCAAATACGAAGTTACACCCGGACGATTCGTCATGAACTGCTTGACGCAGATGCAGTGCATGTGCGTTGTCCGGCCAACATTAGTTTGGTAGCACTCATCCTTCTCATGCTCATAAGCCTGCCACGCAGGCGATGGCTAAAATATGCGGGCAACTGGAACCCGGTTGGAAAAGAGCCTTGGTCATACACTTTCCAGAGATGGTTACTGCGGAAAAGTTGGCACAACGGCGTGGTGACCGTAAATGGAGAATGGTCAAACCAACCATCTTTTGTTCATTCGTTCTTCAATCCGTGTCTGGATGAGCAAGAGCTCCTGGAAGGTCGACAACAAAGTGTAATAAAGCAAATGATCGATCCTGTGCGTCTGATATTTGTGGGCCGTCTGGACAGCGGAAAAGGCGTGGGTCGCATTCTGCAGATCGTAGCGCGATTTAAAGAGAGTGGAGGGTCGGTGCTTCTAGACTTGGTTGGGGATGGAAACGAGAGACCTCAGTTTGAGCAGCTGGCGAAGAATCTCGGCATCAATGATTTGGTCACATTTCATGGATGGTTGCCACGCGACGCAATTGCCCCCTTCTACTCCCGCGCCCATCTTATGATTCTGCCAAGCAGGAGTAGTGAAGGCTGGCCCAAGGTGCTGAGTGAGGCGATGGCTTACGGAGTGGTTCCGCTTGCCAGTAACGTGAGCAGTATTCCCCAGTATCTGGCAAAATTTGGCTGTGGCCAGGCTTTTGCGCCGGGTGATCTCGATGCGTTTATGGATTCCATCTTATGGTACTCCACGCACCCACAGGCTTGGAAAGAGGAAGCGGTAAGAGCTGTCAAAGCGGCGGAATTGTTCGACTACACACACCACTGCAAGGCAGTTAGAAGCATTTTCGAAATCCCGGTGTCCGAGGCAGTCGGAACACCTCTGAAATCCGAAGCTCTCAAGGTATGACCCTAGTTACATCAGCCCGGACTCTTCTGTCGTCCGCCGATTGAACCTCATCGCAGCAAGCAAACTATTACGATGCAACAACCGCTGTACCGAGAAGTACCAATTATCGGCGCGCGACGACGGCTGAGGCTGGCTCCCGCAGCTAGAGCTATAACCTCATACGTCAAAGAAGAAAACCTCCGGGCCACTCTGGTGCTGGTATTCTTTGCTGCACACGTTCCCCTCGCGATCCTGATGAGCAGGAACGCTAATCTCGCGACGCTTCATGTACTACTAACCATCGGAGGAGCCCTGTGGTTGGCTCTCTCTTCAGAGAAAATAGAAAGCGTAGCCTATGCCGCAGCTTACATCACCGGGGCAGAAGTACTGTGGCGTATGACAGGCGCGGAATTATTCTGGGAGATTGGTAAATACGGAGTGGCCGCGATTTTCATTGTTGCAATGATTCGCCACTGGCGTGTAAAACCGGCCATTCTTCCCATTGTGTATTTTGCACTGTTGCTGCCTTCGGCATTATTGACGATCCAGAGCTCGACTCTGGGCGAATCCAGGTTACTGCTAAGTAGCAACTTGTCGGGCCCGTTCTCGTTAATGGTTGCCGGATGTTTTTTCTCCCAACTGTCCTTAACACGAAAGGATCTGCTCCGCATCTTTCTCCTATTGATAGGTCCTGTGGTTGGTATCGCTACAGTGGCGGTTTTAGGGTTAACTACCCTTGAAGACATTGTGTTTACAAACGAATCGAACTTTGATGCCAGCGGTGGATTCGGTCCGAATCAGGTCTCCTCAATAATGGGATTGGGAGCGCTGGCAACTTTTCTAATTCTTCTCGATAACGACGTCAATCTTAAGCTGAAGGTTTTGTTTGTGGGCATCATGCTGTTTTTGTCGGCACAAAGCGCGCTAACATTTTCGCGTGGTGGTTTATACAACCTCATCGGAGCTATAGTTCTGGCTTCAATATTCTTATTGCAGGATTCGCGGACGCGAATTCAGTTCCTACTGGCGGTCCTTCTTGTTTCTTCTATCTCTTACTTCGTAATTCTTCCACGCCTGGATAACTTTACCAATGGAGCGCTCTCTGCCCGTTTCCAAGATACTGAAGCGACGGGTCGTGTGGACATTGTCCGAGCCGATCTGCAAATCTGGTTTGATAATCTGATTCTTGGCGTGGGGCCAGGAGTTGCTAAGGAACATCGTGCAGAGTTAGGCCGCAGGGCAGCCGCACATACGGAGTTTACACGTCTGCTGTCAGAGCATGGCATCTTTGGTTTAGCCGCTCTGCTTGCCTTTGTTGCCGCCGTTGCTCTGAACGTTTGGAAGGCTCGCACCGCAAGGGGAAGAGCCATTATCGTGGCAATCTCGGGATGGAGCTTTCTGTACATGCTCAATGCTGCCACGCGTTTGGTGGCTCCTTCGTTGATGTTGGGACTTGCTTTTGTCACCTTCATTCCGGCACGCAGGGAGACCACTGGATATTCGAGGCAAAAAAAGGATAGAAAGCCAGCCATGCGATTGCGATCTCCCGAGTTTCGTAAACCGCAAAATCCCCGGGGTAGCAGGCAGTCACCATGAAGAAGCCAGTACTCTTAGTCGGAAATTTTCTATCATCCACTAGCGGGAACTACAATGTCTGTGAAGATCTCGCTGCCAGACTGACACGTCTGGGTTGGCCGGTGATTACTACATCGCAAAAGCAGGATCGTTTGAGTCGCTTCGGAGATATGATCGCTACAACGTGGCGCAGAAGGGATGAATACGCTGTAGCCCAGATTGATGTTTATAGCGGTCTTGCTTTCTTGTGGGCGGAGGCAACTTGTTGGGTTCTTAGGCGCGCAAGAAAACCTTACATCCTGACTTTACATGGTGGTAACCTGCCTGCTTTTGCAAAGCGCTGGCCCTCCAGAGTAAGAAGACTGCTGCAGTCGGCGGAAGTGGTGACGGTACCTTCCGGCTTTATGCTTGAACACATGGCGTCTTATCGTTCTGATCTGCGCCTTCAACTAAATCCAATTGATTTGAAGCTCTACCCTTTCAAGAAGCGGGTGCGCCCGCAGCCGAATCTAGTGTGGCTCCGCGCTTTTCACTTCTGCTATAACCCATCGCTTGCTGCTGAAGTCGTGGCTTTGCTGGTTAATGGCCTTCCAGAGGCCAATCTCGTGATGTATGGGCATGACAAAGGGGACGGGAGTCTGAAGGCTATGCGCCATTTAGCGAACAAGTTAGGGGTTAGCGAACGAATCAGGACGCCAGGAGGGGTGCCCAAAACAGAAGTTCCAGAGCGGCTGAGCGCCGGTGACATCTTTCTTAATACGACCAATGTAGACAACACACCGATCAGCGTTCTCGAGGCAATGGCATGCGGTTTGTGCGTCGTGAGCACTAACGTTGGTGGCATGCCTTACCTTGTGGAACACGAGCATGATGGATTACTTGTGCCGCCGGGTGATGCTCCGGCAATGGCGGCTGCCGTGCGACGGATTTTGACCGAGCCGGGACTAGCAGAAAGACTCTCAGCACAAGCAAGGAAGAGGGCTGAACAGTTCGACTGGTTGCAGATAATGCCTCAATGGGAAGACACGCTCACTACCTTGTCCGCGGAGTAAATAATGGCCGGTCTAGGTGAACGCATTTACATGGGAAGTCCGATTTGGGCGCAGCAAGCAGCGGTTGCAGCCTATGGCTGGTGGTGGTTCAGGCGTCGCTTCAGTGGTCACTTTCATCGCCTTGTAAAAGAATTCAGATCACGGGAGGACTGGACAGGGGAGCAATTCAAAGCCCATCAGGATATGCAGTTCAGGAAGATAATGAGTGCTGCCTGGAAATCACCCTATTACAGGCAATCATTCCTTGAAGCAGGTATCACACGGGGACGGGCTTCGCTGGCAGAACTGACTAAGCTCCCATTCTTGTCAAAAGAATCATTGCGTCTTTATGCAAGAGAGCTAATAACACAAGAGCCGTTACCTTCAGGCACCATCGTTCAAAAGACCAGTGGAACCACTGGTACGCCTACAGATATCTACTATACGCCGCAGTTTCATGCGTTAGAACTGGCTGTTCCTGAGGCGCGTAATCTTAACTGGGCAAGCGTTAGGTATTCTGATCGTAGGGTGATGTTTGGCGTTCGGAAGGTTTGCCGGTTTGATCAGAGGCAGCCGCCATTCTGGCGATATAGTCCCTTTGAAGATCTGGCGTATGCATCCATATACCACCTGTCGCCGGACTTCTTGCCCTGCTACATCGAGTTCTTGCGCTCATTCAAGCCGGCTGTCGTAATGGGTTATCCCAGTGCGCTCTACACAGTAGCAAGGTACGCGTTAGAGCATGGGGATCTCCCTGCTCCAGCGAAAGGAGTCTTTACTACTTCGGAAACAGTGACAGACCAGATGCGCGAAGCGATTGAGAGTGCCTGGCAATGCCGACTGTATGACAGGTATGGTGCCGTCGAGGGGTGCATGTTTGCTTCGCAATGTGAGTACGGGCGCTACCACATCAGTCCGGAAGTTGGAATTATCGAGATCTTGGATTCTCAGGGGAATCCCTGTCGGCCGGGAGTAATTGGTGAAGTGGTTTGTACTGGATTGCAAAACAGTCTGCAGCCGCTAATCCGCTACCGGGTTGGTGACGCGGCGCGCTGGTCAGAAAATCAATGGTGTGAGTGTGGCCGTGAATTTCCAATCCTTGAATCGATAGAAGGGCGCTTTGAGGATATCTGCTATACGCCGGATGGGCGTCAAATGCTGCGCTTCGATACAGTATTTAAGGGGGTGACGAATCTTAAGGAAGCTCAGGTAGTGCAAAAGAGTCCTGACGCGTTTGTAATTAATGTGATTCCGGGAGAGAAATTCGATCATCAGGATATTTCCCGCCTTCAATCAAACATGCGGCTGCACGCGGGTGAGGTGAAGACAAGTGTTGAATTAGTCTCGGCAATCCCGCGAAGCTCGGCGGGTAAATTCCGTGCTGTGATTTGCAATCTTTCTGCTGAACAGAAACAAGAATTGGATCGCCTCCGACACTGAGATTACCATCGCCTGTAGAGCCACGAAGAGCTATGAAGAGTCTCAGGGCCCATCACTACCAGATTCCCATTGAGTCTCCAGTTGCGAACCCTAGAGAAGTATTATTGCGGCACTTGGAAGTGGAAGACTTGTGCGGTGTCACAAGAGTGCATATAGCAGCCTTTCCGAAAAGTGCACTGACCCTTTTAGGTCTTGAGGCGGTGCGTCGTTATTATCAATGGCAACTTCAAGGACCCCACGATGTAACGGCTTCCGGCGCATTTATAGGCAAACAGCTGATCGGTTTCTCTTTTAGCGGGGTGTTTCGCGGTGCTACGGCGGGCTTTCTGAAACAAAACCGCAAGTTTCTCGCGGTTCGTCTATTAACCCATCCATGGTTAGTGGCCAATCCTTTAATTCGCGAACGCATGAATTTCAGCGCACGCGTCCTTCGTCGTAAGAAGGGGCGTGGCGATCAGAATACTTCACGTGCTAAGGAGAAGATCCCTTCGTTTGGAATTCTGGCAATTGCGGTTGATCCCCAGGTTCAAAGCTCAGGTGTGGGAGGGCTGCTTATGGCAGAGGCAGAGCAGGTAGCAATTACACAAGGGTTTACTCAGATGCACCTGACCGTCAACCCGAACAACAATCAAGCGATAAAGTTCTACGAAAAGTTGAGCTGGGGGAAAACCTTAACGCAAGGGGAGTGGACAGGGTCGATGAAGAAAGCACTAAAGAGCTGAAGGGATATGCAACAACTACCGCACGTCACTTTAGTAATGCCAGTTCGAAACGAGGGCGCTTTTATCGCTAAGAGTTTGGCTGCAGTTTTGTCACAAGATTACCCTTCGCAGTTTTTGGAGGTCGTTGTCGCGGATGGAATGTCTACCGATGGGACGCGAGAGATAGTTTCATCTCTCCAAGCTACCCACCAGAACCTGAGACTCGTGGATAACCCCGGAAAAATTGTGCCGACCGGGATGAATGCCGCGATGAAGGTTGCGCATGGAGAAATCATTGTTCGAGTTGATGGTCACTGCGAAATAGCTTCTGACTACGTTCGGCATTGTGTTGAGCATCTGCGAAATGGCAATGCCGATGGCGTAGGCGGCCCGATCGAGACAATTGGTCAGACCTATCTGGCAAGAGTAATCGCGTGTGCGATGAGTTCAAGGTTTGGTGTAGGTGGCTCGGCATTCCGCACCGGAACCCGCGAGGCGATCACCACCGATACGGTGGCTTTTCCCGCGTACACTCGCGCCATAATAGACAAGGCTGGAGCCTACGACGAGGAACTGGTTAGAAATCAGGACGATGAGTACAACTACCGCATTCGCAAACTTGGCGGACGTCTGCTGCTTGCTCCGGACGTAACATCTCGCTACTTTAGCCGAAGCTCATTGCGCTCCCTCTGGCGGCAGTATTTTCAGTATGGCTACTGGAAGGTTCGCGTAATGCAGAAGCACCCGCGGCAGATGCGCGCTCGCCAATTCGTTCCATTCTTGCTCGTTGGGACGCTCTTGCTTTCCGCCGCTTTCTGGCTCGTTTCGCCGATCGGCAGATGGGCGTTCCTACTGGTCGCCGGTTCATATGTGGTTGCCAACATATTAGCGTCCAAGGCCGCCTCCCGACGAGACTGGAAGTTAATGCCGGTGCTCCCGGTAGCATTCGCTGCAATGCACTTTTCGTACGGCCTTGGCAATATTCTCGGATTAGTCAGGTTCCGTCGCAGGTGGGGGAAACGCGACGCTCTGCTGAACGGGGAGATTCGTACTTCTGGGGTTACTACTCACTGCGGGCCTGGTAAAGAGATTTGAGAATGACGAATAAAGTTGGCTGCCAGCCGCATAAAACAAAACTCTATGCTGACCGCTCACACTACAGAGCCGAGCACCGCGGCAGGTTGACATCCATTCTACGGCCTTTCTGGAAGGATGCTCCGTTTACCGAGGTTGAGCGGGAACAGCTGTACGGTAAACAAGTCCGGCAGTATGCATTGGTTGATTCTCCCGAAAAGGCCGACATCGGCGTTTTGCCGATGCACTGGGTTCATTACTATCAGCCCGGAACTTTGGCCCAAGCCATTCGCTTCGTTGAGTCGGTAAAAAGATTGGGTAAGCCGGTCATCACTGAGAACGGCGGTGACTACAGCGTCCCCGTACCCGTAGGCGGCGTCTATCTTTTTCAAGCAAATTGCTACAAATCACGCCGTCGCAAACTTGAATATGCGCTCCCAGCCTTCATTCGTGATCCCTTAAAAGAGCTGGGTGAACGCGAGATCTCCATTAGGCCCCGGCAATGCACTCCGCTTATTGGTTTTTGCGGACAGGCCCGCGATCCGTTGTGGAGTAAAGCCTTGAAGCCTCTTTCTATCGCTCACAGGAATCTGAAGTTTCATTTCAAGTTGAGCAACTATGAACCTCATGATCTCTACCCGCCAACGTTCTTGCGTTCCAAGGCTCTCTCGATCTTGGAACGGAGCACTGAGGTTAGGACGTGTTTCATCAAGCGTACGCATTACCACGGTGGCAATTCAAAGAGTAAACAACAACTGCGGCAAGAATTTTTAGACAACATTCGCAACACAGACTACACTCTCTGCGTTCGGGGAACCGGTAATTTCTCGCAGCGTCTGTATGAAGTGTTAGCAATGGGCCGGATTCCAATCTTTGTCGATACTGACTCGATCCTGCCGTACGAAGATGCGATTGACTGGCGGCAGTCCTGTGTTTGGGTGGAGCCGCACGAACTTGGTCAGTTGCCACAAAAAGTTGCCGAGTTTCATAGCGCACTCGACGCTCAGGCTTTTGCAGAGTTGCAGGGACGTTGTCGAAAATTGTGGGAAGAGCGCTTATCTTTTTCTGGTTTCTTCAGTCATTTTGGCGAGCATTTATCTTGAGAAGTTATGCCGCGTGGCGTATCACCCGATCTGGCAGAAACTATCAATTCAAAGGGCGAAGACGAACTCAATCCTGCGCGAATGGCGAGAATTCAACCGAGTTCTATGTGTCCCGCAGCACCATACTGGCATCGATGAGTTTTCCCGCTCTCTATTGCGGACTGCAATTGACGGCGTTACATCGTCCTCGTACAGATGCGGGTCTCAGACGATCGAAGTCTTGGCACATGATCGGCGGGAGGAGTTCTGGCTTCGTGAGGTCGGTTTCATCGGCATGCGAAACCGCTTCAAAGCAATCTGCTATCCGGCATAGAAACTAATTCCAAAGCACGACAAAGTCTACTATTGTATCTGTGATTCAGATGGAAACCTGTAGCGCCGGCATTCCCTCAATTGACGTTGAACACGAATGAAAGATTTAATCGACCCTTCTCATGGGTGAACACTAAAAATGCGGGGCGGTGCCAGACGGCAAGACGACAAAGGCCCCGAAGTTAGGAGCAGTATGCCAGACTGTGGTCCATATAGTGCCAACGGAAGGGGCAGCCACCAAACCAGTCATCGGGATATTGACCGTGGGGCTGCTTGAAGAGTAGGTGCCAGAAACTACCCGAGCACCGTAGAAGTTCTGGGCATCTCTGACTTCATAGGCCTGTCCATTCACTAATCCGGCCGTTGAGAGATTTACACTTACTGAAGATAAGTTCTGCCAGTTATAGATCGCAATGTTTGCTCTCCCCAATTCGTACTGGTTGGGACGGATAAAGATTTGATTGCTGGTAGGCCTGCCCGAAGTCAACGTGCTGTTTCTATCAAAACCAGTGGCAGTCTTCCAATTAGAAAAGGTCAGGTTTGTATTGTTGTAGAAAAATGCGGGGGCAACGCTGCCGTGGTAATAAGTATTATTGCCCCACTGAACGCCGGTAGTAATAGGGGTCAAATTATCTACAGGCGTGTTCCACTGAGCAACTTTCCCGCTACCTATAAAAGTATTGTTATCTACCACCAGATTAGTCCAGTTTTTTGCGTAAAAAGGAGAATGACCATTTGCGACAAAGTAGTTATTTCTTACCTCACCACTGTACATATCGTGGTTACCATAGTACCCAAGTTGCACGCCCTCTGGGCGACCCGGAGGTTGATACGTATAGTTGCTGATGAGTTTTAGATCGTGTGCAGGATTTTCTTTAGAAACAATGAAAATATCCCATTGATTGTTGTTAAAGGCTATGTTCCCTTCGATGTCAAAGCCGTCGATATGGTCTTGTTCAGTGTAGGCCTTGAAACCAGTGGTCCAGTTTCGGAAAGCAATCACATCTTTAATATAACGAGTTCCCGTGCTGTTTTGGGCATAGATACCGCTGCCGGTTGGGGTAACACCGTCAAGCAGGACTCCGATATGGTAGAGGAGCGTGCCGTAGATTTCTCCCCCGTCGCCTACAGGGTCCCAGAATCCGATTCCCGGATGTCCGGTATCGTGAATGACCATGTTGATGGCTTTGTTCGCCCTGCCATACATCGAAATCCCAGGTGGACGTGCGCTAGTGGTGCCGCCTGCGCTTGATGGGGTCCGGTTAGTATCAGAGTTCATAATTTCAAAGCCCCAAAACCAAGTGTATGGCCCAGTAGAGTTAATGCCACCATCGACTGTAGCCCGCTCTCCCGGATAGCCTCTAACAATGATGGGTGCGGAAGCCGTTCCCTGGAGAATACTGTAGAACACAGTCGCGCCCCCGGTGCCGTAAGTGCCGCCGCGCAGCCAGTAGGTCTGACCTGGCGCGGGCAGTCCAGTTCTAAGAGCTGTGGTGAGATCAAGCGGTGAACCTATTGCCCCCGACGCTCGAGGAGTGCCAGTGGGTGAAACGTAAAACTCTGTGGCGCTTTGATCTGCCCCAACCACCGCCCTTACCAATGATCGCACCTCTGTATCGGTAAGCACTCGATCACCCGCAACCAACGCTTCATCTATATATCCCGTTACGTTGTCAAGGCCGACCTGCACTGGTTGGTCAATGACAGTCTTGGGAGTTTGGGTGTAAGTCTGAGTTGAGACAAGCATCCCGTCGAGATACAGCTTGACGGTCTTTGTGCCGAAGTCATGGGTGACTGCTAAGTGGTAGATGCGATTGAGTTGGGTGCCTTGCAACACTGGAAAAAGAAAAGTAACAGTATTGCCTGCCGTGTCTTTGAAAGAATACGAAAAACCATGCAAGCCGCCAATACTGTTAAGCGTAAAAAAACCATTTGGAGAACTGGTGCCAAGCGCAACTACTGCGTAACGGTTGGCGATGGCAGGCCAGGCCGTAGGCCGAAATAGGCAAGATAAAGTAAGTCCGGTCGTGAGCGCGGGCATGAATGATGGAGATAGAACTTTGCCGCCGTCGAACAATGCTGATGGATTCGAGTCGCCGCCCGCTAACAGTGAAGCTTGATTAAGCGTTACAGGGCCTAACAGCGTACCTGTGTGAGATCCACCAGAGGAATCCGCTACTGAGGTACCTGATGTTTCGCTGAAGCGGTAGTAAGCAGTCTTAGACGGTGCGAGTGAAAGCCTCCCAATCGCGGTTGCATAGGAAATCACACCAGACGGCGTGGGAGAGGGGATGGGGCTAGGTGTTGGAGAAGGCGCTGGCTCAACGACAACTAATGGAATAGAAGCCGATGTTCCACCGCCAGGAGCCGCATTAACTACCGTTACCGGGAAGCTTCCCGCGCCTGCAAGATCAGACGCCAGAATTTGCGCCGTCAAGAGTGTTGCGCTAACGAAGGTCGTTACGCGACTGCTGCCATTGAAATTCACTACTGATCCCTGAACAAACCCGGAGCCGTTAACGCTTAAAGTAAATCCGCTCCCGCCGTTTATAACATTGGAGGGTGAAAGACCGGTAATTTCCGGTTGAGGATTGTTTACATTGAAAGAAACGGAGTTAGAAACGCCAGCACTGGTCTGGACATGGACTGCGTAGCTGGCTGCCGTTTGCACATCCGAAGAGGAAAGCGGAACAAGCAACAGACTTTCGCTGGCGACGGTAGCGGCGTGCTGGATCCCATTAAAGAAAGGTTTCGCATCAGGCGTAAAGCTTGAGCCAGTTATCGACAGAGTAAAAGGGTTCCCGCCGGCCGTAATGCTTGACGGTGAAAGCTGGGTGATTTGCGAGGCCCCGTCATCCGCTAAGCCGCCGCCCATACGGCCGAGGCCTACCCGGACACGATTGCTTGGAACGCCGTTGAAGTAGAGGCGAACCAGAACGTCGCCGTCTTCAACCATTGCGTCATTCAGTCGTACGTGAATCGCATAGGTGGGCTCGCTGACCCCTAGTCTATCGACGTATTCCACTTGCAGCGCGTAAACAGTGTGATTCCAGTTCTCGGCATCGGCGGTTAGCGCTGGAGGGTTTTCGCCTACAGGCACATCAATATTCGTAGCGAAGAGCACTAGCCGTGTGCGCGAGTCCGTTCCGAAGGTTATTAATTGGCTGAGCGAGAACGGTTCGGCCAGGAACGTATTGGCATTAAGGGCCAGAGCTCTCGTTGAGTTGTTTTGGGTCAACAGCCTCGGCGACTGGCTTTGTGATGAGATTGGTAGGAAGCCCAGATAAAAGTAAGCAGAAACAGGCACCTGCCGGCTCGCACTAGCGGTTACCAAACTGGCCGGGCTGATCGCCAGGATAAAGAGAACGGCTAAGAGCTTCTTTGAAAACCAGCCGGAGAAATTTGTAATAGGCATTTACGGACACTCACTTCGGTAACCGGACGATCTCGTCGCTGGACGAGACTCCTGGCTTTGCGAGCCCGCATCGCTGCGGGGGTGCCGATATCGGTGATTGAGTAAATTCAGCCCGTGAGCTTGTCGGGAAACTAAGACTTAAAAGGGCGAGGTAAAAGTTACACTTGACACGAATTCAGTATTGCAAAACGAATGCAACCTGATTCTAGTAGTGTTGACTGTCTGGCTTGATTTAAAACCTTGTACAGGTAATAAGGAAGGGAAGGAAGATAAAGGCGGCGCTTCGGATAAATTACACCGGAGTCTCGAGTCGAACTGATGGGAGTAATTATCAACTTCCGGTCAGGTCGCCTACGAGCCAGACATTATCCACGGCCGAATTTCAGCTCTTGGAATCTGGATGCCTGTTCTTCGATCGCCTTCGGCAACCAGACAATCTCCCTCTGCCCGGGGAAACAATCCCCGTAGCTTCCGAGACTCACGGCTTTGCGTCCCTGCCTCGCAGCAGGTTTGCCTTTATCGTGTGCAATCACTCTAAAAGATCAAAGGCCTGGCCACTATGCTTTGCCAGAACCAACCGAATTAAACAGTATTTAGCGATTCTCGTCAAGTGTTTCTTCGTAAATACTTAATTAGCAGGCATTTAGCACTGTCCTTTGCCTGCGAAACGAGATCGGGTGGCAGTGCGACCGACTCTAACTTTTTGGCAGGCCTAGAAGTAGCTTCGGCCTTTGGAAGAGGCCTCTTTAAGCAGCGGCATATTTGTGCTCCGTATGGCAGGATGATTCTCCTAGGCTGAGATCAGAAAAATGGGCGTTAACGCCTAGTCAGAATAACCTAAACGACCGATGCCTGCGGGTAGCGCCATTGCTAATCTACACTGCTCTAATGGTCGTAAAAAATGCGCGGGCATTTCGGCACGAGGAACGTCAGCCACATCCAGGTGCGATAGCCCGAATGGACGGCTTCCAAAGGGACCGGATCCGCCACCGCCGGCCCTTTGCTCTATCTCGTCAGCAAGTCATCACACCATAGTGTTTGATTCCGGAGTTAACAATGCTTCAGACTCTTCGCGAGCCTAGTACAGTTGATAACAAATCGAACATGCCGAACACGGATAACGATATCACCCCATTTTCCATTGTGGTGTGCAGCGACGAGAATTTGTCCTGCGACTTGCAGGGAGAAGCAGTGCTCCTCAATCTTCAATCTGGAACCTATTTCGGATTGAACCCGCTTGGCGCACGCATCTGGGAATTGATTCAAAAACCTGTAAAGGTTAGCCATGTTCACCACGAACTTCTGAAGGAGTACGATGTCGATTCCAGCCAGTGTGAGGCGGATCTTCTATCATTCTTGAGACTGTTGCAGACCCATGGCCTTATTAGGATACACGGCGCAGAGGCCAACTGAGGCGGAACGTAGCGACCGACCATGCGTTATTCCCGCCTGAGTTGAACTCAGCAATAGCCGACCACCTAACCATTCTGAAATACTGTCAGTGCCGACTTATGTTTTTCTTCAGAAATTCTTTATCCGACCAACGGCTCTTGATAGCAGCTCTTGCCCGTGTCTGCTGTGTCCGCCTTGGGCTCTGGGTGCTGCCCTTTAGGGTCATGAAGGAAAGGGTGGAAAAGATCACTTCCAGCGCTGCTTCCAGCTCTGGTCAACCGGTGACTCAGAATTTACGAGTTGTCCTGAGGGTTGCCTCGAGCGTTCGTCGCGCCAGTCGGTATGTTCCGGCAGCGACGTGCCTGACCCAGGCGTTGGCAACTCAGATCTTACTTGCTCGCCGCGGGCAAGTCTCGAATCTACGTATAGGAGTTTCTAAAGGGCAGGAAGGCGAGCTTAAAGCTCATGCCTGGGTGGAGAGTGAAGGGAAGATTGTGATGGGAAACCGGTCAAACCTATTGGGTTATGCCGTCCTATCACCAATGAACAGCGGAAGGATTCATGAGCGCGATATTCGGAATCTATAACTCGGACGGCAAGTCTGTCACCCGACAAGACCTGGAACGCATGATGGGCTCGTTAGCTCATCGTGGCCCGGATGGGGCAGATCTGTGGAGCGAGAAGCATATCGGTTTGGGTCATTGCATGATGTGGGTTACGCCGGAATCGCTTCAGGAACATCTCCCCTTCGAGGATAAGAACGGTCATCTTTGCATCACCGCAGACGCTCGTCTCGATAATCGTAATGAACTGATTAATTTATTGCGCCTTGATAACCGCCCTGCTCAAGGGATTAGCGACAGTGAGCTGATTCTCGCGGCATATGAAAGATGGGGGGAGGGCTGTCCCGAAAGATTGTTGGGTGATTTTGTCTTTGCGATCTGGGATGGGCGCAGGCAGTCGGTATTTTGTGCGCGCGATCATTTTGGCATTAAGCACTTCTACTATTACTACCGACCTCGCGAGACATTTGTGCTAGCGTCAGAAATCAAAGCTATTTTGACGGTTCTGGAGGTCCCGCCACGACTGAACGAATTGATCGTTGCAGATCATCTATTGCCAACGTTTGAGGATCGGGAGAGCACGCTTTATGAGGGAGTGCTTCGTTTGCCTGCGGCGCATTCTATGACCGTTAGCCGCGAGGGGTTAACCACGCGACGCTACTGGACGCCCGATCTGTCGCGGGAGGTGCGCTACCGTACCAATGGTGAATATGAAGACAACTTCCGAGAACTATTCACTGAATCAGTTCGGTGTCGTTTACGCAGTGCCTTTCCGGTGGGATCAATGCTGAGCGGTGGGCTGGATTCTTCCTCAATCTCCTGTACGGCCGGCAAGATCCTATCGCAAGAAGGTAGACCACCCCTCCACACTTTCTCCGGAATATTCCCAAGCTTGGCCGAAGCTTCGCCAAGTATTGATGAACGTCATTTCGTAAATGCGGTGCTTGCCTCTGGAGAGTTTCAACCGCATTTTGTTCGAGTGGACAATATCAGCCCGTTGACGGACATCGATAAGGTCTTTTGGCATCTCGATAACTCTCTTCCGGCGGCTAACATGTACATGGATTGGGCTATTTTTAAGGCCGCACAACAACAGGGTGTCCGCGTCCTCTTTAGCGGCAACGACGGCGACAGTATCGTCGGTTACGGCTATCCGGATCTGGTCGATTTTCTGCGTAGAGGATGGTTGCGAACTTTAGCAAAAGAAACCCTAGCTCGTCACAGAAAGCGCCCGATGAATGTCAGGAAGCTCAAAAAATTCTTGTGGAACCTGGTGTTTAGGCCGGTTATTCGTCCGATGGTCCCTGAGTGGACAATGCAGACTTGGCGGGTGCTACACGGTCGACCGCGACGGCTGAAGCCTTCGGCACAGCCTGCGTACTGGGCAGAGCGCCCCATTTGTAAGGATTTTGCGCAGCGTATTCACTTGAGTGAGCGGTTTTGGGACCTCCAAAATGCCAGTTTTCCAGACGGCATGACTAGTCGGGAATCGCAATGGTTCGGTATAGCGAGCGGGTTGGACTCATTCCTCGTGGAGTCATATGAAAAGGGTGGTGCAGCTTTTGGAGTAGAGGCGCGACATCCCTTCTTTGATCGCCGTTTGGTTGAGTTCTGCCTTTCGTTGCCGCCCGGGCAAAGACTTCAGAATGGATGGACCCGGTCCATTCTCCGCCGTGCGATGAATGGCATCTTGCCGCCAGAGGTGCAATGGCGCAAGAGTAAGTCCAATCTGAGTGCCGGTGTCACGCTCGGTCTAATAAAGTTTGATCGCGAAACTTTGGATAAAGTGCTTTTGCACGAACCGGAATTGATTAGGGAGTATGTAGATGTCTCTGCTTTAGAGGCCGTCTACCTTCGCTACCTTGAGCGACCGATGGAACATCTGGATGATGGCTTCACCATCCAGCTAATTGTCAATATGGCGTTGTGGCTTCGTTATACTAAACAGTCCTTTGACGAAAACTATCAGAATAAGGAACTAACCTTTTCGCTTATTGATTAATGACAACAAATAGCACTTGTTGTTGTTAGTGGACGGGGATGGCTTCGATACATGCGGAGATTGCCAGTCAGGAATCCTACACCGCCGCGAAGTGATCGAGTACATCCTAATACCCGAAACAATGGTTGGCGCGGTGTTACAACCTCTTTCGCTTACTCTAAAAGGAGGGTGAGCTATGAATGAAAATGTGAGTAAGACTGAGTGCAAAAAGACTTGGTCTCCTCCTGCTCTAACCGTTTACGGGAATGTCGAAGAGCTTACCCACGGGGCCCCTAACCCTACTCTGAAGCAATTAGGAAATGGGGACGACATTCTGACCCAACAAAACGCTGGCATCTCATCGCTTTGAGTTTGCCCCATTCGACACAGTAGGTAGCTAGCTACATATTGTATCTTTGCCGAGTGCCAGTTCGAGCGCATGCGTGGGACGCATCGTTTCGAACTGGCCTCGTAATTAGATCGCCATGATACGCCCGGTACAGCAATAATGTATTCTTATACCGCCTATGGACTCTCCATACATTCCTGCCTCCCGCTACCGGAACTCGTAGCTGCGGAAGCCCCACCCGATCTCATCATTCGATTCGGTAAGGTTGACTGGCAGCCGACTAAAGATGACTTCATGGTAGTTGAACTCAGCCAGTCGAAGATGTTCTTTCACTGGAAAGGGGCCGGCACTTTTCTGGCTCGGGGAGGTCGTGAGATTGTGGTAGATCCGCAGCCGGAAGCGGATCCGAGCGTCTTGAGGTTGTTTCTTCTGGGGGCAGTGCTGGCCGGAGTGCTGCATCAAAGAGGCCTGTTGTTACTTCATTCAAGTGCGGTTGAAGTAGGTGGAACTGCCATTGCCTTCATTGGCGAGAAGGGCTGGGGTAAGTCCACGCTCGCCGCTTTGATGGAGGGGCGCGGACACCGCTTGGTCGCGGATGATGTCGTCGCCATAGACATAGACAAGCAGCGTGCGATTCGCGTGCTACCGGGATTCCCTCAATTCAAGTTGTGGCCTGATGCGGTCAGCAAGATGGGCATCAACCCGGAGAACTTGCCGCGCGTTCATCCCCTACTTGAGAAACGTGCTTATCGCATACACACTGATTTTTCGAACGCCTCCATTTCGCTTAAGGGGATTTATGTTTTAACGGAAGGAGAGCGCATCGAGATCGAACGCCCTGGACTCCAGGAGGCTTTCGTCCAATTGGTGCGCCATTCATTCCTTGTGCGACACCTCAAAGCGACAGGAGCGTCAGGCCTCCATCTTCAGCAGTGTAGTGCCTTGATAAATTCCGTTCCCGTCTTCCGGTTAAAACGTCCGCGCTCCCTTCAGCTGTTACCCGAAGTGGCCTCTCTCGTCGAGCAGCATCTTCCTTAACAATCGTTCACGTTCTTGTGTCACGTCGGATGTCAGCTAATGCTGTGGATATCGCAGTTCCTAGTTAGAACGCGGCGTCAGTTGAAACATCTGGTCAAATCAGGCGAGACGGTTTAGAAATTAAATGTTGGACCTTCAAGAGAAGTTAACTGCTCGCTTGCGGAGTTCGCTTTCGCCTCTGCGTTACTGGCCGCGAACGTTGCGTATTATTTGGGACGCCGCCCCGCGCTGGACCCCGCTGTGGGCGGCACTACTTATCGTCCAGGGCGTATTGCCAGCTGCCTCAGTTTATTTAATCAAACTATTGGTAGACAGTTTGGTCGAAGCAAAGGCTAGCGGCGGCGATTGGTCGTTTGTGCGCCGCGCCCTGATTCTATTGATAATCACGGCTGCGCTGATGCTACTGACGGACGCTATACAGAGTTTGAGTGATTGGATTCGGACAGCGCAGTCGGAACTGGTACAGAATCATATTCGGAACCTTGTCCACCAGCAATCAACCACTCTAGATTTATCTTTCTTTGAATCACCTGAATATTTTGACCTCCTGGAGCAGACCAGCAGTGACGCAAGCAACCGTCCAATCGCGCTTTTGGAAAGCTTCGGCAGCCTAATCCAAAACGGTATCACTCTGATCGTAATGGGCGCCGTTCTCCTTTCGTATAGTTTGTGGCTGCCACTGTTGCTGTTGGCCAGCACCCTTCCTGCTTTCTATGTCGTCGTGCGCTTCGACCGCAACTATCGCCGGTGGTGGCAGTCCGTGACGCCCGATCGGCGCTGGGCACAGTATTACGACGTGATGCTGACCCACCCTAACATTGCTGCCGAGATGCGCTTGTTCGGTCTGAGCCGCTACTTTCGACCCGCCTTTCAAAAATTGAAACGCGGTTTCTTGGTTGAGCGGCTTCGGCAAATGCGCAAACTCACGTTGGCGAAGTCGGGGGCAGGGCTGGTGGCGCTCGTTATCTCGGGGAGCGCCATGTTGTGGATGGCTTGGCGGGCGCTGCACGGGCATGCGACGCTCGGTGATTTGGCATTGTTTTATCAGGCTTTCAGTCGCGGGCAGAGCTTGATGCGTTTGCTGCTGGGAAGCGTCGGGCAGATTATCTCGAACAGTCTGTACTTGGCGAACTTGTTTGCGTATCTGGAACTTAAACCGAAGATCGTCGCGCCGGAGAAGCCGGTGCCAGCTCCGACGGCGCTTAAGCAGGGTATCGAGTTTCGAAATCTGACCTTCAATTATCCTGGCAGTGAGCGCGCCGCTTTGCGCAATTTCAGTCTTTCAATCCCCGCCGGCAAAATCGTAGCAATTGTGGGAGTCAATGGCGCGGGCAAAACGACAATCCTCAAGCTTCTCTGTCGCTTTTATGATCCCCAGGCTGGAAGCATTGAACTCGACGGCATTAATGTCCGCGACCTGGCGCCGAAGGAGCTTTGGCGATTAATCACGGTGCTCTTCCAGTTTCCCGTACAGTATCATGCCTCAGGGAGACAGAACATTGCGATGGGCGATCTTTCCGTTGATATGGATATGGCAAACATAGAGGCAGCGGCGAAGAGTGCCGGGGCCCACGAGACGATTATGCGTCTGCCGCAAGGTTACGACTCGGTGCTGGGTAAGCAGTTTCTTAACGGCGCCGAATTAAGCGGCGGGGAGTGGCAACGCGTCGCCTTAGCTCGCGCCTACATTCGAAGCTCACAAATAATACTGCTTGACGAACCGACTAGCTTCATGGACTCCTGGGCAGAGGCAGACTGGTTCAGCCGATTTCGCACGCTGGCGCAAGACCGAACGGGAATCATCATAACCCATCGCTTCACCATTGCGATGCGTGCAGACATAATTCACGTCATGGACGATGGACAGATTATTGAGTCGGGCACGCACGCTGAGTTGCTGGCACGGGGCGGATTCTACGCTCAATCGTGGATGACGCAAATGCAGACTACTGCCGGCGAAGTGAGTGATCATATAGATAGCGATCCAACGCCGCGCCACGAACTAGAGTTGGAAGAAGTAGAGTCGGCGTAGGCGACCAATATGTCATCGCTGCCCAACCTTATATTCGCCGAGAACAATCACGTGGATGGCTCGTCGCATTATATTGTGAGTGATTAAACGTGCTGATGAGATGTGCCAGGTTTTCGAAGATCGATTCCGTGAGCCACCTAATACACTCAACGTTTCGCGGACGATTTGGTGCTTGAAGGCGTTTGAGTGTAAGTCACTCTCAATCGTGATTTGAGAAATTATGCTGAGACAGCAGATTGCTAGGAAGCTTGAGACCGACAAGCGGCTGGAGCTTTCCCGTCCGGACGGAGTAACATTCGATAGCTTCTCGGCCAGCGAACGGAAGCTCCATGAGTCCGAAATGGAATTGGTCGTCCTCGGAGCAAGAACTCATCTTAACGATCGAGCGAGAAAGCGGCTCGCTGAACTTCTTGATGAAAGGCTGAACTGGGATGAGATTATCTCGGCCGCAGCCGCTCACGGGGTAGTTCCCATATTGTTTCGCAATCTCGGTCCTTACGCGAAGGATATTCCTTCGCCTGTGCTTGAAAGACTCAGGAGCTTTACGCTAGAGAACAATCTCCATAACCTTTATCTCGCCGGCGAACTTACGAAGTTGATAAGGATAATGGAAGAAAGCGGAATTAACGCACTTCCATATAAAGGTCCGCTCCTGGCAGCCAGCGTTTATGGGGACCTTTCGTTGCGGCAATTCTGTGACCTTGATATTTTGATATCAAAGAAAGATGTTCAGAAGGCAAAGCAACTGTTCTCTGGAATCGGCTATCTCCCGCTCACTGAAAAGACGGAAACCCAAGATCAAGAATACCTGAATTCTGGACGACCATATAATTATAAGTTTGCTTCTGCCGATGGAAGAGTTCGCGTTGAGCTTCACTGGCAGTTTACCTCGAAATACAACTCTTTCATTTTTGATTACCAACAACTAAGGGGGCGCCTGATGCGCGTAGATTTTGGCGGGCAGCAGGTTCGTAGTCTAAAGCCCGAAGACCTGCTTCTAATACTGAGCCAGCATGGATCAAAGCATTTCTGGCAACGCCTCCTCTGGCTTTGTGACATCGCCGAACTACTGAAAAAGTACAAAGAGATTGATTGGAATGAAGTTATAGCGCGTGCAGATACTATGGGAATACGTCGCATGCTGTTCCTGGGACTGCATCTTGTGGAACGCCTGTTTGAAAGTGAACTGCCAGATGCGGTCGTCATCAGAATCAAGAAAGATCGTAGCGTCAAGAAGCTGGCGGCGCGGATTGAAGAGCAGCTCTTTTCCGGCGACTCCAGGTTGATCGAGCGATTCGAGGCTCACAGATTCTCTTGTCGCATGAGAGAGCGTGTTCGGGATAAACTTCGATATGCAGGATACAGGAGCGTCGCTTATCTTGAAAAAGCAACGCGGCCCCTGCGAAAGATCGGGACGCTCTACCTTCGGCGTTAAAATTCTCGTCGCCTGCCTACTCTTTCGTCCACCCAGACTGTTGGCAGAGAACATTAAGGAGGGTCCTGATCAAGAAGAAGTGATTGGGTGTCAAGCAAGTCGCCACGCCGGAATACCCATCCCAGCCGCAATATTGTCTTGTTTTTCAGGAGACGCTCACAGGCATTTTCCTTCGCTCATGCCCTCGTCTGATTTTGGGTCTCCTAACGCTAGTTTTGATGAAGGTCACGCTACAATAATTTGCAGGCACAATTGTGCCGCAGCAATAGGCAAGAGCGCCCATCCAACTACCCTCTCGAATAGGCCAATTATAGTATTGAATTTAATCGCTTTTGCCGATGTGGATTAGGTCTGCGAATGAGTATTCTTCATGGCCTAGGATTCAGAAGTCGTGTCGGGGCGGTTCTGCAGCAGCTCGCTCTCAGCTCAAGACCTCATTGTGACATGCATTCAGCACTAAAGGTGTTCTCCCATCCGGCGTAGGTGTAACTATAGGATGTCTACCATTTCAACCAATCTCGATCTAGGTAGCGACGTCCGAGCCCTCAAATTTCATCTGCTAAGTAAGCGGGCTCAGTACTCGTTAGACTTCTTCGCACTGGCATCAGCTTTTATCGTGGCGTATCTATTGAGATTCGATTTTTCTCTGCCCAGGAAAGAGGTGATTCTGGCGGCGACCCAGCTTCCGCTGGTTCTCTCTATCCAATTAGCTGTCCTGTATTTCTGCGGCATATATAAATTTATCTGGCGGTACGTTGGACTTTCAGAGGCGAAGAAAATAACAAACGCGGCACTGTTGGCGGCAATCCCACTGATTGCGTTACGGCTCGGCTTACCTGACTCGCTACACGAATTTCGGATACCACTTTCGGTGATCATGATTGATACATTCCTGGCATTTGGAGGAATTCTGACTCTGCGGGTCGTAAGGCGTGAAGTTCATGAGCGAAGCCACCGCAAGGCCACTCAGGGACTCGCGATGAGGAGGAAACCGGTTTTGCTAATCGGTGCAGGGCGAGCTGGGGTTGTGACTGCTACCGAGATACGTTCGCGCGGGGACGTCGATCTTGAGATCAAAGGTTTCATTGACGACGATCCTGCCAAACGTCATTCGGTGCTTCAGGGAATAAGGGTGCTTGGAACGACGGAAGACCTTCCCAGGCTGGTGAAGGAGCTGAACATTGATCATGTAATTATCTCTATTGCACAAGCTTCGCGAGCTGACTTCCGCCGAATTCTAGACCTTTGTCATTCAATCCGAGTCAACGTACGCGTCATTCCCTGCCTTTATGAGATCCTGCAGGGCAAGGTCAAGGTGAGCAGAATACGAGATGTCGAAATCGAGGACCTCCTCGGTCGTGATCCCGTAATATTGGATGAGAAGAGCATGGAAGAGTTCCTGGCAGGCAAGGCTGTAATGGTGACTGGAGCCGGTGGCTCCATTGGATCTGAACTGGCTCGTCAGGTGGCATGCTTCAACCCGTCAAACCTACTGCTGGTTGAACGAGCGGAATGTTCGCTTTTCACTGTAGATCGCGAGCTTAGAGGTAGATTCCCGGATATTCCCATACATGCTCTGGTTGGCGACATCACCGATCGCGCCAGAATGAGATCTATATTTGCTGCTCATCAGCCCGAGGTGGTTCTTCATGCTGCTGCGCACAAACATGTGCCTATGATGGAATCAAACACCGTCGAAGCGGTGAAGAACAACGTTTTGGGAACGGAGCGGTTGGGCAAGCTCGCAGGCGAATTCGGCGTAGAAGCGTTCATATTAATCTCCACTGATAAGGCGGTTCGACCAACCTCGGTCATGGGAGCAACCAAGCGAATAGCGGAACTTGTCGTTCAGGATTTGGACGGTCGTTACGATACTCGTTACGTAGCAGTACGTTTTGGTAATGTGATTGGGTCAGCAGGATCAGTAATTCCAATTTTCCGAGAGCAAATAATGAATGGTGGACCTGTTACGGTGACCCACCCGGACATGGTTAGATACTTCATGACTATTTCCGAAGCTTCCAGGCTTGTGCTGCAGGCCGGCACAATTGGCAATGGTGGTGAAATATTCATCCTTGATATGGGCGAACCCGTTCGTATCCTTGATCTTGCCAAACAAACTATTCAACTGTCCGGTCTTCGTCCGCACGAGGATATAGACATCGTATTTACAGGAGTGAGGCCCGGTGAAAAGCTTTTTGAGGAGCTGCAGACCACTGGAGAAGAACTCGCCAAGACTGTCCATCCTAAGATTTTCATTGGTAAAATCGCGGGCTATTCGCCGGAAATGATCCAACAGGCAGTTGAGAGACTTACTGACCTGGCAAGAAAAGGCTGGAGTCAGGAGTTGCGACGTGAGATGCACGAACTGCTTCCCGAGAGTCGGCTGGAAGCAACAAGTGGAGGCCTGGAAGCCCTTGAGGAACTATCCGTTGGTATGAGCGCAACGCTCAACTGATGAGTATGTACTGCAAGGGGCTTACTTGGTTTAGGTGAAACACCGGTTTGTTATAGGGTTTGGGTTGTCGGCCCAGGGGCAAATCTCAGGGCCGCTTTCTGTTTTGGGTACGCTTGCCATAGCCGGCTGACTGTACTGGAGTTCAGGCGGTATTCGGCGTTTTGCTTTGTATTGGCCCACCGTCGAAGGAGAGATTGTATTCCAACAGAGGAACAGCAAGTGCAGACTGAGAACTGGTCTGGCTTGCTCTTTTTGGCGACGCTCTCTTAAGGTGTCCCCAACATGTTAATCGCCTCCGATGGAGGCTTCCCTCGAGGTAATCTGTGATCCGGTTTGCCCCTTTTGGAAAGCGGCAAGGGATTACTTCAGAAATAGTTGTGCCCACCAAGCTCCTTCGCCATCTGCAGGCATGGCGGATAATTCAGCCAAAAACTTCAAAACAATGTTCGGAAGAGTGGGGTCTTCAGGTTAACAGGCCATGGCGTCGCGCGATTTCCAACAATTAATAGGTCGTTTTAAGACACTTTGTAAAGATAGGGCTGTAGTTGTCGTGATCTTGATCTCCGCGGTCCTGGTGACAGGTGCCCAAACAGTTGCTCCGTTCGAGGTTGGAAAAGACCAGGCGACACAACTGGAAGTGTCGCGGCGCCTGGTTCAGGGTTTCGGTTTAACGACGACCAATGCACTCTCTCCCGAGTCTTATGACATTTCAAACGAGCCATCTTCTACGTATGTGACAAATTGGCCGCCCGGGCTCTCTCTGCTAGTCGCAACTCTACTTTACGCTGGCCTACCACTTCACGCCGCTTTAAAGACTCTTTATGCGACTACAACTCTGCTCGGTTGGATCGGTTGGGCGATAATTGCCAGCAACTTCATTTCTCGCCCAGTTGTTTATGGGAAAAGACTCTCTTGGATTCATCTAACTATCGTCGCGCTTCTTCCCTTTGTCTCCACGCCCGGGTGGGCCGGGACGGACGTTTTTCTGTGGGCGGGAGTCCCATTCGTCCTTATTTGTCTCTTTGGGGTTGATAGAAACCAGCCGTCTCTCTTGTCCGTGGCATTCGCCGGCCTGTTGTTTGGCTCCTTGTATGCAATGCGGTATACGAGTCTCTTCATAGGGTTGGCGGCAATGTTGATTCTCTTTCAGGTAAGCTATCCGGAGATCAAACTCTTTTTCAAGAGGTTCTCCGTCTTTCTGCTGTCGGCTTTAACTCTCATGCTGCCTGTAACGATCTACGTCACTCAGCACGCGGAGTCCTTCACTCACAACGCCGTGACTCCTTCCAAGGTCATCGACGGGCCGGCGAGCCTTCTTATCCCTGTCATAATTCTTCGAGCGATGCCCATGACATCAAACCTGGTGCTGGGCCACCCGCTATTGGAGCGGGTCGTTTACACAGTGAAGGCAGATTGGCTCATTTATTCATCGGGCATCATTTGCCTGATGGTAATACTGTCATGGCCTATTCTCCTGTGGCGAAGCGCAGCAGCAAAAGGGCTCAAGGCGAAGGATGACATAGCGCTCAGCCTCTCGTTTCTCCCAATATCGATGGTCATTTTTCTTGTGGTGGTTGGGGTTGCCGCTAATCCCTCCTTCGTGTGGGTCAGAAGATATTATGAGGCGATAGGGTTGTGCGGCATCTTTATCTTCTATGAGATTGCAACTAAGCGCGCTACCCTCGGAATAGTAAAGATAGCCTCCAAAGGGATTCTCTTATTCTTCGTACTGTATGTCTGCGTTTTTCTCCCGGCATTAGCCTTTAGTAATGAGGGAAGGGATTCTCTTGTTGCGTATGCTCGTGGTTTCACACCGCCGAAAATCTTTAAGCTCTATACACCCAAAGACAGTGCAAGAACCAAAGTGGAGCAGCTATACAGGGAAAACCCGGATGCTCTTTTTTACGCTCACCACTATGCATGGTTCGTCTACGACGGATTCAAGGGTGGCCCCGTGCCTGGAAGGAATTTACGGTCCATTCCGAAGTCTGATTTTTGGAGGCGTGCATACACCACCAGGCCGGTCAAAATATTTTGGATTGTTGATCAGAAAACGCCACTAGCCTTCATTCCGGATTCCAAGAAGCAACTTATTTTTTCTGATTCATCTGAGCGGATGAAAATCCTAGTCTCGGACTTTCCAGCAGGTCCTCTAGTCTCGGACGGGCAGATCGCAGTGAAATAGGTGGGCACCATTCGTCATCGCCGAAGCCCGAGAAGTTGTGCCAGGAAGATGCTGACGCGATTACCTAGAGGTGCTGTCAGGGTCTACTTAACTGCATTCCGAAATCTCCTCGATCAAAAGGAATTCCCCTTTCACCGCAATTAGATAGATAAAGCGCTCCCAGGAGAGTGCCCGGTTAGTCTTAGAAGTTTCCAAGGTTCTGACAGTCATAGGATTTGCAGGGGCGAGCATAACGGCTGGCCCCTTTTCATTTCCCCCCAGATGGAGGTCGTACAATGTCCAGTGCAGTAATCGTTGGAGCGGGCCCCGCGGGGTTAACCGCAGCCTATGAGTTATCAAAGCTCGGCATTGGCTCGACCGTGTTAGAAGCTGACCGGCAGGTTGGTGGACTGTCACGCACCATCAACTATCGTGGCTATCGTTTTGATATTGGCGGGCACCGGTTTTTCACCAAAGTGCCTCTGATTAATGAGCTTTGGAAGGAGATACTCGGAGAGGAGTTCCTGCTACGCCCGCGACTGTCGCGGATTCATTACGGTGGACACTTCTTTGACTACCCGCTTAAGGCCACTAATGCGCTTGCGGGATTGGGGCCCATCGAAGCTCTCCTCGTTGGCATGAGCTTCGGTAAAGCGAAGCTCTTTCCGCACGCCGAAGAAACAAATCTCGAGCAGTGGGTCGCGAACCGTTTCGGACATCGTCTTTATGAGATCTTTTTCAAGACCTACACGGAAAAAGTTTGGGGTATCCCCTGCAGCGAAATCTCTGCCGATTGGGCGGCGCAACGCATCAAGAATCTGTCGCTGCCTGAAGCAGTGCGAAATGCACTGGTCGGTAATGGCAGAGCAAAAAACGGAGAAATCATTACAACGCTAATTGAGCAGTTCAACTACCCGCGCTTTGGGCCAGGGATGATGTGGGAGCGTTGCGAGGAACTGCTGGCAGGGCAGGGCAATGAAACAGTGCGCGGCATTAAGGTAGAGAAGATACGTCACCGTCATGGTCGCGTGGAGTGCGTGTACGGGCGCACACATGAAGGAGAGTCTGTGGAGTTTGGCGGCGACCAGTTCATCTCCACAATGCCTCTACGCAGCCTCATACGAGCTCTGAGTCCGGCTCCTCCCGATGAGGTGGTAGAGGCCGCCAACAAGTTGCGCTATCGGGATTACCTGACCGTGGTGCTGATCGCCAAACGCGAAAAGGTCTTTCCGGACAACTGGATTTACATCCATTCGCCGGAAGTCAAAATGGGCCGCATTCAGAACTACAAAAACTGGAGTCCACATATGGTTCCTGACCCGACTCGTAGCTCGCTCGGTCTGGAATACTTTCTTTGGGATAAGGACGAGGAATGGAATTGGTCAAAGGATCGCCTGGTAGAACTGGGGATTAAAGAATGCGCCAGGATAAACCTGATCGAACCAGACGAAATTGAAGATGGAACCGTCGTCCGCATGAAAAAGGCCTATCCGGTCTATGACCAGCAGTATCAAGAGAGCTTGGCGACAATTCGCCGTTATCTTGAAACCATAGGCAATCTTCAAACAGTAGGACGGAACGGTTTGCATCGCTACAACAACCAGGATCACTCGATGCTCACGGCCGTTTATGCGGCGCGTAACATCGTAGGCCAACATCACGATGTCTGGTCCGTGAACACGGAAATGGAGTATCACGAAGAAGTGCGCGAAGCCGACGCTTCGAGAAAAGCTACATCTGGTTTGAATGGCGATCGTCTCGTACCCGCACGCCTCGAGCCGGCGGTTGCATCGGCGCAGATTTCAGCCGACGACTTGATCGAGGCGGCGTTCGCCAAGCTCGACTCGGTAGCGCTCGGTGCCTCACTGTCCGTCGTCTTCGGTCTTAGCGTGTTTTTTGCGACCGTTGCGTTAGTGTTAAAAGGCGGCCCCAGGGTGGGTCCGACGCTGGCCCTGCTAAATAACTACTTCATCGGTTTTAGTGTGTCGTGGGAAGGAGCCTTCATTGGGATGCTCTGGGCTGGCGCAATGGGTTTCGGGCTGGGTTATCTCTGGGCCCTATTGCGCAACTGGGGCGTCGATGCTTTTGCTTACATGGTGCGGAGGCGGGCCGAGGTTGAGGCACGACGTCACCTTCTGGATAGGGTTTAAAGACATATGAGTGTAGATATGACAAAGAATCAATCCGGACTCGACGAGGTGAGCCGCGCGGTGGTGAGAATCCAGTCCGGCGTGCTGACAGTTGTTTGCGCACTGATCGGCGGCCTGGGATTATTTGCGATGACCGCGTGGCTGCTTATCAAAGACGGCCCGCACGTCGGCAGGCATCTCAATCTATTGGGCCAGTACTTTATTGGTTATTCAGTTACCTGGACTGGTAGTCTGGTCGGCCTCTTCTACGGCGCGCTTGTTGGCGGCGTTTTTGGCTGGACCATCGGAAGGATCTACAACGCAGTCGTCAGCATCCGCCATCGTTAAGCCGCGGTAGGGCCTTGAAAAAATATGGAAGAACCTGTGAGAGAAACTTTTGCTTCATTGAAGCCGCGTACGCGAGCTGTTTTAGGTCATTCGCGCCCCAAGGAAAATCTTCGAATGCTTAGACAGGTAGACAACCTGACGATAACCGCTGGAAAAAGATCTCAAGTATTGGGCGAACTTCAAGTTTAAGTGATACGGCTCAATTGCCGGGTATTAAGAGATGCGGGCGAACAAGGGTGGGCCTCTCGAGTGCGGCGAGTGGTAGTAGGTGACGACGTTCTCAGCCCCTACATAATCCGCCCGTTGTGATGCGTTTCATGTTTTTACATACCCCCGGAGCCGAAATGCCCAGAATTCTAATTGTAGATAATGAAGAAGCCGTGGGCTGCTCAATGAGCGAGTATTTCAGGCTGCTCGGATACCAGGTTGACTACGCTCGCGATAGGTTAGAGGCTGAAGATCACTTGGCCAAGCGCGATTACTCGGTGATCATCGAGGATCTTTGGCTGAGTACCAACACGAACAGGGAGGGTCTGGACATTGTCGAGTTCGTGCATGAACAGTATCCAAACACCCAGATCATAGTGTTAACGGCTCGTGGGTCTGCTGAGGTTGAAAAAGAGGCTAGCAGGCGCGGTGCCAGTGCATTCCTTGCTAAGCCCAAACCACTTCCCGAAATCGCTCAAGTTGTTAGTGGTCTCTTGAATGTTAGAGACGCTTTGAATCAGCAGATGCTCAAACCGGAAGAGCCAGCTTAAGTTAAAACTCCGCCACACTCCTCAAACATCCATTTGTTCCATGTAGAAAGTCCTTGATCGTTCAGTCGTTCAATCCATCAGATAACCGCGCAATCTCAGGCCGCACTTTGAGAGGTAGCAAAGGCAAAACTATGGCAACCAGGAATGCTTCGGGTCCCCCGACTCTATCTGTAGTTGTGCCTGTTTATAACTCCCTTCAGACACTCGAAGCGTGTCTGAACGCACTGGCTCAGTCTCAATACGACGATTTCGAGGTCCTCGTGGTTGATGATGGATCTACAGAGCCTATTAAGTCTCTGGTAGAGCACCACCAATTCAGATACCTGCGAATTGAAGGGCCAGGCGGACCGGCTCGTGCGCGTAACCGCGGCGTCAATCAGGTCGATGCTCAGTACGTTGTATTCATTGACGCGGACGTATGCGTCCACAAAGACACCCTTGCTCGTTTCGCGGAAGCGTTCGCGGCTGATCCAAAGGTGGATGCGGTCATCGGTAGTTATGATGAAGACCCAGCCGACCCCAGCTTTTTGTCCCAGTACAAAAATCTGTTTCATCACTACGTCCATCACAATTCGGATGGTGAGATCAAGACCTTCTGGAGTGGCTGTGGAGCGATGCGACGCGAACTATTTCTGGCTTTCGGTGGATTTGACGAGGAGCGCTACAGGCGTCCGGCCATTGAAGACATCGAGCTGGGAACCTGGATGAGCGCGGCCGGACATAAGATCGTCCTTGATTCACGAATCAAAGGGAAGCATCTCAAACGCTGGACGCTGCAGAATCTTCTTAAGACAGACATCTTCGATCGTGGCATTCCGTGGACCCGTCTGATGCTCCGCGCCGGGGCGCTGGCGAACACACTAAACGTTAAGCCTACTCAGAGAATAAGCGTCGCATTGGCATACTTAACCCTGCCCTTAATGGTATTGGCACTGTTCTGGCCCGCCGCATGGCTTCTGGTTGCCGGACTTGTTCTTGGGGTTACTCTCCTGAATTTCGATTTCTACCGTTTCTTCGCCAAGCGCTCCGGTGTCTGGTTCGCGATACGTGTCTTTCCGTTGCACTGGGTGTACTTCTGGTACTGCGGTTTCAGTTTTGCCTGGGGAACCCTGGCTCACTACCTGGACAGCCCAGTTTCTACACCGCAAAGCATGCCAAAGGTCGGGTGAATTTGAAGATGATCTCGATCCTTACTTATCACTCGCTCGACACCAGTGGGTCCGTCGTTTCGGTTGCTCCGGAAGACTTCGCCAGTCAGATGGCCTGCATTGCTGAGTCGGGCCATCGCGGAATCGCACTGCGCGAGGCGGTTGCACATCGCGAGGCGAAGGGTAATTGGCCGAGCCGGAGTGTGGTTCTGACTTTTGACGACGGATTCAGGAATTTCTATGACGCAGCGATGCCAGTGCTCGCACAGCACGGATTCACCGCAACGGTGTTTATCGTGAGCGACTACATGGGGCGCCGCAACGATTGGGAAATCCCGCCGGCGGGTCTCGGCTCACGAGACATTCTAACGTGGCCACAGGCAGTTGAACTCTCGGCTAACGGTATTGAGATCGGGTCCCATACCAGAACACATCCCGACCTGCGGCGCTTATCCGGAACCGAAGCGCAGCAGGAGATAGCGGGTTCACGGATTGAGATCGAGGACCATCTAGGCCGACAGGTTCAGAGTTTTGCTTATCCCTTTGGCGAAACTAACCCTGTCTCAAGAGAATACGTAAAGAAAGAATTTCAGGCTGCCTGCACTACGGTCCTCCAGCGGGCGAATGGCGAACCCCTACACAACCTTCCGCGCATCGATATGTACTACATGCGCACGCAGCGCATGCTTCAACGGCTCCTGAACGGAAAGCTGGATCGGTATTTGACAGTCCGTTCTCTTGGTCGAATTGTCCGTCGCGCTCTAGTGCCCTGATGCGGTGGTCGCGGCGCCGTCATAGCTCCGTTGGCACTCGTAATCACAAAGAAGTGAAATGACAAAACAGAAAACCAGACTCGGTCTTATTGGCTGTGGCGAAATCGGCAAACTGCGGGCAGACGCAATCAAGCGTTCGTCTGCCGTGGAACTCCTGGCAGTTAGTGACGTTGATCCGGAACGTGCGCGCGCGGTTTCTGCGAGTTATGGTGGGGCGGTGGTGGCGGACTGGCGCAAGCTGGTCCAACTTGATGATCTGGATGCAGTCGTCGTCTCAACACCGCCTCACCTCCACGCAGAGATTTGTATCGGGGCCCTGGAAGCCGGTAAACATGTGCTCTCAGAAAAACCACTTGCCCGGACCGCAGAGGAATGCCGTGAAATTCTGGCAGTGGCCGAGAGGCGTAACTGCTTTGTGGCCACCGGATTCAACTATCGTTTCTACCCGTCCATCGAAAAGGCTCGCGCTCTCCTGGATGCGGGCGTCATCGGCGAACTGGATCATATTCGCAGCTACTCCGGGTACTCAGCCAAAGATCACAATCATCCCTGGCTGCATGACGTCGAAGTCATGGGGGGTGGGGCATTACGTGACAACGGTATCCACCTTATCGATCTAACCCACTACTTCCTGGGTGACGTCGCGGAGGTCAAAGGGTTTGCGCTTGATACTGTATGGGATTTCAAGGGCTGCGAGGACAACGGATTCGCGCTTCTGCGTAGTCAAGCCGGGAAAGTTGCTTCGCTACAAGCGAGCTGGACTGAGTGGAGAGGCTATCGTTTCGTGATTGAAATTTATGGAACGCGCGGCTGCATTCGGGCTTCGTGTTTCCCGATGATGACGCAGGTGGTTTCTACAAAGACGCTTGGCGGCAGATCCCAGCGGAAATCTTACTTCTTCCCGATGGTCCACGTGAGAGAGCATCTGCATTCATACCGGTGGGTCGTTACCCAGAGCTTTGTGCGCGAGTTCGAAGCTTTCGCCCGCGCCGTGCGGGGCGAAGCGACAGCTATTGCAACTGGCTACGATGGCTTGCGAGCCCTGGAGATCGCGGAGGATGCTACGGCCCGTTCATCATCGACCAGCAAGGAAACAGACTTGGTCTTGTGCTTCAGCCAATCGAGCGTTTGAGGGAACACTTGAGCGTCGTATGCACCGAAAAATGACAAGCAGGAGCGGAGTGGTCTTTCGCCCGGAACTTTCCGTCGTAGTGGTAGTCCTGACTGGGGACGAAAACTATCTGAGCCGTTGCCTGACGGCGCTCACTCAGCAAACCAGTGCGTCGCGCACTGAAATTCTGGTGCCTTGTGATCGAAATGCCAGCAGTCTCATCAAGCTCAGCAGTAATTTTCCGGGAGTTCGCTTCTTGAGCATCGACGGGGATCGCACGTACGCCGAATTGCGGACCATAGGAGTGCGAGAATCCAAGGGACGAATCGTCGCTCTTACAGAAGATCACTGCATACCAAGTCCTGACTGGTGTAAACAGATACTGCGGGCCCATAAAGGGTCCAACGCTGCCATTGGTGGCGCCGTTAACAAGGAAGGTCCGGACTCTGCATTAAATTGGGCGTTATATCTGGCAGACTATTTACGTTATATGAAGCCGATTCCTGAGGGCCCAACGCATAACTTGACGGACTGTAACGTGTCTTACAAGCGAGCTTCACTGGCCGCCATTGAGACAACCTGGTCCGATGAGTTTCATGAAAATGACGTGCACGAAGCATTGCGAGCTGGAGGCGACTCATTATGGTTAGCGCCCCAGATCCTGGTGTACCAGCAGCGAAGTATCGATCTACGAGCGGCTGTCTGCGACCGTTATGCTTTCGGACGCCTGTTTGCCAGCACTCGCGCCGCAAACTTCTCGGCGTCGCAGCGTTTCTTTTACTCTATGCTCTCGCTGTTAATTCCCGCGGTACAGGTTAGTCGGATTGCCGGACATGTGCTTCGTAAACGACGCTGTTTACCGGAATTCCTTCGCTCCCTGCCTCATCTGCTTCTTATCTCGACGGTCTGGGCTACGGGAGAGTTTCTCGGCTATGCCACCGGCCACGCTGAAGAGTCTTTAACACCCGGAAACGTCGCGTCCGTTCGCCAGGAAAGTCAGGAAGCGGTCATATGATTTTCAAGGGTGTCGAACTCTGCTGTCCTTATTGTAAGGGCGATCTTCGCGAGACGAACGGCGGGGAAAGAGGTCTTGTTTGCCAATTATGCCAACGCAGTTTCCCAATTTTCCTTGATATTCCAGATCTTAGGGTGTTTCCCGATCCCTATATCGAAAGGGAAGCTGATCTTGCCAAGGGTTTGCGGGTAGCGAGCCGTTTCGACGAATTAGATTTTCCAGAGTTGATCGATTTTTACTACAGCGTTACGTCGGTGGTTCCGAGTCAGGATGCGCGCCGGTATACGCTTGGCTTGCTGGCCGGTGTTCCCCGCGCTGAGGAATCACTCACGTCCTGGGAAAACTCGACGCCGAGCGGCTCTGCCACTGAAACTCTTCTCGAGATCGGATGTGGAACGGCGCCGCTCTTGGTCGCCGCCGCCTCGCGGTTCAAGCGAGTGGTGGGTGTTGACATTGCTTTCCGCTGGCTGGTGGTGGCAAAGAAACGACTGGCCGAAGCGGGACTTGATCTACCTCTGATATGCGCTTGCGCCGAGGCACTGCCATTTCCTGACGCGGTGTTTGATCGAGTGGTTGCCGATTCCACCCTGGAACACGTTGCCGATCAGCAGCAGGCCCTCGTCCAATGCCATCGCGTCATGAAGCCGTCGGGTTATCTTTTTGTTTCGACCCCAAACCGTTTCAGCCTGGGTCCAGACCCGCAGGTGGGAATATGGAGCGGCAGTCTTCTTCCCGAGCGCTGGTTAGCCGCATACGTACGTCGCCAGGGTGGTATCCCACCAAAAAGGCATCTGCTTTCGGCGCGAGAGCTATCGTCAATGATTCGTCAGGCGGGTTTTGGGTCACCGCGAGTAACATTGCCTGACATATCCAGCTCCCAGCGCAGTCACTTCAGCAAAGGCGTGCAGGTATTAATCGATCTCTATCAAACAGCCAAGCGGATGCCGGTTAGCCGACAGTGCCTACAATTGATCGGCCCACTCCTGCATGCCGTGGCCGAAAAGCGGAGCAGTGAGCAACTAAAGGCCGGAGTTTGATTAGAACAAGAACGCATCTCCCAGCACCAAAACCTGCGCGCGCTTCACTCATGAACCCCTTTCAAAACATTTTCCGGCTCTCCGTCGGCGATTTCATCGCGAAGACTCTAAATTTCTTAGCGTTTGTCTATTTGGCGCGAACGCTTGGTGTGGAGGCTTACGGTGTCCTGGAATTTGCGATCTCAATTCTCACTTACTTCCTCCTGTTCGCCGATGGGGGCTTGGAGCTGTGGGCCACGCGCGAGGCCGCTAGTGGGGCAGACATCAGGAAGTTGGCCGCTCGAATCGTTCCGCTGCGATTCGTGTTCGCTTTAGGTTCGTTTAGTGCGCTGCTGCTACTCCTTCTTTTCCTGCCAAACTACCCGGGTTTGCGAACCATCATGATCTTGTTCGGGCTGACCCTCTTTGTTCAGGCCGTCAATCTCAAGTGGGTGTTCATGGGTCAGGAGAGAATGACGCGGGTAGCCGCTGGCCTGGTGATTGCGCAAATCGTATTTGCCTCAGCGATATTCCTGGTGGTGCAGACCCCTCAAGCCGTTGTTTGGGTACCGGTACTAAAATTAGTCAGCGATCTTGCCATGGCCGCATATTTCGGGCGGCTGTTTGTTAAAACACATGGCGACTTGCGACTGAAATTTACGCTGCGCAAACCAGGCACTGCCTTGCGGCCAGCACTGACTCTGGGCACTTCACACGGTTTGGCCGCAATCAGTTATAACTTCGACACGATTCTGATCGGTCTCCTGCTTAGCCCGATGATGGTCGGCTTGTACAACGCCGCTTACAAGCCCGTAACCGTTCTGTTGGCCATGCCAACTACTTATTTCTTAGGACTGTTTCCCGCCCTATCGCGGGCGCATGCTCAAGATCACAACTCTTTCCAATTGATAGCCACGCAGTCATTCAGATTCGCAGCCGTGTGCGCCGTGCCCCTCGGGATAGGAGCTTATTTCCTGGCCGCTCCGATCATCAATTTTCTGTTCGGATCAGCGTACGCAAATGCTGCTCCCGTTCTGCGAATACTTGGTTGGTCTGCCGTTTTGGTTATTCTTCGTGGCACCTTTCGCCAATCGTTGAATGCCGCAGGCAGGTCCGGCCTTGATCTGCGTTGCGCCGGTGCCGCAGTTTTGCTCAATATCACGCTCAACCTCTTGCTGATTCCCCGTTACGGGATTATCGGAGCGGCCTCCGCAACTCTGGTGTCAGAAGTTCTCTGGTTCTCATTGGCTTACTATTACTTCAACCGGCACATCGTGCAGCTGAAGCTCTTGCCCATCCTGCTGCAACCAGTCATGGCCGCCATCGTCATGGGTCTCTTCCTGCTCTTGACGCCGTCATTGTTCTGGGGAGCAAGACTAATCCTGGGACTGGTGGTCTATTTCGGCGCCCTGTTGCTGCTGGGTCAGAAGGAAGTGCGCGCGTTTTTACGACTCTTCAAGTCGCAGCTTCCGGCGGCCCCGCGAGAACAAACAACGCCTTAAGCGTCAGCATTAGTAGCACGACATTTCTCTGTAGACACCTATGGAAACGCTGACAACCACAGTTTCCGAGAGCCATTCATCACGGGCGTTGGTTCCAGCTTCCGAAACCCACTCCGAATCGAAGGTGGAAATAAACCTCGAGTCTTCACGCAGATTGTCCACCAAGGGCATCGCCGTTCGATTGTTTATCACTTGCTGGCTCGTTTACACAATGCACCTGTCAACTAACATTGTGCGCGAGATTTATCCGGCATTGGCGCTCGGGGATCATTTTTCTTTTCGCGTCGACGACTACGCCAACATGCATCCGGATCTGTTCGAGAAGAAGGGATACGGATGGCACATAGGCAATAACCCCGGCGTATCAATGCTAGCTGCGATTCCTTACTTCATCGCGCGACCCGCGATTGATCGAGCAGTTGAACACGTCAACACAAAGCGTGCCGCGAGCGGTGTTACGGAACCACCTGCCTACCACTCGCCCTGGCCTATGGCCCAGCATTTCTATCAGGAGTCGTGGCGTCGAGGTTACGATGTAAAGTTCGGATTGGCCGCTTTTGTAATACAGCTACTGTGCATGGCTCCCAGTTCGGCTCTGGGAGTTGTTGTCATGTTCTACCTGCTCCGACGACTCTTCGGATCTGACAAGACGGCTCTCTGGTTGGCTCTGCTCTATGCCTTTGGGACACCAGTATTTTTCAGATCCGGCTTCTTGAACCACAACCTGATGCTGGGACACTTCGCCTTTATGGGTTTCATCGCTATGTGGAACCCGCAACGGAGCGTCAGATGGTCCACCGCCAAACGATACTTCTTAGGTGGTCTCGCAGGAGGTACGGCCTTACTCTTCGACTATAGCGGAGCACTGTTATTGATGGGTCTGTTCACTTACGGATTCGTCAAGCGCTGGAGTACAGCTTCCCTGAGAGATGCGTTGCGTCACGGTGGGTGGTATGTCCTGGGGTCCGTGGGGCCAATCGCTCTGCTTTGGTTGTATCAGTGGCGAAGCTTCGGTCACCCTTTCTATCCGGGACAGCATTGGATGCCGCCCGTCCAATGGATCGAGCGTGGCTATCAAGGCGTTGGTTGGATACAGCCGGAGTTGCTGCTCGCACTGGCTTTCGATTATCGCTTCGGTCTTTTCGTGACCTGCCCGCTCCTGCTTTTGGCGCTCTTTTCTTTTTGGGTGAAAGGCAGCGCCCGGCGCCAAATGCCGGGGCTTGAATTGGCATTTCTGCTGCTTGTGTTTCTCTCCTTCTGGGCATTTTTCAGCGGCGTCAACTACACACGGCTGCAGTTCAATACCGGCATGCGATACATGGCTCCGGTGCTCCCATTCCTATTTGTCCCAACAGCAATAGTCTTGATGCGGTTGCCTCGATTGGTGATTTACCTCGTCTCGACACTGTCCGTTGCCCTAGCGTGGTCTATGGCGATGCATCGAGATGTCGAACGAGGTTTGGGCGTGTTAGACCCCGTCTTGCATGTATTTATCGGTGGTCTCAAACTGCCGGTCTTCACTGTTCTGTCGCGCATGGGCGATCAACTCGGAGAGTATGTCGCTCGTGGCGTATCTCCTTTGCCCCTGTTTGTGCTTGCTGCTGCAATTCTCTATGGCGTGTGGGCCATCCGTTTTCCAGATTTTTTGAAGCGTTAGTATCCCGCGTGTTTTCCCAGCCATAGCTTACAAAGAACCCATCAGGAGGACTCAATGAGCACTCAAGATGCAATGCCAACTACTGCCTACACGATCGATGTAGTGATACCTGTCCTGAATGAGGCGCACGTCCTGGAGAAAAGTGTAGAAACTGTGCGTCACTTTTTGCACAATCATTTCGTCGATCAGAGTCGGGTTGTGATTGTAGATAATGGCTCAACCGACGGAACAGATGAGTTAGCCAAAGAGTTGAGTGAGCGATACCCCGACGTTAGTTTTGTGCACCTAATACAGAGAGGCCGCGGACGTGCCTTGCGCAGTGCCTGGATGCAGAGTCAGGCCAAGGTCGTCTGCTACATGGATGTGGATCTCTCAACCGAATTGGCGGCGCTCCCGGTTATGGTGAATGCGATTCTGAAGGAGGGTTATGACATCGCCACCGGCTCCCGGCTGATGAGGGGCGCTCAGGTCAAACGCTCTCTAAAGCGCGAGTTCATCTCGCACGTATACAACATTTTTGTAAAAGCGGTTCTTTTTACCAGGTTCTCGGACGCGCAGTGCGGATTCAAGGCTGTGAGCCGCGAGGTTGTAGATCAAGTCGTTCCCCAGATCGAAGACCAGTCCTGGTTCTTCGACACGGAGTTGCTGGTATTGGCCGAAAAGCAGGGCTACCGAATAAAAGATATACCTGTCGTGTGGAATGAAGACGACGACAGCCGCGTAAAAATCCTGCGCACGGCCTGGGATGATGTTAAAGGAGTCTTTCGGTTGCGAATGCAACTCTGGAATGGAAAGTTTGCTCCAGCCCCAATCAGCGAAGCAAAACGAGAGAAAGAATTGCTGTGATTCGTCTAACTGCTCAACTCGCAGACACGTGCAAAATTGAGTCAGCACTTCAAGAAATGCGTGAGAGGATAGACTGTTGAGTTCCCTTTTCATTACGGGCTATACCGGATTAATCGGACGCAGTCTGCTCCCCAAGATTGATCTGACAAGACACGAGAACATCTACTGTCTCAGCAGAAGTCTTGCCGACGTTCCTGCTCAGCTCGCTCAGCACAAACAATTCCGTTTTATTCAGGGAGACGTTTGTAATCCCGAGTCGTACGCTGCTCATCTGAAGGATTGCGACACGGTCATTCACCTGGCGGCAACAACGGGCAAGGCGCTTCCCGAGGAATACTTCGAGGTAAATAGTCGCGGTACCAAGTTGCTGGTTGAAGAATGCGAGCGGCAGCAGGTAAAGAATTTTCTTTATGTTAGTACGATTGCCGCAAAATTCCCGGACAAGACCTGGTACTACTATGCTCAGTCCAAAGAGCTCGGCGAGATTGCGGTCAAAAACAGTCAACTGAATTACAGCATCATCAGGCCAACTATCGTGATCGGGAAGGGAGCAGCTATTTGGAAAACGCTTTCAGACCTGGCCATGAAACCTGTCTTACTGATGCTGGGAGATGGCACCACGCGTATACAGCCCATCTACATCGACGATCTCATCGACTGTCTTTTGCTTGCACTGTATGAGAAGCCGTTTAGCAATGAAACTTTAGAACTTGGTGGTCCGGAAGAGATTACCTTCGAGCGCCTGCTGAAGAGAATTCATTGCCTTCGCTATCGGAAAGAGCCACCCGTTGTACATTTACCTCTGCAACCGCTGATCAGAATCGTTTCCTTCATTGAAGAGTCGGTGTCCCGAAAGCTACCCGTAAGCGCTGGCCAACTCTATGCTTTTGGCAGCGACGGAACCATCGAGTTGAACTGGATATTCAGCCAGTCAGCACCGCAAATGAAGAGCGTGAATGAAATGCTCCAGGAGGTGATTTGACGATGAGTGAGACCACCTCAATGATCGATTCGAGCAAATCTCTACTAATAAGTGAAAGCGCGGCCCTCTTCGCGGCCCTGGAACACGAATGCACTGTTTTCACTTACTACGTGATAAGGCAGAAACCCAGTAGTTATGTGCTCAGCAAGTATCGCCAGGCCCACTCGATAGCCGAATTTGCATGCACTTCAGCAACGCACCCTTTCGACCGTCTCTTGCTTAACCTATCCGCCATACATCCACTTTTCACGAAGCTGGTGGACGCCTACACGGCTATATTTCTCAGGAGCTCGATAGTGCGTCGGAAATGGATCCTACTGCTGGCAATCCTCGAGAGTTGCTCGCCTACCGATAGCTGCTTTGACTCTCCTGAAAGCTCGAGCAAGAAGGTGCTTTTTATAGGAATGATAGGGAAGGGAGTTGTTTTCCTCTTCTTCCTTTGCTTGTCGCTTGTGTCGTTAATGCCCGTTCATCTCGCATTCGGTGTTTATGGAAAGCTGGTTGGCAGATCGTAATCGCGCATGGATAAGATTGTAATTATCGGTTCGGGTGCCAGTGGGGTGCATTTTGCGTTATCGGTTCTCGAGAAGGGCTACGAAGTTACGATGATTGATGTTGGTTACGTGCGGCCTTCAATCGTTAATCCGGGCGATACTTTTGCCGATCTGAAGCTCAACCTGAGTGATCCGGTGCAATATTTTCTGGGTCAAAACTACGAGGCGGTCGTTCACCCAGGCTCGAGTGGCGAATATTACGGCTTTCCGCCAAGCAAGAACTACGTATTCACGAAGCCGGCGGCATTCGATTGGGAAGCAAAGGGATTCGCGCCGCTTTCATCGTTTGCCCGTGGGGGGTTGGCGGAAACCTGGACGGGTGGTGTCTACCCTTTGAATGAAGCCGAACTTCAACCATTCCCGTTTTCTTACCCGGACATCGAACCCTTCTACGGTAAGGTGGCAAAGCGCATCGGCATAACCGGCGTCAATGATGATCTGGCGAGACTCTATCCCGTGCATGAAAACCTGATGGAACCGTTGCGCCTGGACCAGCACTCCCAGACACTGCTCGCGAAATATGAACGCCGCAAGAGCCAACTCAACAATGACCTGAACTGCTTCGTGGGTCGCTCAAGAGTGGCGACGTTGAGTGCGGCCAAAGAGGGGCGTAGCGAATGCAGCTACTGCGGGAGATGTCTCTGGGGTTGTCCGTCGGGAGCGCTCTATACACCATCGCTGACGTTGGATCAGTGCCGCAGACACCCAAACTTCACCTATCTTCCAAACATGTATGCGAGCCATTTCAAGTTCAACTGGCAGAACAGAATCAGCAGTGTAGTTGTCCAAACTTTGTCCGGGGGAACAACGAGCGAGATCACAGCTGATAAGTTCATTCTGGCAGCGGGTACGCTTTCGTCGTCTAGAATATTTATGGACTCGATCTGGAAGGGCACCGGGCAGGTAACTAAGTTGACCGGCTTGATGGATAACCGGCAGATCTTAATCCCATTCATCAATCTCAACATGATTGGCACCGAGTACAATCCTGAAAGTTATCAATATCACCAAATCGCGCTAGGGATTGAATCCGGACGCCCTGAGGAGTACGTCCATGGTCAGATCACCACTTTGAAATCCGCGTTAATCCATCCCATTTTGCAAAATATCCCGTTGGACTTACAGACAGCCATCAAGGTGTTTCGCAACGTGCGCGCGGGTCTGGGAGTCGTCAACATTAATTTAGGTGATCACCGAAGAGAGAATAACTTTGTCACCCTGCAAACCGAGGATGCATCGGGCCGCTCAAAACTCTCCATTAATTATTCACCACCCAAAGCTGAACGAACTAACATCAAGCGAGTTGTAAAACTCGTCAAGAAATGTCTCTGGCAATTGGGATGCGTGGTGCCACCCGGGATGATGCACGTCCGCCCAATGGGGGCCAGCGTCCACTATGCAGGGACCGTGCCGATGTCTACCGAGCAGCTCCCACTTACGGCAACGAAGAATTGTCAGAGCAATGACTTTGAGAATCTCTACTTCGTAGATGGAACAACGTTTCCCTCTTTGCCAGCTAAGAATATTACCTTTGCATTAATGAGCAACGCGGTCCGTGTGGCCGAACACGCGTTCTAGAGACAGTCCTTCCGATTACTAGTTACCCTGGCAGAATCAACAAGCCAAATCGAGGATGATTTGAACGTCAGAGACTTGAGTGGGAAATCCGTCGGGAGCAAGGCGGCGATCGCAACCGGCGCAGTACTTGTCTGCCTGGCTGCGCTGATATCTGATCGTACGATCGAACAAGCTCTGCTGGGTACGCAAACAGGGTCCTTGCAATGGGGAGTGACGCTCTTTCGCGCGTTGTTGGCTGCACATGGCCTCGCGCTGGCCTTCAGCGGACTGGCAAGCTGGAGAGCGGCGCGCATCACATCCAAGTCTCTGTTGTCATTCAGTCAACTGGTTGCCGGTGATTCAGCGCCCACTGGCAAGCGGATCTGGCTGTTACTGGCGGGGCTAAGTGTCGTCGCGCTGGGCCTGAGACTCTGGAATCTCAATTCCGACCTCTGGTACGACGAGCTGATCTCACTTCTCGATTACTTCCGCCCCCCGATTGGTGAGATTGTTACCAGCTTTGCCTCGCAGAATCAGCACATGCTTTATTCGATGCTGGCCCATGCCTCTATCTCGATATTCGGCGAATCTGCTGCCGCAGTCCGGCTACCTTCTGTTCTCTTCGGTGTCGCCAGCCTGTGGGCGCTCTTTCTGCTCGGCCGCCGCTTGATCGGTGTTCGAGAGTCCCTGTTTGCCTGCGCCCTGATGACGGTTTCTTATCACCACATCTGGTTCTCTCAGAATGCTCGCGGCTACATGGGATTGTTGTTGTTTTCAACTCTGGCAACGTGGCTCCTTCTTGAAGCACTGAAGCAAAACACATGGAGACTCTGGATGGGATACGCCACCGCAGTCTCTCTTGGTATGTGGTTGCATATGACAATGGCCTTCGTGGTTGCGGCCCACGGCTTGATCTACCTCGGCGCCCTGCTGGTCCAGCGCGCGTTTAGCAACATGTCCGCAAAAAACACCGACCCGATCCACCTAAGCTGGAAACCCTTTGTTGCCTGGTCGTTGTGCGTAACGTTGTCGGTGCAGATGCATGCCCTGGCGTTGCCTGAGTTTTTGGCCACCGCGCTGAACATGCCGTCGCTTCCTTCCGAGTGGTCCAGTCTCTGGTGGGTCGTCATTGAAAGCATGCGGAGTTTACAAATCGGATTCTCGGGGATTGTGATCGTTGTCTGTGGCATAGCACTGATGGCTGCGGGTTTCGTTAGTATTCTCAGAAACTCTCCCATTGCGGCTCTGGCTATGGTGCTGCCGGCGATCCTCGGTGGCGCCACGATGCTGGTACTTGACCATTACATCTGGCCACGGTTCTTCTTCTTCTCAATGGGCTTCGCACTCCTGATCGCCGTACGCGGAGCGATAACCTTGCCGTCGCTGGTGTTGAGCATTGGTGGAAGTTGGAATCCGATGACCCGGATGGCGTCACTTCAATCGCGCTTGCGAATAGGACAGTTGGCAGGCCTGGCGCTGACCTGTCTGTTAATTACCGCTTCGATGCTTACCCTGCCCAGACTTTACGCACTGCCGAAACAGGATTTCAGCGGCGCCAGAAATTGGGTCGAGGAGGCTCGCGCACCCGGCGACGCGGTTGTTGCTGTAGGTCTCGCGGGTATCGCATATGGTCGCTACTTTGCCCCCACATGGTCTGTGGCCCAGTCGCAGGCCGAATTGGACGCAGTTCGCAGTCAGCGTTCAGATGTCTGGCTGGTCTACATTCTTCCACCCCAGCTCAAGGCCTATCGAACTGACATCTGGAACACCATTCAGAGAGATTTTGAGACGGTCGAGGTCTTCCCCGGCACGCTGGGAGGCGGAGGGGTCTACGTTTGCCGTCAACGCGGGGCCACTCAGTCGACGCATGCTTCAACTCAGCAGACCCGCGCGGCAACAAACCACTCTCTAAGGTAGCAATCGCGCTCGCTAATACGTCAAAGCTCCATCAAAGAGGTAAAACATTATGATCGCGGGTGTCAGTATCATCATCCCGGCCTTTAACGAAGAGTCGGCAATCAAGTCCGTCGTAATAGAAGTCGGTGAACTACTCCGGCAACACGGCATACGTTACGAGATCATCGTCGTAGACGACGGGTCGACTGACGGAACCGCCCTGGCGGGACACTCAGCCGGCGCCCGCGTGCTACAACACCGCAGCAATCGTGGTTACGGAGCGGCACTCAAGACCGGGATCGCCGCGGCATCCAACGAGGCTATCGCCATCATTGATGCTGACGGCACGTATCCGGCGCGGTACCTTCCGGAGTTGATTGCGGAGCTCGAGCACGCGGACATGGTCGTTGGTGCACGGACCGGTCAAAACGTTCATCTTCCCCTGGTGCGTCGACCGGCCAAGTGGGTGCTGAAGCACCTGGCGAACTACGTGACCAACTCCAGTATCCCGGATCTCAATAGCGGCCTGCGAGTATTTCGCCGCGACATTGCGGTGCAGTATTTCCCGATCCTGCCAAATTATTTTAGCTTTACGACGACCATAACCCTGGCCATGCTTTGCGACAACTACGCAGTGATCTACCTGCCGATTGATTATCGCAAGCGACAGGGGCGGTCCAAGATCGTCCCCTGGGATGCCGGCAGTTTCGCAATCCTCATCTTAAGGATGGCGATGCTGTTTCGACCATTAAGAGTGTTCCTGCCAATGGCGCTCGTGTTACTCGCGTACGGGCTGATTAAAATGACCATTGATTTGACGCACGATCCAAACATCTCGGCTTCGGCGATTTTCTCAATGATGAGCGCTCTCCTAATCATACTGATCGGCATGTTGGGAGATGCTATCGCCACCCGTTTAGGTCGATTGAATCATCAGGCAATTCTCAGTGTGCGCCCCAAGGAGTTCGTTGAACTTCCGGTCCACACGACTGGGGCCGTGGAAATGATGGGTAAACCCGCTCCTGAGGACTCGTTGGTCTATTCACTCGCCAAAAACTAACATGACTCTCTTAAGGATCTATTTGTTAACGGGTTTGGTTGCTCACAAGCTCGTCTGGGAATTGCTCAAGCGCTCGGCGGCGACTGCAACGCCGGGAATGGGTTCTCGTCCATCTCTCTTTCTGGGGCTCGTGAAAGCAGTGAAGATCGGCATCCTCATTGCCATCATTGTGCAGACTCTCTCGCCGGAAATTCTGCCGATATCCGCTGAACCGTTTGCAATTCGTCTGATGGGCGTCATCATTTTTACATTGGGGCTGCTAATTGCTGTCCTTAGCCGGATTCATCTTGGCAACAATTGGTCAGACATCGAGGCCGGGCAGGTACTCCGGAAACAAACTGTAGTAAAGAGAGGCGTCTACGCGTACGTTCGCCATCCGATCTATGTGGGCGACCTTCTCTTGTTGGTGGGTCTTGAATTGAGCCTAAACTCCTGGCTTGTACTTGCAGTTGCATTGCTGGCTCCGATCGTTCTGTGGAAGGCGGTCCGTGAGGAGAGAATGCTGGTCAACGACTTGCCCGGCTACAAAGTTTATTGCTCCCAGACAAAGCGGTTCATCCCGTTCATCGTTTGATGTCATGTCAGAACAGGGAGCGGTAGCGACCTGGTCTCCACTGGGGTCATTCACTCGGTTATGACAGGTCAACCCGGTCGCTACCGCTCGCGGTTCTGACAAAGGAAATTATGCGAACTCGAGTGGCAATTCTCGGAGCTGGTCCAGCCGGTTTGGGCGCCGCATGGCAATTGGCTCGAAGCGGTAAGGCCGACACGGTGGTCTTTGAGCAGCGGGATGACGTTGGGGGTAATGCCGGCAGTTTCGACTTGGATGGAATCCCGGTTGACTATGGCAGCCATCGTTTGCACCCAGCCTGTCAGCCGAAAATCCTGGCGGATCTAAAAGATCTTCTGCAGGACGATTTGCTCGATCGGCCACGTCACGGCCGCATTCGTCTCCAGGGGCGCTGGATTCACTTTCCGCTAAAGCCTGACGACCTCTTATTGCGTCTCCCTTTATCGTTCTCGGCAGGTGTGTCAGTTGATTTACTGCGCAAAGTGGTTCCTTTGCTGGGACGAAACGGCAATGGTCATGGGCCCGAAACCTTTGCCAGCGTACTTAAAAACGGGCTGGGTGCGACGATTTGCCGGGACTTCTACTTTCCTTATGCGAGAAAGATTTGGGGTGTGGCTCCTGAGGAACTCTCCGCCACCCAGGCCCGCCGAAGAGTATCGGCCGGCTCAGTCGGCAAGATGGTGCGTAAGGCCGTTGGGCTATTGCCGGGACTGAAGAAGCCTGGCGCCGGCCGCTTTTTCTATCCGCAGCAGGGCTATGGTCAAATCAGCCGCTCGCTTGCGGCCGCCGCCCGTGAGTTGGGGGCCGACATAAGGCTAGGCACTAGCGTCCGCAAAATAGAGATCGGAAAGCCCCACAGGATTGAAGTTGAACGTGACGGGGAACTCAGTGTCATCGAAGCCGAGCATGTTTGGTCCACCGTTCCCATAACCGTCCTTTCACGCATTGTCAGTCCTGGGCCACCCGCGGCCGTAGTCGGGGCCAGCGAACAGATTACTTATCGGGCTATGATTTTGATCTACCTGGTAGTAGATCAACCGCAATGGACACCCTTTGACGCACATTATTTTCCAAATAGCGAAATCGCAATTACGCGGCTGTCGGAGCCCAAGAATTATAGTGCGCGCTCTGAGCCGCGCGATCGCACAGTACTCTGCGCCGAACTACCTTGCACGGTGGATGACGAAACCTGGCGATCCTCGGACGAAAAACTTGGACGCCTGGTCCAGGACTCCCTGGCCAAATGCGGCTTGCAGATTAATGCGCCGGTATCGAAGGTCGCCACCAGGCGACTGAAGTTTGCCTATCCGATCTATCGAGAGGGTTATGAAAAACATTTCGGCCTCATCGACGAGTGGGCTACCCAACTCGAGAAGGTTCTCACATTTGGCCGTCAGGGCCTCTTTGCCCACGACAACACGCACCATGCGCTCGGGATGGCCTACGCTGCTGTCGACTGCTTGCAGACCTCGGGAGTTTTTGATGCCGAGAAGTGGCGGGATTACCGGGCCGAATTCGCAAAGCATGTCGTTGAAGATTAAATAAATGCCGGGCGAACCGTCGCCCTTCCCAATTGACAACAATCACTTAGGCTAGCCCCGTCTAGCCGCATCCCATACAAGATTGGAGCTCAAATTAGTGTTCACAACAACGGAAACTTCTAACCTGATCCCTCCCTATGGAGGCCAACTAGTAAATCTGCTGGCTTCGGATACGGAGCTGGATGAACTAAAGATGCAGGCCAGTGCCCTGCCTTCATTGCAATTATCAGAGCGCGCGGTTTGCGATCTGGAACTGCTGGCGACCGGTGCCTTCTCTCCCCTGGATCGCTTCATGGGAAAGGAAGATTACCAGAGCGTATTGGACGAAATGCGTCTGGCCGATGGCGGACATATCTTCCCCATACCAGTAACGTTACCGGTTGAGCCGAGCGACGACATTCGTCTCGGTCACGAGATCGCGCTACGCAATAGCAAAAACGAGTTGCTGGCAGTGATGACCATTGAAGAAATCTATGAATGGAACCTTGAAGAGACGGCGCAGAAGGTTTTTGGGACCCTGGACCTTCGGCACCCACTCGTGGCGGAGATGCATCGCTGGGGCAAACTGAATATCTCGGGTCGTCTTCGAGTATTGCAACTCCCACGTCATTATGATTTTCAAGATGTTCGTCTGACGCCGGCGGAGACACGAGCGCGGCTCGAAACATTTGGACGCGCGGATGTCGTCGCATTTCAGACGCGCAATCCGCTCCACCGGGCGCATGAGGAACTGACTAAGCGCGCGGTGCAAGAAAAGGACGGAGTACTGCTGTTGCATCCAGTGGTCGGCCTCACCAAACTCGGAGATGTCGATCATTTCAGCCGCGTGCGCACCTACAAGGCGTTGGCCGAGGGCTATTACGATCCTGATCGCATTCTTCTTTCACTATTGCCGCTGGCGATGCGGATGGCCGGCCCCCGCGAAGCCCTGTGGCACGCAGTCATCCGTCGCAACTATGGAGCCCGGCATCTGATCGTCGGGCGAGATCATGCGAGTCCAGGTGTGGATTCAACGGGCAAACCCTTCTACGGGCCTTACGATGCCCAGGAACTGGTTCAGCGCTTTAGCGAAGAATTAGGCGTGGGTGTGGTGCCGTTCGCCGAACTGGTGTACTTGCCGGAAGAGGGTCGTTATGAGGAGATTTCGAATGTTTCTGCTGAAACGCGTACCCTGTCCATCTCAGGTACTCAAGTGCGTGAAAATTATCTGAGCAGCGGCGTGAATCTGCCGGATTGGTTTACCCGTCCCGAAGTTGCCGGAATTCTTGCCGAAACCTACCCGCCGCGACACCGCCAGGGAGTTTGTGTCTGGTTCACAGGCCTGAGCGGGGCGGGCAAGTCCACCACCGCCGAAATCCTCACCGTTCTGTTACTGGAACATGGCCGTCAGGTGACGCTCCTGGACGGCGATGTCGTGCGCACACATCTCTCGAAAGGCCTGGGCTTTGACAAAGAAGATCGTGACACGAATATCAGGCGTATCGGTTTCGTCGCCGCGGAGATAGTGCGACATGGTGGCGTTGCCATGTGCGCGGCTGTGAGTCCTTACCGCGCAACTCGCAATGATGTGCGAAATATGGTCGGGACGGAGCATTTCGTCGAGGTCTTTGTCGATACACCTATAGAGGAATGCGAGCGGCGCGACATCAAGGGCATGTATGCGAAGGCGCGACGCGGGGAGATCAAAGGGTTCACAGGGATTGACGATCCATATGAATCGCCGCGCCATGCCGAAATAGCGCTCGATACCGTGTCATACACTCCGGAAGATAACGCGCGCGCAATCCTCGAGTTTTTAATGCAACGCGGGTTCGTGCGAGCTCACGCCCATGTGGCCGCCAATCGTAGCGAAGGAGCCGTAATCGAGCATCGGGAAAGTTCTGTGGTCTAAAGGGCGAACCCTTAACAGTCCTTGAGTAGTGGTGCGCCCTAATCTCTCATGGTTGTCAACGCTCTTCCCTGGATGCCACTGATGCGGCCCTAGCGTTATTAACGTTTCGCGGGACAAACGGGCAATTCTCATCAACAAAGTAAAGGATGGTTTACAGACATGGATACAAACAATCTGATTCTATTGCTGGTCGCCGTTCAGCGTTTTCCGCTTGTGCTTCTTTATGCAGGACCGGATGCGCTGCTGCCTTTGGCTTCATTTCTCGGCGCCGTGATCGGCGTCTTACTTATCGGCTGGCAACGACTGGTCATGTTCGGGCGGAGAGTTTTTCAATTTCTCAGCGCGAAGTTTCAGCCTGCCGGCAAGAGATAGGTGAACGCGGCAAGTTCGAGAATAGGAATAGATGAAAAAAGTAATTGTCATTGGCCTGGACGGGTTTGAACCAAAGATCGCGGAGCCGATGCTCAACGCGGGTCAGCTGCCGAACCTCGCACAGCTTCGAAAGCAAGGCGGTTTCTCCCGCATCCGCACGACCTATCCCGCACAGACGCCGGTGGCCTGGTCAACCTTTGCAACCGGAACAAACCCGGGTGGACATGGAATCTTTGATTTTATCCGTCGCGATCCAAAGACATATCTTCCGGACCTATCGATGAACCGGTACGAACAGAAAAACGCTTTCCTCCCGCCGAAGGCGGTCAACCTGCGGCGAGGCACGCCACTGTGGGAACTACTTTCCGCGGCGGGATTGCCTTCCAGCATAGTCCGTTTCCCGTGCACTTACCCGCCCGACAACATTAAGGGGCGCATGCTCGCCGGCATGGGCGTTCCTGATCTGCGTGGCGGGTTGGGAACCTCCTCGTTCTATACCTCCGAGGAAGATGTTCACGCCGAGGAGAGTGAGAACGTCGTGCAGGTGCAGCCTCGTGGAAACATCGTCAAGACGCACCTCATCGGGCCGCGCAATCCGAAAACTCGTTCAGACTTTCAGTTTGAAATCACAGTCGAACTCGACCCGGCGGCAAAGAAAGTCACCATCCTCTCCGAGGGGCAACCCAAGGCTCTGGAGATTCGCGAGGGCCAGTGGAGCGAGTGGCTCAGAGTAAAGTTCAAAACGGGGATGCTGCAATCGGTAAAGGGCATGGTGCGCTTTCATTTGGTGCAGGTCTCACCTGTGTTTGAACTCTACTGCTCGCCAGTTAACTTTGATCCCGACGCGCCGATGTTTCCGCTTAGTTCCCCGCCCGAGTACGCGCGCGACCTGGCGGAGAAGATCGGAACGTTTTATACAACCGGGATGGTCGAGGATCACGGCGGCTTGAATAACGGGCGATTCAGCGAAGCCGCATACCTGGATCAGTGCCAGGACGCTTTGCGCGAGCGCGAAAAGATGATGCTCTTTGAGCTGGATCGACTTGACGAAGGCTTCTTCTTTTGTCTGTTCGACACCCCCGACCGCGTGCAGCACATGTTCTGGCGCTTCGGCGAGCAGGGGCATCCGGCGAACCACGGAGACCTGGAGCCGGAGATGGCCCGCGCCATTGAAGACCACTATCGCGTCTGCGACGAGATGGTCGGCAAGGCGCTTGAGTATGTCGACGATGAGACTCTCCTGGTCGCGCTCAGCGATCATGGCATGAACAGTTTTCAGCGCGGCGTGCATATCAATACCTGGTTGCACGATCAAGGAATCCTGAGTTTGAAGGACGGAGTCAAACCCGGCGATCAGGCGGGAGATTTCTTTCGGCATGTGGACTGGAGCCGCACCAAAGCCTATGCACTCGGCTTGAGCGGTATCTATCTCAACCTCAAGGGTCGCGAAGGGCAGGGAATTGTCGAGGCTGATGATGTCGAAACACTAAAGGCTTCAATCGTGAAGGGGCTGGGGGGCATGCCCGATCCAGGCACCGGGAAGATGGCCGTGCGAAGTGTGGCCACCAGGGAAGAGGTCTACAGCGGCGCTTATGCGGCAGAGTCGCCCGACCTCATGGTCAACTTCAACGAAGGCTACCGCGTGTCATGGGGAACAGCGCTGGGCGGAATACCCGAAGGTCACTTCGAAGATAACGAAAAGAAATGGGGCGGAGATCACATCATCGACCCCTGTCTGGTTCCCGGCGTTCTCTTTATGAACCGAGAGTTCGATGGCGAGCGAGCCAGCTTAATGGAGATGGCCCCGACAATTCTTGAGGCCCTCGGCGTGCCGAAGGGCCAGGCGATGGAAGGAGAATCACTACTCAAATGAAGACCCTCGTAATTGGTTTAGACTCAGCTGCTCCGGAAATATTATTCCAGGACGAGCGCTTAACGAACTTCCGGCGCCTCATGGAAGGCGGCTGCTACGGACAACTGGAGAGCATCGTCCCACCCATCACGGTCCCGGCGTGGATGTGCATGGCGACCAGCCAGGACCCCGGCTCGTTGGGCGTCTATGGCTTTCGCAACCGCACGGACCATTCTTACGACGGTCTGGGTATTGTGAACTCAAGAGCTATTCAGGAGGTCTCGATATGGGATCAGGTCGCGCGCGAAGGTAAACGCGCCAAGATCATCGGTGTGCCTCCTTCCTTTCCGCCGCGCAAGGTGAACGGCGTCTGCATTGGCTGCTTCATGACGCCTGATACGAAAACAGCTAACTACACACATCCACCGCATGTGAAGGAAGAGATTGCCAAACTTGTCGGCGACTACTCGGTGGATGTGAAAGGCTTTCGCACGGAAAAGAAAGATTGGCTCAAGGATGAGATATATGACATGAGCCGCAAGCATTTCGAAGTTGTGCGCCATCTTATGCGACAGCCCGATTGGGACTATCTCCAGTTTGTTGAGATCGGCCTCGATCGCCTGCAGCACGGATTCTGGAAGTATCACGATCCCATGCACGTGCTGCACGAGCCGGGCAACGATTACCAGGACGTCATCAATGACTACTACCTATATCTCGACGATGAGATCGGTAGGCTCCTGGATCTGCTGACCGAAGATACGACCATTCTGGTGATGTCCGATCACGGGTCGCAACGCCTCGACGGCGGTTTCTGCGTGAATGAATGGCTGGTGAAGGAAGGTCTCCTCGTGCTGAACGAGTATCCGAAAGAGATTACGCCTTTCAGCAAGCTGAGCGTCAACTGGGAGCAGACGAAGGTCTGGAGCGAAGGCGGTTACTACGCGCGCGTGTTCTTCAACGTCAAGGGACGCGAGCCCAACGGCGTAATTGAGAAAGGCGATTACGAGAAGTTCCGTGATGAGATCAAGGCGAAATTTGAAGCCCTCACTGATGATAAGGGACAGCCGCTGAATTCGCTTACTTTCAGGCCGGACGAAATTTACAAAACGGTGCGCAACGTGGCTCCCGATCTCATCGTCCACTTCGGCGGACTCTACTGGCGCTCGATCGGCGGCGTAGGCTACCCCGGCCTGCACATCCAGGAGAACGATACGGGTCCGGATGATTGCAACCACGCGCAACATGGCAGCTTTATTTTGGCCGGCTCGAATAGTTCGCTGCGGGGTGAGATATCAGGCGCGCACATTCTGGACATGTCACCGACGCTGTTGGAGTTGGGCGGCTACGATATCCCAACTTCGATGCAAGGAAAATCTTTAGTGGCAGGCAAGTCGCTCAGTGCCATCCCGGACAGTGCCCTGTCAGCGGATCAGGAAGCGATCATTCGCGACCGGCTCAGCGGGCTTGGCTATATTTCCTGATCACAACATCGCCAAATAAGTGATCAAGCTTCAAACGAGTAGTCCCAGCAGGTAATTATGGCCCAAGAACTCCCCCCCCCGGCGCAGCAAGACGGATCTTAAAGACTGCCATCTGGTTTGGCCTTCTCCGGCCTGGTCGAGGGCGTAGGTTTCATTGCCCTTCAAAAGTTCATCTGAGCGTTTTCCGATCCACGATTTCGAGACACTGAAGGTTATCTGCTACTACTGGCAGCCTTCCTGATTCAACGTGGATTCAAGCAAACTCATTCGCACGTAGCTGCCAGACACCTTGATCCACAACTACGAAAAGCTCGGAGCTCTTGCTACTGAACTCGCGCGCAATACGAATGAAATTGAATTCCAAGCGATTCCGATGCAAAAACAGCCAGCAGAAGGCAATTTGTTTGGTGAACGCAGCCACAGCCACCTTGCTGCTGTTGTCAGGGTGTCAACCTGTGTCGTTCGGGGAAGCCAACATCACGTTGGACCCGAACAAAACATATCAGACAATTAGTGGCTGGGAGGCGACTGCGCAGGCAGGGCAGAGGTTCGCAGACTGGAATACTTATAAGTCGGTATTAATGGACGCTGCGGCAGCTGACGGCATTAATCGCTTTCGTATGGAACTTTCCATGCGGACTGAGAATACTATCGCAAACTCAAACAGTGCAGTAAACGATAATGCGGACCCGTTCTCAATCAACGCTAGCGGCTTTCGGTGGGGCAATCTTAATGGCATCGACGCTCAAGCAGAGATTGTGAACATGATGCGCTCTCGCCTGGCGGCACGAGGTGAGACACCCTTCATCGTTCTCTGCTATGTGGATTTCACGACCTCCGCCTTTGAGCACAATGCGAACGCGGAAGAGTATGCCGAACTGATGGAGGCGACTTTCCTTCACCTGAACTCTACCTACGGGTGGGTGCCGGATGCTGTTGAAGTCATTCTGGAGCCTGATAGTGGCGAAAATACGGTAGAGTGGACCGCAACAAAGATTGCGAACTGCCTGCTTGCCACGCAGCGCCGTTTGGCGGGACATGGCTGGAGTCCACGGTTTATTGCCCCTAGCACGACAAAATGCTTCGACGCTGATACCTGGTACAACAACATCAAGGCGGCGAATAGTTCCACAACTCAATACATTGACGAGCTGAGCTATCACAGGTATAGCGGTTGCATTACAGCCGAGCTAGCTCAAAATCAGGCTGTGTCAGAAGCGGACGGAAACAGAATTTCTATGCTGGAGTATATTGGTGCTGGCTACACTCACCTTCACACCGATTTGAAAGCTAACGCTGTAGCGTGGCAGCAGTACGCCTTGGCCTTTGATGTGGTCAATCCCGGCGACGATGGAAGCCAATACTATTTGATTAACCACACGACTCACGCTGTTACAGTCTCCAGTCGAATGAAGTTCTTACGGCAGTATTTCAAGTACATTCGGCGGGGTGCGGTGCGGATTGAAGCTGCAAGCAACAACAGTATCGTGGATCCGGTAGCTTTCCGTAATTCCAATGGTGGTTTTGTGGTCGTGGTCAAAACCGAGGGTGGAGGAAAGTTCACTATTCAGGGATTGCCAGCCGGCACCTACGGCATCAGCTACACCACCAGGACCGAAGATCACTCTGTTTTGCCGGAAGTCACACTCGAAGCTGGTACGGCGCTGACTACAAGCATACCAACCACGGGCGTTCTCACTGCGTTTGCCCGGTAAGTGAGCTTCAGAAGGGATTCCGCAACCAACTCAAAGCGATGTATTCCGACTCCCAACAGAACGCAGTGTCTGCCAACTCAATGTTCTCACGCAATCCCAGGAGACTGGCGCTACAGCGAGCATGGCAAGTTCTGCTTTGGACTTTGGCGGCTGTAGTCTTCGTATGGGCATTTGCCGATTCCAGATTTAGAGACCCGGAGGGGTTCCCAACGGGCCAAATCTGCTTGCCGATTGCCTTCGGGTTTGCGCTCATCGCACTGGGGTGGACCGCCGAAAGTCGCTGGCGAAAATTTGTCTGCTGGTTTGCTCTGTTACTTTTGGGACAGGCAGTCTCACTGCAACTGATCGAGGCTGGAAACCTGATTCGATATCAGCACTACAAACCACTGGGACGCCTGTTCACTCAGACTGAACCTCTGCTTTTGACTCTGCTTCTTACGCAAACCGCCATTGTCATGGCGGGTATGCGGCGCCACTGGTCAGCAATTCGGGCCTGGCTTACGAAGCACTTCAGAATTTGGCAATTGGTCAGCATAGGACTCCTGTTCATCTTGTCAAGCACGGCGTTATCACGTGAAGTATCGGTCTATGTCGCGGAAGTTTTGTTCGCCACTTTTGTACAGGCTGTAAACCTTGGCAACGTCGTGTTGCTGGCATGGGCATTCCCTGAAGATCGGCTGCCACGTATTAAGGAGAAGGTTAAAGTCTTCGAGGGGACTGAGAACCCCGGAGGTGGGAGGCGCGGGTATTGGGATCGCTTCGTAGTGATTGCGGCCCTCTGGGTAGCAACCGTCGCGGCTCTACTTGGTTACTTTGTCTATCAAAGGCATCCGCACGTTTCCGATGAGGTTGCATATTTGCAACACGCGCGCTACCTCGCGGCCGGAGTATTAACCCTTCCCGCTCCGGTTGTTCCAGCAGCCTTTGAGGTTTACCTGATCGAAATCGAGAACGGGAGGTGGTATGCGACGCCGCCCTTTGGATGGCCGGCAGTTTTGGCGATCGGTGTTCTGCTGGGGGTGCCATGGTTAGTTAATCCAATGCTCGCAGGCCTCAATGTCTTGCTTGCCTATGCGTTGGCGCGGGAGCTATATGACCGCCGCATCGCGCGCTGGGTGTTGTTGTTATTATGCATCTCACCTTGGCACATCTTGATGGCGATAAACTTTATGACGCATACGCTCACACTGACCTGTGCGTTGGGTGCTGGACTATTTGTGGTCTGGGCGAGAAGAACTGACAGGGCGCAGTGGATGGTGGCTGCCGGAGGCCTTGTTGGGCTGGCTAGTTTGGTTCGCCCGCTCGAGGGCTTGATTCTTGCCGGGTTGCTTGGCCTGTGGTCCATCGGTGCTTGGGGCCGCAGATTAAAGCCACTTTCACTAGCGGCCTTCATCCTGGGTGTTACCGCAATTGGGGCTTTTGCCATTCCGTATAACAAGCTGTTGACGGGCAACCCCTTCGCCAATCCGATTATGGCTTACACCGACAAACATTTCGGAATAGGAACAAACGCCCTGGGGTTCGGGTCCAACCGAGGTTTGGGCTGGGCGCTGGATCCGTTCCCGGGACACGGCCCGCTCGATGCCGCGGTTAATGCGAATCTCAACATCTTCTCAATGAATATTGAGTTGCTTGGTTGGGGAGCAGGTTCGCTCCTTTTGCTCGCACTTCTTTTCTTTTCCGGCACGCTAAGGAAAGCCGACTATCTAATGCTCGCCGTAATCGCCGTCGTATTTATCGCTCACAGCCTGTATTGGTACAGCGGCGGGCCTGATTTTGGGGCGCGCTATTGGTATCTGATGCTCTTTCCGTGCGTTGTTCTGACTGCCAGAGGGATTCAGTTTCTCGTGATGACGCTGAAGTCGGGCTCGAACAGCCTGAGTTACATCCGAGTGGCGATTGCGATTTTCTCGTTGTCCACACTAACCCTGGTCAATTACTTCCCTTGGCGAGCCATTGACAAATATCACCACTACCTAGGCATGCGCCCAGATGTTCGTTACCTGGCGAGGCAGTTCAATTTCGGCAAAAGTCTAATCTTGATTCGGGGCAACCGGCATCCCGATTATGTATCGGCCTTTGCTTACAATCCCCTCGATCTGAATGCCGATGTGCCTGTGTATGCCTGGGATCGCGACCCATCAGTCAGAGCTCAGATCTTGCAAGCATATCGGGATCGTCCGGTTTGGATTGTCAACGGACCCTCGCTTACTGGACGCGGCTACGAGGTCGTCAGCGGACCACTAAGGGCGGGGGACCTGCTCACTTCGGCGAAGGCATACAAGTAATTGGTCACGCGGTTATGTGATTCGCAGTTTACTCGATGCCCACAAACAGCGAGCGTTTCGCTCACTACTATGGAATCAACCGGGCGTGCTGTTTATGAACCAGAACTTTTTCGACAGATGAGCAAGTTTGTTGGACCTGGCCCCCACGATTCTCGACGCGCTTGGTGTTCCTAAGGGACAGGCGATGGAAGGCGAGTCGCTACTAAACTGAAGCTGCAAACTTTGTCCGCTTCAAGAAGTACTCGGTAGGCCTATGCCTTTCGCAAAACGATCGAAGCGGACACGTGACTTTGTGAACAAGAAGGATCGAACTGTGATCGCGGAAGAGTCACACAGCAAGCTGAATTCGCATCCGGAAACGCAGCAGGGCAAATTTGTAAGGCCCGGCCGACTTCTGCTTATCGCTCTCTGGTTTGCGCTCTCGGCTGGCTTGATTGAGGGTTCCGTGCTTAGTGTCCGGAAGTTCGTCCTGCAGCAAAAAATTGGAATGAGCTGGCACGTCGCATGGATGGTTCCTGTAGCGGACGTGCTCCTCTTCGCAATCTCTGCGGTCTTGCTGCTACTTGCGTCTTGGCTACTTGCGTCTTGGCGCGGGTGGAGGCTTGCCTCATTGCGCAACAGCGCTTTCGTATTCTCTTTCCTGGGTTATCTGAGCTTGCTCCTGATGATCTCATCAATGCATCGGTACGCGTCAATGGTTCTGGCTGTTGGCGCGGCCGTCCAAACTGCTCGACTCATCCAAGCGCATTCAGGCGGATTCAACCTGTTTGTTACTCGGACCATTAGGTGGATGGTAGCGATCGTGATAGGGCTGGCGCTTGGCATGCTTGGTTGGGAGAAACTGGCCGAGCGACGTGTGTTAGCTAATTTACCACCCGCTCCAGCCAATTCACCTAATGTGCTGCTAATTACGCTTGACACAGTTCGCGCCGAAAGTCTGAGTCTGCATGGTTATTCCAGACCAACCAGCCCGCAGTTAGAGCGGTTGGCCAAATCAGGTGTGGTCTTCGAGCGCGCTGTGTCCACTTCATCGTGGACCCTTCCATCTCACGCGAGCATGTTCACGGGTCTTTATCTTTATGAATTGCCTGAATTCGCTTCAACGCTTGCTGATGCCGATGGAGATAGGCCAGCTGATAATTCGGGGCTCGCGCTCCCCAAAGCTCTGAGTAACCTGGGGTACGTAACAGCCGGTTTCGTTGCAAATTACCGCGGGTGCGGACATGAAGCGGGATTTGATCGAGGCTTTGCACACTTTGAGGATTACCCCATATCGTTGACCCAAATCATTCTCACATCCGGGCTTGGCCGGCTTGTAATTAGGCGACCACTGTCTTTGGCTTTACAGGCTCTTGGAATCGAGAAACACCACGCATCCGAAGGCAAGAACGCGGCCGCGCTCAATCACGATTTCTTGCGTTGGCTATCGCAGCAAAAGAACCGGCCATTCTTCGCTTTTCTCAACTATTTTGATGCGCACTCCCCGTATATGCCGCCACGACCCTTTGACGTAAAGTTCGGACCCAGACCGAAAACAATATCTCCCGTTAAAGTTAATCAAGCAGCGCGAGCTTTGGACGCACGTGACTCAAATAAAGAGATACAAGCTCAAATTGATGCCTACGAAGGCTCAATTGCCTACCTTGATGACCAACTTGGCCAACTATTTGATGAACTCAATAGGCGAGGCGTGCTGGATAATACTCTGGTGATTATCACTTCCGATCATGGAGAAGAGTTCGGCGATCACGGTTTCTTCGGTCACGCATACACTGTTAACTGGTTGGCGGTGCACGTACCTTTGCTAATATCTTTTCCTCCTCGCATACCTGCCGGCAAACGCGTGCGTGAACCCGTAACCCTTCGCGATATTGCTGCTACGGTCACTGACATTCTAGATGTCGACAATAGGGTTCAGTTTGAGGGTAACTCGCTTGCTCGATACTGGGAGGACAAACCTGAGTCGCAGACTTCGTTAACGGACCTACCACTTTCGGAATTAAGCGGGCATGGAAGTGAGTTTTGGGCGACTAAATCACTGGTCTCTGAGAAGTACCATTACATCAGGAAGGGCGATGGCAGTGAAGAACTTTACGATGTAGAAAGTGACCCGTACGAAAAACAAAACCTGGCCCAATCACAGGAAGGCTGTCGCGCGTGTGAACGATTCAGGGTTGTTCTAGAGACAGTTTCCGCGCAGGAAAAACAGTCGGCCAGAGTTTCTAAACGCTAGCTCTCTCGTTGCCGCGCAAATCGAACGAACATTCAGCTAACACGAAAAGGAGGAAAACTTTTACTCATATGAAAACCCTTGTTATCGGCCAAGACTCCGCCGCTCCGGAAATCCTGTTCAAGGACGAGCGATTGACAAATTTTTGCTGTCTCATCTCGTGCCTAAGTCATTCGTCCAATCGATGATTATGATCAGCGAGCCTCTCGCTCAGTATCATGGAATCCAAGCCATCGTTTTGGGAGCGTCCGGATTCATCGGACGATGGGTGGCCCGCGCTCTATCTCGGTGCGGCGCGAATGTTTCCCTGGTCGTACGGGACCATCTGGCCGCAGGGAAGATTTTCTCCAAATACGGTATCGACGGGGAGGTCTGCAGGCTGGATTTGCGTGACAGAGAGGCAGTTAGAAAACTTTTTGCGCGAGTTAGACCGGCTATCATTTTTAACCTCGCGGGTTATGGAGTTGACCCTCTGGAGCGCGATAAGGAGACCGCATATTGCATCAACACTCAATTGGTGCAGACAGTTTGCGAAATACTATCGGAGAGCCAAGAAGCAGAGTGGACGGGCCAGCGTGTTATCCACGTTGGCTCTGCGTTGGAGTATGGCGAGATTGACGGCGACTTGGACGAAGATTCCGTCCCGCGCCCAACTACTCTGTACGGTAAATCGAAACTTGCTGGAACCAATCTCCTCACTCGTTGCTGTCGTGAGCAGGGGATCAAAGGCTTGACGGTGAGGCTCTTCACTGTTTACGGCCCCGGCGAACACGACGGGCGCTTGTTGCCCTCGCTGCTAAAGGCCGCTGAGACTGGACAGCCCGTTCTATTGACTGCCGGCGTTCAGAAAAGAGACTTCACTTACGTAGGTGACGTTGCGAACGGCCTGCTTCGTCTGGGCCTAACAGCCACCGCAGAGCCGGGTGAAGTGGTGAACCTGGCGACCGGACAACTGACCTCCGTTCGAAGTTTCGTCGAAGCAGCCGCAAGCATTTTGCGAATCCCCTCAGACAAACTGAGATTCGATTCTCGGCCAACTCGCGCCGAAGAAATGCAGCATTCTGCAGTGACTATTGAGCGACTGCGCCAGTTAACCGGCTGGGAGCCGCCCACTTCCGTCGCGGAGGGCATTTGCAAAACGCAGTGTTTCCACACGCGCCTCGAGCCGGTCGAAGTAAAGACAGGCGAAATGAATCTCGGCTCAACTCGCGCGTAGTCGCATCAGCTTGGGCCTCTTCCTGGAGGTCCCCGCCAAGATGTTGTTACCGAATGCATACTCCAGTCCCGCGACGTCGCGAAGGACATTATAGAGATGCGCGTCTTCGTTGCTGACTTAGGACATAACCAGCTCACCCTCAGTTCCGACGTTTACCCCCTGGGTGTCGCGAATCTGGCAACCTACGCCCAGGCTCATTTCCGCGGGCCGGAGCCGTCGCTTACCCGCTACTGGACCATAACCTACGATCTCGAGACATGGCGTAGCGAAGGATACATGAAACATCTGGGCGATTATTATTATCCGGAACCGTGGACCTTCGCAGCAATTGTCGAAGCGGAACCGAAGGCCCTCATCCAGAGCCGGGTTGCCAGCTTTGGCGAACGTCCTGTGGGTTTGGGCAAGTTCACGCGCACCATGTTTGCGAAAAATCTTCGCCGAACACTCGTCCATGCGAGTAATTACGTAGAAGCCACTCAAGGAGTTTACTGATGAACACGGAACAAAACCATCCCTCAGACAAGGCTCGGCCGGAGATCTCCTTCGTCGTTCCCTGTTACAACGAAGAAGCGATCATTGGCTATACAATTCCAAGGTTGCTCACCGCCTTCAGTCGGGCTGGTTACCGCCTTGAGTTGGTCATCGTCGATAACGGCTCGTGGGACCAGACAGGTTATATCATCAAACGCCTGGCCGCCGAGAACCCCTCAGTCGTCTATCACCGCGTTGAGAAGAACGAAGGATATGGGAACGGCGTGCTCAGTGGTTTTGCTCTTTGCACCGCTCCCTGGATCGGCATCATCCCGGCCGACGGACAGGTTGATGCCGAAGACGTGGTTCGCCTCTACGAAGCGGTGGTGGCCAGCAACGGTTATGTGTTGGCAAAAGTTCGGCGCCGCTTCCGGATGGATGGCACCTGGCGCAAAGTTGTCTCTGCCGGATATAACCTGTTCGTCCGCCTGCTCTGGCCTCGACTCGGTTCAATAGACATCAACGGCTCGCCAAAAATCATGCCCCGAGAGAGCCTGGCGGCGATGCGCCTTAAATCGAAAGGTTGGTTCCTTGATCCCGAGATAATGATCAAAGCGAATTACATGGGCCTCAAGGTTCTGGAATTCAACGTCTTTGGCCGGCTGAGGGGAAACGGTCTCTCGCACGTCCGCATAGGGACCTGCTGGGAGTTCTTCCGTAACTTGCTAGTCTTTCGCTTCTCTCCCGAGATGTCCCAGTGGAAACAGGGTGTGGAGAAAGGGCCCTCCGTTTCGACTGCCTCAGATATTCTGACCAGAATAGCTACACCGAGAACACCTCAGCAGAACATGGTCGATCATTAGGCAGGCACACTCCCTGTCATGCGGAAGGATTATCGCGTTGAGCGAAGCTGGCAGAGTCGCTTAAGTTCATCATGCCGCGTTAACCCTCCGGTTTAAATTATCCTCGCGCTTTGCCTAAATACAGTTTCTGTCTAAACAGAGGTAAGAAATGAGATCTAACGGTATCGGTCTGCTGGCTGAAGGAGAATCTGTGACTGAAACAACTGCTGGAGTTGTTCATCGGAGGAGAGTCGCGTGCAGAGTTTGCGGCGATGACCAGCTGCGACGAATTCTCTCGCTCGGCCCAACGCCGCTGGCAAATTCCTTTCTCCGCTCCGCGGCCGAGTTTGCGGAGGAACCGTCCTATCCCCTTGATGTTTATTTTTGCGGAACGTGCTCTCTGGTTCAGCTTCTCGATGTTATCGATCCTGAAGTCCTGTTCAGGAACTACATCTACGTCACGGGCACCTCGGATACCATCGCCGCGCACAATATCGAATATGTGCGGGCTGTGGATAACTTGGTAAAACTAAAACCAACCGACCTGGTTGTTGAAGTGGCGAGCAACGATGGAAGTCTGCTGAAATGCTTCAAGCAGGACGGCGTGAGAACGCTGGGCATCGAACCGGCCGCAAATATCGCACAAATAGCCTGCGGCAACGGCATCACGACGATTAACCGGTTTTTCAATTCAGAGACTGCTCTTGAGGTCCGCGATTCCTATGGTTCGGCAAAGGTCGTCATCGCCAACAACGTCCTGGCACACGTGGATGATCCTCTGGATTTTCTTGACGGATGCCGGGAACTCATCGACACGGACGGGCTTATAGTGATCGAGGTGCCCTATCTTCGCAACCTGATTGAGGGTTTGGAATATGACACTATCTACCATGAGCACCTTAGCTATTTCTCGATCAAGACCCTGCGTCGCCTCAGCGATGCCGTTGGTCTAGTGATCTGCCGCGTCGACCACGTAACGGTTCATGGAGGATCGTTGCGCATTTATGCCGGGTTGCGAGATCGATATGGCAACCACGCAAAGGAAGTTCTGACGTTAGTTGAAGAAGAGACTGGCGCGGGTCTTACAGAGTTTGTCCGCTACGAGCGTTTCGCGGCAGACGTTGAACAGAATCGCCAGACGCTTGTGAGCTTGCTGGAGACACTGAGGAGAGAAGGAAAAACGATCGCAGGCTACGGAGCGCCGGCAAAAGGTAACACACTACTGAGCTACTGCGGCATCGATATGCGGCTTGTTGCGTTCACTGTTGACAAGAGTGCACTCAAGGTCGGCCTTTATACCCCTGGCATGCATCTCCCCGTTCTGCCTGTATCAACTCTGCTCGAGCGTCAACCAGATTATGTGTTGATCCTGGCGTGGAATTTTGCCGAGGAGATAATTGCGCAGCAGCGCGAATACCGCGCGCGCGGGGGGCAATTCATCATTCCGTTCCCGGAAGCAAGGGTGGTGTGAAGTGAAAGTCGTCATTCTAGCGGGAGGATTAGGGACGCGGTTAGCAGAAGAAACGTCTGTGAGACCTAAGCCTATGGTAGAAATTGGCGGGAAGCCGATGCTCTGGCACATCATGCATATCTACGCACAGTATGGCTTCAAGGATTTCCTTGTGGCTTGCGGTTACAAAGGCGAAATAATCAAGGAGTATTTTCATAACTTCTTTATTCGTAACAGCGATTACATGATCGATCTGAAGGATGGATCGTGCCAGATCGTTAACTCAAACGGTTTTGACTGGCGCATAGGGGTGATCGATACGGGGCTGGACACAATGACGGCTGGGCGTCTTCTGCGATTGCGGCAGTGGATCGGTGATGAACCGTTTATGGTTACTTACGGCGATGGTTTGAGTGATGTGAACATCAGCGAGTTGGTGACGTTTCACCGCGCTCACGGCCGCATAGCGACGGTCACTGCGGTGCGGCCGCCTGCTCGTTTCGGTGGGCTCTTGTTGAATGGAGATCAGGTCACTGATTTTTCGGAGAAGCCCCAGACCGGTGAAGGATGGATCAACGGCGGGTTTTTTGTGTTTGAGCCCGCCGTGTTCGACTACATCGCCAGTGAGCAGACCAGTCTCGAACGCGAACCTTTGGACCGCCTCGCCGCCGATGGCCAATTGATGGCTTTTAGCCACAAAGGATTCTGGCAGCCAATGGACACTATGCGCGAAAGACAACTCCTCGATTCGCTGTGGGAGAGCGGGAAGGCACCATGGAAAATTTGGAAATAGGCTTCTGGAAAAATCGGCGCGTGTTTGTGACGGGAGCCACGGGTTTGCTGGGCTCTTGGATGGTCGAAGAACTGCTTCGGCGTGGCGCCGACGTCACTTGCCTGATCCGCGATTGGGTTCCGCGCAGTAAGTTGATCGAGTCGGACTTTTTGGCCAGGGTGAACGTAGTCCGAGGGGAGCTGGAAGACTATACGGTCTTGCTGCGGGCGCTAAATGAATACGAGATTGACACCGTGTTTCACCTTGGGGCGCAGACCATTGTGGGAACTGCCTCGCGTTCTGCCGTTTCAACCTTCGAGGCCAACATCAGAGGCACATGGAATTTATTGGAAGCGTGCCGGAACTGTGCCAAGCTGGTTCAGCGGGTGATCGCGGCTTCCAGCGACAAAGCATACGGAGCCCACGATCAGTTGCCATACACGGAAGACACGCCGCTGCGGGGTCGTTTCCCCTACGATGTATCGAAATCCTGTGCCGACTTGATCGTTCTCTCCTACTTTCACACATACCAGACCCCCGTGGCGGTTACCCGTTGCGGAAATCTATACGGGGGCGGGGATCTCAACTTTAACCGCCTGATTCCCGGCACCATCCGCTCGGGTTTACAAGATGAGGCGCCCATCATTCGCAGTGACGGGACATTCATTCGTGATTACTTCTACGTGCGCGATGCCGTTGATGCCTACTTGCGTCTGGCGGAGAAGTTGCCGGACGAACGCTTCATGGGTGAGGCTTTCAACTTCGGTACCGAAACACCTATGTCGGTGCTGGAACTGGTGAATCGAATTCTGAGGTTGCTTGATAGGACGACGCTGGTTCCCAGGGTGCTGAACGAAGCCAATCATGAAATTCCCAAACAATATCTGGACTGTTCCAAAGCGAAGCAAATGTTAGATTGGCAGCCTAAGTACACGCTGGAGGATGGCCTAAGGGAGACGATTACGTGGTATCAGGAATACCTGAACCCACAGCGAGTTGAAATCGTCTCAAGCGAGACATTGATCGCCGGGTGACGGCGGCTAGGCAGCGGGTGAGGAAGATCATCCGTGACCCAGCGTCTGGGTTACTTTTCGTAAAGTTACAGGTATCGGAGGCAACGTGAAGCGCGAGACGCCGACTCTGCTGGGGATTCGTCTGTGGGCTGCGGCCTGCACGTTGGGAATCACGTTCGGTCTGATTGAAGCCGCGATCAAGTGGATTAGCATGCTGCTAGGTGTACCGAAGCCGATGAGTCACCAGATATTATGGGTTGTACCGGCATTTTATGGGTTGCTGGCGACGATAGCTGCGATAGGCATGAGCGTGGCGATGTGGATCGTGATGAAGCTATTGCGGTTGCCGCAGAATTCCCCTAACTTTGCGTCGCTTCTCGGGATTATTCATAAGCTTGCGCCGCTTCTGCTCCTTGGCGCTATCTTCTATCTCGGCTTCCATAATCAACTCACGCAAGTATTCTCCACCCGACGCTTGGCGGGAATGATTTTGGCTTTGGGTCTGGCCTACCAAGCCACCAGGTTTTTCGCGAAGCGGCAAGAGCGGGCAGTGCCGTGGCTTGCCGGTGCGTGTCCGTGGCTCGTTGGGTTGGTAGTGGTGTTGGCGTTAGCGGTTTACGGCGGCAAATACGCCCACGAGCGATTCATGGCCAAGCTTCCGCTGGCAGTGGACTCTGCGCCCAATGTACTGCTCATCACGCTCGATACATTACGTGCAGACCACATCAGCTCGTACGGCTATCACCGGCCAACACCAAACCTGGATCGGTTGGCAAGCGAGGGCTTGCAGTTTGACTACGCCATGGCGACTTCATCATGGACGCTGCCCTCGCATGCGACGATGATGACCGGCCGCTATACCTATGAGCACATGGCAGAGATGATGACGGGGCAGAGGCTGGACGACAAATATCCCAACTTGGCCGAAGGATTCGCGGAAAACGGCTACGCGACGGCGGCCTTCGTGGCCAACGAGTCAGTCTGCGCCGCGAACCAAGGTTTCGGTCGAGGATTCGGCCATTACAACGATCTTTTCTGGGGCATCGAGGACATGATTCGGTGGACAAATATCGGAGAGAAGATAAGCCGTTACGTCGGCCTCAATCCTCGCCTACGTTGGTACCAGATGGGGCGTAAAACGGCTGCAGAGGTCAACCGCGAATTCGTGTCTTGGTTGCCGAAGCGCGAGAATCGGCCATTTTTCGTGTGGCTTAATTATTTCGATCCGCATGATCCCTACTATGCACCGCCGCCGTTCGACACAAAGTATGGTAAAGAACCCGCCCGCGGAAACCCTGGGAGTTTTGGCGTAATTGGCGCATCGGAGTGGTTCGGCCAGCTTACTCCTGAAGAGAGCGAACGGAATATAGACGCCTACGACTGTGCGATTGCTTACCTTGACACCATGCTCGGGCGACTGTTCGAGGAATTGCGCCAGCAATCCCTAGAAGATCATACGATCATCATCATCACATCAGACCATGGTGAAGCATTCGGAGAGCACGGATTTTATGGTCACTCCAACTCGCTCTATCACGAAGTGCTACACGTGCCTCTGATGATCCGCTATCCGAAGTCGGTGCCCGTCGGCGGCCACGTGACGCAGCCGGTGAGCCTGCGCGATCTCCCGGCGACTATTTCCGCGCTGGCAGGGTTGAAGCTGAAGCAAGAACTTCCGGGCCAGCGCCTGGATATAGGCACTGCGAAGGATCCAGTGCTTGCCGAACTTCTTCGAAACCCACATTACCCAGCTTTACTCCCGGTCTCTCGCAGCGATCTCATCTCGTTCACTTCAGACCAGTGGCACGCCATTTTTCATAACGATCAAGTCGAACTTTACGCTCGCGATGACGAGCGCCAACAGGTAAACATGGCCGAGACTGTCACTGGTATAGAGGCAGTAAGAGAACTGAGAGAACAGTTTCAATTGATGCATCCGCAGCGGCAGTTTTCAAGCTTGCAGACGATATCTGAGGGCCCTACGGGAAACGAGAGAGCAGTGTCGCCAACTTCCGCGCTCAGTCGAAAAAACTAGTTTTGCCCACTGGAACTATCGACGTTAAGAAGACAGAATGACAGGATTGAAAGGATTAACAGGATTACGGGAAGAAATAGAGAGGCAAAGGCGGGAGATCGATCAATCGCAAAGCCGCGTGGTATTAAGCGAAAGTCTCTAGTAACAAATTCCAGAGTTCTGAACACCTTACACTAGCCTGGTTAAAAGACGCGGGCGAGCTAGCGAAATAACAAAATGAGCGGAGGCAGTGACTGAATGAAAAAGGCGACGCGTATTCTCTTTACGACCTTGCGATTTACCATTGCCATCGGACTGTTGGTTTATCTTGCTGTTTCTGGTGCCATCAATTGGTCGGCTTTGCGCGGCTTAGCAGCGGTCTGGCCCGTGACTCTGACGGCGCTCATTCTGTTGCTTGCCGACATAGTTGTCAGTGCCTGGCGCCTCTGTGTGCTGATGAAGCCGCGCGGCCTCAACCTTTCGCTCGCCTCATCGGTGCGGCTGACGTTGATGGGAATCTTCTTCAACGCCTGCCTGCCCGGCTCAACCAGTGGCGACGTGGTCAAAATCTATTACGCGTCGGAAGGCAATCGCGGTCGGCGCACGGAACTGACGACGATAATATTGCTTGACCGCGCCACAGGGATGTTTGCCATGGTGACTTGGCCGCTAATCGTCGCTCCATTCTTTCCGCAGCTAGTCGGCTCATCGGCGATTTTGCGCGGTTTGTTGTGGGCCGCGGCGGCACTCGCTACGATCATGTTTGCTGGGATGCTGATTGGTCTTTCGAGTCGTTTGAGAAATAGCCGACTTTTGGCGCTGACATTTCAAAGGCTTCCGCTCGGAGCATACGCGGAGAAGGTATTCGACACTCTTCACCTCTACCGCCATCATAAGGGCACATTGCTGGCGGCAGTCATGATCTCGCTGATGATTCACACGATGACAGTCGGCGTCACACTGCTCATAGCCCAGGCAATCTACCCCAACGGGTTCGCTTGGGAGATTAGCCTCCTCGTTCCGCTTGGCCTTCTTGCCAACACCCTGCCGCTGACTCCGGGCGGATTGGGCGTGGGTGAAGCGGCATTTAACAATCTGTTCGGGATGGCGGGGCTGACGGGCGGGGCCGAGATTCTGCTGGGCTGGCGCTTGTTGGTCATTTCGTGGGGACTAGTTGGACTGGTTTTCTACTTACAGGGACGAAAGCATTTCGTCCACGCGGCGCTTCCTCCACGCGAGGCTAAAGAGCAGCTATCGTTCTCCTAAAGCCGGCGCCTGCAGGCGTTGACGGCCATTCAGTCGGTCATCGCTCCTCTTGAGAACACGCAACAGCTGATTGAGAGACTCTGGAGAAGCTCTGGCCCCAGACCGGTCAGAACTGAGTATTCTGAACTATCCAGCCTGACCTGTGGCCGTTGAGAAATTGGAGATAGAACATGCAGCCAAAGATTCAAAGTAAGTCGCTATCTCGTAGCGTATGGTTTGGTCTGTTATCGGCCGTGGTGATCGTTCCATCGAGCAGACCTTGGGGAAGAATGGTAGGAGTTCTCAATTGGGCGAGGGATGCGTTCCAGAGTAATGGGCCTTCAGTGACGACTGAGTAGCGAGATTGGAAAACTTGATGCAGTCGCTTCGCCGGTCATCAAATACCACCCTTACGGATTCAGTGAAATCAGCATCCTTTGTACTCCGCACCGAATAGTTAGCTACGGCCGCCTGTTTACAGTTTCTTCGTTTGGTCCTCCTTTCGAGCAGTTTCGCGGATCAAATTCAATCAGGCGATTCACCCGTCGCTCAGTTTCAAAAAGAGAGGCCACTCATGAAAGACAACTACCTGATTACTGGAGGTGCAGGTTTCATCGGCACCAACCTGGCCAAGCATTACCTAACTCATAACAAGCGCGTTACCATTTTCGACAATTTCTCGCGCGCCGGCACCGAAAGCAATGTCCTTTGGCTGAAGGAGCAGTTCGGTGAACGCTTGAGAGTTGTAAAGGGTGACGTGCGCTGGCCCGGCGAAGAGTTTGCCCGGTTGGTAGAGGAGACCGAGGTGGTAATGCATCTGGCTGCTCAGGTTGCTGTCACTACATCTGTAACGGATCCCTTGGAGGACTTCGAGATCAATGCGCGCGGCACATTTAACGTGCTCGAGGCTGTCCGTAGATCTTCCTCAAAGCCGATTATTCTCTACAGCTCGACCAATAAGGTTTATGGCAAGATGAGCGACCTCGACGTGGTTGAGCAACGCGGTCGTTACGCATACCGCAACCTGGATGAGGGTGTGCCCGAAACGCGCCCACTTGACTTCTACTCACCATACGGCTGTTCAAAAGGATGCGGCGACCAATACGTGATCGATTACGCACGCATCTACGACCTTAAGACGGTTGTCTTCCGTCAGTCGTGCATTTACGGTCCTCATCAATTTGGAATCGAAGATCAGGGGTGGGTTGCCTGGTTTGCCATCAGGGCCATGCAGAACTTGCCTTTCACCATTTACGGCGATGGCAAGCAGGTGCGCGATGTGCTTTACGTTAACGACCTCGTCGCGGCATATAGCGCAGCCATTGACAACATTCAAAGCACTTCCGGCCGCGCCTATAACATCGGAGGTGGTCCAGCCAACACCCTGTCCCTCCTAGAACTGGTTTCATTACTTCAGGAACAGTTCGGTCGTCGTCTGAGTTACAACTTTGAGGACTGGCGACCCGGCGATCAACTCGTCTTTGTCAGCGACTTGCGTCAAGCGATGAAAGACTTTAATTGGCAGCCGCGGGTGTCAGTGGTCGACGGCGTTTCTCAGCTCGTGGATTGGCTGGATCAGAATAAGTCCCTTTTTGACGTATCAGGGGAAGTGGCCAGGCGGGCAGTCCTGACAACAGCATAGGAGAGCAGACTGTCTACATATCGATTACGGATTCAGGAGTTTGATGGCATTCAAAACACTCGTCGGAGTGAAACAATAAGAACCGGCGGCGTGCTTAACATAGCCGCTTCAGAAAGAGGACACCTTCCATGAAACAGATCAGCGTAGTAATCCCCGCAAAAAATGAGGAAGATACCCTGGCCAAAGTGCTGGACGACCTTAAGCAGACCATTGCCCAGATGCCCAACTATAAGGTTGAGGTGATCTGTGTGGATGATCACTCAACCGATGCGACAGCGAACATCGCACGCTCGTGCGGAGCCAGCGTGGTCGAAAACACCGGCAAGCCTGGCAAGGGTATGGCGCTGCGTGCGGGTTTCAAGGCCGCCACTGGAGATGTGCTGGTAATGTTGGATGCCGACTACTCGCACCGTGCTGAAGAGATGCCGCGAATGCTGGAATCTCTCACGGAAGGCGTCGGTCTCGTTATCGGCTCGCGGGTGGTGGGAGGCAGCGAGGAATATACACACGTGCGCGCGCTTGGTAACGTATTTCTAAGCGCCACTCTCGGGCTTTGCACGAGACGCTACCTGTCAGACGCGCTCAATGGTTTCAAAGTCTTTCGGCGCGACGTCTTCGACGATTTTAACTACACCTCGCGCGCTTTTGAGATTGAGATTGAGATCATCGCCAACTCGCTGCGTAAAGGGTATCGCGTGGTAGAGGTTAGCAGCCACGAAAGAGCTCGGGCGGGCGGCGTGATGAAGTCTAGCGTCATACGGCATGGCACGCGTTTTCTGCTGAGGATCCTGTGGGAAGGGCTTAGAGGCGTCCAATCGCCAGTTACTGAAGTAATCCCAGGTTTAACCAACACCTCTCTAGACACACCCTCAGCACTACTCTCCACTTCGGCTACTGCAGGCTTTAAAGAAATAGACTGAAGCTATGTCGGGGCCAGTCGTGCATCGCGGCCGAACGGTTAAGTGACAGATGAACATTGGAGTTGACTATCTCTAACCCACCAGCATTTTCGGATCAGAATGGCGACTTCAAGTATTCTACTTGTTAATCTCACAGATGTCGTTTTTTGCTGAAAGGAAAACACCATGAAAGTCTTGCTAATCAAACCATCAAACTTGAGCGACCACATTCAGCCGTCCCTCGGGCTGGGATATCTGGCGACTCAAATCCGGAACGAGCATGAGGTCCGGATTGTCGACTGCATTAAAGAGCACTTGCCTGGCCCCCAGCTTCTTCCAGTTTTGGAAGAGTTCCAGCCTGATGTGGTTGGCAGCCAATGTTACAGCATGGACCTCGCTAAGCTTAAGCCCGTACTTCAAACAATAAAGGATTTCAACCGGGACATCGCCACCATAATCGGGGGCGCCCATGCGTCAGCGGCCCCAGACCATTCGATGAAGTTTTTTGGTCGAGAGAACCTTGATTTCGTTTTCGTTGGAGAGGGGGAGATCGGCTTCCCGAAATTCCTTCGAGAACTTGAATCACCTAGTCCAAATTTCAACAATGTTCCGGGATTGGGGTGGACTAATAACGGACAACTGAAAGTCAATGCCGGAGCCCAGGCTCCAGACTTGGATCAATTAGGTATGCCAGCATGGGATCTAATTATGCCAGAGACGTATCCGTTCTCTCCTCATGGTGTTGTTTGTAAGAACTTTCCCATTGCTCCCGTTATGGCTACCAGAGGCTGCCCTTACAAGTGCACGTTTTGCTCGAGCGCGGGAACCAAACTCCGGACCCGATCGGTGGATCTCATGCTTGAAGAGGTGAAACTTCTGCACCAACACCATGGCATCCGCGAGTTTCACATGGTGGACGACAATTTCACTCTGGACATGGACTATGCCAAAAACTTTCTTCAGGCCCTGATAAAGCTAAACCTCGGGGTAAGTTGGGCCACGCCCAACGGGATCCGTTTGGACCGGTTGGACAAGCCTCTGCTGAAGCTAATGAGAGAAGCCGGGTTCTACTCTATCTCGGTTGGGATCGAATCTGGATCCGACCCCATCCGAATTAAGATGAAGAAGGGATCTAACCTCAGGAAAATCCGACAGGACCTCCAAATGGTCAAGGAGGCGGGTGGTATCGACGTGACCGGCTTCTTCATTCTTGGTTTCCCCACCGAAACTCGAGAAGATGTCGAGAAGACTCTCAAGTTTTCGCGGGAGCTCCCGCTTCAGCGGGCTACTTTCCACTCGTTCATTCCACTGCCGGGCACCGAAGTTTGGCGCGAGATGGAAAAGAACGGCGAACTCGATCGGGTAGATTGGGAACGTTACTTTTTCTGGGCTGGAGCCTATGTTCCCCAGGATCTCACGCGCAAGGAATTGAAGGCCTTTCACCGGAAGGCATTTCTACGCTTTTACCTGCGCCCGCGCATCATCTTGCAAAACCTAAAGTTCATGGTCCGCCCACGGGTCGCATGGTATGCAATGAAGTATCTCTGGCGGCGGCTTAGGTAGTGAGTTCTTCCATTTCGACTCTCAGTCAAGCGTCGCATTGTTTCCAGATAGTAAATGGACTGCAGAAAGGAAAGGGATTGCGTCATGACCAAGATCAACGTCGTCGTTCTGGCAAGAAATGAGGAAACCCTTCCGAACGTTCTGGATGATCTCAACCAGACGATAGCGCAGATGCCTAACTTTGAGGTGGAGGTAATCGTCGTTGACGATCACTCTACAGATGCCACGGCCAAAATCGCTCGTTCATACCACCCAGTCTGATCCACCAGTGGATAGTTGACGTCTGCGCGCACCCAAAAAGGATGAATGGACTCGCCACAATTGGTCAATGGGGAATTCGGCTAGCTCCGGGTCTCCTGATTTTTGCGCTGATACTGCTCTCACCAAGTCTGCATCGCGCAGACGGATGGTTTCTGCCGCTGGGCTGGTCGCTGATCGTGGGCGCGATCGCGCTGTCTTTATTCTTTGCCTCATGGGGGACTCGGTGGCGGCGTTGTGCCGGCCTGCTGGCATTGGCCCTTGCCGGCCAGGCCTGCGCTTTGCAATTGATCGATGCGCCGCCATACAGCGTCTACCAGCGATACTTCTCGTGGAACCAGCAAGCATTCTCCTGGGCCCAAATGGGTGACTTGTTTCACCTGCTTCCACTTTCATTTTTACTCGCTCAAACCCTGATTGTGCTAAGCCTTTCGCGATCTCTCTGGCCAACAGTAAAAGAACAGCTGCCAACCCTGATGACTCTGCGAAAAAGCGTGCTGTGTCTCTCATTCCTGGTATTCATCAGTGTGCTGTTTTCCCAGAACGTCCTTCGCTACAGTGCGGAATTCGTCATCACAGTTTGGGTCGCTCTCATGAGTGTGCTGAACCTGGCATTGGTGGCGGCCGCTTTTCCGGCTGAATTTCTGGAAAGGACTATTGAATGGCTGAAACAACGAGTTGAAAGCGACTCGGAAAAGATCTCGATACGAAGTCTGAATCAAGTTCTTCCGTGGCTATTAGCCGTTTGGGTTGTTGCAGTCGCTGCCTTGTTAGCCTCTTCAATCTTTGAGCGCGTTCCCCACATCCCCGACGATGTGTCCTACCTTTTTCAAGCGAAGTACTTTTCAGCTGGTCACCTGTTTCTGCCTGCGCCTCCTAATGATGCTTCCTTTGCTATCAGTCACGTAGTTAACGACGGAACAAAGTGGTTTGCCTACGGCTTCCCGGGATGGCCCATGGTTCTGGCTCTCGGAGTCTTAGCTGGCCTGCCATGGCTTGTAAATCCGTTGCTCGGCGGCCTTACGGTGCTCCTGTTCCACACGTTGCTCCGCCGTCTATACGGCTGGTCAATCGCACACGCCGCGGTTTTGCTGTTGGCAGTGTCGCCTCAGTTCCTTTTCACATCCGCCAGCTTCATGGCCCACACGGTTTCAGGTGTCTGGCTGCTTATCGCGTTGCTTGCAGTGCAGAACGAACGAACGAGCAAGCGCGGCCTGTGGGGAACTCTGGCGGGTGTATCCCTTGGGCTTCTCTTCCTAACTAGACCGCTTGAGGGATTGCTAATAGGCATTGTCGTCGGCCTATGGGCATTAGGCATTGGCGGCGTTCGACTTGGGCCGCGAGGTTTGGCTGGCTTCATGGCAGCCTGCGTGATCGTTGGCGCAGCAATCTTTCCGTACAACTACGTGTTGACGGGCAGCCCTACCTATAGCCCTCACATGAAATGGACAGATGAGGCTTGGTATCCGGGAGCTGATCGGCTGGGATTTGGTCCAAATCTAGGCAACGTTGGTTGGCCACACATTGATCCTTTGCCAGGCCATGGCCCAGTGGATGTAGTCATCAACGCCAACAAGAATTTCTACATGACTAATTTTGAGCTGTTCGGCTGGAGCTTTGGCTCCCTCATCTTCGTGGCATTGATGGTGTTGTTAGGCATGCGCCAGAGAGCGGACTGGATCTTCCTGGCTATGGTAGTGGTAATTGTCGCGGGGCATAGTTTCTACTGGTTCAGCGGAGGTCCTGACTTTGGTGCCAGATACTGGTATCAAGCGCTGTTGCCTTTTATCGTGCTGACAGTTCGTGGCGTGCAAATTCTTCAGCAACACTTGATTGCGCGCGGAACTGCAAAGCTTGCAGCATCACGCGTGACGGTCTTCGTGATGGCGGCTAGCTTGATAGCATTCATCAATATTGTCCCCTGGCGAAGCCTGGGCAAGTACTATCACTACCGTGGTATGAGCGGCGATGTTAACCGACTAGCCCAGAGTCACGATTTCGGTGTGAGTTTAGTCTTCGTCCAGACACAAGATCAGGAAGACTATGCGTCGGCCTTTGTCCTTAATCCACCGACACTAGAAGAACCGAAGACCATCTATGCTCGTGATGCGGGTGCCGCTTACAACGAGGTACTACGACGCCACTACTCCAACCGACCAACCTGGTTTGTTGGTCGCTCCCCAATCGATGGCGGCCATTTGAGAGTGCTGGCCGGCCCTTTGCCAGGCAAGGTCGAGATGGCCAACCATTGAAGAGTCAAAGAGACAGATCCGCTCGCTCATACCACGAAAGCCACACCGACACATGGGACAAGTACGACGATTCTCGAAAATGTCTCCCGCTATTTCTTCGATTCGCCTTTTGCTGTATTCGAGCAAGCAGTTAAACCTTGAAACACTATCATTTGACCATCTTGCTGATTGCCTCACTCTCTGTGGTGTTGGGCGTTCGCGACCGTGTCTCGCGTTTACTGCCGTGGGTAATACCACTGATCCCGCGACCAGATTCTTAAGGGCATCAATGATGCAGGCCTCAAGGATCATATTCACGATCTAAGTGGGGTCCAGCGTCTTACCTGAACTTACGAGGGTTAAGGTCTGGTGATGGGCCGGGAAATACGGTGTTCCCAAGACCGTGAACAGTCCTAAATCGCAAAGAACTCGCATTATGAGGCAATCAGAGAGACTCTTCGACAGATTTACCCCTGAGGGATACGATTCATCTCCTTGCGATGCTGGTCCATCGACCAGACCTCGGGGAAGAATGGTAGCACTTCTCAATTGGGCGAGGGATGCGTTCCAGAGTAATGAGCCTTCAGTGACGACCGAGTCGATTTCAAGTCCAACGCAGGCCCTATCGAAACGCGCGTTTTGGACTCTTACTCTCTGCAGCCTGTTGAGTTGGGTTCCCGTTTTATTTAGTTCCGAAGTCATCGCGCGAGTGGCAAGTCTACATAGTCTGAGCACTAATCCGTATCCCTATTTTCAGCTTTCCCACGCCTGGCTGCTATACGTTGTGGCTCCTGTCGTCGTGGTAAGCAGCTTTGTTTTATACCTGTCCCCGGGCGCAATCCTCGTCGTTGCTCTGGGTAGGGCACGCAACGTAGCCGAGTGGGTGGTCTTTGCGTTTGGATTTTCTCTCGCGCTCACTGTGGTTCTAAGCACAACGGCTAAGGTGGTATTTGGACCACCTGTCACCTCGCTTACCTTATTGCTGCTCTGGCTTGGAACCACCGCAGTTGCGTGGCTGTTATTGGCCTACCGGTTAAACGAGGCGGCGGATCTAACTTGCCCTGTTGCGGGGTGGACCGACGTCAGGCGTCTTTTGTGGATGCTGGGAGCCGCGCTCGTGGGTGTCGGCGTCCTCGTTCCCAAGATCTTCTGGGAAAACTTCAACCTTGACGGCATCGAGGCTTTCGAGTTTGGCAGGAGCTTGACCACCCACTTGCTGCCGCGTTGGGAGCTGCAGGATGGTGTGTTTGGCTTTTACCACAATTTCGTTTTGTTTGCTTATCCCAACCACTGGTTCATCACCATCTTTGGCCAATTCGAGGCCTCGGTTCGATTGCCGTTTATTCTCTATCTCGTGGTCCTTTTTGCTGCACTGATGCTATTAATCGAGCTGGCCAGCCCGCGGCCGCTCTCGTGGTTCGAGGAGGCGGTGGTGTGGCTCGCGCTGGTTCTCTATAGCGTGGTCCAGTCCTACAACACCAATTATGAGCCGTTCTTTGCGGACCTCGCCGAAATGGCTGCCACTGATACGCTTGTGATAGCGCTTTTCCTCTCGGCGTGCTACGCGCTCTTGACCGAGCGGCAGAAATGGTTTTGGACCCTCGCGCTGATGACCTGTCTCGCTGGACCAGGAGGAATGTTGCTCTTCGGCGCTTTGGCCGTGGTAACGGTCATTGTCAGGCCGGAGAACTGGCTGCCGAAAGTGAAGACCGTTGGTGCGTTCATTTTTGTTTGGATCGTTATCGGTGTCACTTACGAAATCTTCTATAACCAACTCCTTCTCCACGGCATCAATAACCAATTCTCTGCGAAGAACATGCTTCGGCGCCTTTACCCACCGACGTTAGGAGAGTTCGTTCGATTCAACGCGCTTCTCCTACCTTGCGGAGTAGTTCCGGTCTTGTCATTCCTGGCAGCGCGAAGGAAGGATGCTCTGGGTTTGATGGTAGTGGGAATAACCATCATTTACTTTGGGGTTCTATACCTGCAATCCTGGACGGCGCTGCATCAATTCACACCGGTTATGATCCTGCCGCTGGTGGTCTTCTGGCGCACGTATCTGCGGGCATCCGTTTTCGCGCAAAGATGGCTCTTACCGACGGTCACCATTACTACTGCTTTATGTCTTTTCTTCTCGCTTCCTCAGCACTTCCAAATCAATCAAGCCGTACGAGAATTCGGTCAGGCAACCGAGTACCGAATCGGCGACTATGAACACGCATATGAGGTTGCTGCACGTGGGGGTAAGAGTTTGTCTGCACTGCTGCCGGAAGACTACCGGATGCAGTATCCCGAGCAACCGTGGGGGACTGACCCCTTTAGCTGGATCTACTATGCCACCAGGGCTAAGTCCGCTGGTAACACCATCAACTATTTCATCCAGTCAGAATCTGAGCCACCGCCTCCGATGACAACCCGCGTTAAAGCCAAGGATGGGATTGCATTGTACGTCCGAGACACGGAAGTTTGGCGGCGTCACCGCGAACGCGAATTACCACGGGTCGTTGTCAGCCGGGTATACGAACCGATCCTTCGCAGGACTTACCAGTTCTTCCGCGCCTATGCAGAGCGTTCGCAGCAAAACGTCCGCACTTTGAAAGAATCGGACAAGGCGAAAGGAAAAGAGGGTGATTCTCACAGGGCGCTTGTTCCTTAAGCGAGGATCATTCCGCTCCTCAGCCCAGAGAACTCATCAGATGTTGCAAGCATATAAGGCATTGATCCAGCGGTATGCAGTTATTACCCGCGGCTGTTCGTCCAGGGCTGGAGTCATTCTCGAAGGGAGACTGGTTAGATGAAAAATGTCCTGGCAATAGGTAGCTACTTCAGCACTCGCAAGAGACCAACCGAACTTCTATTGCTAGCTGTCTGGTTTGCGCTGATCGTAGGGTTTGCTGAGCTGGCGGTGCTGGCGGTGCGGAAGTTTATCTTGGACCAAATGCTCTTCGTAGGGCCACAGGTGATCTGGATGACTCCGCTGTCTTATGTCCTGTTTTTTGTCGGCATTGGACTTGTCCTCCAGGGTATTGCGTGGAAGTGGCCGAGACTCGTGTCGCTGCGCACGACGGTCTTCTTGTTTACCTTCCTGGCTGCGTTCAGCTTCTTGTTCCTGTGGTACCCGCGACTACATAAGCTGGCGATTCTGTTTTTGGCGCTTGGGCTTGCTGTCCAGGCCGCCCGGCTCAGTGCGACCCGTGCAGAAGGTGTGCAACGGCTGGTCGGTCGCACGGTAGGCTGGATGGCGGGGCTGGTCCTGGTAATGGCCGTTGGCCTGCATGGTTGGCGGGCGCTAGTCGAGCATGGAGAGATGGCGAAGCTAGCACCGGCACGAGCGCAGGCTCCGAATGTGCTGCTGATCGTCCTGGACACAGTACGAGCGCAAAGCTTGAGTGTGTATGGCTACCAACGCCCTACGACACCACAGTTAGAGAAACTGGCTAAGCGTGGGGTGCGTTTTGAGCGCGCGATCTCAACCGCGCCGTGGACCGCCCCTGCTCACGCCAGCATGTTCACAGGTCGCTGGCCGCATGAACTGTCCACCGACTGGAAAACTATGCATTTGAAACCACTTGATGCCACCCATCCTACGCTGGCTGAAGTCCTGGGTGCCCGGGGTTATGCGACCGCCGGGTTTGTTGCCAACGTGGAAATGGCGGGGTACGAAACTGGTCTCAGCCGAGGATTCACGCATTACGAAGATTATCCGGTATCAGCTGCGGAAGTTGTTCTTAGTTCGTCGTTAGGGCGACTCATCACAATGAGTCCCAAACTGCGCTCGCTCGTTGACTACTATGACGTCCCAAGTCGCAAGACAGCGGCGAATATCAACGAGGCATTCCTCGACTGGCAAGCGGGTCAGCCGGGTAGGCCTTTTTTTGCGTTTCTCAACTACTTCGATGCCCACGAACCGTATTTGCCACCCCAGCCCTTCGATTCGATGTTTGGTCCTGTATCACCGCGAAAGAATCATTTGACTTTGCACTTGCGGGCGCACCTGGCAAAGCGCGAAGACAAAGATGAAATGTCTCCGCAAGAGATCCAGGCTGAGGTGGACGCTTACGAGAGTGCCATCGCTTATATGGACCACCAACTGGGACACCTGTTTGACGAACTGGAGAAGCGGAAGATTCTCGACAACACCGTTGTCATCATTACCTCAGATCACGGCGAACAATTCGGCGAGCACGGCCTATTCGAGCACGTAAATAGTCTCTACCTGCCACTGCTCCACGTTCCGCTGCTGATCTCTTATCCTGACGCTGTCCCCGCAGGCTTGAGCGTATCTGAGCCGGTTAGCCTCCGAAATCTTCCCTCAACGGTGGGTGAGCTTGTGGGACTCAAAGAAAGCGTTTCGTTTCCGGGGGGCTCCCTTTCTCGATTCTGGAGTAACACGCCCGAATCCCGCAGCCTGGAGATCGAGCCGTTGCTTTCAGAGGTCGAGTTCATGCCAGGTGTCCCTGAATCGTGGCCGATCATCAAGGGAGATATGAAATCACTAGTCCTTTCTCAATATCACTACATTAAAAATGGCGACGGTCGTGAAGAGCTTTACGACTGGAAGACAGATCCGGGGGAAGAACGAGATCTCGCTGCTTCAGTAGAAGGTCGCCAGATATTAGTATCGTTCAGGGAGAATTTGGATACGATTCTCGTTAACGATCGAACGCCCAGGCAAAATACTGCTAAAAATTACGCCAATAAGCCTTAGAGACATTCACCTGGCCCAGAGGGCCACCTGGACACAAGAAAGCGTTCTTGTCTTTTTGAAAAAGGGAAATTACATTGACAGACGTTGCGAGTGAGAGCCCAACGGCGGTCCGTGTCGTCGGGCAGGCATACAAGATCCTGGTCTTAGCTGCCTGGTTTGCGCTGATCGTAGGGTTTGCTGAACTGACGGTGCTGGGGGTGCGGAAGTTTATCTTGGACCAAATGCTCTTCGTAGGCCCACAGGTGATCTGGATGACTCCGCTGTCTTATGTCCTGTTTTTTGTCGCGATTGGACTCATGCTTCAGGGTATTGCATGGAAGTGGCCGAGACTCGTTTCGCTGCGCACAACGGTCTTCTTGTTTACCTTCCTGGCTGCGTTCAGCTTCTTGTTCCTGTGGTACCCGCGGCTACATAAGCTGGCGATTCTGCTTTTGACGCTTGGGCTTGCTGTCCATGCCGCCCGTCTTAGTGCGACCCGTGCAGAAGGTGTGCAACGACTGGTCGGTCGCACGGTAGGCTGGATGGCGGGGCTGGTCCTGATAATGGCCGTTGGCCTGCATGGTTGGCGGGCGCTAGTCGAGCATGGAGAGATGGCGAAGTTAGCACCGGCACGAGCGCAGGCTCCGAATGTGCTGCTGATCGTCCTGGACACAGTACGAGCGCAAAGCTTGAGTGTGTATGGCTACCAGCGGCCTACGACACCACAGTTGGAGAAACTGGCCAAGCGTGGGGTGCGTTTTGAGCGCGCGATCTCAACTGCGCCGTGGACCGCCCCTGCTCACGCCAGCATGTTCACAGGTCGCTGGCCGCATGAACTGTCCATCGGATGGCTTACTCCGCTTGATGCCACCTATCCTACGCTGGCTGAAGTCCTGGGTGCACGGGGATACGCTACCGCCGGATTCGTTGCCAACGTTCGCTACACCGGCTACGAAACTGGCCTGAATCGAGGTTTCATCCATTTTGAAGACTATCCTACGTCGTTCGGTGAAATCGTCATCAGTTCATCGCTGGGCCGATTCATCACCAACAGTCCGAGACTGCGCCAGGCTGTCGGATGCCATGACCTTCTCGACCGCAAGGCGGCGGCGAATATCAACGAGGCATTCCTGGACTGGCAAGCGGGTCAGCCGGGTCGACCCTTTTTTGCGTTTCTCAACTACTTCGATGCCCACGAACCTTATGCGCCGCCCAAGCCGTTCGATTCCATGTTCGGTCCTGTAAGACCCAGGGGCCCCTTCATGCACGAAGCAAACCGAGGTTGGCGTGGGGATAAGTGGGCTATGTCGCAGGAGGAAACTCAGGCGGAGGTAGACGCTTACGAGAGCGCCATCGCCTATCTCGACCATCAACTCGGGCAGCTATTTGACGAACTTGAGAGACGTAAAGTCCTGGACAACACCGTCGTTATTGTCACCTCAGATCATGGCGAACAATTGGGTGAGCACGGCCTTTTCGGCCACCTTAACAGCCTGTACATGCCCTTGTTACACGTGCCGCTGCTGATCTCGTATCCGGCGGCTGTGCCCACAGGTTTGAGTGTATCTGCGCCGGTTAGCCCTCGGGACTTGCCAGCCACGATAATGAATATTCTAAAACTGGAGGAGACGACTTCCTTCCCAGGCACTTCACTTACCCAACACTGGGGGGCAACAGACAAAATCCATAATTCTCCAAAGAATACTGTACTCTCCGAACTAAGCCGCGGATTCGTCGAAAGAGATTACTACCCAGTCGCAAAAGGAAATATGAAATCTCTTGTGATTGGCCGCTACCACTACATTCAGAACGGCGATGGCAGCCAGGAACTTTACGACCTCGGAATTGATCCAACAGAACAGAACAACCTCGGCCGTTCCGAAGAAGGATATCAAGCTCTTCAGCTGTTCAGGGAGTCTCTCGACAAACTTCTCGCGCAGAATAGTTCCTCAGAGTAGTGCGTGCAAGTCACGGACTCATAAGCGAATCTAAGGACAAAATGTCGTCGGCAATCAAGCGATGAATAACTTCATGGAGCAAGTGTCTTCTACAGCACCTGAATATGTCGGATTTGGCCTCGAGCCTGACGGGACAAACGACGATCAGACGACTGTTCCACGCGTCCAGGCGAAAGCCGTTCCTTCGATCTGGTCCGCGAGTTACTTTTCACTGCTGAGTTGTTTCGGGTTTTCGGCTTTCCTGGCGGTGTTCTATCTCCTTGTCATCAGACCTTATGTCTTCCTCCCGGCAGACCTTCTGATGTGGGCCGAAACCAATTTTGTCGGGGACATCATCAAACTCCGTACGGGCATTCCGCTCTACACCCCTCCCGAAGATAGCAACTCGCTTGTCTATACGCCTGGGGCCACACTCCTCACCTACGGCATTTCCTGGCTCATCGGCAAGCCGACATCGATCGTCGCCTGGCGAATCATTCAGCTCGCCTTCGTCGCGTGTGCGGCACTCATTGCCACGGCAAGCACTCGAATGCTGCGCAGCCTGGCTTATCCCGAGTACAAGGACGAATTTCCCAAGACGTGGTTCGCCTTTACGTTCCTGGCCATCTTCGTCATTTCCACTTCCCCGCTCACTAACAGATTCACACACGCCCTCCACGCCGACGCCCTGGCCTTACTGGTATCGATGTTCAGCTTCTGGACCGTGTTGCTCTACCTTAAGGCTCCCAGTTGGAAGACGATCTTACTGATGGCAATATGTCCGGCGCTTGGCTTCATGACGAAACAGTTCCTGATCAGTTGGGCGGCTGTGATGTTCATTTTCCTGCTGCTTCATAGCCCCAGGAACATAAGGCGACTAGCTCTTTTCACCGGAGTCTCGGGCTTACTTATCGCGGCAGCCATTGGCGTGTGCTACTTGCTTTGGGGCGATGCTTTCATTTTTTGGGCGTTTGAGATAACTGGCGGAAGCCGCAGGAAGATAGGCTTCAGCGCCAGCGAGTTCAACATTTCCATTCTGCGCAGCCTGGACCACATCCTTCGTGCCTGGATGGAGATCGCCATCGGTCTCGTTGGCGGTTGGTTGATCCTACGCGAGGACCGAAACATTCGAACCTTGGGTCCGCTTTGGATTGCATGGCTCGTACTCATTGCGAGTGAGGCACTTTCGAGCGGCTCAGGCTGGGGCGTGCTATATCATTTCGGACCCGGTGTCGTGATAGGCGCTGTCTGGTTGTTCGCGGCGCTTCCCCGCTTCTGGCCATCCGTCACGGTGCGAACGGGAATCGGCTTGCCCAGGCTTGTTCATTGGGCGCGATGTTTGATTGCCATCGCCGCAGTCCTGACTGTTTTTCTCGCTGTGCGAGTTGTACCCACCGGAGCCGGCCTGGAACGCTCCTGGAGAGCCCTGCAAACCTCGCCAGACATCTACCGTTACATAGCAGACATTGAGCGTGAGTTTAATGGCCTCCCTGCCGACAAAGTCCTCCTTGATGTGGGTAATTGGATCTACCTGCGACACTCTGTCCTGGTTAAAGACCGTGCGATCTCACTAGCCGATCAACCCCCCGGGGGGATTTATCGGAACATGGATGTGATGGTGGGCCGCATTCGCAGCAAAACTTACTCAAAGATTCTGGTGCAAAACTTCAATTCGCCTTCTTTCCTTTATGACTGGAGCACTTGGAAAAGGCCCTCGGGTGTTAGGCAAGCTCTACTGGACAACTACGTAGAAGTGCGCACCATCCCCAAGCCTGAGGCGAATCCCTCGTTCTTGAGACAAGTAACACAGACCGGTCCCATTTCAGTCCTGGTACCGAGGTCCGACTCACCGCCCAGCATCGGTCAGCGGTAGTTTTGAAGTCATCCTGACAACCCTTAACCTAATTAAGCCGCGGGACTTGGCCCGCACCTGTTTTGTCAATTTGAGTACGATCCTGGGGGGATAACACCACGCCTAAGAGTGCGGCCTTAGGTGTACACTTTAAACCAACTAGAAGGAGACACACACGTGAAGCTTAGAAAACTAGCTGTATCAATTCTCGTACTGGTGATGATGCTGGGAGTGGTTACGCAATCACTCGCCGGCATTATTGGGACCACAGGAGCTGTTACTGATGAGACTGCCAGTCCACCGGCAACGGTCCTTCTAGGGGCCACCGAGAGCGAGACTCAGATCCGGTTGTTCACCGAAAAGGGAAATGTCACGTTAGGCGCACCGATTAACGTGGACGTTTCGGTACCGGGCACTTACAAGTTTCCGTTTAACGCGCCTTACTCCCCCGGCACGGTGCCTGCAGGTACGTCCGTGGACAGCTTCTTCCTGCACTTTGACCGGGTGAGCACAACTGCGTTTGTAAGACTGACGGGTTCAGCAACTTTTGACTGCCCCATCATCGGCGTAATCGCGCTCACACCTCAACTCGACGCTAGCGACGCCGCGCTCGGCAGAGTTGGCACGCTGTATCCGACCGGCACAGAAGCCGGGCGCGGTCTCGAATTTGAGGAAGAGATTACTCTCAGCGCTGACCGCAGAACACTAATAGTAACTCTGGAGATTCAAAGTACACCCAGTCCGGCAGACAGTACGCTGGACCAGATCCGCGTAATCACATCCTGTCCTCCAACCGGAGCGTGCCCGAAGACCCAGGGCTTCTGGAAAACCCATGCCGAGGCTTGGCCGGTCAGCTCTCTCACTTTAGGGAGTCAGACTTATACCCAAGCGGAACTGTTGACGATACTCAGGACACCGACCAGAGGTGACGCCAGCCTGATCCTGGCCCGTCAATTGATCGCAGCTAAGCTGAACGTCGCCAACGGCGCCGACCCGACCCCAGTCAACGCTACGATCGCTCATGCGGATGCTTTGTTCACTAGTTTTTCTGGCAAGCTGCCGTACGGCGTAGGTGCATCTTCAGTCACTGGTCAGGCCATGACGGCTGACGGAGAGGCCCTCGACGACTATAACAACGGCACTCAAACGGCTAATTGCAACAACTAGTGAGAAGACCGCGAAGGCTGGCGGGTCAAGTTCCCACAGCCATCTGACAGATGTGCAACTGAGCACGATCGGGCAGGGGAGCCCATGAGTGAGGTGCGATAACAGCTCATCCCCTGCCCGATGTTTTAGAACCCGTTTATGAACATAGGAGTCGATGCAACGTGTTGGCAGAACAAGCGCGGGTATGGACGTCACGCTCGCTCTCTGCTCACCGCACTAATCATGCGCGACTCGGAAAATCGATACGTGCTGTTTCTGGATTCGGCCGAGGGCCTCGAGACGCTACCATACGGCGCAGAGGTAAGTCTGGTCCGTTCCACCACTGCGCCGACGGCGGTCGCAGCCTCTTCTAACGGTCATCGTTCAGCTGCTGATATGTGGCGAATGGCCCACTCCTTATCCGCGGCTAATGTAGACTTGTTGCTGTTTCCAACGATCTACAGTTACGTCCCCGTGGTCACGCGCGCCAAAAAGATCACGATGATCCATGACGTGATTGCGGAAAAATATCCAAGCCTGACGATGCCCAGTCGACAATCACGCCTCTTCTGGAAAACGAAGGTTGCCCTGGGGCGGTGGCAAGCAGACGCGGTGGCTACGGTATCGGACTATTCGCGCCGGGCAATAGTCGAACAGTTCCGCATGCCGGCCGAACGAGTTCATGTTGTCGGCGAAGCTAGTGATCCCGTCTTTCGGGTGCTGCACAAACCGCGCTTGACTCCACGTTTGAAATCCCTTGGGCTGACTGAGTCCCAAAGAATAATCGTCTATGTAGGCGGATTTAGTCCCCACAAAAACCTGGAGACCCTGGTCTCGGTTTTCGCAAAGCTCATCGGCCAGCCATCGTTCGCGGATGTGCAGCTGGTGCTGGTAGGTGAAGACAAGAAGGAAGTCTTTCATAGTTATGCAGGGACAATTAAGAGTCAGATTCAAAAACTTGGGCTGCAAGAAAGAGCGATGTTTACCGGGTATCTCCCAGACGAAGAACTTATTGTGCTCCTGAATCTGGCGGCTGTATCGGCCTTGCCCTCGTTGATGGAGGGATTCGGATTGCCAGCCATTGAAGCGGCTGCTTGTGGCTGTCCGGTGGTTGCTACAAAAGAGAGTCCGCTTCCCTCGTTGCTTGGCGAAGGCGGCCTATATTTCGATCCAACACGACCGGAAGAGTTGGAGATGGCCTTAACCCGTGTGCTGGAGTCTGACACGATTCGTCAGAGAATGGGCGATGCCGGACAGAAAGCCGCCGGCTATCTGACCTGGGAGGCCGCAGCCGATCAGATGATGACTTTAATTCGCAAGGTGGCTGCATCATGAGCCGTCCTCTTAAGTTCTTACATCTAACAACTTTCTACCCGCCGTACAGTTTTGGCGGGGACGCGATGTACATCTATCGTCTGTCGCACGCGCTTGGCGACGCAGGACATCAGGTTGATGTCATCCACTGCGTTGACTCTTATCATCTGTTGCATCCTGCTGAGCCTCCTATCAAGTTTAAGGATCACCCGAACGTAAAGACACATGAGCTCCGCAGTGGTTATAAAGCGCTGTCCCCGCTGCTGACCCAACAGACAGGGCATCCGCTGCTCAAAGAGAAGCGCATCCGCGAGGTAATGGCAAGCAAGAAATATGATGTGGTCCAATATCACAACATCTCTCTGCTGGGACCGAACGTCTTAACTTTTGAGGCGCCCAGCTCGCGCGCGGTCAAGCTTTACATGACTCACGAGCACTGGCTCATCTGCCCTATGCATGTGCTCTGGAAATTCAACAGCCGTTTATGCGAGAAGCCCGAATGTATGCGCTGCACTATCCGAGGAAAACGCCCACCACAACTCTGGCGTTATACCGGTTTACTTGAGCGGACCAGCACGCACATTGATCAATTCGTCTCACCCAGTCGCTTTACTGCAAAGATGCATGCCGACCGTGGTTTCCAGCAGCCTGTCGCACATCTTCCGTACTTCATCGACCGTGTAGACCATGAATGGAACTCACCAGAACCACGTCCTCAGGAGCGACCCTACTTTCTGTTTGTTGGTCGGTTAGAAAAGATCAAGGGGCTTCAGACCTTGATCGACCTGTGGGTAAGGGTCCCCGATCAGGATCTTCTCGTCGCGGGCACAGGCGAGTACGAAAAAGAGTTAAAGACACAAGCCGCCGGCAACCCCCGCATCAAGTTTCTCGGCGCACTGCCACAGCGAGAACTGGGCGCACTCTATTACCACGCGATGGCCTGCATCGTTCCCTCTCTCACCTATGAGACCTTCGGGATAATCATCGTCGAATCGCTTGCTCGCAAAACTCCGGTAATCGTTCGTGATCTCGGCGCTTTGCCCGAAGTAATCAACGACAGCGGTGGTGGGTTTGTTTACCGAGACGATGAAGAGCTCCTTGCCGCGATCAATCGCCTTGCTACTGAACCGGCTCTGCGGCGCGAATTGGGCGAGCGCGGCTACAAAGCTTTCCTGCAGCGGTGGTCGAGAGAGGCACACATGGATCTGTATTTTGGTTTTCTCCGTAAGACAGCGCTAAGGAAATTCGGATCTGTGGAGTGGGAAGAGATTCGTCGCTCCAGACCTGTAGCTCAGGCAGAGCCTGTATTGACCTAGTAGGGTTCTGGCTCAACGCCTCAAGTTGGTACGGAAGTGCAGATAATTAAGAGATCACATCTCGGCCTGAGCGAGCTTATCGTAGCGCGTAGCCTGACATCGGGCCGGCGGTTCAGCACGTTAACTCTGCTTGACCGCTCTGCGCTGGCCATCGCTACATGCGGCATCGGTTTTGTACGAGTGGTTCCGGCGACTTTTGGCTCCGCGCTGGGTGTGGGCATATATCTGCTGATCGGCGTAGTCGCGACGCAACTCCACGTCAACGCGGTTGAGCGCGGGTGGGAGATACCACCTCTTAATCTCCTGCACCTTGGGGTGATGCTGGCTGCAATTATCGCCGTTTCGGCAGTCGGTATATGGGCAGCAACTCGCACAGAAAAAGTGCTCGGCGAAAAAGACCCCCGGCCGGTAATCATTGACGAAATCGCTGGACAGTTGATGACATTTTTGTTGGTGCCGTTTGCTTCAAGTTGGTTGGCGGTTGTTGCGGGTTTTTTCCTGTTCCGTGTCTTCGATATTTTGAAACCTTACCCGGCGAACCGTCTCGAATCTCTTAAGTCGGGCGCAGGCATCGTGGCCGATGATCTAGTCGCCGGCGCATATGGAGCGCTGGGCTTGATGTTACTTACCTCAGTCTTCTCGTCACTCTAATCTTCTATTACTGGCAAATTCTTATTACGCATAAAGAGATCTTACAACGGCGGCATAAAATTTAGGAGAAGGTCGAATGTCACAACAAGTTTCTGTGTCCAATCCTACCCGAGCGGCGGCGATCGTCTCGAGCGAGCATGTGCAAGGTGAGGCCGTGAAGAGCCGCAGAGTGTTGCACCTGCTGCTGATTGCCATGAGGCCGCACCAGTGGGTCAAGAATCTGTTTATTCTAACGCCGCTACTCTTCGGCAAGAAGCTGCTGGATCCACTGGCTGTCGGTCATGCCCTTTTGGCCTGCGCCAGTTTCTGCCTGATGTGTAGCGCGCTTTACATTATCAACGACATCATTGATGCTCCCGAAGATCGCGCGCACCCAGACAAGCGTCTCCGTCCGATAGCCTCAGGCGCGCTGACAATTCCCGTGGCGTTAGGGGTGTCTTTGACGCTGTTGGCCAGTGCTTTATGGATCGCCTCAACACTCGGCGTGGGCTTCTTGCTACTTGCGCTTACTTATCTCGGATTGACCCTGGGCTACTGCGTAAGCTTGAAGCAAGCGATGATCCTCGATTGCATGATTATTGCTACGGGCTTTGTGTTGCGCGTAGTCAGTGGCGCGGTTGCCGTTGAGATCGAACCGACGCACTGGCTCATAGCCTGTGCCTTTCTATTGGCTCTGTACCTCGCATTCGCGAAGCGTCGACAGGAACTGCTAATGCTATCAACTGAGGCAGCCAAGCATCGCAACGTACTCGACAAGTACACGGTTGGTTACCTGGAACAGGTCAACAATATCCTGATCGGCGCGACTATCGTTTGTTATGCACTCTACACTGTCGCACCTGAGACTGTCGCCCGCTTCAATACTGACAAACTCATATATGGCAGTGTTTTCGTCATCTATGGTTTACTGCGCTACATTGCCCTGACTCGCGATCCCACACATGGCGGTAATCCCAGCAAAATGTTAACAAAGGACAAGCCCCTCATGCTGACGGTCTTAGGCTGGGCTGCATACAACGCCGTGATTATCTACAGCCCCTCGATTTTAGGAATGTGGGACAGACTGAAATGAGGTTGTTGGGAACAAAGAAACGCTTTCCGTCTGAGGATTTAGGGGCGCGGTGGGCATTAAACACGCATTGTAGCGAGGCTCGTGCCTCACTCGATACCGGGGCTCTTGCTTACCTCCAGTAAATAGTAATTACACCGGCTGCCGGAATGCTCGTGACGACCAGTTTCCCTGCGTTGATCGTGACTGGGGCGGCATCCACATCATACTGAGTCGCGGTTGTGTACTTGATGCCATACGTGCCTGCTGGTAATCCCTCTATGTTGAAGCTTCCACCGCTTGATGCCTTAACAACCACGACTTGCCTGCCATTCGTGTTCCTGAAAGCAACCGGGTCAAAGTTGGCATTGTTGCTTGTAGCCCCGATTCGCACCGCTCCCCGACGAATGAACTTAAAATACTGCCGCAGGAACTTGGTGCGTGAACCAATAGTGACAGTCGGAGAATTCGGATTCGCCTGGTCGATGAGGTAATAATGGGCTCCGTTATCTCCTTGGAGAACATTGCCAGCCAACGCGTACTGCTGCCATGCTGTGTTATTGGCAATTTTCAAGTCTTGGTGCAGTTCATTGTAAGTAGCTCCTATCCACTCAAGCATACCGGAACCTACACCATACTGAGCCATGCGGCTCGCAATGGTCACTCGCGTAGCGTCGATTGAACCTCTATAAAGGTGATAGGACAGTTCCGCGACATAGTGTCGCTTGGAAGCACCTAGTGTTGTCATCGTAGTATCAAAATATGGAACCGCAGCATTCATACTGATTGTAGAGCCAAGGACGAAATTAGGGTTAAAGCCATTTGCTACTAACCTATCTCCTGCTTTAAGCACGACCTGTGCATATTTGGCTCTTGTCCACGCAGACCCGGATGATATGTCTGGTTCTAGTACCGCCTCCCAAGTGTCAGGCACAAAACCAAAAGTAGTTTGCATGTGCTGATAGGTGGCTAAGACAAGCTCTGCGTATTCTTCAGGAGTGTCGGCATGGAGTGCGGCAGTTGGCTCGTTTCCTACATAGCACACGTTGACCCATAAGGTTTCTCCATTGGCTGCTAGTCGCTGGCGAAATGGAATAACGTATGTGTTGATAAGAAAGTCCAATTCGGCAAATTGGAAGCCAGCAGCATTTATGACCAATGGGTCAGCATTGTCATTAACTGGGTTCTTGCGGAAGCCGTTGAGCTGAGGGTAAGTAATACCCCCATCCACGTATTGCGTGAAATAGGCCACCTCGCTATTCTCCACTCCAGGTTGAATCTCCAGCCTGATACGATTAAACCCGTCATCAACGGCACGGGTAAATACTTCGTCTTTATAGTTCGCAAAAGCCGGATTGATCTTGTTTACCCCCAAAGTGTTGTTCTCAACAATGTGCATAGCCCAGTCGGTGAACTCCCAGCCGTTCATGGTCTGGTATGTGGTGGCCGGATTCAGGGTAATTGTATTTCCTGACGGAGTGGGAGTAGGAGATGGTGTCGGCGTTGGCGAAGGCGATGGTGTCGGCGTCGGCGTTGGCGAAGGTGTTGGCGTCGGTGTTGGTGTTGGCGTCGGAGTAGGAACCGGGATGCTGGGTCCAATAGCTATCGGCGCCGCATTACTGGCCATGCCGTGGAAGTAAAGGCGTACACTTACGTCTCCTGTAGCGTCGGTCATTTGATCACTAAGCCGAAGGATTACCACTTTGATCGGTTGCAGCGGAACGCTTGGTGGGAGCAGCCAATTGCCGACATACTCGACGGTCAAACCATAAGGCTGAAATGAGCTGTCCACGGCGTCAGCCGTTACGGACGAGGCATCTTCGCCAGGCAGGAAATCGAGATTCTGGGCGAACATCATCACCCGGGTACGAGAGTCCAGGCTAAACGGAATGGGCTCGGTCACGGGGAACGGTTCGCTGGCCCAGGTTACCGAGTCCAGCGCGAGAGCCCGCGTGGAATTTTCGTTCAACAACAGCACCGGGGCTACCGCCGCGCTGGTCGTTGATTCACCAGACGGCTTAGTTTTATCGGATTTAGCGGCACGAGCAAGGATGGGCTGCAGCTGGGCCGCTAACTTAGTCCGAAACGCTGCCATTTCGGCCGGCGCCTGAGGCTGCGAGACGCCGTCCTGCTTGCCAGTTGGTTGGGCGTGTGCCCCAACTTGATTACGAACGAGGAGGGAAAGGGCCAAAAAACAAGCGATAAAAACAAAAGAAATATAGCGGCGTGTCACTAGAGTCCGTGCCGTGGAGCGGAATAAGTTAAGAGCACGTGAATGCGATAGTTGATTCTGCATGGCCTTTGTTCAAAAACTGGTGTGTCGTCCTTCCGGCTTAAAGCTAGCGCCCTTCTTCAAATGAGCTTCCTGCCTCAGCCCCTCGAACCTTTGCCCCAGCCGGTCAACAAAAAACCCTCATCTTTACAAAACTCAGTCGAGTAGACCATCCCCTTAATCTGTCTTAGAGCTTTCCGTCTGAGGATTTAGGGGCGCGGTGGGCATTAAAAACGCATTGGAGCGAAGGCTCGTGCCTCACTCGATACTAGAGGCCTATCTTACTTCAATCAATAACTAGTCGGTGGAAGAACATTCAAACTAGTGGAAAAATATACAACTCTGTCTCTCTTCACTCTTTGTCAGCGCCTTTTTCTGAAAAGGCATCCCATCTACGAAACGCTGCCACTGGATACCGCGCCGTAACCAGAGAGCATTCGAGTGCTACACTGAATTTAATCGTCCTGCTGTCTCAAACTTGTTGCCACGCGCTGATCGCCGAAGTTCAGGAGCCTCGCAACTGAGGAACGAGAGATCGTAATCATGTGAGTTTGCGTGGTCAAGTCGTATATTGCGGGTCATTAGTGGCGCTAGCCAGAGGTATTAGGCCTGAGAAGTTAGGCTCGGGACCTCCTGCTAGCGGCGTCGGAGTTAATAGCCTTGGAGCAGAGATTAAATGCCATTTCCTATAGTTCACGGAATAGTCGCAGCAAGCCTATTTACCGCGTCGCAACGAAAAATCTCTATTGGCAAAGACTGGAAAATCATGTTGTTGTGCGCTGCTATGGCCATCTTACCGGACGCAGATTTTGCTCTGGAATGGATCTTTTACCTGCGAGGTGCGCATCGCGGCTTCACACATTCAATCGCCTTCGGCGTCGCAGCCGGTTTGCTTGCTTCGGTGCTTGTCGGAGCAAAGAAGTTTAGCCACAGGTTGGCGCTCGTGCTGGCGCCCACCTCACACGCACTGCTCGATGTGCTGGTGACCAGTCACCAGGGCGAGGGAATACGACTGCTCTGGCCCCTGTCTGATTATGGCTTCAAGCTCGGACTCTTTGATTACTTCCATTTCAGATTCGACCCGCGGTTTGACCCTTGGAGTGAGATCTTGATCCAGGTACTTAAGATTAGCTTGCTTGAGTCAGTAATCATGGGTCCTTTATTCATATTGCTGATATTTCTCAAACTGAGAAAACAGAACCAGAATAGTCTCTCCGCTTAAACTATCTCGATATTCCTGGCACATCAAGAAAGGAGGCAATGAAGCGAAGTGCAACTGCATGTTATGGCCATTGACTGTTGCGAACACGCACTGGAAACGCTGGCCAATGTTCAGTCTTCCCGATTGACGGCAGTCGCTTCAACAGACCCGTCGAGCTCATACGCTCCTGAAAACGATGTAGACTTGATCGTCATCGGTGTTTCGTCTTATCCGGTGCGCAGGCTCTTTGTCAGCCAGCTCCGGCAGATCTACCCTCGGGTTCCCATGCTCATTCTGCGGCGCGCCGAGTCAGATCACGGATTTGAAGAGACCGTTCGCGGCGAGTTTATTTTGAGCGAGGAGCCTGGCGATAAATCTGATCTCGAGATCGTTCGCTCGCTGCGCAGCGTTCTGCCGATTCAACCGTGTGTCCACCTTCACAAGGGTAATAACTACGATACCGTGCGCGACGTCATCCGCGTGATCTACGAAAACTACTCCAACCCGGATCTCGATCTGACGCGAGTGGCCCAAGAGCTTCCCATGCCGCCTGCCCATCTGTCACGTATCCTCAACCGGGAGGTCGGCGTCAGCTTTCGCAAGCTACTGAAAAGCACTCGCATTGAGGAAGCGAAGCGTATGTTGGCTTCTCGGAAATACAGTGTCAAGGAAGTAGCGGCGCGGGTCGGCTTTTCCGATAGCCACTACTTTTCGCGCAGCTTCAAGGAAATGACCGGACTTAGCGCCAGTGAGTATCAATCTCAGGATGCAGTCTTCGGTAGTAAGCACCAGGCTAAACACGATGGGTCGGCGTAACAGCGGAAGCGCTGTTCATCGCGTTATCAGTATTGCCATTCTCAGACATGATGAAAGTAAACACTGAGGTGTCTGCGCCCCTCGATGCCCTCGCTGGATTTAATCCGTTGGAGAGAACCTCTTACAAGGAGAGAATTGCGCTCAGACTCGAGCGCATCGTGTTCTACGGGCTCCTTGTCACAGTGGTATTGACCGCTATTCCTTACGGTACTGTCGAGCCATGGTGGGAAGCCGCCTTCGTTTGCGTTGTCTTTGCTTTTATGGCCGTGCGGATTGTTCATGCGCTGATAACGGGAGAGGCGCAGATAAAGGGTTATGGTCTGCTCTTACCACTCCTTTGTCTCTGTGCCTTCTCTATACTGCAGACACTGCCGTTGGTTCCCAGGGAGTTAAGTAGCTCCGTAGCGGCATGGTCAACGATAAGCGCCGATCCACATGAGACAAGGAAATTCGTTTTCAAGCTTCTTTCCTTGATCATAGCGGGAGAATTGCTGTTACGTTTCACCTCGAGCCGATCACGCTTTACCCTGCTCGTTCATATAGTAATCGGCGTGGGCGTGGCGAGCGCTTTGTTCGGCCTTGTCAGACAATTTACGCAAGGCGAATCTTCATTCATCTTAACTGGCTTAACAGCGGGGGCGGGGTACGGTCAATTCATTAATGCTAACCACTTTGCTTTTTTAATGGAAATGACCCTGGGTTTGCTTGCCGGCCTGATTACTGGCGGGGGCATTGATCAGAGGCGTCGTCCGGCGTATTGGGCGATGGCGTTACTGGTATGGATGGCCCTTGTGTTTACTAATTCGCGTGGTGGCGTAATCAGCATGCTCAGCCTGGTGCTCTTTATCGCGTTCGTAACTGCTAATAATAACGTCGGTCGCATCTTTAACCACCAAAGAAGAAAGCGACTCGGTAAGCTCGTTCCTTATGCGGGTCGATTACTGAGCAGCGTTGCCGTCGCCGCTTTGTTAGGTTTGGTTGTGACAGTCGCCGTTGTATGGGTAGGTGGGGATGCTATCGTTAGGCGGATGGAAACAGTAAGCCGTGAGGTAAGTGTTGATACGACCGATAGAATCAGGCGCATCGAAATATGGAAAGCTACCTGGCAATTGGCTAAAGACCACCCGTTTGTTGGCGTTGGCTTTGGCGGATACTGGACGGTAATCCCTGAATATTTTCGGGCTACGGGCGAGTGGTCATTACAGCAGGCGCATAACGATTACCTGGAGATTCTTGCCAGTGGTGGTTTGATCGGCGCAGTTCTAGTTGCGTGGTTTTTAGGGTCGGTAGTCTATAGTGCGTCTAAGTCGCGCGGCTCAAATGATTCTTTTTACAGGGCGTCCCGCTTAGGCACGATCGCTGGACTCTTCGCGGTTGCCGTCCATAGTTTCGTTGATTTCGGACTGCACATAACCATCAACGGCCTGGTCTTTGTCATTCTCATTGTTATCGTAACAACTAGCGGGAGCGGCGAAAGTAATAAACTCCAAAAGCAGCGAGGCCGGTTGTGTTTTGGTGTCGGTATCTTAGCCTTGCTGGCAGCGTTCGGTGGAATATTAATCAATGCTAGAGCGGGGTACTCGAGCTGGCTAGCAGCGAGAGTTGTAACTGATCAGGCCGGCATTTCCTCACTGGACAGAGCCATTCGTCTAGATCCGTCAAATGCGCGCCCCTACGATGTGCGCGCCCGTTCCTTACTAAACGCTGGTAAGTTAGCCGAAGCCATCAGAGACTTCGAGGTGGCCGTAAGTCTCAGGCCACGCGATTACCTCCTTTGGTTAGAGTTAGGATACAGCCGCGCTAAGCTAGGCGACCTTGATGGCGCCCGGGCAGCCTACGCAGTGTCGGTTCGACTCGCGCCGCATTACGCGCGGCCGCACTGGTATATGGGAATGCTGCTGATCAACATGCGCTTGCGTGACGAGGCTTTCGCCGAATTTCGGTCGGCCGTAACGGCCCAAGAAGATTATCTGCCTTACGTAGTTAACACTGCGTGGAGAGAGTTTGACGGGGACGCGGGAGCCGTGCAACGCGCCGTTCAGCCGCAAAACCCAGCAGCGCGCTTAGCTCTGGCTCGCTTCTTCCTGCATCATGGAAAAACAGCCGAGGCAGTCAGTCTTTTTCGCACCGCAGGTGAGGACAGCAGTGCGGAACGTCAAGAGTTGGTTGCTGATCTACTCGAAGGTAAGCAGTTCGTATCCGCCTATGAACTCTGGTCTGGCATAAATGAAGGGCATAACGACGTCAACCGACCTGTCATCCCAAACATGGTAGATGGCGACTTCGAGCACGACGTCAATATAGATAGTTCAGCTTTTGGTTGGCAACTCGCTCAACGATTGGAGGGAGTCTCCGCCAATCGCGATCCAAAGGAACCAAACACCGGCGCATTTAGTCTGCGTCTCGATTTTAATGGTATCTCAAACCCGTCCACGAAGCTTGTTTCACAACTCATACTAGCGGAACCGCAGGTACGTTATCGTTTAAGCTTTGCTGGTCGAACGCAGAACCTGGTCACTGGTGGGTTGCCGGTTATTATAGTCACTGATGCAGGCGATGGACGCGTGTTGGCCCGGTCGGAGGCAATGTCTGGCGGGTCGCGTAACTGGCAGAATTACTCAGTCGAACTCTCAACAGGCGATAACACAAAAGCTGTCATCATCAGCCTTCAGAGAAAGGCCTGTTCTTCCTCGCCTTGTCCTGCCTTCGGTCATGTTTGGATTGATAGTTTCCTATATCATCGGTTGTGAATAGTGCCTTAACTTGATGCAGTTTGGCTTCAACCTGACTTTGACGAGTCTCAGTCATAGGTAATTAGGCACATAAGTGCTCCGAATAAATGGTCGGATCATACGATTGTTTTTTTTTGAATCCAAGCTATTCTGCTGGCAAGATTGGATCTATAATCACCGCGCAGCAGCGAGCTTCTCTCACTTTTTTGGTTCGCTGGCGCGCTCCCAGGATGACGAGGGGTTAGTCGATTAATGTAGTATTAACAGAGCCTACGAATAGGCCAACTGGAAAAAGACTTGTGCGGGTCTTCAATTCAGAGGCTGAAGAAGCGGCTTCCGTAAGCGCACCCCACAAAGATTAAACAGCTATACCGTGCCGGGTCGAGAATTGGTCGTACACGCTCGTCTGGCAACTGACACGTCGCTAAACTAGGAGCAATGTTGCTAGCCGAAGGATTGCGAAGTATTGGCGAGGACCGCGATCGGCGGGGCAAACCGCGGATATGTGTGCCGTTTTTCGCTAGGGTAGAAGGGAAGGACGAGACCGGCGAAGAATTTAGTATCCAGACCGTGCTCGATAACCTTAGTGTCAATGGACTGTATCTGAGAATTATGCCCTGCGTCGAAGAGGGCGCAAAGCTTGCAATCGAGCTGGGACTGCTAACTCCCCCGGGTGTGACTGAGGGTGCAACTCGATTCGCTATCGAAGGAGTGGTTGTCAGAAGCGAAAGAAAGACTGGAGGAGCTTGCGGCGTGGCCGTTAACTTCGAGAGCGTACGCCCTCGTTGACGCTATAGCTGGTTGAGGCGATCTCTTCTTAACAGGTTTTTCAAGAATGAAAGGCGGCAGGTTCCAGGACCTGCCGCCTTTCTTTGTTTTCACTAAGCCCGGGCCGAATATCCACCGGCATTAAGTCCTTCGTAACTTCGCCTTTCCCCACTGCCTCAGCGCCATGCAGTTGGATAACCTGGCCCGCATAGTTATCCGTCCCGGTCATCGGCAGTGTTGAGCGCCGCTTCGGTCATCTCAAGTACGTGGAAGAGCTTTACGTGATGACCACTCAATGACACGGGGATGCATGGGTGGGAGTTGGTTATGTCGATGACGGTGAGCGTCGTAATGGCCTCTTTAAAATAACCATGGGATGAACTGCTTTCACATTACTCTTTAGACGTTTTCACCTGTTTTGTGTGGCTCTTATGTGGAAGTCGTTTCTCCAAATCAAGCACGCGCTTCGCTAAGCTCGCATCATCGATCTTCTCCGCCAGAGAGCGGAAAGAAGCTGTTGCGCCCTGCCAGCATAGTTGCTCCACATCGGCGAAGAGTGGTGCGTCGATTCTGAGCGTCGCCAGGTCCTTGAAGAGCAGGGCGTTGGCGCGGTTGTCCTCCTTGAGAATCTCGAGCGGGAAGTCTTCAAGGGGGCCGAAACGGTTTATGAGTTGAGCTGCTGTCTTGGGTCCGAAGCCCCTGATTCCCGGATAGCCATCCGCGGCATCACCCACGAGAGCGAGGTAGTCAGGGATGAACGCGGGTGCTACTCCGAACTTGACGCGGATAGCGTTCGCATCTCGAATCAAACCCCTTCTCCCATCCACCTGGACCACGCGCTCTCCCACGACGCATTGCGCGAGATCCTTGTCCGGCGTCCAGATGCACACTTTCTCCACTCGCTCGTCCTGGGCCGCAAGGTGGGCCGCGGAAGCGAGTGCGTCGTCGGCCTCGAGCTCGATCATCGGCCAGACGACGACGCCCATCGCGGCCAGCGCCTCCTCGAGCGGAACGAATTGGGAGCGCAGGACTGGATCGATGCCGGCGCCCGTTTTGTAAAGTGGCCACAAACTGTTGCGAAACGATTCGATGACGTGATCCGTCGCCACTCCGATATGGGTCGCTCCCTCATCCAGCATCTTCGCCACGGCGCGAAGCACCCCAGCCACTGCGCCGTACGGGGGATCAGTCTTCTTGAAGCGCCGGATTCCGTAGAAGTGACGAAAGAGTTCGTAGGTGCCGTCGATAAGGTGAACAATCATTTTTATCCACAGATTACACCGATTACGCAGATTAGGTTTTACAAAAGCTCAAGTGCTCCTGGGGCAAGAGAGTCACGCAAAGACGCATCAAAGGGGGCAAAGACGCAAAGTCTAGAACATATTGAAATCCTACTGCTCCTTTGTGATTTGAATCTGCGTAATCTGTCTAATCTGCGGATAGATCATTCACTTTCCTTTCGGTTCCTCGCCAAACCAGTACCAGGTTTCTTCGACACGACTACCGTACTTCAAAAGCAATTCGTCGATGCGCTTATTTACCGGTGGATGGCGATCGTAAACCTGAGCGCCTGCAGCAACCAGGGTTTCGATGATCTGAACGTAAGTATCAGGATCGCCGCCATGGGCAGCAGACCAAAGAGTCTGCCCCAGGACTGTGCCGCCATACATATTCTTCATTTCGAGCGGAGGTTTTCGGTCTAGCAGCAACTTGATCGTCTCCAGATGTCCGCCAATCGCGGCCCAGTGCAGTCCGGTTTGTCCGTCATTATCATGAGCTTCAATGCCGACTCCCATCTTTAGCAGGAACTCCACCACTTCGTTTCGACCATTTCCACACGCCCACAAAAAGCCGGTAATCATCTCGTCTTTCGTGGCATCCGTTTTTAGGTTGCCGTCTTCGTCGAAGTAGCTCTTGACTACATCCAGGCGTCCCAACGCGGCCGCTCCCTCAAGCGTCAACTGCGCGCCGCGGCTGGCAAGCAACTCTGCCGCCTGCGGACAACCATTGGCGATGCAGTGGATAATCATGCCGGATCCACCAGGAGCTCCATCGACCGCTGCGCCATAATCCAGCAGCTTCTCAATCAGCGCGTTTTGAACCCCTGCCCGCAACGGATGAACACTCGTCGCTGCCAACTCAAGCGTGGTACATGCCCCGCGGTAGACCGCTGCGGTAGCGTCTACTTCCGCGCCGGCCTTAAGCAGAATCTCCGCAACCTCCACGGCATTCTTTGGAGTCTTTTGCCGATAGTTTTCGACCCCGTTGGCCGCAACGTAGTGAAGCAGCGTCGCATTGTGTTCGCGGGTCGAACGTGCCCGAATCAACTGCGGGTCTTCGCGCAGCAATTGCTCGAGAATCTGCACGTCACCACCGATGATGGCATCTGCCGCCGATTCGAAATCTGAAACAGGCGAACTCGAGCGTGTGAGCTCGTTAATGTGTTGAGACAATTTGGGCCAACTGAGAAAACCGTGTGACCGCGCAATGACGAACTGGGCGTCAGCAAGAGCACACTTCGCGTGTTCCGCGTTTGTATCTATTTCTGATGTGGTTGATCCGCTCGAATCCTTACCCAGTTCGGCTGTTGAAGACAGTTTACTTCGAACGAATTTCTCGATTGGAGGCGCGTGGCGATCGATGCTTGCGCGGACCTCAGGCGTGATTGTTAAGCCCTCTAAGCGCGCGAGTGTTTCCAACCAGTTCAAGACCCAATCACCAATTGCATCCGGTGGCGCACCTTGATCATCAGGTGCGGCGTTAAGGTTCTCTTTGACCGTGGCCTCCTGTCTGCAGGCCTTGACGAGGTCCTTTGCGAGTTTCTTGTATTGTTCGAGGTCAGGGTGTGGCGGAAGCGGAAGGGCGTCCTGCGGATTGGGAAACATACGAATCTCCTTTCATGGGTCCGGCGCTCCGAGTGGAAGCCGGTCCGTGATAGTCGGTATTACCCCCGACTATCATTTGTGCCTGGAGTCCGCCCGAGTCAGGCATGCCAATTAAGGCTGAAAGAATTTTCGTATCCTTAGGTTTTGTGGTTCAAGGTGGGCACGGCCCTTTCCGCGGACTGGATGCGCCCTTCTTGCGCTGCGGAATAATAGGACGGCGGGGAAAGAATTACAATCCGCAGATTACGCAGATTTCACAGATAAAAACGAAACGGACGGCGTGCCGTTAAGCCGATCTGTTTTTAGTTCTGAATCGTGAATCTGTGAATCTGCGGAATCTGCGGATAAACTGCAACGGTTCCTTTGGGCATGACCCAACTCTCAATTGGAGGTCACTAAATGCAACAGGATAACCTGGAAAGGCTATTCAAGACTGTTCAAGTGCTCAGCATCGTCGCGGGCGCGGTCATCAGCGTGCTGAGTTTCAATCAGGCAAGGAAACAGGAAGCTCTCGCGCAACAGGCAGCGGCTGGAAAGCAGCAACTTGAAGCTGCCAAACCATTCCTGGAATTACGCCAGCAACTATATCTTGACGCCGTAAAGCAGGCAGCAATTCTCGCGAACCCGGAGGTGCACTCAAAGGACGAGATCGAAACCGCCAGAAAACGCTTTCGGGAATTATACGTTGCTGAGTTGAGTATGGTGGAAGGAGCAAACGTGGAGGCAGAAATGATCAAACTTGCCGAACAAGTTGATCGGGATTTACTACAGCTGAGTCCAGCGCAGACAGCCGCCTATGATCTTGCGCATGTCTTGAGAAATTCACTCGTCACTTCGTGGAACGTGGATGAGAAACTAGTGGACAACCCCCGCTAAGTCCGCCGGCTGATCTCCTTCAACTGATCGCTACTCAACCTGAATGATTATTGAAGCGATGCGCCTAATGTGAGGCGCCGGACATTACTTCGCGCACTGCCTTGGAGTTCAGGAAGGTGGCGCGCAGATTGTCATCGGTGACATTGGCGGCACACGCATTAACAATCTCCGCAGCCTGGCTGAACGCCGACTGCGCAGCAGAGATATCCCCAAGTTTCGATTGCAAGCGGCCCAGATCGGCGTAGGTCCTCCAGGCGACCAGCGGCGCCGGATAGCGCTGCAATTCATCGAGCGCGGCGGTAAATTCCGCATCAGCGACACCCGGATCGTTTGCGGCGATCGCGATCCGCGCTTTCAGCCGGTGGGCCTCGGCGATGTACTTATGAACCTCGTGTTGACTCGCCGTATCAAGCAGCCGCTGAGCAAATTCTCCGGCCTTCTCCAGATTGCCTTGCCGCAGCCAGTGCCACGAGGTTGCTGCTTCCAGACGAATGTTGTAGCGCCAGCGGAACCAGGCGTCGCGCTCAAAGATTTCACGAGTCTCGCGAAACGCGGCACTCGTCTCTTCGGGTTTACCGTCATAGATATGATCGATACCAACGTTGATCAATGAATTTGCCTCTGCTTCAAGCACATGATACTGACGCGCTACTCGCAGGCCCTCTTGATTATGTTTTTGCGCGCCCTCAAAGTCCTGCAGCTCGCGGTGTAGCCAGCCAATACAATTTGGCATTCTCGGAAACCAGAAACGATCACCGTTGCGACTCCCCATCTTGATTGCCTCTTCGAGGGTAGCAATGGCCTCCGACATTTGGCCCAGATTTCCCTTTGAGAGGCCGAGAAAGAACATAGACGTTAAAAGATGGAATCCGTTACGCAACTTGGAGGCGAGTTGTTTTGCTTCCTGCTCACACTCGATGGCGCACTCATACTCAGTCTGGAAGAAATAGAGGCACCCGCGCCAGGTCAATCCCGCCATCAGCGCCGGTTTGTGATCGATCGTGCGGGCACTCTTGATTACATCGTCCAGGATGGGGCGTGCGAGCGCGAGCTCGCCGTAACACAAATGCTTGAGTCCCATCAGGTGCATCGTGTCCAGACGCAGCGTTTCGCTCCCGGCGCGTTTGGCGGCGGCGAGCGCTTCATCGGCACGGGCCTCCATCTCATCAAGGCGATGAGAAAAGAATAACGTCATCGCCAGGGCATTAAGCCCTGCGGCCTTCTTCTCAGGCGAGTCGAAAACCTCCTGATGTTTGAGCATGCGTATATAATCGTCGACGGATTCGCCAAAGCGGCTTAGTGCCATGTTGGTGGCGCCCCGTTTCCCGTAGAGAGTCACCAACATTTCCGCCTGCGACTCGTCCGGCAGCTTCTCCACCAAACTCAGAGCTCGGGTGTAATGGTCAGCGGCTTCGGCGTTCGCATAGATGGTGGTCGCGTTGTCGCCCGCATGCATCAAAAACTCCACTGCTCGAGCAAAATCGCGTCCCCGTTCGAAATGCAGAGCCAGCTGCGTGGCGACTTGCGGGGCGCGCCGGCCGTAATACCGGGCCAATTGTTCGCCCACTTGCCGGTGCAGCATTACCCTTCGTTTAGTGACCAGCCCACCGTATAAAAAATTCTGGTAAAGCGCGTGAGCGAAACGGTAGCGCGTCGCCAAAGATCCATCAGGTAACTCTTCTTCTCCGCTGGCCACGACCAGTCGATGAGTCTTCTCTATACGCGCGAGCAACTCCTCGAGGTCGACTTCATCGATACCCAGTAGATTAGCAGCTACGGTTGAGAGAAACTCCTGCCCTTCGACACTGGCGTATTGCAAGACGCGGCGCTCTTCCTCTCCGAGCGAGTCAACTTTCTTGCTGATCATGCTGCGGACGCTTTCCGGCAATTCCAACTCCATCTCCGAGAGCGGCCGGCTCAAAGACCAGTGTTCATCCACTTTCGCAATGTCGCCACGCTCGCGCAGATACTGCAAGAGGTTTGTGGCAAACAGCGGATGCCCTTCGGTCTTATCGTGAACGTGTGCAGCAAACTCGGACGGAAAATTGTGCGGCGCAAACGTCACATTCAGATAATCCTGAATGTGACCGGGACTGAGCGAATCGAGCGCGATCTCCTCACACAATCTGTGTGCTTGCATCTCTGCTTTGCAGCTCTTAAGAGGATGGTTACTCCGTTCAATATCCTCGGGCCGGAACGTGCCGGCAATTAATAGACGTTGGTTGCCGATGCGTTGTGACAGATGTCGCAGCAGGTCCACGCTGGAAGGATCAGCCCAATGCAAGTCTTCCAGCAGTAAGACGACCGGTGAAGTGGTAGCAAAGATACCGAGCGCATCTCCCATTTCGCGCATCATCCGTTCCTTAGTCGCGCCAATTGTTTCCTGTTGCAAACGTTCCATCGCCCCAGTGGAAGCGAAGGCGACGGGCATCTGCGAGCACCAGGTGGGTGCGGAGGTTCGCATTACTGCCGCCAGTCGCTCACGCGAGGATCCGTCCAGCAATGCGCCGATGGCATCCAGAAACGGCAGATAGGCTTCTCCGGTGCCATACTGTTCGACGCAACGTCCTCGAGAGACTGACAATCCAGGAAATCGTGCGCGGGCGCGGCGCAGAAACTCATCCGACAGCGAAGTCTTACCGATGCCCGGTTCGCCGCTGATGAACACTACGCGACCGTTGCCGTCGATTGCCTGCTGTAGGAATCCTTCCAGCCTGCTTAACTCCGTATCTCTGCCAACAAATGGAACGGAAGCTACATCGACCAGGTCTTTGTCATAAACGATCGGGCTGCCCATCCAACCCCCGGTGAGGGTCGCGCGTAAGCTCCGCAACGCCTGGGCCATCTCAGCCGCCGACGAATAACGGCGCTCTTTGTCTTTAGCCAGCGCCCGCTCGAGTATTAAATCGAACTCGCGCGGCAGTTCCGGTCTCAGGCGGCTGGGCGCTGGCGGCTCGGATGTCGCAATGTCATGCATAACGGCGAGCATGGTAGGCCCGGAAAACGGCATGGATCGTGTGGCCGCCTCATAGAGGACAGCGCCGAGTGAGAAGATATCGGAACGGGCGTCGAGAGGTAGTCCGCGGGTTTGCTCCGGAGACATATAGGCCGCGGTGCCGAGTACAGTTCCTTCGTCAGTCAGGTTCGTGAGTGTGAGCGCTTCGCCATCGACCTGATCGGCGACCGTGCGAACCATTTTCGCGAGTCCGAAATCAAGCACCTTCGCATGGCCGCGGGGAGTGACCAAAATGTTTGCCGATTTGATGTCGCGGTGGATGAGGTTGATTTCGTGAGCCGCTTGAAGCGCATCAGCCACCTGGATCCCAATATCAAGCAGCCGGGTGAGGGGCAATGCCCCGGTGTCGTGGATCAGGCTTTTAAGATTCTGCCCCTCCACAAACTCCATCACCATGAAATCGAGACCGTCAGCATCTTCAATCGCGTGAATGGTGATGATGTTTGGATGATTGAGGGCCGAAGCTGATTGTGCCTCTTGAAGAAAGCGGCGCCGGGCGACAGGTTCCTGGTTGACACCAGCCAGCAGAAGTTTGATGGCCACGGTGCGCCCGAGCCTTGAGTCCTCGGCCTTGTAGACCTCACCCATGCCACCACTGTCAATCTTGCTGACCACGCGGTAATGCAAAAGCATCCGTTGCGGCTCTGGCGAATTCATGACGCCTCCTGAATGCTACAAGGACTTTCCGGCCTGGTTAAGTGGCAAACACTCTAATGAAAGTGCTCGTTTAGTGCAATCCGTACCGCGCAGGTGGCGAGAGGAGTTCCTAAGCTGTCTTAGGCCGAAGGTGTAACAGGAGCGACTACACTATCGAAATCTTGACCCTCATCGCGGACGACGTTATCCTCTCCGCGGCGTTCAGGCCGCCACCCGTCCGCGGGCAGGACTGAGTCCACCTGATGGATTGAAGTGAATGCAGGTTCCGGTGCGAACCTCCTTCGCCCGAATCAGCGGACAACGGGCCATAATCAAAGGAGGCTCGTCATGTCCATCTATAGCCGTCAAGATCGTCACCTTCCCGTTCGTCCCAACCTCGATCAGCTAAAACACCAGGCCAAGGAGTTGCTTCGCGACATCCGGCGCGGTGATCCAGCCGCAGTCGAGGAATTCAATCATCATCACCCTAAACCCGTCGCCTCCGCTGAGGCAAGACTTGCTGACGCGCAGCTCGCACTCGCACGTAGCTATCGAGCACCTAACTGGCCGCGATTGGTCCAGGCCTGCGAACTTATCGACGCAATATGGCGTGACGATGTCGATGCAGTTCGCGAGTTGGTTGTGAAACACCCCAACCTCCTTCACGAAAACGCCGGCATTCGCAACAGCAATTGGGGACCTCCGATGAGTTATGCCGCCAACCTTGGCCGCGATGAGATCATTAAGATGCTGCACGATCTCGGCGCCACCGACCTTGAGTCGGCAATCGATCGCGCCACACTTCAGAGCAAGATTGGTACGGCCCGGATGCTGTACGAGATGATGGGTTCTCCGCGCTTGCCGGACGGCGCTCTGGGTGGAGCCGCCTACACGTTGAGCGCGACGGGCACGGAGCTTATGCTCGAGCTTGGCGCCCAGGTAATCGATGCCGTCGGCAAAAACCTTGCGCCGGTGGACGTGGTGCTGGAAACGGACAGCCGCAAGCCATCGGAGAAGCACCGGATCCTTGAGATGTATCTTCAGCATGGGCTCGAGCTGCCGGATACGCCGACCATGGCGCTCCATCGCGGACGTATTGACCTGCTGGAGAAACACCTCCGCCGCGACCCGGGCCTCTTACGCCGGACGTTCACGCACGAGGAGATCTACCCGCCGGAGTTTGGCTGCCATGACGAAGTCCTTGCAACACAGGGAACTCCGCTGGCGGGAACAACGCTACTTCATATGTGCGTCGATTACGACGAAATGGAGATCGCGCGCTGGCTGCTCGAGCGCGGAATGGATGTCGATGCCCGGGCCACCGTTGATGCAGATGGTTTTGGCGGTCATACGGCATTGTTCGCCACCGTGGTGTCGCAGCCGAATTTCTGGATGAACTACGGTGGCCAACCGCAGGTCGCGCCATTCACTGAGTTGCTATTGGACCATGATGCCGATCCGAACGCGCGCGCGTCGTTGCGCAAGCAACTTCATCCTGGCTATGGTCCCAGGTATGACGTTGAAACGCGGTATGAATATCGCGATGTCACGCCGCTGTCGTGGGGAAAACGCTTTCACGCCAGGGTTTTCGTCAGCGAGCCGGCAATGCGATTGATCGCCGCGCGAGGTGGGAAAGACTAAGCGTGACCTTGTAGGGGCGTCCCTCCGTGGGCGCCCCATCGTTGAAAAAAGGTAGGCGGCAATCAACGCGCCAGCTAACCCGCGTATCCACACATGCTCTCAGTGCCGCGACCGTAATGGTCGCGGCTTTTTTGTTGGGAGTATAAGGTCATCAACACCATCACGTGGGAAGCGGGTAGGTTGTCGTGGCTGCGCGGACATGAGCACTCAACTCACAGAACCGCTTGCCGTAGCCAGCGGATGCAAGCTCTCAACATATCGAAACTGCTCAAACCCGATTATGGTAAGCGTCGGTCGTAGGACATCAGATCAACCGCTCTTCAATAATTGATGTCACTTGCTGCCGAGGCGAACCGACGGACTTGCCTATTTACACAAGCAGCCGCCTCTCACGGTTAACGCTAAGGGTGAGTGCAAACATCCGCTGGCTAAGCAAGCGGTTCTGTGGCTTGGGGTTCGAATCCTGACTAAAGTAAGGCCATGACAATCCACCCGCTGCCGCTCGGGTACTGAACCTAATAAGGCTATTTCTGATGCAAAATATATCCTGTACTTGACATATACAGAAACCAAGCGTAAGGTGGGTGTCGAACCGAGTCCAGCTTGCTCTGCTCTCAGCTCCTCTGGGATCTTCCAGATCACCTGATAAATCCACAGCTCAATTATTAAGAAAGCCAATCTTTATAAGTTTCCCAGCCAGTCCCCCGGTGCCGGCCGCCTTGTCTCGCAACCCAGAGTAAAGCGGAGACAAGGCACCGCACTGCGAAGGAGATAGACTGTCCGGCGGGACTTATAAGGACTAAAAGGAAGATTGATTAGATTATGACTACGAATATCACTCCATTACATGACCGCGTGATTGTGAAGCGGATCGACGAAGGTGAGCAGATTCGCGGAGGCATCATCATCCCCGACAGCGCGAAAGAAAAACCCCAGGAAGGCGAAGTAATCGCAGCCGGAGAGGGAAAATATAAGGAAGACGGAACGCGCCAACCATTAGATGTTAAGAAGGGCGACAGGATCCTTTTTGGCAAGTACAGCACTTCGGAAATAAAAATCGACGGTGAAGACTTGCTGATCATGCGCGAGGATGAGGTTCTCGGAATCATTACGCGCGCGGGTGTGGCATCTAGCGGCAAGAAGAGCAAATAGGTCTATGGAGCTTAACGCTGTCCCTTACCCCAGGCTGTCCGGCTGTGCCGCTCGTTCTCGTCAGTGGCATAGCCGTTACGGAGTGGAGACGTCAAAGGCAGCGATCGAACAAAGATTAGTCGGAAGTATTAATGACAGGTTTGAATCGGAGAAAAGATAAAAAGTTATGGCAAAGCAAATAACTCATGGTGAAGAGTCTCGGGCGGCTATTTTGCGTGGCATCAACCAACTGGCCGACGCAGTTAGAATTACGCTTGGTCCCAAAGGACGCAACGTCGTTCTCGGTAGATCATATGGCAGCCCGACGATCACCAAAGACGGTGTGACCGTGGCGAAAGAGATTGACCTAAAAGACCCGACGGAAAACATGGGCGCACAGATGGTGCGCGAGGTAGCCTCGAGGACCAGCGACGTTGCCGGGGATGGCACAACCACCGCCACCGTGCTGGCGCAGGCGATTTACCGCGAGGGCGTTAAAACCGTCGCCGCCGGGGCAAACCCGATGGCCTTGAAGCGCGGAATCGACAAAGCAGTTGAACGCGCGACCGCGGCAATTAAGAAGCTTTCCAAGCCGGTCGCCGGCGACATGATCGCGCAGGTCGGTACGATTTCGGCAAACGGTGATGCCACCATCGGCGAACTGATCGCTGAGGCGATGGCAAAAGTCGGAAAAGACGGAGTAATTACCGTTGAAGATGCGAAGACGACGGAGACGGATCTGGAGTTTGTCGAAGGAATGCAATTTGATCGCGGCTATTTGTCGCCCTACTTCATCACCGACGCCGAAAAGATGGAAACCGTACTTGAGAATCCCTTCATTCTCCTCAGCGAGAAGAAGATTTCTTCGATGAGAGATTTGCTACCCATCCTGGAGCAGATCGCCAAGCTGGGTAAGCCAATCCTGATTATCGCGGAAGATGTTGAAGGGGAAGCCCTGGCAACACTGGTCGTTAATAAATTGCGCGGCACGATTAACGTGGCAGCAGTTAAAGCGCCAGGCTTTGGCGATCGACGCAAGGAGTTGCTGCAGGACATTGCTATTCTGACCGGCGGCAAAGTCATCAGTGAAGACCTGGGTATCAAACTCGAGAACGTCAAAATCGACGAGCTGGGACGTGCCAAGAAGGTGACGATCAACAAAGACAACACGATCATCATCGATGGCGCCGGCAACACCGATGACTTAAAAGGTCGCGTAAAAGTGTTAAAGGCCCAAATCGAAGACAGCTCGTCAGACTATGACCGCGAGAAACTGCAGGAGCGACTGGCAAAACTGGTTGGCGGAGTTGCGGTAATCCGAGTGGGCGCGGCCACTGAAACTGAATTGAAGGAAAAGAAAGCGCGCGTTGAAGACGCTATGAACGCGACTCGCGCCGCTGTTGAAGAAGGTATTGTGGCCGGCGGCGGCGTCGCCCTGATTCGTGCCGCGAAGGCTCTGGACAAGTTCATAATCTTCGAAGAAAACGAGGATGGTGAGACGAGCGGCGACCCCGATGAGCAAATTGGCGTCAACATAGTGAAGCGCGCGCTTGAAGAGCCGCTGCGCCAGATCGTGCAGAACGCCGGCAAAGAAGGTGCGGTAATAGTAGAAAAAGTTCGGGCCAGCAAAGACCCCAACTTCGGCTACAACGCCGCTACTGAAGTTTTTGAGGACCTTGTGGCCGCAGGGATTATTGATCCCGCGAAAGTCACGCGTTGCGCATTGCAAAACGCCGCATCAATTGCGGGGTTAATGCTGACAACGGAGGCCCTTATTTCTGAGCTACAGGAAGATGGCAACAAGCCACGGGCACTGCCCGGCGGCATGGATATGTAAATCCCAACGTCCTTAGCAAATTGGGAAGCTACCATGTTCCGCATGCGGCTTCTGTTAACTCCCGAAGGGGAAAAAGGTAAGAAAACAATGACTACGAAACTTTATGTCGGTAACCTCGCGTTCGAAACTTCGAGCGACGAACTGAAAACACTGTTCGCGCAAGCGGGCACGGTCGAAAGCGTCTCCTTGATTGAGGATCGCGAGACGGGTCGCTCACGCGGCTTCGGCTTCGTTGAGATGTCAACGAAGGAAGAAGGCGCGGCCGCTATTCAGAAGTTCAACGGAACGGACCTGGGCGGACGGGCGCTAAACGTCAACGAGGCCAAGCCACGCGAAGATCGCAACGGTGGTGGTGGCGGTCGCAACGGCGGCTCGCGCTACTAACCCATAGCTCGCAAGTAATTGCGACCGATAAAGCCCCCGGTGGAATCTTTCGCCGGGGGCTTTGTCTTTGTGGGTCGTTGACGTGGCGACACTGAATGCGGGCCTGGCGATGACACACTCCCTGGCGCGAGATCGGTTATGTTCGACCTCGGAGTTGCGCCGCCACGCTGGCGGTCGGCGTAGTTTTCGGAATCGCGTTCAAACTCCGGTAGCGGGTGGGTTCTGGTGGCGATTTTACTTTGGCGTAAGAGATGAGTAGCTAAGACCCACCCGCTACCGAGACTGTGTGAAAACGCAACCGAGTGTCATGAAGTCAGTACCGTAACGCGGTAGCGTCGGGTCCACGGTTCCAACCACAAACTACGTATCAATAGGTATCCACCGATAGCGACTATAGCCCTGGGAGTCGAGATGCGGAGGCCGGACCCACCCGCTACCGAGACTG
>JBGTHZ010000087.1:0-46525 GCA_041745915.1 Pyrinomonadaceae bacterium | reverse complement strand
ACCACCGCCTCGCCGACGTCGCGCAGCTCCCCGTAGCGCAGACCTTCGTCTTTCCACTTTCGCTCCATCAGCATGTTTTCCGATGCACCCATTGCTCGCTCAATAGCCTTACCGAATCTCTCGGGTAGCGGCAAGCGAGTTGTTTCACTACCAGAGGACACTTTGACTAACATTGGGAGATCTCGAAAATACTGCACCGATACCGTTACCTCGAGCCATTTGTTATCGGATGTTCCTGCGGGTTCTGGCTTGGCGTTGTTCAAACTGGCGTATTCGAGTACGGCGCGGGCCTGGGACAAGATATCCTCCCATCCAGCAGTTGGCTTTCGCTGGATAGCCATAAAGTCTTCGACACGGAAGACACTGCTGACCCCTGGGATGGCCAGAATCTTGTCGATGTAGGCTGGACAATCTCCTCTATTTTCGTGTGTATAGGTAATCGCGACCCCTTTGGCCAGCCTCTCGTCCAAATTCAATTTCATGCTGTTTGGATTTGGTGTAGTTTCAATGGATAGTAACTTCACTTTTGCTCTCCCAGCGCTCTACCTATGCACAACTGTCTATGTGTGTGAAATTTGTCCTCATTTTAGCACTCGGCTCTTTAACATCGTAACTTGCGGACTCTTCCCAACACACGGGACCTTACGCCGAAGGCGTTCCATAACTTAGCCCAGGGTGGCACCCTGGGATGAGGGATTCTGCCACGACTCGAGTACCCTGAAGGGGTTCGATAACTTCTTGCAACTCGTTAGGTATTGCGGCTGACGCTATCAAACGCTTTCAGCGTAGGGTCGGGTGGGTCTCCAAGCCCAGGGTGTTACCCTGGGCTAAGTTATGGAACGCCTGCGGCGTAAAGAATATCGGAGTCTTTCACGGGCTCCAGAATGGCGTCAAGAGTACTACCTACAATTTCTTGGCGCGCTGGTCTCCCGCTTTCACTATCGAAGGGCCGCGTCATTCGCTATCATCTAGTTTGCTTAAATCTTCTTGGGCGCCGGTGGTGTGCCATGCGCTGGACCATCGTGATTGTCCTCCCGGATCGGGATTCTTGTGAACAAGAATTTGTACTTATAGAGTATGAGCAGCTCACAGTTAATGCCCTTGGAGCGGCACGAAGTAAGACTGTTGCTATTGATAGTCCTCGTCGCGTGTACTCCGGTCTTCGCTCAGAATGATACAGGCCAGGACAAGCGCGGTCTTGGCTTCAAGGTAGACGCGTCTAAGCAAGCACCTCCGCCGGCTAACAAATCTGATCCCAACAAACTTGAACTGGTGATTCAAAGCGGACATAGCCAGGGAGTCACTGCCGTTGCTTTTAGCCGTGACAATAGACTGCTCGCTTCTGGCAGCATTGACAACACGGTCAAGCTTTGGGATGTCGCTGCGAGGCAGGAGTTGCGCACGCTCAAAGGGCCAATAGCCAGAATCGCCGCGGTAGCTTTCAGTCCCAACGGTAAGTGGCTGGCGGCTGGCGGCGTGGATGGTGCGATCCGCGTCTGGGATGTAGTCACAGGTGGAGACTGGCGTAGTCTTGCCGGCCACACATTGTCTGTCGATAAAAAGATCCTGACGCTCGCATTCAGTTCCGATAACCGGCTACTAGCTTCAGGGAGCGCCGATAACACAGTTAAAGTGTGGGACCTGGCGTCTGGCCGCGAGGTTCACACTTTCATGGGGCATAAAGGATGGGTGACTACAGTCGCCTTCGCTCCAGACAGTCAACTCATGGCTAGTGGAAGCAAAGATAAGCTCATCAAGCTTTGGAGTATTAATAATGGGCGCGAGCTTCAGACCATCGCGGAACATAGGAATGAGATTAGCGCCATCTCTTTTGACTCCACCGGCCAGTACCTCGTTTCTGGAGGCACTGACAACGCCCTCTATGTGTGGGACGTCAGGAAGCAACGCAAGTTACAGACGCTAACCGGACATAAAGATAGGATCGTAGCCGTCGCTTTCAGCTTGGACTCGGCTGTGCTCACCTCTGTGAGTGCCGGTCAGAAAACAATCAAGTACTGGGACCTTACCTCCGGCAAAGAAACTGCTTCACTTTCCGAACTCGATAGCATTGATTCGATAGCCTCTGCGGCGTTTAGCCCTGACAGCGAATGGCTCGCATTCACTACCGGCGATAAAAATATTTCCATCCGAAAGCTTACCGGCACCAAGGAAGAGCGGCCGTTGGTCAGCAAGGCCAGCGGTGTTTATGCCACGGCCTTTAGCCCGGACGGTAAATGGTTCGCGATCGGTGGCAAGGATAACTCTGTCAGCTTGTGGGAGGTGTCAACTGGACGTCAGTTATTCAACCTGCCCGGCCATATCGGATGGATAACGTCGGTTGCATTTAGTCCTGACAACCGCCGGTTGGCCACCGGCGGGCTTAGTGGTGTGGTGAAACTCTGGGACGTACTGGCGGGACGAGAAGTAAAGAGTCTTACTGGACATACGGGAAGCGTAAATGCGGTTGCCTTTCGCAAAGACGGCCGGCTCGCTTCGGCGAGCAATGATGCGACCATAAGGTTATGGGATGTTGGAACCGGCCGCGAGTTACGAGTCCTGCGAGGTCACACGCTGGAAGTAAAAAGGGTTGTGTTCAGCCCTGATGGGCAGAAGCTCGCTTCGGGCAGTGCGGACAAGACGGTCCGAATTTGGGCCGCTGATTCCGGCGCCGAACTGCGCACGATTTCCGCCAACGTCGGCGAGGTCAATACAGTGGCCTTCAGTCCCGACGGCCGATTGCTCGTCGCAGGCGGTAGAGATAACAACGCTAAGATCTGGGAAGTGGAGACCGGCAAAGAACTCCGGGAATTGACCGGACATACGGGCTGGGTTACAGCCGCTGCTTTCGCGCCAGACGGCGTGCGGCTAGTGACCGGCAGCCGCGACAGCACGATTCAGCTCTGGGACCTGGCTACCGGACAATCTATCCGTACACTCACGGACCAGGCAGATACGGTCAACAGCATCGCCTTCAGTCCCGATGGTCGCTGGTTTACTTCGGCGAGTGAGGACGGGAGCGCGCGATTGTGGCGAGGAGATACTGGAGAACCGGCTGCTACGCTTATTTCGCTGCGGGATAGTTCGGATTGGCTAGTAGTTGCGCCAGACGGATTGTTCGATGGTTCGCCAAGCGCCTGGAATCAGATTATTTGGCGGTTCGGGCAAAACACTTACAACACCAAGCCCGTTGAAGTGTTCTTCAATGAATACTTCTATCCCGGATTGCTGGGCGAAATCCTGGCCGGCAAGTCGCCGAAAGCTACAAAAGAAATCACTAAACGTGATCGCAGACAGCCGAAAGTAAGTTTGAGTTTGGCGGGAAGTCGGGCCGATGCAGGTAGCGTTAAAGATGGAAAGGTTTCGTTACGTACGGTAGGTGTGCGAATCGAGGTGGTCGAAGCGCCCGCAGATGAAACGCACTCAGCAAGGAGCGGCGCACGCGATCTGCGTCTTTTTCGCAATGGTTCTTTAGTGCAAGTATGGCATGGCGATCTACCGCGCGACGCAACCGGCAAATCTGTGCTTGAAATCACGATTCCAGTGATCGCAGGCAATAATCAACTGACAGCTTACGCATTCAACCTGGATAACGTTAAAAGCCCCGACGCTGAGCTGCAGCTGACAGGAGATGAGAGCCTTAAGCGTAAGGGGACGACGTATGTTTTGGCAATTGGGTTGAATCGCTACGCGAATGAATCCTTCAACCTGAAGTATGCTGTTGCCGATGCTGTATTCTTCGGCAAGCTGTTAGAACAATCACTGAGCCGAAGAGACTCTGCCGCGCAAACCGAAGTCATCCACTTAAAGGATGAGGAGGCGACAAAGAGTAACGTCCTACTGGCCCTTAGCCTCCTGTCCGGAAATCTCACCGACATTCCTCGAGGCGCGCCGGCAGCACTGAGTACTCTGAAAAAAGCACAACCGGAAGACAACCTGATTATTTTCTTTGCGGGCCATGGAATGGCTTACGAAAATAGTTTTTACTTGCTTCCATTCGATCTGGGCTACGCCCGCCCTCGCGCGCGACTTGACGAACGCGGCCTACAAACGATCGCCTCGCATAGCATTTCCGATCGGGAGTTTGAAAAGAGTCTGGAGGGTGTCGACGCCGGGCACATCGTCATGGTGCTTGATTCGTGCCAGTCAGGACAAATTCTCGAAGCGGAAGAATGGCGTCGCGGTCCGATGAACTCTAAAGGATTGGCCCAGCTCGCTTATGAAAAAGGGATGTTCATCCTGACTGCATCGCAGAGTTTTCAAAACGCCCTCGAAGCGAAAGAATTCGGGCACGGCTTGTTAACCTATGCGCTCGTTTCGCAAGGTCTTGAACAAGCGAAGGCAGATAATAAACCTAGAGATGGCTTCGTAGTGCTGCACGAGTGGCTGGACTATGCGACCGAAAGCGTGCCTCGGGTTCATTTAGAGCACCTCAGCAGGACAATCGGACTGGACCTGACGGGAAACGGGGTAGCGGATGCCGAGCAACGTCTGCAAAGACCGAGGGTGTTCTACCGGCGAGAATTAGAAGCACATCCGTGGGTTATAAGCGTCCTGCCGAGTGCGGTAAAATGAAACTGAATTCAAGGTCATGCTAATTGTAAGTCGTTAGTGAACGTAGGTGTGGGCCCGGTTGGGAAGATCAAGCGACGTCAGCCGCAGTACCCGGAAGATTAGTAAGCCGGAAAACACCCCAACATGCAATCAGACCGTACTCCAGTCTCCCGCTCGTTGTTGTTACTGCTCTGCGCGACTCTGGCCATCATCTTTATAGCTCCGCCCGCACGCAGCCAGGACACAGTCACCGGCGCCTTCCTGGGTACGGTAACCAACAGTCTGACCGGACTGCCGATTACGGGAGCGGCGGTCGATATTATTAATGAGCAGACCGGCGTCTCCATTCCCAAGACCACTGACTCTGAAGGCCGCTTCTTTCAAGGGCTGCTGGCCCCGGGAGTTTATAGGATCCGCGTAGCCGCCCAGGGATTTCAAACCAGAGAAGTGCTGCAACGTCTCTTCATCACCCGCACCGGCGAAGTGGTGCCGGTACCGGTGCAACTTGATCCGGCCCCGGCCGGCACCACCCCGACCACTCCCCCAACCGCACTAACTGAAGAAGACAGTGATGTGAGGGCCAGAATCAATACTGCCGATGCCCGTCGCGGCGACTCGTTTACTGAAGTTGAGATAGTAACGCTGCCGTTGGGCTCGACGACCTTTGTGCGCACGTTTGACGAGTTGGCATTGCTGCTTCCGGGGGTAGCGCCGCCACCGCAGACGCTGGGCAGTGTGGCGGGACCTGGTGTGGGTGCTGGCGCGGGCTCGGCGGGACAGTTCGCAGTCAACGGCCTGCGTTCGCGCGCCAATAACTTCACGGTAGACGGGTCGGACAACAACGACGAAGACATCGGGGTGAGGCGTCAGGGCTTCGTGGCGCTGGTGCCGCAGCCGATCGAGTCAATCCAGGAGTATCAAGTGATCACGTTGCTCGCGCCGGCACAGTTTGGCCGCAACATCGGCGCGCAGGTCAACGCGGTGTCGAAGTCGGGCGGGAAGGATATCCATGGCACGGTTTACGGAATGTTCAACTCCAGCCAACTGAATGCGCGCAACTTCTTCGATACTACTTTCGGAGATGGAATCTCAACCGTCCGCGCTAACAATCAGGATGTCCTGGTCCAAACACGCGACGCCAACGGGTTGGTCCTTAGCCAACAGCCTTTGAGGGTCCGCAATCAGAGCGGCGATAAAGACTCTTTCACTTTCGGCCAGGCAGGATTCGTGCTGGGTGGTCCAATTACAAAGAACAAAACCTTCTACTTCATTTCATTTGAGGAGGAGATTATCAATGCAACCCGGGAAGAAAGCTTTGCGGTGCCAACTATCGAACAGCGGGGAGCTTTCGGTACGGGGGCGACGGGGATTTTTCAGGATCCCTTTACCGGCCAGCCCACGTCTACCATCCCCACCAGCATAAACGGGGCAGCAACTCTTAGCCTTTTTCCTTTCCCGAACAATCCCAATGGCGCTTACGGTCCGAATACGTTCACTCAAACTCTTCCTGCGAGCGGCAGAGGTACGATTCTCTCTGGAAAAATCGACCATAACTTCAACATTCATCGTCGAGAGCAGTCTGTGACCGGACGTTACAACTTTACAAATGATTGGCGGGAAATCCCGACTACCGGAGGCGCTATCTTCTCAACGCTCAAACCACGCGTTCGGACCCAGAACTTTTCTTTCTTTATAAACAGCAAACTGAGTGGCCCAAATTCAACCAAGTCAGTTTTCAATCAGCTCCGACTTTCCTACGGACGGACACGACTCAGGTTCGACGAGGTTCGCGATAACGACTTCTTGATCCCGAGCAATAGGTTTCCGAACATTCCATTCTTCCTGAACGCTCCAGAGTTAGTAAACGTCACATTACCCGCCAACCCCGGGACCGCTAACAGTGGGCCGGTGATCTACCTTCGTCAACCGATCACCGTTGAGCGCGAGATAGGCCCGCTCGGTCAAGTGGTTGTCGCCGGTTTCAGTCCGCTGGGTGTTGATGTTTTCAATTTTCCACAGCGACGTGTTAACAATACGTATCAACTCGCCGATCAGCTTACAATACGAGTCGCAGACCATGGCCTGACCTTCGGAACAGACAATCGTCGCACTGAGTTGAACAGCGAGTTGCCAAGGAACTCTCGGCCTCAGGTTACCTTCAACGGCGCGCCGCGACTGATCTTCACCAATGGGATTCCCCGTTTCCCCACGGCCGGCGATCCTAATCCGATTGTTAGAGCCGTAGATCTGGCGGCCATTGACGCACCAAACAATCTGTTTTTGACACTGAGCACAGGTGGGCCCGATTCCATCAACCTGCGCTTCTATCAAATCGACTTTTACGCGCAGGATGAATGGCGGCCGCGGAGAGATTTATCGCTGTCCTTTGGTCTAAGGTATGAATACAACACTCCGCCAAAAGAAGTTCACGGACTTATCGAACGCACTTTCAACGATCCTTTGTTGGACCAGGTACCAGGTCTGCGCACATTCATTCAAGGGCGGATCTCGATCAGTGATCCAGATCGCAACAATCTGGCACCTCGACTCGGACTCGCATACTCGCCAAAACCTTTTGGTCCAGATCGCGTTACAGTGCTGCGCGCCGGGTACGGAGTTTTCTACGATCAAATTCTCGGCGCGGTTGTCAGCCAATCGCGCAATGTCTTTCCATCTTTCTTCACTCTCAATTTCGGCGGCGGGCCGTTAGCATCAATAGTCAACGACTTTCCCTTAGCGTTATTCAATCCAGTTACCACTTCGTTGGGAAATCTGCAGATACCGATCGTCCTACCCGGCACGATTAACCGGCTGAATCCGCAGTTGCCGCTCTCGACTTTCATAACCAGCGTGCGGACTACTTTTCCGAACGCAGTAAGCCCCACGACTCAAATGTAATCCGAGAAGATAAGGTCTGATTTCCTGCTCGAAAGGCTTTCAATGTGAACAGAATGGACCAAGACCAAGAGGCTCGAGGTCGGGAAGGCGGACTTCCACCCCAGCGGGGCTGTCCCGCCGTGGACCCCGGGCTTGCCCCCGCTCTTGGGTCCTTGCCACATCTGCGCCTGTAATGCTTTAAGTTATCTACCTGAAAGGCCAGGATGACCAAAGAACGTAATCAACAACCGACTGTCCTGATTGTGGATGACATTGAAGATAATCGGAAGGTGATGCGAAATTTTCTTACACTAAAACACAATTGCCGGGTGGTTGAAGCCGAGGATGGTGAAGCCGCGCTTAAGCTCGCGCTGCGCGAATCTCCAGCGCTGATTCTGATGGATATAGGTCTGCCCAAACACGGCGGCCTCGAAGTCATCGCCCAGATACGTAAGCGACGGAAACTGCGCCGGGTACCGATTGTCGCGGTCACCGCTTACGATTCCCCTGGCCTTCGTCTCGAAGCGGAAGAAGCCGGAGTCAACGACTATGTGACCAAGCCTCTGCATCCCGAGGAATTTGGCATGATGATTGAGAGGTTTCTGCAGACAAGTAGGAAGGTAAATTAGGAAGGTAAATAGTCAATGGTAAATGGTGAATGGTAAAAACCCAGGCAGAAGCTCGAGCTCGTTCTCGTACCATTTACCATTTACTATTTACCCGTTTTCACGGGAGCCCAACGCGCTGCACGAGGTCTGTGAAACGCGGATCCGATCTTAAGCTATCCAGCTTTGGATCAACCTTGAGCCAGACCAGCCATTCGCTACGTTCCTCGTAAGCTTTTTCCAGCCACTCGAACGCTTGATCCTGCTCACCCAATGCCGTGTAGATCAATACTCTGAAATACGGCGCGACATACTTTTGGCTTGCCAGTTCCTGGAGCTCGCTGAGAATCCGGGTGGCCTCGTCTCCCCGTCCGGCGACCGCAAGCGTATAGCCTAGTATGGCTCGTGCTCTGGGCGTATCATCCAATTCCCTGGCTCTGCTTAGTTCGGTTATCGCTTCGTCGAACCTTCCTTTTTGCGCGTAAGCCTGACCGAGCAGAACATGCGCCAGCGGAAAACTCAGATCGAGTTCGAGTGTTCTTCTGAACTGTTCAATAGCCTCATCGTAGCGGCGCGACCAATAGAAGGGTAGCCCCGTGCTGGCGTTGATACTGAGCGATAAAGGATCAAGCTGCTGAGCGAGCTTGATCTCAGCCGCGGCTTTTTCAAACTGGCCCATCGCCATCAAATGTAAGGAATACCAGTGATGGGCAGTGGCGTAGTTCGGATTCAGTTCCAGCGAACGCTTAAACTCCTGCTCGGCAGCCGGCCAGTCCCAGTCATAGTCGGCTCTCACCTTGGCCAGCGAGATATGGGCCTCCGCTAGTTGATTGTCTATTTCCAGAGCGCTCTCGGCGGCCGCCTTCGCGCGGCCCAGGACTGCGCGTGGCTGAGAAAGATTGTAGGTTGCCAGCATGTTATAGGAATCGGCCAGGCCCACATAGGCAAGCGCATAGAGTGGATCCTCTTCGATTGCCTGCTTAAAGAATTCGATACCTTTCTTCAATCCCTGTTCCGTTCTCTTATTCCAGAAGTAGCGGCCTTTCAAATAGAGCTGGTAAGCGTTGATGTTTTCTGTATGTGGCTTCTCCAGCCGCTTCTTCTGTTCACCACTCAATTTCAAACGCAGCTTCGAGGTAATCTCGCGCGAAATCTCTCTCTGAATAGCCAGGATGTCGCCGGGCTTGCGATCATACTGCTCACCCCACAACTGCGAACCATCTGCGACATCAACCAACTCGGCTTTGATTATCAGGTTCTGGCCCAACTGTAAGACCTTACCCGTTAAGATCGCGCGCACATTGAGCGCGTGGCCGACTTCGAGCGGATCAACATCGCGCCCCTTGTAGCGAAAAACAGTGCTGAGGGCCATTACGCGCAATTTGGGAATTTGCGAAAGCGTATTGATAATGCTCTCAGTAATGCCATCGGAAAGATACTCCTTCTCCGGATCATTACTCGTATTCATCAGCGGCAGGATCGCCAGAGAATCAATCGCTTTGTGAGCCTGGCGACGGCGCGTGGTGGATTTGGTAAGACCCGTGGTGAGGCGTGCTTTCTGTACATTGGTTGCCGGAGCCCTCGAGCGTCCTGTGCTTTTTGCAATCGACACCTTGTTGACCGGGCCCGCGATGCGCTCCATTTCAGACGCCACATCCAGCCGCTGTTTGAGCAGGCGCAGGTCAATCAATAAATCTCGGGCCGACTTGTAGCGCTCAGCTCTTTTTTTGGCCAGCGTTTTCATCACGATTCGGTCAAGCTCCTCGGAAGCCTGTGGGCAATACTCAGTCAGCGGCGGCGGTGCGCCCATCAGAATTGAAGCCAGCACGTCTGTTGCTGTGTCGTCCTTGAAGGGGTAGTGGTCCGCAACCATCTCATAGATGACTACACCCAAACTCCAGATGTCAGTTGTTTTATCGAGCTTTTGTCCGCGTGCCTGCTCTGGCGACATGTATCGCAAAGTGCCCACGATCAGCCCGGGGTTAGTCCTCACCAGCTCTTTGGTTTGCGACTCTTTATCCATCTCCGGCAAGCTCATCAGCTTGGCCAGACCAAAGTCCAACACTTTCACATAGCCATCCTGACGAAGCATGATGTTGTCAGGCTTAATGTCGCGGTGCGCGATCCCCGCATCGTGGGCCGTTGCCAAAGCAGATGCGATCTGCATTGAGATCTCCAGTACTTCCTTGAGGTCCATGCGGCCGCTATTCATGTGCTGGCGCAAGGTGATTCCTTTGACGAACTCTGTCGCCATAAACTGCACCTCGCCCGCATTTCCAATCTCATGGATAGTAAGGATATTCGGATGATTGAGAACTGATACTGCTTTAGCCTCTTGAACAAACCGTCGCATACGCTGCTCATCCGATGCTGCCTCGGCAGGCAGAACCTTGAGAGCGACGTCGCGGTCTAATTCGGTATCCTGGGCCAGGTAGACGTCACCCATGCCTCCCGCACCGATGTGCGAGCGAATCTCATAGCGGCCGAGACGTGTGCCGGGGGCGAGGGTCATAGGCGCATGCAGGATTTAGTTAATCTCTCCATCCACTTCTGATTCTTTTTCTATTAGGTCGGACGGGTATACTATCAATCTTAATCGTATCTGACGATACATAACGAAAATCCCAGGGAATGCGCTAACAGGGTGCGTCTTGTAGCAGGATCCTCAAAGGGTAGATCAGACCACCTCGGCAAAGACAAACAGCGCGGCAGAGCCGCAACCAGGTGGAATCTAGGAGCGAAGGCCCGGCACAATCTATTTTGCAAAACACTCCGTGGCGCAGCTTCAGATGTTCGCCGTTTCATTGAGGAAATTCCACCTTGCGCTGACAAACCAACTCGTTTGGCATTGGCACGAATGGCATCGCGAAGAGGCTGGCCGAACCGCGGGTAATCGAAGATACAAATTCTGCGCTTGTTGAGACGCCTTTAAGCCATCAGTAAACAGGGACCCGGAAGCGTCCCCTGAATTACAACTTGATTGGCGCAAGTGATGTCACCGCGAATCTTACTTTGATAGCGATCAGTGAGCAAGATGAATCTGCACCTTACTCGTTGCTGGAGACGAAAGAAAAACACAGCACGACAGCTCCAACTGGGTACTGATGCAATGCATCAGTACCTCCAACTGCAAAGCGTTGACAAAGCGAGAATGCCCATGATACAAGTCGCGCGAATTCTCCCGACCTCGCGTGACCTTGCAAGTGAAGACAGTCTTCGCCCAGTCCGCTTCTTCTTACCATTCCGGCGTTTCTCCGTTGGAATTACGAGTCCGGAGAGAATCCAAAGATCCGTCTGAAATGAAACGGGCGATTCCGTCATCTCTATTGAAGAACCTGGAGAGTGCGGAACCGAACCTGAACACCGTAGTTTTCTCTGAGGCTCCCAATCCGCCTTGATAATGATGAACGTCGGGAACCGAAGCTAGCGAAGGTCTGCGAAACGCTGCTTCAGCAAAAGGAAATATTGTCAGAAACCTCCCTATCAAAACATTAACCAGAGATCTCCCACTAAAACATCATGCGCCTCAGATACCTCGTGCTCGCCCTCGCGTTTATCGGCTTAACGACCTGGCTTGCCTTCATAGGTCCTCATTCAACTGCGGCTCCCGCTTCCGACGGGGATAACCCATCGCCTCGTCAAGGTGCTGCCCCGACGCTAACTACACCTGAACACAAGGCCAGCGTAACCAAAGCTTATGGCAAGTTGCCCTTGCAGTTTGAAATCAATGAGGGGCAAAGCGATGCGCGGGTTAGGTTCCTGGCACGCGGTAGTGGGTACAACCTCTTTCTGACCGACGCTGAAGCCGTGTTGGCGCTCAGCAAGTCAACTGCTCCCGACGCAATCGAGACTGAGCCCGCGGAAGCCGGCATTTCGCCCGCAGGCCGGCACAAACAGGTCCGAGCGGAAGCGCAGGCGAGAACAAAAACACAGAGTGTCGTGAGAATAAGACTGCTGGGAGCCAATCCGACTCCAGGCATTCAGGGTCAGGATCAATTACCCGGCAAGGTCAATTACTTTGTTGGTAATGATCCGGCGAAGTGGCGGCCGGGAATCGCAACTTATGCCCGCGTGGATTACAAGGGAGTCTATCCCGGTGTTGACGTCGTTTACTACGGCAATCAAGGGCAGTTGGAGTATGACCTGGTGGTGGCTCCAGGCACCAATCCCGATATTATTCAACTCAAGTACGATGGACCAAAAAGCATCCGCATGGACCGGGACGGAAATATGGTGGTGCATACTGACGCCGGTGACCTGCGCCAGCAAAAGCCTCACATCTACCAGTTGATCGATGGTGTAACAAAGACTGTCGAAGGCGGCTATGTCATTCGAGGAAAAAACAAGTTCGGGTTCAAGATTTCCCGTTACGATCAGCGGCATCCGCTGGTAATCGATCCGATCCTCACTTATTCGACCTATCTCGGTGGTAATGGCTCCGATCAGGGCTTCGGAATAGCTGTAGACTCCGCTGGCAATGCCTACGTGACAGGCTTCGTCGGTTCCGGTAATTTTCCGACACAAATTCCCATTCAAACTGCCCAGACCGCGGGCGATGCTTTTGTGGCGAAATTAAACTCAAGCGGTACCGCACTGGTCTATTCCACTTACCTGGGTGGCGCGGCATTCGATCAAGCCAACGGCATCGCCGTGGACGCCGCAGGTAACGCGTACGTAACCGGTCGCACTGATTCATTTAACTTCCCTGTGGCTGCAGCTATACAAGCGGCAAAAAGCGGCAGCCCTTTTTTCAAGAGCACCAACGGCGGAAGCAATTGGAACAGCAGCGCCAGTGGTCTCGCTGGGGCTAATGTCCGTGATGTAGCCGTCAACCCCACAACTCCCACCACAATTTATTCCGCAACTGAAATTGGCGTCTTCAAGAGCATCAATAGCGGAGTCAACTGGAGCGCGACGGGCCTCTTCAACACCTCTATTGAAGCCTTGGCAATTGATCCAGTAACTACAACCACTCTCTATGCGGGAAGTCCTGTCGGCGCTTACAAAACGACTAATGGGGGAAATACCTGGAGCGCCATCAACAACGGCCTGCTCGTCACCGGTTTCACCCCCTCTGTCAACGCCATTGTTATTGATCCGACAAACCCGGCCACGCTATACGCCGGCGCCTCTAGTGGCGGGGTTTTCAAGAGCACCAATGGCGGCGCCAACTGGAGTGTCGTCAGCAATGGAATGACGGTTACAGTCGGTACTTCTACCTTCGTTCCAACCGTGAACGCTTTAGCTCTTGATCCAGCAAACCCGGCCACGCTTTATGCCGGCACCTCCAATGGCGTCTTCAAGAGCGCGAATGGCGGCAACAACTGGAGCGCTTTCAACAATGGCCTGACGGATACTTTTCTAAATGCCATAGTCGTCGACCCGACGAACCCGGCGACGCTCTATGCCGCAACTTTCTCCGGTGTTTTCAAGAGCACCAATGGCGCGGGCAGTTGGACCTTAATGAACACCGGGCTCACGAATACCTCGGTGCATGCGTTGATTATTGACCCGATAAACTCGGCCATACTCTACGCCGGCACCTCCGCGGGCGTCTTCAAGAGCATCAATGGCGCTGGTAATTGGACCGCTGCCAGCAACGGCTTTACGACTTTAAATATCAGCGCCCTGGCCCTCGATAGAACAACGCCGGCCAACGTTTACGCCGGAACGAGTTCCTCCAGCGATGCGTTTGTGACGAAGTTAAATTTCGCAGGCAATGCGCTTGTGTACTCTACTTATCTGGGTGGAACAGACTTCGACCAGGGAAATGGCATCGCATTGGATCCCTCGGGCAATGCATATATAACCGGTGAGACGACTTCGACTAACTTTTTCACAGCGAACCCGCGTCAACCTGCGAGCGGTGGCTTCACTGATGCCTTCGTCACAAAACTAAATCCAGCAGGTGCGGCTGTCTACTCCACATATCTCGGTGGCAATTCAGTTGATCAAGCTCGAGGTATCGCCGTCGACGGCTCGGGTAACGCTTATGTCACCGGTAATACTTTTTCGGCCAACTTTCCGACAGCAAGCCCGAACCAGCTTACCAATCTGGGAAATTATGATGCTTTCGTCACCAAGTTGAGTCCGACAGGCTTAAATCTGGTCTACTCAACCTTCCTCGGTGGAAATTTACTTGATGTCGGCAGAGCAATAGCCGTGGATGGCGTAGGCCAAAGCTACGTGACCGGCGAGACTTCTTCAACCAACTTTCCCACAACGATCCCGCTTCAGTCGGCTAACGGCGGCGGCACTGATGCCTTCGTCGCCAAGCTGAACTCAACAGGAACTAGTCGTGTTTACTCGAGCTACCTTGGGGGTAACAGCTCGGACTTTGGTCTCGGCATCGCCGCCGATGCTTCGGGCAATGCCTACGTCACTGGGCAGACTGCTTCGTCCAACTTCCCCATAAGAGGAGCTCTCCAGTCCAGCATGAACGTCGCAAGCGATGCTTTTGTATCCAAGCTGAATCCTACCGGCTCCGCCCTCGTGTATTCCACGTTTCTTGGGGGCAACTCAACTGATTCAGGTCGAGGCATCTCCGTCGACACTTCAGGGAACGCCTACGTGACAGGTTTAACGTTTTCGACGACCTTTCCGACAGCGAGTCCTTTGCAGTCAACGAATCGGGGTTCTTTCGACGCCTTTATTGCAAAACTCGGCCCCGGCGCTGATCTTTCGATAACGATGACTGATTCACCCGACCCAGCCACAGTCGGAAATAACCTCACTTACACGATGATCGTAACTAACAATGGGGAATTGAATGCGACAGGCGTAAGAGTTACTGATCCTCTGCCTTCGAACGTAACATTCGTCTCGGCAAATTCCTCACAGGGCACTTGTACGCAATCAAGTGGCACTGTTACATGCAACCTGGGCAATTTGAACAATGGCTCTTCCGCCACAGTCACTATCGTGGTGACTCCGACGGTACTTGGAGTGCTTACCAATACTGCCACTGTAGTAGGCAATGAGCCCGATCCAAACAGCGCTAACAATACGGCGACACAAACAACGGCAGTCAACCCTGCCGATTTATCAGTGACCATCACCGACTCGCCGGACCCGGTGGATTCAGGAGCCACACTCACCTATACGGTTGCTGTTAAAAACAACGGTCCGCAGCAGGCTAGCAACGTGGTTTTGACAGACACGCTGCCTCCAGGCGTGACCTTCGTCTCAGCTACACCCACGCAAGGAAGTTGCACTCAATCAAGCGGCATTGTCACATGCAGCATCGGCGCCGTAGCCAACGGCGCGACGGCGACCGTTACGATTGTCGTTATTCCAACCCGGGGATCGATTACAAACACGGCAAAGGTCACAGCCGATAATCCTGATATCAACCCTGGTAACAACACTGCTTTCCAATCGACAATCGTCACGGGCGGTGGGCCGACAACCACTCCGGACAGCAAGGGAACGACTTTCTGGCTCGCGTTCCCTGGCAATTATGAAACGCCTGAACTCAGTCTCTTCATTACCGGCGACGTAAATACTTCAGGCACGGTTTCGCTTCCGGGTTCCGGGTTTTCTGCTCCGTTTACGGTCACTGCAGGAACAGTATCTACCGTTAGTCTTCCGTCGAACACGGATTTGGACACGACCGACGTGGTGGAAAACAAAGGGATTCAGGTGACTGCCCTCGATGAAGTGAGTGTCTATGGGTTAAACCGTGTCCCGTTTACTACCGATGCCTTTTTGGGCCTACCGGCAGATATTCTGAAAACTGAGTACATTGTTTTGTCGTACAGAGGGAATGCGAGCCAGTTCGCTATCGTCGGTACTGCTAATGCAACTGTTGTAACGATTACACCGCCTATTACGGTGGGCGCACGAACGGCAGGGACTCCATACAACATAACGCTTAACGAGGGTCAGACCTATCAGTTAAGAGGTTTCTCAGGTTCGGATCTCACCGGAACTTTCATCACAGCCAGCAAGCCCATCGCGGTATTTGGAGGAAACCAATGCACCTTCGTCCCTCCAGAGTTCGGTGCTTGTGACCACTTGGTTGAGCAATTAACGCCAACGGAAACATGGGGAAAGAGCTTTGTCACGATGCCTCTTGCAACCCGATTGAGAGGTGATACCTTCCGCTTTTTGGCTTCCACAAACGGAACAACCGTCAACCTAAACGGTGTTACGGTCGCCACGCTTAATCGCGGGCAGGTTCATGAACGGATCATCGAGGGGCCGGCACAGATCACCTCGAGCCAACCGATCCTGGTGGCGCAGTATTCGAACGGTTCCAGTTATGACGGAGTGACCTCCGATCCTTTCATGATGCTCATCCCGCCTTTTGAGCAGTTTCTGGATAGATACACGGTGACCACACCGGCTACCGGTTTTAGTCTCAACTTCATAAACGTAGTGGTGTTCACGAGTGCTGTAGGAACTATCACTCTCGATGGCGCGGCCACCCCGCCGAGAAGCTTCGTGCCCATTGGCTCCAGCGGATTCTCAGGTGCGCAACTGGCGGTTAGCTCAGGATCGCACCGATTGTCAGGCGCGCTTCCATTTGGAGCTTTTGTTTACGGATTTGCCAGCTTCGATTCTTACGGTTATCCGGGTGGGTTGTCGCTTTCGCCAATCGCCCGTGTGGCGGGCGTAACAATCAGTCCGCTAACTTCGAGCTCGAATGTCAGGACTCAGCATTGCGAAACGGCGAGCGTTAAGGACCAGAACAACAACCCGCTCGCGGACATCAGAGTAGACTTCAACGTCACAGGCGCTAATCAAACAACCGGATTCGCTACCACGAACCCGAGTGGGCAAGCGCAATTTTGCTATACCGGGACAATTGGTGGGGACGATACCATCGTTGCATCCGTCGGTACTTTCTCCGCCACCGCAACTCACACCTGGTCGGCAGTAAGTATCAGCGGACGAGTCGCGGACCCGGCTAACAATGGAATTAGTGGCGTCACCATGACCCTGGGCGGTTCGCAAACGGGCAGCACGACGACTGATGCAAATGGTAACTATTCATTACCCAATCTGGTACCAGGCGGGAGCTATACCGTAACCCCGTCAAAGACTGGCGCGAGCTTCACTCCACCAAGCCAGAGCTTCAATAACCTCACTGCAAATCAAACGGCAAATTTCACCGGCCCGTCTACCATCAACATAAGTGGCCGCGTAACCGATGGCAGTAACAACGGCATCGGTGACGTCCAGGTCGTATTGAGCGGCACGCTTACGCGCGTCGTGAATACGGATGTGAATGGCAACTACAGCTTCAATACTCTGGTGGGCGGCGGCACCTATTCCGTAGTCGCCTCCAGCCCTTTGTATGTCTTCGCTCCCCCGCGCTTCGATTTCACAAATTTGACCGGCGCTCAAACCGCAAACTTCGTGCTGGTGCCCGGGGTGGTGCCTTCGCCGACTCCAGCCCTGGCTGATGACTTTGCCGGCGCGCAGCGCGATCCCGCGAAATGGAACTTAGGCACTGCGACACAACCGCCGGGGGCCTTTGATCCCCAGGTGACCGTGGCGCAGACAAACGGACAGCTTGTGATCACACCGCGCAGCAACGCGAGCGGTCTTCACTACAATGGGTATACCTCAGTTAATGCCTTTGATCTGACTGGCGGCAAGGCGAGCGTGGAAGTAGCCAAAGCAGCAACAGGCGGAGCCGATACCATATTCGCAATCGGCACCGATTCAAACAATTTCTTCCGTTTCATGGTTCATACGGCTGGCGCGCCCAACAGCCTGGCACCCCTGGGCAAAAACGAGAACGGCGTCGCAGGGCAAGCGGATCCAACCTTGCTTCTTCAGGTTGTGATTGCCGGCCAACTGACTACGCTGGATGTCCCGTACGATCCGGTTCAGCATCATTTTATGCGTTTCCGGCATGAGTCGATGCAGGTCTCTCCACCCAATGGGGCCATTGTGTTTGAGGCTGGCCCAGACGGAATCAACTACACTCCTCTGCGCAAGACACTATTAGAGAGAGGGCTGGATCCAATGACCGTCGAATTGAGTGCCGGAACAGCCAGTCCAACGAGCGGCGAGGCGGCCAAATTTGACAACCTTAAGCTGATTTTGAGCACGTTCCAGTTTGGCTCCGGCACCTATTCTGTTGGCGAAGGCGACGGCTCCATCTTGATTACAGTGACGCGCGTGGGGGACGCGTTAACAGAGGGTACGGTGGATTTCACGACGGTAGACGGCACGGCGCTACAGGGTACCAAATACACCCGAACGACGGGCAAGCTCACGTTTGCGCCAAACCAGACCAGCAAGACTTTCAGTGTGCCTATTATTGACAACACTTTGGCGGAAGGTAACCAGACGCTCGATCTGGTGTTGAGCGATGCCACAACGGCGGGCCTAAACAGTCCCGGGCGCGCAGTGTTGACGATCATAGATAATGAAACGGTACTCACTGCTACCCAGGCTGAGATCAAGACCTGGACGTTTCAGGGCACGACCTTCGTTTACGTAAAACTACTGTTCCCGAATTCCGGCTACCGAGTCGCTAACTTTGGGCAGGCGGTTAGGTCCGGCAACGACTTCACGGGTGACGCTGTGGTGGAGAAGTTGACCGGGGCATCCGTGCAATCGGTAACTACCACGGCGGGGATCTATGATCTGGGAGCACTTGCTCCCGGTAGTTATAACTTTACTTTCAAGAACAGCGGCGTCGTGGTGAAGACTCTGGCCTTTACGGTTGCTGCGCCTCCATTTCCGCCGAATCCGATTGATGATGCACGAGTGTTTGTGAAGCAGCAGTATCGAGATTTTCTCAATCGCGAAGCTGATCAGGCAGGCGAAGACTTCTGGACCGACAACATCACCAAGTGTAGTGATCCGGCGCGGCGACCACCTGGTCAGACAGAAGCGCAGTGCACGACAAGGCAGCGCGAGACAACTAGTGGAGCATTCTTCCAGTCGCCGGAATTTCAGTACACGGGCTACTTCGTTTACCGGATGTACCAGGGAGCGTTGGGCCGGCAACCGAAGCTGTCGGAGTTTACGCCTGATGCGCAATTCGTGGGTGCGGGGATTTTAGTGAATAGCCAGCTTTCAGGAGCGAAGATCAACCAGAACAAGGCGGACTTCGCAGCGCAGTTTGTAAACTGCACGGATGCGGCGAAGTCCCGCTGCGCGGAGTTCAAGGCGATCTATGACGGGTTGAATAACCAGCAGTTCGTGGACAAGCTGTTTCTGACGACGGGAGTCAATGCGAGCGCGTCAGATCGCACCGCCCTGGTCAACGGGTTGAATGCCAATCCGGCGACGGAGACGCGAGCCAGCGTGTTGCAGAAGGTAGTGGACGGAATAGTGGTGATAGCGGAAGGTAACCAGCAGTTCACCACCACGTATGGGCAGGCGTTCTACAATGCGGAATCCAACCGCGCGTTTGTGCAGTTGCAATACTTCGGCTACATGAAACGAGATCCGGATGATGCTGGCTATGCATTCTGGCTAGGCAAGCTCAATCAGTTTGGCGGCAACTTTGTTAACGCGCAGATGGTACTGGCTTTTATTGATTCGCCAGAATACAGGGCGCGATTCGGTCAGCCTTAATCCAAGAGCTTTACCATAAAGTAGCTGTCACTGCATACGTGCTCTTGAACACGCGGAGCGGTCTTATTAGCACCGCGGTGACTTCAGCCTGATTGAGGCATGCATGTGGCGAGCGGATGCAGCGTCGCGCGGAGCGATCTTATTAGCACCGCGGCTTCAGCCCGGTGATCAAGGACGCCAATTATCTCTGAACCCGTTTCTAACGGTTTTTCGTTGTTCCCCATGCAAACAAAACCGTTCAAACGGTTTCGTTTCCCAGTCCCAACTCCTTATCACCGGGCTAAAGCCGCGGTGTTAATGAGATCGCTCCGCGTGGCGGGCAATCTCATTAAGTCGAACGGGCGTAGGTTGATGAGTAATGGATTCACACAATGAACCAGACGAATGGTGATTACCGGATCATGATCAATGGCTTCATGAACTCTGCTGAATATCGCCGCCGCTTTCGAGCGTGATTGTGTAGTAGGATTCACTCAACATTTAGGTTGAGGTCGGCTGACGGGTTGAGAACCATGAAACGGAAGAGACTATTGGAGTTGGAATCCATCGTGCTGGTTGAGGTAATGAAATAAAATGTCGATGAAACTCATATTCTGTGTGAAGCGCTATTACCAGCGTAGGTTCATTGCCACGATGGAATCGACTCAGACGAAGATGTACCACAAGGCTCGGCAAACTCGTCACAACCGAACGCGCGTCACTGTCACTCTGCTTCTCTCCATAGTTAGCGTCCTCGTGATCAACAAAGGCACGTATGCTCAAGATACAGTCACCGGGGCATTTCAAGGCACTGTCACCGACAGTCAGACAGGGGCGCCACTCAAGGGCGCGGACGTGGAGATCACTAATCAACAAACCGGTCTGAAAATCAATATTCAGACCGACAATAGCGGACGTTTCTACCAGGGATTGCTTCTCCCGGGCGTTTATAAGATTCGCGTAGCATTGGCGGGTTATCAAACCCACGAGCATCTGCAGCTTTTGAAGATCACCTACACCGGTGAGGTCGTGCCAGTGCCCGTATCGTTGGAGCAGGCTGGCCCGGCCATACCAACCGCACCAACAGCCGCACCGCAACCCACACCCGCGTCTGGGATTGAAGATGCGGATATACCCTCCAGCATCAACCGACTTGATGGGCGCCGCAGTGGTTCCTTTTCGGAAGAGGAGGTATTGGCACTGCCGCTCGGCCCGCACTCCAGCCGATCTTTTGACGACTTCGCACTACTCGTGTCCGGCATTGCGCCGCCACCGCAAACGCTGGGCAGTGTTGCCGGGCCGGGAGTGGGCGCCGGAGTTGGTTCGGCCGGTCAATTTGCGGTAAACGGTCTGCGTTCGCGGGCGAACAATTTCACGGTGGATGGATCAGACAACAACGACGAAGACATTGGGGTGCGTCGTCAGGGGTTCGTAGCGCTGGTGCCGCAACCGATCGAATCCATTCAGGAATACCAACTGATCACTTTACTGGCTCCGGCCCAGTTTGGAAGAAACATCGGGGCGCAGGTAAACGCCGTATCCAAGTCTGGTGGCAACCAAACCCACGGCACAGCGTATGGCCTCTTCAATTCCAGCCAGCTTAATTCACGCAACTTCTTTGATACCAATTTTGGTAACAACGTGTCGGCGCTGACGAGCGCAAGCAACCAGGCGGTGTTGCTGGATGGCAATCCAATCTTCATCAGGAACCAGAGCGGCGGAAAAGATTCCTTCACGTTGGGACAGGGGGGGTTAGTGTTGGGCGGCCCGCTCGCGACTGACCGCATGTTCTATTTCTTTTCGGCGGAAGGACAACGCAGCAACGCCACCAGAGAGAAAAGTTTTGCCGTTCCCACGATCGAGCAACGCGGGGCGTTTAATACCGGCGCCAGCGCAATCTTTCGTAACCCCCTGGGCAGCCGCGATACCCAGGGCAACCTTACGGAGCAGGTCTTCGCTTACCCCACCACCGCGCAGGGCGACGCCATCTTCAATTTATATCCGTTTCCGAATAATCCTGGCGGCGTCTTTGGCCCAAATACTTTTACCCAAGTGTTGCCGGCAAGCGAGGAAGGCAAGATTCTCTCGGGAAAGTTTGACGGTAATTTCAAAATCAAGGAGAGACTCCAGACCGTAACTGCGCGTTACAACTTCACGGATGATTGGCGCGATATCCCTTCTGTAGGAGAAGCAATCTTCTCTTCAATCCGCTCAAATGTTAGAGCGCAAAACTTCTCCTTCTTCCTAAACGGCAAGCTGAGCGGTGCGGGATCAACACGTGCGGTCTTCAACCAGGTGCGCCTTTCTTATGGCCGAACCCGTCTGAACTTCGAGGAGTTGCGCGACCAAACATTCTTACGTCCCAGCGACGCTTTGCCAAATACCCCGTTCTTGCTAAACGCGCCTTTATTCTTAAATTCTACGCTGCCGCGCACAATCACTGACATCGATTTTGCCGCAAATACCGGACCTGTTCGCTACACGACGGTGCGAAATGCGCCGCGCACTGAAGCTGCACTGGGTCCCGTGGGCCAGATTAATATGGCGGGTTTCAGCTCAGTGGGCGTGGATGTGTTTAACTTTCCGCAGCGTCGCGTCAACAACACCTATCAAATCGCAGACACTCTAACTTACAACCTTGGCAACCACCGCCTGGCATTTGGCGTGGATACTCGACGTTCGGAGCTTAACAGCGAGTTGCCGCGTAATGCGCGGCCGCTCGTTACCTTCAACGGCGCTCCTGAGGTTGACCTCACGCCCCAGGGAACCCTGGCTTACACGAACCGGTTCATACGACCCGAGACACTTGCGGCGTCGTCTGCCGCCAGTGGTTTCTCTCAAACCCTGGCCACCGGCGGTGAGTCGTCCATCGGTCTGCGCTTTTATCAGCTCGACTTTTTCGCGCAGGACGAGTGGCGCATCAACAGCCATCTTTCGATGTCCTACGGCTTGCGATATGAATACAACACCCCGCCTCGCGAAGTGAACCAAAAGATCGAAAGCACTTTCAACGACCCTTCGCTCAATGTTGCTCCAGGCTTGAAGACATTCATCGCAGGCCGGACGTCAATCTTCGACCCCGATCGCAACAACTTTGCGCCGCGGGTTGGTATTGCTTTTTCGCCCGACTGGTTTGGGCCGGATCGCACTACGGTATTTCGCGGTGGTTATGGCACCTATTACGACCAAATTCTGGGAGCGGTGGTCAGTCAGTCGCGTAATGTCTACCCGACTTATCTGACGCTTGATCTCGCCGGAGGCTTCGCCAATCTGCGTTTCGTTCCAGGCAATAACCAGTTTGGCGATTCGTGCCAGTTGCCAAACCGGTGCCCGTATCAGTTCATCAATCCTCAACGCGCGACTCTCTTCGGCGTGCCGCTGGTTTCTCCCGGCACTCTAAATACGCTAAATCCACTCATCACCTTTGCTCAGATCGCCGGCATAGTAAACCTGGTTGGCGGCGGTCCGGTGCCGGCCTTAAGCGGCTTTGGCGTCACTTTACCCGCGCGCAAACTCGACATGCCCCTGGCCCATCACTACAGCTTTTCTTTTGAACATCAAGTACGTCGTAACCTGGTCTTCTCTGCTGCGTACGTCGGAACTCAGGGACGAAGTCTGTTGCGTTTTACGACGCCGAATCTTGGACGCAACGCTCTGCTTGCGCCGTTGGCTTTCAGCACTTTGTTCGCGGAGCCGACCTTCTTTGGTTTGGCGCTGCCACCTGGGAGTCGCATTACGCCGCAAGGCACAATCACCGGCGGGCGGCCCGTCAGCAGCGTTGGCGCAGTTACGCAATTTGAAACGAGTGGGACTTCACGTTACGACTCGCTGCAACTACAGGTGCGCGGCCGCTTTCCCAAAGCTCTGCAATATAATTTTGGCTACACATTTTCCAAAGCGACTGATGAGGTATCCGATGTTTTCGATCTGGCCGGCGCATCGGCCTTACCTCAAAACAGTTTCGATCTGGCCGCCGACCGCGGACCGGCGAATTTCGATGGGCGCCATCGCTTTACTTATAACTTTACTTACACGTTCAGCAACTTCGCAGATCGTGGTCAGCCCTTCCGCGCACTACTTGGCGGACTGCAGATCGCAGGCTTGGGCCAGTTTCAAACCGGCCAGCCCTTCACTGTTAACAGCATCTTTGATGTGAACCTTGATGGAAATCTTACCGATCGTCTCGACAACACCAACGGGATCGAGGTCACCGGCAATGGCCGGCAGCCTTTGCGACTTACTTCTGCAAACACGGCCACCATGCTCGCTCCCGTTGGCCAGGATGGACGGATTGGACGTAACAGTTTTCGCGCCGGCAACCTGCTGGATCTTAACCTGTCCGTCATTAAGCGTTTTGCATTCACCAGCACACATAACCTAACTCTCCGCGCAGACCTTTTCAATTTCATCAACCGCGCAAACTTTGCCATTCCTGTGCGCATGCTGGAGGCGCCGGGTTTTGGTCGGGCCACGGATACCGTGGCGCCTGGCCGCAGGATTCTGATCGCCTTGAAGTATTCGTTTTGATATTGCTGATTTTCGCAGCGCCCTCTTGACGTCGCTTGAAAACTTTTTTCCAGGCCTTCGGCAGTTTAGAGTCCAAGCTTTAGCTTGCCGCTTGCCAATCAGCAACCTAAAGGTTGAACTCTGAACTTCTTGAACTTTTTTGTGCTATATAATCGCTGTCGCGAACATGGATCTCGAAACGATAGCCACCCCTGCGCTCTTACTTGATGTCGAACGCCTCCGACGCAACGCGGACCGGATCGGCAAACGCGTTCGCGATCTTGGCGCGCGATTGCGACCACATGTAAAAACACACAAGTCGATTGAGGTGGCACGCATACAGACTAAGGGCCACTCGGGCGCGATAACCGTCTCCACTCTGGCCGAGGGCAGCGCCTTTGCAGCAAGTGGCTTTCTGGACATAACCTACGCGGTACCGATAGAACCGGGTAAATTCAAGACAGCGCTGGCGCTGGCCAAGTCCTGTGAGAGTCTAAGTTTGATCACCGACGATCCGGAGATCCCGGGCCTCCTCGACGAAGCCGCAAGAAATGAGGGGGTAATTATCGACCTGTTTTTGAAGGTTGATTGTGGGTATCACCGTTGTGGTGTGGAACCAGATTCCGAAGAGGCACTCGAAATCCCTGGACGAATCTCCGATTCTTCGAATCTCCGTTTCGCGGGTATCCTGACGCATGCCGGCCACTCGTATCATCACCGCTTGCGAGATGAGCGCCTGATCGTTGCTCGGCATGAGCGCGATGTGATGACTCAACTCGCCGCAGAATTGCGAGGTTCTGGAATCGAGGTACCGACTGTCAGCATAGGATCGACGCCTACCATCACAGTTATCGACCATCTTGACGGAATCGATGAGGCGCGGCCCGGTAACTACATTTTCTTTGACGCATTCCAGGCGTCAATCGGAAGCTGCACACTGGACGACTGCGCCTTGACCGTTCTGGCAGCCGTGGTACATCGAGATACAAAGCGTAACAAGATCGTTGTTGATGCGGGGGCGATTGCTTTATCGAAGGACCGCGGCGCTATTGAGTTTGATCCCGCTTGCGGATACGGCCGTGTGCTGGATCTTGAAGGTCGCGACCTGGGGCTTTCCATCGGCTCGCTGTCGCAGGAACATGGGGAAATCATTAACGGAAATGGCGATATTTCGGGATTTAGAGTGGGGTCGCGGGTTCGAGTACTCGCAAATCACTCCTGCCTGAGTGCCGCACAACACTCCCACTATGACGTCTTAGAGAGCGGTAAAATTGTGGATCGCTGGGAAATTCAGCGAGGATGGTAGGTAGCGGAATCAACGCGGTCATCGCGACTACTCCTGAGGTCAATTCAGGACACTGCTCGGTCAAGCTGGAACTTGACAGGGCGGGACTCCCGGAACTAAACTGACGCCATTGAAACAGTGTATGGAAGGCTGTACTCAGGTTTCCCTAACACTCGGGAAGGCTTGGGAGTGGAGTCAAAAAACTAAGACTCTCTACAGTATTATACGGTGCACGTACGTCACCGCTTCCGATGTATAGCCGGAGCTTTCCGGCGACGTCATTCGCCCCAACCGGGCAGTCAGCAGGGCAGTCCGGATTGGGGCGATGTCGTGTTTATTTCACATAAATTGGATTAGAAAGAATCCAGGGTTGCTCACCGACGGACCCGAGCTGCGGAAGATAAAGCTCGACCCGGTAGCTCCCACGCTCAGTTACTATGAATTCCTTCCTGGTCAGTCCGATCTCACTATAAATTGCGTTGCCATCTCGCAATAAAACAATGCGGCTGGGAATTGGAGCCATCACGTTTAGACGGATCTGATCCTCGAGTGTTATCTCATCACCCTGAATTCGGGTTTCGTTTGAGTTTGAACCGGTAAACCGGAACCCAGACGAATCGGAGAATAAATCAAACCCAATAAAACAATGCCCGGCAGCAAGAGCCCCGCGCAAGTTTTCGGCATCCAGGATGGAGCCATTGGGAATCAGTACGTGGACCCTTACCAGTCGAAAACTTCTCTCGTAGGGATCGAGCTTAATTCCCAACAACGTGTTTCCCGAGGTGTCTTTGAGTGCCAGGCCGACGTTTGCGTGAACATCGTTTCCGGCGACCGCGACCAGTTTTTGTTTTCGCGTCGCAATCGCACTGTCCCAGCGTCGCAGACTCTCAGCCGGTCGTTCATAAAATGTGGCAAACAGGAGATCGGGATAACTGCGGTACGACCAGAGTCCATCGAAGAACATTACGATCGGATTTATTTCTCGCGCGTTTGTGTAGACATTGTAAACCTCCACTCCATCGTAGCCGGTTGAGTCCCAGCCCTTGAACTCTTCGGGATAAGCGACAAACACCGTCGCGTTCCTAACTTTCGCCTGAGTGACGACTTCCATAGTTGAGTGCTGGTCGGTCTCCGCGGCTGATTCGTTTCCCGGTATAAGCAAGAGGCGGTCTGCGTTAGCCGTGCTGACCTCATTGCCATTGATAAATAGAACGCCGCCATGAACGCCCTTCAAAGTCATCTCTGCAGTGCTGACATTCTTCGACGGGTGCTCAGTCATAACGACGAAGTCCAGCTGATTCGACCCGGCGGCCGCGATGATGTCATCGAAGGTTCCGGTGCTATGTCCGCCGAGAAAAGAATGGACATGCATCGCGCCCTTGTACTCAAGGAATCCGTCCTGAACTGTGACGCGTTGAGAGTTTGCTTGCTGAATAGTCGCATTGAGGCGCCCCAATTTGTACCGGCGATAGGCGAAGGGGATCTGCGAGAGCAGGATCAAGACGAGCAAAAGCAGTAAGAGCTTTTTCCAGGTCTTCATTGGAACAGGACTCACGGGAAGCTCTCAATCTTCGAAATCAACTGAAGCCACGTGCTCGCTAATGCTTCTACCCAGCTCGGCGACTTTAATGTGTGCGGGATGAATGGTGTAGGCTTCGAGGCCCGCGCGATCGCGAAAGACAGCCACCAGGCCCGTATCGTAAGAGCGGGGCAGCCGCAGCAAGTCGAAGCCGACTGAGAGGCTCACTATCTGAGGTATGGTATTAACCAGTGCGCGCAGAAGACCTACGTGGGCCTCGCGAACTTCCTGTTCAATGTCCCCTCGATACTTCCAGATAACGATGTGAGTCAGCATAAATGTTTTCCAAGAGATTCAGGTAGTTCAGAGTTCAAGCTTTAGCTTGTCTGTTCGCAACGCGCAACCTAAAGGTCGAACTCTAAACTACCGGCTCTACCGTTTCTGTTCTTCGCACCACTCGCGCGTGACCTGATGCCGGTAGTCAAAAAGCTTCTGCAAGCGGCTCTCGATCACTAGCGGCGCAAAAGCACGTCCCACAAATCCTAAAGGCGGTTCGTAGTCTATTTCATCTCGCAGTGTCGCTCCATCCTTGTGAGGCTCAACTAAGTGGCGATGACGCCAGCTACGAAAGGGCCCTTTGATTTGAATATCTTCGAACAAGTGCGGCGGATGGTAAACAGTATGTTCGGCGACCCACTGAACGGTGATCGGTCCAATAATCCTCGTCTCGACTGTCGCCCGCGCTCCGACTTCCGAAATCTTCGCACTCTGTATCACTCGGGCGCTCTCCCAGGGCGGTAGCAAAAGTGTTAACGCTTCCGGCTGTTCGTGGAATGCGAAGAGACGCTCGGGACTCGCACGGATCACGCTCTCCTTAATAAATCGCATTTCAAACTGTGCGTGAACTAAACCGCAGTTTTCTTCAGGTGATGCTATTTACGACCCAACCAAACGATCCACTAAATGACACGAACCAACACGAAATCTTGCTTAGTGCCATTTCGTGTAAGTTCGTGGATCGTAATGTACCTTTTAGCCCGAAACATTCATCCGTGGAATCATAAATTATCCAAAGCGACCTCAGTTTACATACACATGTGTTACCTGTGCCTTGCAAGCTGTTCGTTCAGCAGTTCCCAAACCTGACGGACGTGCCGCTCCGTTGTGCGAATGTTGCCGATTGACAGCCTTAAGGTGAGCTTGTCATTCAGACGCGTGTGCGAAAGAAAAGCTTTGCCCGTTGCGTTCACCGAGTGCATCAATTCCTCGTTTAGGCCATCGCAGCGTGCATTGCGCGACTTCTCATCCTCCGAGTTGACGCGAGGACAGGCACGAAAACACACAAGGGATAAGGGCACCGGCGCCATTAACTCCCAATCAGGCGATTCTTCTACCCACGACGCAAACAGTTTGGCCAACCGGCAGTGCTCGCGAATTCGCGACGCCAGGCCTTCGTGGCCGAAATAGCGAATGACCATCCAGAGTTTCAGCGCCCGAAAACGACGCCCCAGTTGAATGCCGTAGTCTGAACCGTTGCGCACCCGTTCCTGCTCCGGCGTCCGTAAGTATTCGGGAACGAGAGAGAAGGCCCGCTGCAGTAGGTCCATGTGTCGGCAATAGAGAACGGACAGATCGAAAGGGGTGAATAGCCACTTGTGAGGATTAACAGCAACGGAATCCGCCCGCTCGCAACCCGCTAAAATATGTCGGAGCTCTGGTACCACAGCCGCGGAGCCGGCGTACGCGGCATCAACGTGCAACCACATTGCGTGCTTCTCACCAATAGGAATGATCTCTGGGACCGGGTCGATACTCGACGTCGACGTCGTGCCCACCGTGGCTACGATACAGAACGGGATCATGCCCTGGCTCTTGTCCTCTTCTATTGCTTCAGCGAGAGCCCGCGCATTCATGCGAAACTCGGCGTCGGTGGGAATTTTACGCAAACCACGCTGCCCCAAACCCAGCGTGATCACTCCTTTTTCGATTGAGGAGTGTGCTTGTTCGGAAACGTATACACGAAGCAGCGGCAGGTCAGTCCTCCCGCTCATACCTTCCTCGCGTATGCGCCGTTCCACACCTTCGCGAGCGGCCGCAATCGCATGCATGCTCGAGACGGAGGCCGTGTCATAAATAATTCCGGTGTAGCCCTTATCTAGTCCCATCATCTGACGTAGCCAGTCAAGCGCCACTTCTTCCAACTCCGTAGACGCCGGCGAAGTGCGCCAAAGCATCGCCTTGTTATCAAAGGCGGCCGACAAGAGTTCGCCGAAGATGCCCGGTGCGGATGTGGAGGTAGCGAAGTAAGCAAAGAAGGACGGGTGGCTCCAGTGAGTTAACGCGGGCACGATCAAGCGATCAATGTCGGCGATGATCTGGGCCATTGACTCGCCTTTTTGCGGAGCTGATGATGGAAGCTGCACCTTCAGATCGCCGGGATCTATCTGAGAGAGCACCGGCAAATCCTCGATCCGCTCGAAGTAGTCGCTGATCCAGTCAATCAGGTCGTGACCAAAGCGGCGAAACTCTTCGGCGCTCATGTCGCCGGACGGGGGAGCGATTCCGTCAGGAGGTTGGGGTGCTTTTTTCATAACTAGGCAGCCAGGTCTTCCAGAGGCGGAAAACCATGCTGCTTGCGTCCCGGTAGGCCATCAAAGGCTTTCGAGGTTTTGTAGAGCTCTAACCGATCATCACGATACTCCCAGCCGTTGTCCATGAAAGTGATGCCCTGTTCAAATGCTTCCTGGACTATTCTGATGACTTCGCGTTTCGTCTTCACCAGACCGAGATGGTAACCACCCAGCGCAATAGCTGAAACTTCCACGCCAGTCCGACCGAGTGGTCGGCGCGGAATCTCGCCCGAAGACTGGTCCGCTCTTCTCATTTGTGTTTCTCTATTTTCCGTCCGCGAAAATTCTATAAGTCATTTCCCACGTCTGCACCAAATCCATTTGGGCCGGCTGCCTCGACAGGGCCGATGAAATGGTTATAATTACGCGCCTGCAAAAGCGACGCACGGAACTTTTGAGATCTCCAGATGGAGTCCCAGCCAGACAGCGCCTGGATAAGATCTGCTTCTGGTCAGCAAAAAGTTAGCGTTAGGTCAGTATCGCGATTAACAAGAAAATTTGCGTCAGGACAGGGTCGCAGCTATTATTCAGCCTCGGCTGACCAATCGCTAAAACTTGTGCCTTCTCAGATTTCGTTTAGCCCGGCCCGCGCGTTCGGGGATAAACACGAATCTAAAGTTCTAAAACATCAGTCTAATACTATCGCCTGTGAGGACCATATGAAAAGATTTCTGCTTTCACTCGGATTAATCGCCTCGTTCCTTTTCTCGTTTGCCTGTGAACGCAGAGGGACCGGTGGAACCGACGGAGATACTGGCCCAATCAGGATTGGCTACTATGGCGATCTCTCTGGGCGCACCTCCAGTTTCGGCCAATCTACCAAGAATGGCGTCGAGTTGGCGGCCGATGAGATCAACAAGTCCGGTGGCATCAACGGACGCCAGATTGAAATTGTCACAGAAGACACTCAGGGGGAGCCAAACAAGGCCGCGACCGTGGTGACCAAACTGATCAACCAGGACCGGGTACACGCGCTGCTTGGCGAAGTGGCATCGTCAAACACACTGGCCGCTGCTCCTAAGGCGCAGGAAGCCAAGGTGCCAATGATCACTCCCTCATCGACCAACCCAGCGGTCACGCAGGTCGGTGACTACATCTTCCGCGTCTGTTTTATCGATCCGTTTCAAGGTGAGGTGATGGCGAAATTCGCGGCCAACAACCTGAAAGCAAAACGGGCCGCGATTCTTTACGACTTCAACTCAGACTATAGTCGCGGGCTGCAGCAGTTTTTCAAACGGAGCTTCATTGGGCTTGGAGGAGAAATTGTTACCGAGCAGTCTTACACGCAGGGAGACCGTGACTTCAGCGGCCAGTTGACAGCAATCCGCTCGGGAAACCCCGATGTGATCTATGTCCCCGGCTACTACGGCGAGGTCGGAGTGATTGCGAATCAAACGCGGCAACTTGGTATCAAATCTCCACTCCTTGGCGGCGACGGCTGGGATGCGCCGCAACTCTGGCAGCTCGGCGGCGATGCGTTAAATGGTTCCTACATCTCGAATCACTACTCAGTTGATAATCCCTCGCCGATACTTGAGAAGTTTGTGGCTGACTACCAAGGGCGCTTCAACGCTGTGCCCGACGCATTAGCGGCGCTGGGCTACGACGCAATGAAAGTGCTTGCTGATGCCATCCGCCGCGCTGGAACGACCGACCGTCAACGACTCCGCGACGCAATTGCGCAAACCAGCAACTTTCCGGGCGTCACCGGTGCTATTTCGCTTGATGACGAACGAAACGCTGTCAAGCCCGGGGTTGTGCTGAAGCTGCAAGGCGGAAGATTCGTCTATGAAACAACAGTCTATCCCGAAGGTATGGCCCCGCCTATCGAAAGTTCACCTGCGACAGGAGTCCCGGCTGCTTCCCCAGTTGCGCCAGCTTCACCGTAATGCAGTCTTCGACGTCCGCGGCCAATGCAAACCCTGGCGAGCAGAACTCAACCTCTTAACCAAAAACAGGATCTGGATATGGATACATTCGTTCAGCAACTGATCAACGGACTGAATATTGGCGCTATCTATGCGCTGATTGCGCTTGGCTACACAATGGTCTACGGGATCCTTCGGCTGATCAACTTTGCTCACGGCGACGTCTACATGGTCGGAGCATTCGCCGGGTATTACCTGTCCTATGAGCTTGGCTTGGCTTCGACTCCTACGGCGGGTGGGTTGGCAATAGTTTTGATCGGCTCAATGCTCGTTGCCGCTCTAGTTGGCATGGCGATGGAGCGCTTTGCCTATCGCCCGGTCCGAAAATACTCGCGCATGACTACTCTGATCATGGCAATCGGGGTGTCGCTATTTATCGAGAATCTCTTTGTTGCCCGAATCGGCGCCGCCCCGCGTGCTTTTCCGGATTTTCTCGGTTCCCAGAGCGAGCTGCCCTATCGGCTGTTTGGCAATGCGGCGATCTCCAAAGCGCAAATTGTGATCTTTGCGATATCGCTGGGGCTGATGATTCTCCTACAGTGGATTGTTTACCGAACGAAGGTCGGGACCGCAATGCGTGCAGTCTCTTTCAATCTTAATTCCGCCAAGCTGATGGGGATCAACACTGATGCCATCATCACCCTGACCTTTGCTATCGGCTCCGCTCTGGCAGCGGCAGGCGGTGTCTTAACCGCCCAGTACAACCCCAACATCGACCCCCTCATGGGAATACTCACGGGACTTAAGGCATTTGTTGCTGCCGTGCTTGGAGGTATCGGCAACATTCCCGGCGCGGTGCTCGGCGGACTGCTGATTGGAGCGGCGGAGACCTTTGTTGTTGGCTATGGACAGAGTATTGGCATCGCGTCTACCTACCGGGATGCAGTCGCTTTTGCAATTCTGATTCTTGTTCTATTGCTTCGTCCTTCAGGTTTACTCGGCTCAACTGTTCAGGAGAAAGTGTAAGGACACTGAACGAATGCCGACGAGCCAATCGCCGCTTCAATTAGGCCTTGAAGTCTTTCGCTTGTGTGCTTCAAACGTTAGCGACGAAGTAGTTGATCGCAAAAAAGCAAATCGGCGATCGCAACTCAAAGATGCCAACCTACATTAAACGGCTTCTCAGTGTACTGATCGCAGTCCTGCTGCTCATACTCGGTAACGCGTTGATGAGCAGAGAAGGGCTTTTTGGTTTTGGGGTCCCTTACTACTACGCTGAGATCCTGGCGCTCACAGGGATCAGCGTTATTCTCGCTGTCTCTTTGAACCTGATTACCGGCTTTACCGGCCAGTTTTCGATCGGGCACGCTGGTTTTATGGCCGTAGGGGCCTACTCGTCCGTTTTTCTCACCGTCTACTACACCGAGAGCGTTGAAGGGTGGCTCACTGGAATACTCGGTCAGACGCTCGCGCAATCGATTGTTTTCCTGGGTGTCATCGTTTTCGGAGCTCTTAGTGCGGCCCTCGCCGGCTTGATCGTGGGGATTCCCAGTCTGCGTCTACGAGGGGACTATCTGGCGATCGTCACTCTTGGTTTCGCCGAAATCATTCGGATCGTCATTCTCAACATTGATCGCGTGGGGGGCGCAACCGGGTTTCGCGGCAACGTCGCACCATGGCAGGGACGACCAATTATTCCCGCCTACGCAGACTTCATGTGGATTGCTGCGTTTGCCATCATCACGATCGTTGTCGTTTACAACATCGTCCACTCCGATGTCGGTCGAGCGCTGGTATCGATCCGCGAAGATGAACTGGCCGCGGAGGCAATGGGCATAAATACTACCCGTTACAAAGTCATAGCTTTTGTGATCAGCTCAGCGTTTGCCGGGGTAGCCGGCGTCCTTTTCGGTCACTTTAGACAGTTTCTCCACACCAACGACTTTCAGTTTATTCGTTCGATCGAAATCATTATTATGATTGTGTTGGGTGGAATGGGCTCGATTACCGGCTCGGTTCTCGGTGCGATTGTGATTACGATGCTGCCGGAACTCCTACGTAAGTTGCCCGGTGATCTCTATGGGTATCGGCTTGTGATCTACTCGGCCCTGCTTATATTGATCATGCTGACTCGGCCACAGGGAGTCATGGGGGTAAAAGAGTTTGGCGTCTCCTGGCTCAAGCGGGCACAGCGGCGACCGGTGGGTGACAAACCAGTTGGGGAAACAGAGGGTGTTCCGATTGCCGAGCAGGGGCCCTCCTCGGCAACCGATCCGACCAAAGAGGATAAAACCAGATGAGTGGCGCTCCGGAACAAGATCTAGTCGAAGCTACTAAGGAAGAATCGATAATCGCCGAAGCGGCTCGGGCAATACGCCGTTCGCATCAGGCGATTGAGGATAACGCCTCTTCTCTGCGAACCAAGCGCTGCACGATTCGCTTTGGCGGGTTGTGTGCTGTAAATGAACTCGACATGAGCGTTCAGAAGGGTGAGATCTATGGCCTTATCGGACCAAATGGCGCCGGCAAAACCACGATTTTCAATCTTCTTACCGGAGTTTATAGGCCGACTTCCGGAGAGATCTATTTTCAGGGACAGAGAATTGACGGACTGAAATCCTACGAGATCTCTCGTCGTGGCGTGTCTCGCACTTTCCAGAACATAAGGCTTTTTCCCAGTATGTCTGTTTTGGAAAACGTGATGACGGCCTGCCATCGGCATGCGAAACAAAACCTTCTCGATGCCGTGCTTCGTCTGCCGCGATTTGAACGCGACGAGCGCGAGCACCGCGAATTTGCGATTGAGTTGCTGGAAATATTCGATCTTGCCCGGGTCAAAGACGAAGGCGGAACAAGCCTGCCGTATGGCAAACAACGACGGCTTGAAATCGTTCGGGCGCTCGCTACGCGTCCCCAGCTCTTATTACTTGACGAGCCGGCGGCGGGAATGAACCCTTCCGAGCAGGAAGACTTGATGAAACTTATCCAGCAGATTCGCGATCGCTTTGGTTTGACGATTCTGCTGGTCGAACACAACATGAAAGTCGTGATGGGCGTGTGTGAAAGAATCCAGGTTGTGGACTACGGGAAATCAATCGCGCTCGGACTTCCCGAGGAAATAAAGAATGATCCGAAGGTGATTGAAGCTTATCTTGGGGATTAGAGCTTTGTTTTTTGTACTTTGTTCTTTGTACTTTGTCCTTGCGTCTGCTGTAACTTGAACTTGGATCGGTGGAAACACAAACAAAGTACAAAGTACTAAGTACAAAGCTCAAAAATTAGAATATTCGGTCCGAATCAGAATGCTTACCTTAGAAAACGTTTCCGTGAATTACGGCGCTATCGAAGCCCTCACCGGCATTTCCATGCACGTTGAGCAAGGGGAAGTCGTAACGCTGATCGGAGCGAACGGCGCCGGCAAGACTACGACGCTCAGAACCATCACCGGCCTGCTCGAGCCGCGCCAGGGCCGGGTTATTTATGAAGGCGAGGACATTGGCGGAAAACCAACACACAAGCTGGTAGCTCGCGGTATTTCCATGTCACCGGAAGGGCGAGGCGTTTTTGCTAACCTCTCAGTGCGGGAGAACCTTCAAATGGGAGCGTATCTGAACAAGGACAGACGTAAGATCGCCGCCGACATGGATCGCGCATTCAAAATGTTTCCGCGACTCAAAGAGCGCGAATCGCAGAAGGCCGGGACCCTTTCGGGCGGTGAACAGCAAATGCTGGCGATCGGCCGCGCGCTCATGTCAAACCCCCGGCTACTGCTCCTGGATGAACCGTCATTGGGACTGGCTCCCCTGGTCGTGCACACTATCTTTGAAGCAATCGACGAAATCCGGGGCAAAGGGACCACCATTCTGCTGGTCGAACAGAACGCCCACGCGGCCCTGGGCCATTCTGATCGTGCCTATGTTCTCGAGACCGGCAGAATCGTCATGGAAGGGCCATCCAAAGAACTTGCCGCGGATCCCCGCATTAAGGAAGCCTACCTCGGGGAATAGATCCGAGGTTCTGCCCGTGTACTCTGTGTACAAGCAAAACCAGCCAATTCACAAATCCAAAAGAACAGCCAAATTCGTTCTCCTGATCCTGGCCTGTGTCGTTCTGCCGGCAATTGCCGTTTCTTGTGAGCGTCAGCAGCAACCCGCAGATACCAGAGACCGGAGCACGATTAAGATCGGCTATTTCGGCGATCTCTCCGGACCCACGTTTAATTTCGGACAGTCGGCAAAAAATGGCGTGCTCATGGCTGCTGATGAGATTAATCAGGCCGGAGGAATCAATGGTCGCAGGATCGACATCGTCATCGAAGATGATGAGGGCAGCCCGGAGCGCGCGGCAACCGTAGTTAACAAACTTATCCGGCAGGACAAAGTTATTGCGCTCATCGCCGGTGGCATTTCAGGCAGCAGTTTGGGCGCCGGGCCAAATGCCCAGTCTGCTAAGATCCCGATGATCTCGCCGTCCTCCACCAATCCGGCGGTGACACAGATTGGTGACTACATTTTTCGCGCTTGTTTCATCGATCCGTTTCAGGGTGAGGTGATTGCGAAGTTTTCCTACAACACTCTGCAGGCGAAGACCGCTGCCATCATGCTGGACTTCAACTCGCCCTACAGCCGCGATCTGACAGACTTTTTTGAGCTGAGCTTCAGCAAGCTTGGTGGCCGCGTATTAACCAGCCAGTCGTACATTCAGGGCGACTCGGATTTCAAAGGTCAGTTGAGTTCGATTAACGGTAGCAACCCCGACGTCATTTACCTTCCCGGGTACTACGGCGACATCGCGGTCATCGCAAAGCAAGCACGTCAAATGGGAATAACCCAACCGCTGCTGGGCGGCGACGGTTGGGATGCGCCTGAGCTCTGGCAGCTTGCCGGCGATTCAATAAACGGTTCTTACATCTCAAATCACTATTCAGCCGACGACCCCTCGCCGGCGATTCAGAAGTTTGTGCACGACTACAAACAACATTACGGGAATCTTACCCCCGATGCGCATGCGGCTCTTGCTTATGATGCGATGCGATTTCTGGCCGAAGCCATCCAACGGGCAGGCACGACTGACGGAGAAAAATTGCGGGATGCACTGGCCCAAACCAGGGATTTTTCCGGAGTAACTGGAATTATCAGTATGGATTCAGAGCGTAACGCGGTGAAACCAGCTGTGATTTTGAAGCTGCAGGATGGAAGCTATATCTATCAGGAAACGATCCAGCCGGAAACTCCAGACATTGGAGCGAATGCTTCACCCTCTCCCTCACCCTCTCAGAAAAGATCTCGCAGGAAGTAATCGCGGGATCTGAGATCTCAAATTTGAGATCTCAGATAAAAACGGACGGAATGATTCAATAGCGGGATCGGATGGCATTGTTCCATGATCAATAGCGGTCTGCGAGCAGTGCTTCAATATCCGAGCGCGAGCTCAGCCCAACGCCCACGAATCTACGACCCAATTCGATAAAAATGACCAATGAAAAATGGAAAATGGAAAATGAGGCTTTTGTTCCCATTAAACAGCCTCCGATTGCGAAGTGAAGTGAAACTCTTTGACCTTAAGCGCCGGCAATAGCGCAGAGCTTCCTCCTTGCCCCTCGGCGCTGCCTACCCGCTCTGGAGCCCCAATCATCTCGATATTCCCCGGGGCCAGGAGCTTCATCAAGCTTTGATTGAAGCGAAAGTTCCGCACCGGATACTGCACCCGGCCGTTTTCGATGTACCAGATGCCGTCGCGGGTCAATCCGGTTTGCAGCGCTGTGCGAGGGTCTACGCCCCGAATATACCAGAAACGGCCGAGCAGAATTCCCCGGTCAGTAGCCTTAATCATCTCCTCCAGCGAGGAGGGACGCTCGGAACTTTCCATGATGTTGTTCACCGGGCCCGGGGTGGGCTCCTTGCCTTTTTGCTTCGCCCAGAAGCGAGAATAAATCAGGTTCTCCAGTACGCCATTGCGTACCAGGTAGATCTTCTGGGCGGGAATACCACCCTGCGCACTTGCGGAACCAGGTAACTCGGGATTCCATGGGTCGCTGTAGACGTTGATACGCTCATCAAAAATTTTCTGACCCACCTTGGTCTTCCCGCCGGGCGCGGAAAATGGGCTTCGTCCCTCCTCAGCGCTGCGTGCGTCAAAGCCAAACGCAAGACCTGAGAGCAGGTCAGCGACTGCTTGCGGCTCCAGAATCGCCGGATAAACACCTGGTTCCATAGTGCGCGGCTGGCGCGACTCCAGCGCCTTGCGGATGGCCTCACTCGCGACGCGTTTGACGTCGAGCTTCGCCACATCGAAATGGTTTCTCAGGAAGTAGCCTGAGCTGCCGCCGTCAGGAGTGCGCGCAGTAGTTGATAAGCTGACTAAACTGGTGCGGGAATAGTTGAAATTTCCGTTTTTGGTAGCCGTCGCCGCGGCCGCGCCACGCGCTTGATGAAAACCCGCGCCAACTACTCTGGCCTTTTCACAATTCGCAATCACATCGTTGATCGACCGCGCCCGATCCTGTAGTGAAATATTTGAAGTGCTCTCGGCGTAACCAGCGACCGGCTTATAAGTCTGCTGATCCAGGGTCGGCAGATATTCACGGTCTACGGGTGAAATGCGTGCGAGGCTCTCCGCCTGAGCAACGACGCCTCGGAGCGATTCGTCATCCATTTCATTGGTGGACGACGAGCCGCGTTTCTTGTCGATCCAAACCGTTACCCCCACAGTCGTATTTTCGCGGGCTCCGCTGGAAGTAAAGGCGTTGGCTGCGAACCGCAGGTGCGAATAATTTTCGCTACCCACACTAACAGTGGCATCGTCCGCTTTCACGTAGCCGAGCAGTTTCTCTGTTAGTTCTCGAGCTTCTTTTTCAGTGATTAACATCGAGCCTCTCCCAACATTGAACTCAGTTAAGTCTGAAGTTTGTACCTCTCAAATTGCGACACTCTTTTCGTGCAGTTTCGGGTGATTTCGTGGACCGAGTCTTTGCCAACGGGTGGGACGATCCACGAAATCACACAAAACTGCACGAAGAGAAAGCAACTTATCCCGCGGCGGTATTTAGAACATTAACCTGACGAAAACGCGCTACCGGGCAACCGTGGCTGACGGCATTTGATTGTCCCGGCTCACCCTTACCATCGTTAAAGCTGCCTCCGATTTCGTAAGTGGTTTTTCCGCCCAATCCATCGCACGAGTTCCAGAAGTCCGTGGTGCGCGACTGGTAGGCGACATCTCGCACCATGGGGCCCACTTTTCCGTTCTTAATCTCCCAGAATGTCTGGCCGCCGAATTGGAAGTTATATCGTTGCTGATCGATTGAATAACTTCCATTGCCGTAAATCAGAATTCCCTTCTCGACCCCCGCAACCAGGTCATCCAAGCTCGTGTTACCCGGCGCCGGCTGTAGAGAGATATTTGGCATGCGTGGAAACGAAATGCTCCCCCAGCTATCGGCATGTAAACAGCCATAAGATTTTTTACTGGGGGACATCCCAGCGAGGTCGCGAGTCGTCTGCCAATCTACAAATACGCCATTCTTAATCAGATGCCATTGTTGCCCGGGAACTCCTTCGTCATCGTATCCGATGGTCGCCAGCCCGCCGCGCTGAGTTCGATCGGCAACGAAGTTCACAATCTTGGATCCAAACTGTAGTTTGCCAGTCTTGTCCGGAGTTAAAAAACTGGTTCCGGCATAGTTGGCTTCCCACCACAGCGCCCGGTCGAGTTCCGTCGGATGGCCCACCGACTCATGTATGGTTAACCAAAGATGCGAGGGATGCAGCACCAGATCATACTTGCCCGGCTCAACTGGCTTCGCCTTGAGTTTCATCACAGCGTCATGGCCGGCCTCCTCCGCTTCCTTGAGCCAGGGATACTTTTCCATGTACTCGTAGCCCATCCCCTGAGGTCCACCAAAGTCACCGCGCGACTGAAAGTCGCCTGTCGAACGGTTGACGGCGGTTACATTGAAGCTCGGATTAGCACGAATGATGTACTGCTCGATGCGTGAGCCGTCGGTTGAGGCATAGAATTTCTGTTCGTTCACAAACCCCATCGACGAATTTACAAAGCTCACACCTTCGGTCTTCAACGCTTGCTCATTCAGCTTCAGGAGAAACTGAATCTTGTCATCGATGGCCACGTCAAAAGGATCTTGTTCAAACGCGCTCTTCCAGTTCGCGACAACTTTCGACGCCGGCGCCATGGTCACTCGCTTGCGCTGGTAGACGGAATTTGCGCGCGCGATATCTACCGCCTGTCGTGTTAGACGGCGCACTTCCTCAGGAGAGACATCGCGGCTGGAAGCGAAACCCCAGGTGCCTTTGAAGAGTACACGCACCCCAAAGCCGAAATTCTGGCTGCGTGAAACATTCTGCACCTGCTTCTCGCGAGTGGAGATCTGCTCGTTGCGATAGCGGTTGATTCTTATGTCGGCATAAGTCACGCCCAGCTTGCGCGCGGTACTGAGCGCGATATCGGCAAGCGCGTTTTTATCTACCGCGGCAGCCGCTGCAGCTTCGGTCGTTTGAACTTCGTCGATCCACGCCGGCAGCGCTGACGGCAGTGCTGCTACGCCGGCAGCTAAACCGGCCGTCTTGATAAAGTCGCGTCTAGAGGTTGTCATCTCGAGACCTCGCTGTTGTATTCGGAAATGCTGAGAAGAGCTGTGCCTGGAATGTGTTGCGGAGAGACTCTAATACAGTGCGGTGAAAAACTTCAAGAGCGTAGTCGAGTGGGGGCGGCGTAGTTGAGAGTTGCTTTGGTATCACAAACGGTCCACGAAATCACACCAAACAACACGAATAAAGATTTTCATTCGGCAGTTTCGTGTGGTTTCGTCGAGCGTACTTGCTTTCAAAGCACACTAGTTCACCAAAGACATGCGGGCTGCAGCCAGAGCTTTAGTCACGCCTTCCGGAGACGTGCCTCCGACTTGTGACTTTGTCTCGAGCGTTCGTTCCAGTGAAAGGGCGGTATATACATCTCCGTCGATCAGCGTCGATAAGGACCGCATTTCCTCAAGCGGTAGCTGCTGCAGTTCAACTCCGCAGGCTATCGCGTGCATGACAATTCTTCCCACGGTTTCGTGGGCTTCGCGAAAAGGCGTTCCTTTTCGCACCAGATAATCCGCCAGCTCCGTGGCATTCATGTAACCCGTTGATGCGGCCTCGCGAGTGCGTTCCTCGTTGAGGCTAAGGTTGCGCAGGACCGTCGCGGTGACTCCCAGACAGGCGTTGACGGTGTCGAAGCTGTCAAAGACTGCTTCTTTATCCTCCTGCATATCTTTGTTGTATGCGAGCGGCAGAGCTTTGAGCATTGCCAGCAAGGAAGTAAGGTGGCCGAAAACCCGACCAGCCTTGCCCCGCACAAGCTCCATCGAGTCAGGGTTCTTTTTTTGCGGCATCAGGCTGGACCCGGTGGCCACCGCATCACTCAACTCGAAAAATCCAAATTCAGTGGTCGAATAGATGATGACATCTTCCGCCAAACGCGAAAGGTGAACCATGATCAGTGAACAGGCACTCACGAACTCCACACAGAAATCACGATCGCTCACCGCGTCAATACTGTTGCGAGACACGCTGTCAAAGCCTAACTCGCGCGCGACAGACTCACGATCAATTGGGTATGAAGTTCCTGCCAGCGCCGCGGAACCGAGCGGCAATATATTTACCCGCTTACGGCAATCAGCCAAACGCTCGCGATCGCGCGAGAGCATTTCGAAGTAAGCCAGACACCAATGTGCAAAAAGTATCGGCTGTGCTCGTTGCAAGTGTGTGAACCCCGGGAGCACGGCGCCCTGATGCGACTCAGCCAAATCCAACAGAGCGCCCTGGGCAGCGATCACATGTCGGAGCAGTTCATCTATCGCTTCTCGCAACCAAAGCCGAAGGTCTGTAGCGACCTGGTCATTTCGGCTGCGCCCGGTGTGCAGTTTTCGTCCCGTGTCCCCTATCAAGTCCACCAGGCGTGACTCCACGAACGAATGAATGTCCTCGGATTCAAGTTGGTCGAAATAACCTGCGTCGGCGATGCCGTTATCAAGAATGGTTTGCAGACCCCCCTTAATCTTCATCGCTTCCTCGACGGTTAGTACGTTGGCACTCATCAGGCTATTGCAGTGGGCCACGCTGGCGTGCACATCAGCCGCAAATAGTCTGCGGTCGAAACCAAACGAGCGGTTGAATTCAACAAAGCCGCTATCTGCTTCGCCAGTGAAGCGGCCTCCCCACAACTTTTTGGAATCGCTCAATTTGATCCTCCGTTATCTCGCGTCCTCAGGTTATCCCGGCGTGGTTCATTCAGTTTAACAGCGTGCGAACTGTGTCAAAACTCAGCGACCTCCAACACCAACGCAAGCCCGGATAACTTGCAGGTTGGGAAGGGTGGCTTGCCCCCGCTCAAGATCCAAACTCTCTAAGCTCGAGAGGCTGATCCACGGTTTGAGTGGCATCGCACCTTGAGGGGGCAAGCCACCCTTCCCAACCTGAAAATTTACCGTAGGCCTTATTCATGGGGAAGAGTTGACGTCCGAGCATCTGACCTGCTAGTTTATGCATCTATGCACTAGTTATGCAAATTAATTGCATAACAGAGTCGGGGGATGATAACGAGCGTGAAGAAAGATACGAGGCAACGGCGAATCCTCAGTTTGATACGGGCCAAGCCTATTGGCACCCAGGAGGAGCTTAAGTCGCTTCTCGAAAGGGCGGGTGTACCGGCGACGCAATCGAGTGTGTCCCGCGACCTGGAGGAGTTGGGAGTTGTAAAGCATCACGGCCACTACACGGTGCCGCGGGCAAATGGCGCCGCCGCGCGTGGACTCCTGAGTCTCGATATGGCGGGTGAAAATCTTGTTGTCGCGCGTACTGAGCCCGGGCTGGCGTCCGCCGTGGCCGTCAACATCGACGGCGCAGCGATTGAGGAGATTGTGGGAACCATCGCCGGAGAGGACACGATCTTCATTGCGGTCAATGACCGGAAAGCACAGCGGGTCGCGATTAAGAAGGTTTGGGAGTTGTTTGGGTAATGGTCAGTAAGTTGTCCGTGGCTCCTACTTCGTGTTGGTTAGTGTGATTTCGTGGATCGCCCGCTGTCTTAGCCTTAAATACGATCCACGAAATGACACGAACCAACACGAACAAGAACACCACGAACCATGAACGACGAGCCACGACAACTGACCACTGACAACTGACCACTGACAAAGAAAATGACAGACAAGAAAATCAACAAGATCGTCCTGGCGTATTCCGGTGGGCTTGATACGTCCGTCATGCTGCGCTGGTTGAAAGAGCAATACGACTGCGAAGTTGTTTGCTATTGCGCGGATGTCGGCCAGGGTGAAGAAATGGAGGGGCTGGAGGCCAAGGCGCTCGCAACCGGCGCCTCGAAACTTTACGTGGAAGATCTGCGTGAAGAATTCGTCCGCGAATACGTCTGGACTGCCATCAAGGCGAATGCAGTTTATGAAGGCGTTTATTTGCTGGGAACTTCCCTCGCTCGCCCCGTGATCGCAAAGCGCCAGATAGAGATCGCGCGCCAGGAGAAAGCTGATGCGGTTGCGCACGGCGCCACCGGCAAAGGCAACGATCAGGTGCGCTTTGAGTTGACTTATTACGCCCTCGAACCGGACATCAAAGTGATAGCTCCCTGGCGTGAGTGGGAATTTAAAGGCCGCAGCGATCTGATTGCTTACGCGCAGGAACACAAGATTCCGGTCACTGCAACGCACGAAAAGCCCTATTCGACAGATCGCAATCTCATGCACGTCTCCTACGAGGGCGGCATCCTGGAGGATCCCTGGACTGAAGCGCCGGAGAACATATTTCAACTTACGAAGTCTCCGGAAAATGCGAAGGTCCAGGCTGAGTATGTGGAGATCTCATTCGACAAAGGCGAACCTGTGGCCGTCAACGGTCAGGGGATGGATCCCGTTTCCCTGCTCGAAACCTTAAATAAGCTGGGTGGTGAGCACGGCATCGGTCGCGTGGATCTCGTAGAGAACCGCTTCGTGGGTATGAAGTCACGCGGGGTTTATGAAACTCCAGGAGTAACTATTCTGCTGGCCGCACACCGGGCGCTCGAATCGATTACGCTGGACCGCGAAGTGATGCACTTGCGCGATTCCCTGGGAGTGAAATTTGCGGAGAGCGTTTATTACGGGTTCTGGTTTGCTCCGGAGTTTGAGTTGTTGCGCGAGATGGTTGATGTGACGCAAAGAAAAGTTACGGGCGACGTGCGTGTGAAGCTCTATCGCGGCAACGCCCTCACGGTCGGGAGACGGTCCCCTTACTCGCTCTATAGCGAAAAGCTGGCAACTTTCGAGGCCGATTCGGTCTACAACCAGCGCGACGCGGAAGGGTTCATAAAATTGAACGCCCTGAGATTGAGACAGCGAAACAGAGGTAACAACTAGATGAACGAAACCAACGAAACAATGGACACACATTACGCGGTCGTTCGAATCGTGGAAGCTGACAAACTTGGCTCGGCCACGTCTCCGCTTGGCCTGGCGCGAATGGTAGCCGTTACGAACTCTACCGCCAAGCCGGAGGCTGGCGATGTTATCGCCGTGCGCACTCTCACCGATAGCGCCACTTACAACATGCTCGAGCTGCCGACCGGAAGGCTGGCCAAAATCAATCCGGGCGATGTGGTCATTGGAGTGCTGGGCCGACGACGTGCATTAAAAGGGTTTGTCGGCGACGTGCCTGAGACCGTTAGCGCCGGCGATCAACTTCATCTGCTCAGCCTGGGAGGAGTCATCGGCTATTGTACCGGTCATCACTCCAGCCTGGGCGATGCGATCAAAGTCGAAGTGATCGGCGTGGTGTGTGATGAAAACGGGCGGGCCCTTAACATTGGGGACGCCGCACTGCCCCTAAGATCAAGCCTGGGTGAGACAGCGCCAATCGTATTGGTTGCGGGAACAAGCATGAATAGCGGCAAGACCTACGCCGCGGCAGAACTAATAAAGCAGGCCACTCGCGCTGGCCTGCGGGTGGCGGCCGGTAAACTCTCAGGGGTCGCTTGCCTGCGCGACACCTTGAACATGGCCGATCACGGAGCTATAGCGACGGCAAGTTTTCTGGATTGTGGACTTCCTTCAACCGTGGATGCGGGCGATCTTTCTCCTGTAGCCAAAGCGATCATTTCCAATCTCAATCAAAGCTCGCCTGATTTAATCGTGCTCGAACTGGGTGACGGGATCCTGGGCGGCTACTCAGTCGAATCGATCTTTGATGACACTGAATTGCGCCAGGCAACTGCTGCGATTATCTTCTGTGCCTCGGATTACGTAGGGGCGTGGGGCGGCATAGAATTGCTGCGCAAACGGGGAATCGAAATCGATGTAATCTCCGGATCAGTAACGGATTCACAAATGGGTGAGGATTACATTCAAAAAGAATTTGGCATTCCAGCAGCAAATGCCAAGCGCCATAGTGCCCTCCTCTTCGAGCTAATCAAGTCGAAAGTAGAAGCAGCCGGTGTTCCGGCCGGTGTTTAGTGACGGTTGCAATGATGATGACGAGCACCATACGAGTGGGAATTTTCGGCGGCTCCGGCTACGGTGGTTCAGAACTGCTGCGCATTCTGCTGCCGCATCCTAACGCCGAAATTGCTTTTGTTACTGCTAACGAACACGCTGGAAAATCCGTGAGCGAAGTGCATCGAGGTCTTCACGGCTTGACGGATCTGAAACTCAGCAGAATTCCTGGGGATCTCGACAACCTAACGGATCTCGACTGTGCGTTTCTGGCGTTGCCGCATGGACAGGCGATGGAGATTGCCCCGCGTTTGCCGTCAAACGTGAAAGTGATTGATCTCTCCGGCGACTTTCGGTTACGCGACAAGAGCGAGTTTGAGCAGCACTACAGCCGCGAGCACACGGCCATGGAAACTCAGGCAGAGTTTGTATACGGTCTTACCGAAACAAATCGTGAATCGATCAGAAACGCCCGGCTAATTAGCAATCCCGGATGCTTTGCCACCGCAACTTTGCTCGGCCTGGCGCCTCTCGTAGCCGGTGACCTCATTGAGGGCCGCGTAGTCGTGGATGCTAAAACCGGCTCTTCCGGTTCCGGCGCCAAAGCGGCAGCCAACACGCATCATCCCCAACGAATGAATTCGTTTTATGCTTATAAGCCATTTACTCACCAGCATGTGCCGGAGGTAGAGCAGGAGCTTCGGGCAGTCGGAAACTGGAACAGCGAACTTGTTTTTATGACGCATTCGCTTCCGGTCGCGCGCGGTATTTTTGCCTCCATCTATGTCGAGACCAGGCAGGAGATGAATGAAGACGAGGTGCGCTCCGTTTTCATTGATTTCTATAACGGCTCCTTCTTTATCCGGATCGTGAAAGGTTCCCCGGACATCAACTGGGTGAAGACTACAAACTTCTGCGATCTTGGATTTGCCACACGTGGGCGTCAGGTGGTCGTCTTCTCTGCTCTCGATAATCTTGTCAAAGGCGCGGCGGGACAGGCAGTGCAGAATATGAACCTGATGTTTGGGCTCGATGAGAAAACAGGGCTGATGTTGATAGGCACTAATCCGTGATCAGAGTTCAAATGAAAGCACAACCCGGACAACTAACAGAAGTGACTGCGCTGGAAGATCTGTTTCAGCTCGCGACTTACAAAAAGATGCCGATAGTCGCCGAGCGTGGCGAGGGTGTCTGGCTTTATGCCCGCGATGGGCAGAGATATCTGGACCTCTATGGTGGTCACGCGGTCGCGGGAACCGGCCATTCGCACCCGCATGTAGTAGCCGCGATAGTCGAACAGGCGGGAAAATTGCTCTTCTACTCCAACCTGGTCTATTCGCAGGTGCGCGCCCGGGCCGCGGAGAAACTCGTCTCCATTGCCCCGGAGTCGCTTACTAAAGTCTTCTTTTGCAACTCTGGAACCGAGGCCAATGAGAACGCCATGCGCATGGCACGCCTCGCATCGGGCCGGGAAAATGTAATCACCTTCTCGGGCGGTTTCCATGGACGCACAGCCGATGCTATCAGCGCCACCTTTCTGGGCAAGTATCGCGAATTGGGTAAGCCGAATGTGCCAGGCCATCTGCAAGCTGAGTTTGGCGACATAGAATCGGTACGGAAGTTGGCGGACGAGTCGGTAGCCGCAATCATGCTGGAACCGATTCAGTCCATGGCCGGAGTGCGC
>JBGTHZ010000086.1:0-35096 GCA_041745915.1 Pyrinomonadaceae bacterium | reverse complement strand
AGAGTCACCCGCGGATGGAGTCGCGCGACGGTGTCGACGAAGAAAAAGTGGTTTCTCGAGAAATACTGGCTGTTGCCCAGCGGGTGACGCACGCTGTTGAAAAAGTATTCGAGCACCGCGTCGCTATTGATCCGGTGATAGTTGTAGCCGGCGCTGAATGAGACGTCGGAAGTCGCGGCCCAGTCGACCGATGATGTGAACACGCGCGACTTGACGTCAACGCCGAAGTCCTGCAGGGAAACTCCGGCTATCTCGGAAGGATTTGAGTTGTCCTTGGTGATTATGGCCAGGTTGAACGAGAGCCTTCGGTTCGGGGCATATCTGCTCTTCGCACGAATATTCGTGTAGTCGTAGTTGCCGATGCGGGTGAAGACATTGTCAGCGGTGCCGCGTTCGGCGTCAAAGTAGATCGTCCAGTTGCTTGCCGGTCGTGCCTTGAAGCCACCTATGAATGCGTGAGTATGGTTTTCCTCGGTCAGTGTGCTGGAGCTGCGGGCCGGCGGCGTCGTCACCGACCCGTTGCTGCCGAGATTGAATCCTTCAAAGATTTCTTCCAGGTGGCGGTTCCCATAACGATATCCGAGGTGTAAGGAGTAGCGAGGACTGAACTGATAATCCCCTTCGATCGTATTCTGATACTTGCGATACCTGGTAATCCTGTTGGCGTCCAAATTGCTGAAGCCGACTGTATCGGTTCTCAGCGTCGGCCCCGCTCCCCGCGTAATAGAAAAGAAGTCGCTAAACACGGCGCGGCCATCGATCTCGAAGTCTTCGACTCTAAACGTATTTGAGATTCGCAGTTTGTCTGTGGCCAGAACCGTCACCCCGATGTCCCCCAGCGTGTTCGGTCGTTCAGTTGTTCCGGTTATGTCATAGCGACCAAGGTTCAGGGTGTTGGGCGTCGCGGCAGGTGGCGTTGGCGGCCATCCGGTGACTCTGGGGTTCCAATTGCTGCCTGTGAAAGACTCTGCAAAAACGAACCTGGAGGTGGCATTGCTGCGAACGATGCGGGCCGTGATATCCAGCCTTTTGGCAAGCATCGTGTGCACGCTGAAGCGCGTGTAGTTGACTTCCCCGCGAGTAGGCTCGTCGCGATTTAAACTCGTCAGCGTGGCGGCTGCGGGATTCAGGTTTGTGCCCGGGGTCGGTCCAAGGTGGATAGAGCTATCATCGCTGAAAATGCGAAAGCCTTGCATGAACGAAAAACCGACAGGCCCGATCTTGCCGTCCGCGCCGAGACGGAAGTCGCGTGCGCGCGATTTAATCTGCGAAAGCACATTAAATTCGTTTCCGCCACCGCGGTAACTTGTAAACGCGGGTCCGTTTAGACGCTCGGGCGAGTAGCCTACATTGAACCTGATGCGCTCATCCTTGGGCAGAATGGTCAGATCGAAATCCCCCAACTGCATTCGCGTGTTGGTTCCGTGCTCACCTGTAACCGGATTCGGCGGACGACTGAAGCTGGCGGGACTAAAGACCCAATTTGGGTTTGCGAAGCTATTCAGGAATCTGAAGTACTTGAACCTGCGATAGCTCCCGTCGAATCGATACCACTTCGGCTGCTCGACGCTGAACCGCATTTGACCGTTCGGGTCGGCTCCCCAGCCGCTCGAAGTCACCAGCAAAGTATCAAAGACTTTGCCCTTACCATTCCTGGATTTCAGCAAGAAGCTGCTGTCGAAGAGACGGGGCCCGGCCTTGTAATTCAGATCGCTTTGGTACTTGTTGAGATCGCCATCAACACTGAGCCCTCGATAACCAAACTCAATGCTCGATATGACGGTGTAATCTCCGGCATCTTCTCCGGCCTCCACAGCAGTACTTTCCACCTTGGCGTCGGGCTTTTTAGTTGTCAGAGGACTCGGGCTGGCAGTGGGTTGTTGTGCGTTTGTTACTGACGCGAACGCCGCCAAAAGCGACAGACACATTACGAACAGTGCCTTTACAAACAGAGCTTGAGGAGTTGCTGCGTGTACCGATGTGGTTTTGCTCTTCATAACGATCTCTCGCTCAGGATAACGCTCTGAATACCATTCCTTCTGGCACCCTCATCTGAAGAAGACCGGACTCGTCCGAGAACCATGAATCTTGATGTGACAGTTGGTGCAACTAGCGTATTGCGCGTTCTGATTGTGCTGTGGACCGGCAGGCTCAATTGCGCCTACCTCATGCGCAGTAGTGTGACACGTCAGGCAAAGCTGCGCCACGCGACTGGTTATCAACATCCGCGGATTGGACGAACCGTGCGGCGTGTGGCATGAACTGCATCCTTCCGTCTTCACCGGGGCATGCTCAAACGCAAATGGACCTTGCTTATCCGCGTGACACTTCATGCAAACCGCGTCGGCGCCAGTGGCCAGTCTTGTTTGTTTTAGTTCAAAACCGCCATGAGGATTGTGACAATCGCTGCACTTCATAGCGCCTTCGAGAACCTTGTGGTGGAATGGTAAATTGAACTGGTGTTTGACTTCGGTGTGACAGCTCAAACAAAGCTGGGGTTCGCTGGTGGTCAGCAACTTCAGCGTCGAGAAGCCCGGTTTCTGAGCATTCGCCCGCCCGACAAAAACGTTTGAACTGGCGAGGTTCCTCCCGGTCTCGGGGGAATGGGCCCCGTGGCAATCCGTACAACCAATGTCATTTCGCCAATGCTCACCACGCCGGAAGTTGTTGTGTTCCTCTCTGCCGGCATGGCAGGTCAGACAGGTTTCGGAGATTTCTTTTGACGGCTTGTTCTTGAAAGAAATGATCTTTGCGGGATCGCTTTCTTCTATGTGGGCCTTGCCCGGTCCATGACAACTCTCACAACCGGTTGCTTTCCCTTTCCAGCTCTTAATGTTTGTGAGTTGTGCGTGTGACGTATGGGAAAACGCTTTGAACTGATCTTCGTGACAGTCTTTACAGGCGTCGCTTCCGACGTAGTCGGCGGCGTTGTAGTTTGCGGGTTTGATTTCGCTCGGCTTGGGTGATTGTGAAGACGTGCCGGCGGCGAACCACATGGACGCGGCGATCAAAGAACCGCAAAGAAGCAGGCTCTTGATGACTTTGCTTGGACTCAACGCTCGGCCTCCAGTGTTTGGCGGCTTGAAGCCGCGACTAGAGCTAGAACCTTTAAAACAACTTTTTATACCCCTTGGAATTGTCGCGAGAGATCAGGGCGACTGGCTGAAGGGCGAAACCGAAAACCTTGGGCGAATAGAACTAATTGCGCCCATGATGCTCCAGCCCATTCGGATCTTCAAGACTCAATATTAATTAATGCCAACACAGTCTACTGGTTCCACGCGTTATCTAGCTGTGACGGCCGTCACATGAAGACGGCACGAGTAGGGCAATCAGCCGGTTGAACTTCTAACAAAGGCCCAGAGAAGTCGTCTGTGCATTAACACACATACAATCTTCTTCCTCGAAGAAATCAACGAACTCTGTCTCTGACGCCAGACACCAGACATCAAAATAAAAACCGCCCTACCACCGTTGCTCCACTATAAAGGCAATCTGATCACAGTGGCTGTGACCTGCGTCACATCCAGCCAGATAAGTTCAGCTTGCCATCCTTGCAATCGATGCAAGCGCTGCCCGGTTTAGAATCCAGAGATCACCGTTAAGCGCCCGGATGATTTGTCTTCGCTTGAGCTCATTAAGGGCACGCGTGACCGTCTCTCGCGAGGTTCCGATCATTTGCCCGAGCTCTTCGTGCGTTAACAAGGTCTGGAGGTGGATTCCTGAAGTCGTTGGTTGCCCGAAAGCCTCACCCCACGTAAGCAACAACCCGGCGAGTTTCTCCGCGGCTGCCGCCGAAAGGAGCAACACGCGCGCCTGCTCAACGAACTCCGCAAACTCTTTGCTAACAGCCATAGCTATCCTGACGCCGTAGTGTTTTTCTTTATCCAGGAGTCCTAACAGTTCTTTGCGGCTGATGAAGTCCACTTCGCAGGGTTCCAGGGTTTCTGCGGACATTTCGTAGGGATGCCCTCCTAATGTCGCGGATATTCCCAACAGATCGCCCGGACGAGCAATGCGCACTATCAGTCTCCTTCCTTCGGCGGAGGTGATCGCTATCTTTGCCCGACCGGCGCAAAGCACATAGACACCGCGAGCGGCCTGCCCCTCGACTAGCAGTACTGAGCCTTTGGTATAAAGCTTCCTTCGACTCAGTTGTTCAAACCCGGGGATCGCGTGCAACGGTGAAAGGCACTTACGAGCTTGCGCATTCTCCGCGCCGCTATCATGACTCTCGGTGTGTTTGGGTGTTGCGCCCATTGCCTCTTTTCGTTTCGTTCCTCACCTGCAGCCGATCCTTACTAGCAAGAGCAATTCAACTCTACGAGCCACTTCGCGCACTCCTTCTCTCCGCCATCTCAACGACTACTCGGCCCTGGACCTCACCGCGCCTGAGCCGGTCAAACACCGAATTGATTTCCTTCAACGGCTGGGTTTCGATAATCGCCTTAACTTTACCCTCAGCCGCAAACTGCAGGGCCTCCTGCATGTCTTTGCGTGTTCCGACAATCGAACCACGAATGGTTAGCCTCTTGAGCACCACATCGAAGATCGAGACCGGAAAATCGCCTGGCGGCAATCCATTCAGCACGCAGGTGCCGCCGCGTCGCAACATATTCACTCCCTGCCGAAAGGCAGTCGGAGAAGGGGCAGTTATCAAGACGCCGTGGCTGCCCCCGATGGTCTCTTGAATTTTCGTGACTGGATCATCGGTCTTAGCGTTGACAGTTAATTCCGCCCCTAGTTCCCGTGCCAGCGCTAATTTATCATCAGCCACATCCACCGCCGCGACGTGCAGACCCATCGCTTTCGCATATTGCACAGCCAGGTGACCCAATCCGCCAACACCTGAGATCACCACCCACTCTCCCGGTTTCGTATCTGTCTCTTTAAGGCCTTTGTAGGTTGTCACACCCGCACAAAGGAGAGGCGCTGCCTCAACAAAGCCGAGCCCCTCGGGCAAGCGCGCAACGTAGGCTGCCGGCGCGAGCATATATGGGGCGAACCCGCCGTCCACCGAGTAGCCGGTGTTTTCCTGCGAGGTGCAAAGCGTCTCCCAGCCGGTGATGCAGTATTCGCACGCGCCGCAAGCGCTGTGCAGCCAGGGGCTTCCAACCCTATCACCCTTCTGAAACGAAGTGACCCCGGCGCCGAGAGCGTCGACGTAGCCGACTGCTTCATGTCCAGGAATAAAAGGTAACTTCGGCTTCACCGGCCAATCACCGTCCGCGGCATGTAGGTCGGTGTGACAAACGCCACTCGCTATCACGCGAATACGAACCTGGCCTGCTGCCGGCCTGGGAATTGGAACTTCCTCGATTCTCATCGGTGCTCCAAATTCGTGAACTACCGCGGCAGTCATTAAGTCTTGCGACATCTTTCTCGATTCCTTTCCATGAACCTCAAATGGTTAGCTTTGAAGATATTTTCATCACTCAGAAGGGCTTGCACTCGATGCGTTCACCCACATTTCGGAAACACTCGGCCAAACTCGCGCTAACTATTTAGTGCGTTGTGTTGTAACCGGGTTGCCGTTCGTGAGTGCAACCAATGTGCCGGATAAAGAGTCCGCCGACTCAATCAATCCAGGCAGGGAATCGCGTGAAATTCCAAAATGCCGGAAGAGTGCACACGTTGTTAGCGAACTTTTGCTCAGAACCCTGTGGAACTTTCCACAGCAGAGTGAGGACTCGGGTGCTGAGTTGCGCCGGTTTACTTCGCGATTTCATCCGGCATTGGTGTTGCACATTAGGAAATCGGAAATCGGGAACCCAAAGCCACCGAATGGAGCAACGGCTCGCTGCTCAGCATGCAGAGTTGAGGGAGAAATGGAGAACGACCCCATGGCTAAAGACGATCGTGACATTCTCGAACTGCTCAAAGAGGAACTTGAATTCATCGAGAAGGGTGGATACGGTCGTTCGGTCCGCACTCCGTGGAAGCCAAAGTCAGCATTCCAGGACTCCCTGACCTGCATCAATTACGGTTACCCATACCGTGCCCATCCGTGCAATGAATGCCATTTGCTCGATTTCGTCAGCCCCGAGCACCACGTCGAAGCTGTACCCTGCCATTTCATTCCTTTGAATGAGGAAGGGGAGACTATCGAAGACCTGGAAGCTGAGGACAACGAGGCGAAGTTAGAGCGAAAGGTTGGAGACTGGCTTCATGCCAGGATCAAGGAAATCGAGGAGAAACGCGCGACCCAAGCAATCACTTGAGCCGACAAGCGGAGGTTAAAAAATGAAAACCGAGGCTTACCTGATAGTCATAGCACTAATGGCTTCGGCCTCTTACTTTGGCGTCAGGTGGCTTGTTCGCGCGTACTCCCGATATCGCGGCACTAAGATCGTTACCTGTCCGGAAACAGGTAGGCCCGCAATCGTTGAAGTCGATGCGCTACATGCGTCGTTGACCTCGACCGTGGGCCTTCCTGACATTCGACTGGAAAACTGCTGGCGCTGGCCACTGAGGGAACAGTGTGGACAGGAGTGCCTGACTGATCTGGACGTAGAGCCCGGGGAATGTCTAGTTAGCGGCGTGCTAATGCGTTGGTATCGCGGGAAGACTTGTTGCTACTGTGGCAAACCGTTTGAGGACCTTCACTGGGTAGACCACAAACCAGCGCTTCAAAGCCCCGAGGGCAAGCTGGTGCTGTGGCGTGGAGTTTCTGTTGAGAACATCTCGATGGTGTTGGAAACGCACCTGGCGGTTTGTTGGAACTGTTACATAGCGCAATCTTTCCGACGAGATCATCCCGACATGGTCGTTTACCGGCCCTGGCGGAACAACATTACCGGAGGCGCGGACGGCTCGTCTGCGTCACGTCATCTCTAATCTGGTTTAGTTGCTCGGGTGGGCGTGTTGCCAAATTTCGTTTGTTAAGGTCCTTTGAGAGGGAGGTAAGAAAATGACGCCTGGAACTTTCATGTCGCCAAGCATGGGCGTTTTGCCGTTTGATACGTTTCGTTCGTTTGGTCCAATGTTCGATCAGAATTGGCCATTCACGACCTGGACACCGCCCTGTGACATCTATGAGACCGATAAGGAAATCGTGCTAAAGATGGAGCTGCCGGAAATGCGCAAGGAAGATGTGCGCGTGACCTTTGAAAACAATGTGCTCACTCTGCGCGGTGAGCGAAACTTTGAAGAGGCGGTGAAGCGCGAGAATTATTACCGCATCGAGCGGAAGTATGGCGAGTTCATGAGGATGTTCACGCTGCCGGCATTTGTCGATGGCAGCAAAGTCGTTGCCGAATTCAAGGAGGGAATGCTTACGGTAACGCTGCCTAAAAATGCGGCCGCCATACCCCGGCAGATCGAAGTGAAGGTAATGTAGATGGACTCGGAGGAGTTGTAGCAATAGGTTCGCTCATTGCTTTTTACGTTTGGTATTTGGTGGAGCGCGGCACATTACCAAGGGGGCCCTATTTCCTTCTGGTTGCGGCGCCCGGAGTTCTGTTCCTATTGTCGTCGCTCTTATCGAGACCGACTCAGCAGATGCGGAATGCCTGATCACGAGGCAGTTCATTCTATTGAGCTGCTTCTTCCCGGTCGCAGGCGGTTTGTCTTCCAGACGCCTGCGACCGATTTGTGTCAAGAGTCACAGCCCCAGCTTCTGCAGCTGGCCCTCACAACAGCAATCCAAAATTTGTCGCACATCCCAGAGGTCTCAGATTTGCTACTAGCATCGTAATCCTCGTGGTTGGTTAAGTTAGCCCGAGGTTTAAGAGTGTTTTGGGTGACATTACACAAGCTGGCCGGCAGTCTGGGTGAGATTCCACAACTATGAAGACACAACAAGTAACGATTGACGGCAACGAAGCCGCCGCGCACGTGGCCTATAAGACCAATGACGTGATCGCTATCTATCCCATCACGCCATCCTCTCCGATGGGAGAGTTCTCTGACGCCTGGGCGACCTCCGATGAGAAGAACCTCTGGGGCATGACTCCGATTGTGCGCGAGATGCAATCTGAGGGAGGCGCTGCCGGTGCGGTTCATGGCACGCTGCAAACCGGCTCTCTCACAACCACGTTCTCTTCCAGCCAGGGTTTGCTTTTGATGATCCCCAACATGTTCAAGATTGCGGGCGAGCAAACCAGTACCGTCTTCCACATCGCAGCCCGCTCAGTTGCCACGCACGCGCTTTCGATCTTCGGCGACCACAGCGATGTGATGGCCACTCGTTCCGCCGGCTGGGCCATGTTGTTTGGCAATTCAGTTCAAGAGGCAATGGACTTTGCCTTAATTGCTCAGGCAAGCACGCTCCGAGCCCGAGTGCCTTTCCTGCACATATTCGATGGCTTTCGCACGTCTCACGAGGTAATGAAGATTCAGAAGCTCTCAGACGAGCAGATCCGCGCGATGATCGACGACCAATTCGTGCAGGCCCACCGAGCGCGTGCCCTGACCCCTGACCATCCTGTTATGCGCGGCACCGCGCAAAACCCGGATGTGTTCTTCCAGTCGAGAGAGCGCTCAAACCCCTTCTATCTCGAGACTCCCCAGATCGTTCAGGAGACGATGAACAAATTCGCGCAGGTGACGGGACGGCAATATCACCTTTTCGAATATGTGGGAGAACCGGACGCCGAGCGCGTGGTGGTGATGATGGGGTCCGGTTGCGAGGCCGCACAAGAGACCGTCGATGCACTTTGTGCTGGTGGCGAGAAGGTTGGATTGTTGAAAGTCCGCCTTTTTCGTCCGTTTTCAGTCGAAGATTTAATAGCGACACTGCCGCGTTCGGTAAAGGCGCTCGCCGTTCTCGATCGAACAAAAGAACCTGGCAGCATCGGCGAGCCGCTTTATCAGGACATTGTCACAGGTCTGAGCGAAACCGCTGTTAGCAGACCGGAATTTTTCACGATGCCTCGCGTGATTGGCGGGCGCTATGGCCTCTCGTCGAAAGAGTTCACTCCGGCGATGTGTAAGGCTGTCTTTGATGAGTTAAAGGAGGCGAAACCCAAAAATCATTTCACCATCGGAATCAACGACGATGTGACGCTCACTAGCATTCCGTTCGATTCGAGTTTCAGCACCGAACCAGACGACCAGGTACGCGCCTTGTTCTGGGGATTAGGAGCTGACGGCACAGTCAGCGCGAATAAGAATTCGATCAAGATCATTGGTGAAGAGACGGAAAACTATGCCCAGGGCTATTTTGTTTATGATTCAAAGAAGGCCGGCGCGATGACCGTCTCGCATTTACGTTTTGGCAGCCGTCCGATCCAAAGCACGTATCTGATCCAACGCGCAAACTTCATTGCCGTCCACCAGTTCAAGTTCATGAACTCCTATGATGTTCTGGGCGCTGCAGTCGATGGCGCAACTCTCCTGCTGAACAGTCCGCATTCAGCGGAAGAGGTTTGGGAACATCTGCCCCGCTCGGTCCAGGAGCAGATCATCCGTAAGCGGATCAAGGTTTACACGATTGATGCGTATGCAGTGGCCAGGGAAAAACAGCTCGGCAATCGCATAAATACAATCATGCAGACCTGCTTCTTTGCGATTAGCGGCGTGCTTCCGCGTGATGAAGCGATTGAGAAGATCAAGGAATCGATTCGTAAGACTTATGGAAAGCGTGGCGAGCCTGTGGTGCGACAAAACTTTGCTGCGGTGGATGCGGCCCTCGCCTTCTTGCACGAAGTTTCGATTCCTGCCGAAGTCACCAGTGGTTACGACTTGCCGGCTGTCGTTCCCACAGAGGCCCCGGAGTTTGTACAGCGCGTCACCTCAGAGATTATTGCGGGACGCGGCGACCAGTTGCCCGTCAGCGCATTCCCGGTTGACGGAACCTTTCCTGTGGGCACCTCGCAGTGGGAGAAGCGCAACATTGCTCTGGAGGTCCCTGTTTGGGAACCCGATCTCTGTATCGAGTGTGGCAAATGCGTTCTGGTTTGTCCCCACGCCACGATTCGCGCAAAGGTTTACGACGAGAGCGATCTGGCTTCGGCGCCGGAAAGTTTCAAACACATGCCGGCGAAGTGGCGCGAGCTGCCCGACAAGCGCTACACGATCCAGGTTGCGGTTGAAGACTGCACCGGTTGCCGCCTCTGTGTGGAGGTATGTCCGGCAAAGGATAAGAGTAACGTTTCCCGAAAAGCGCTGAATATGCATCCTCAGTTGCCGCTGCGGGAACGTGAGCGCGCTAACTGGGACTTCTTTCTCAACCTTCCGGAACTCAATAAGAACGGGTCGCTCACTTTTGGCTCTGTCAAGAACGTGCAACTGTTGCAACCGCTTTTCGAGTTCTCAGGCGCTTGCGCCGGCTGTGGCGAAACACCCTACATCAAGCTGTTAACTCAACTCTTTGGCGACCGGGCCATTATTGCCAACGCCACGGGTTGCTCGAGCATTTACGGAGGCAACCTCCCGACGACGCCTTATACCGTCAATAGAGACGGACGCGGTCCGGCGTGGAGCAACTCTCTCTTTGAGGACAACGCCGAGTTTGGACTGGGGATGAGACTGGCTCTCGATCACCAGAATGCCTACGGCAGAGACTTGGTGGACCGGCTACGCGGGCTGGTTGGTGAAGCGCTGGCTAACAGCCTTCTTAACGCGGATCAATCCACCGACACAGCTATCAACATTCAACGAGAGTTGGTGGCGGCTCTAAAGGCGAAGCTCGACGTTGCCACGAAGGTTGAGGCTGATTGTCCAAATGAGGCGCGCGATCTCGCCAGTGTCGCTGACGCGTTAGTGAAAAAGAGTGTCTGGATCGTCGGCGGAGACGGATGGGCCTATGACATTGGTTACGGCGGATTAGACCATGTTATGGCCAGCGGACTAAACGTCAATATTCTGGTGCTGGACACGGAAGTCTATTCGAACACCGGCGGGCAAGCTTCTAAATCAACACCCATGGGAGCGGTCGCGAAATTTGCCTCGGGCGGCAAGTCGACCGGGAAAAAGGATCTGGGAATGGGTGCGATCCGTTACGGCAATGTTTATGTCGCGCAGGTAGCGATGGGCGCGAACGACACGCATACGGTCAAAGCATTCATAGAAGCTGAGGCCCACGACGGTCCATCGCTGATTATTGCCTACAGCCAGTGCATCGCGCATGGAATCGACATGGCCAGGGGAATGCATCAGCAGAAGCTCGCCGTTGAGTCAGGCCACTGGCCGCTGTATCGCTACATTCCGAAGCTTGCCGCGGAAAACAAAAACCCATTCCAGCTTGATTCGAGCGATCCCAAGATTCCGCTAAAGGATTACATCTATACCGAAGGGCGCTATCGGATGTTGCAGCAAAGCGATCCGGACGTTGCCAAGGCTCTGTTGGACAATGCCCAAATGCTGGTTCAACGCCGCTGGCAGCAATACAAACAAATGGCAGCTGTGAAATCAGACAACCCGCCCGCGTAAGCGCTTGACTCTAAGGCGGCCCGGAAAAGCTGGAGGCTTTCCGCAAGGGAGGCGGCAAGCCGCAACGGAAAGGCTGAAAGGAAAAAAGCTCATGGCCCTAACAACCAGCTACTTGGGATTGACACTTAAGAATCCGATCGTGGCTTCCTCGTCTCCGCTTTCGCACAATGTCGACAGCATACGCCGCCTGGAAGATGCGGGCGCGGCTGCCGTGGTGATGTATTCACTGTTTGAAGAGCAGATAACCTTCGACAGTTTCTATATCGATTACTACCTGACGAGTGGCACAAACAGTTACGCAGAGTCTCTTGACTATTTTCCGGAGATGCAGAGCTACAACGTCTGGCCGGATGAATACATGAATCTCATCCGGAGGGCCAGGGAAGCTGTTGACATTCCGATTATCGGCAGTCTAAACGGAGTTTCGGCGGGCGGTTGGACCGACTACGCAGCGCTCATGGAAGAAGCCGGGGCTGATGCGATCGAACTGAACGTGTACTACATTCCCACCGACGCGGACCTCAACGGAAGCGAAATTGAAAACATCTATCTTGAAACCTTGCGAGAGGTGAAGCGGTCTGTTTCGCTGCCGGTTGCGATAAAACTGAGCCCTTACTTCAGCTCAACCGCAAACATGGCGAAACGCCTGGTCGAAGAGGGAGCGAACGGGCTGGTGCTGTTCAATCGTTTCTATCAACCTGACATTGATCTTGAAACTCTCGAAGTCGTGCCGCGTCTGGTTCTCAGCAACTCAACCGAGTTACGGCTGCCTTTGCGATGGGTGGCAATTCTATACGGGCGACTACTGGCCGATCTTGCGATCACCACGGGAATCCATACCTCGGAAGATGTCTTAAAGGCGTTGATGGCCGGAGCCAAAGTGACGATGATGGCTTCTGAGCTGCTACAGAACGGCATACAACGAATTAATCTCATTCTTGAAGAGATGAAGGTCTGGATGGATGAGCATGAGTACGAATCGGTCGCGCAGATGATCGGCAGCATGAGTCAGCAGCATTGCGCCGAGCCGGCTGCGTTCGAACGAGCAAATTACATGAAGATGCTGGCGTCGTATCGTCCGATCAACTAGCAGTTAGTGCCACTAACGGATTACCAAATTATTGCCGTGGCGCATGAATTGGTCAACGTCAGTAATAGCGGTTCACGGCCAGGGCCTTTCTGTGCTATTCAATGCTCTACGAAACAAGACTGCGGGATCCTGTTTCGGAGATCCAATGTAAGTGGTTGCGCTCAAGGCGCGCGCTATGAACTCAATTGCCAAGTAAAATCTTCATTGTGAAACCCGATCGCAGAGAGTTTCTTATCAGCGCTGCAAGCTTTGCTGTTTCGTCCAGCGTGTTTGGCCGCACGCACTTCGGTCAGGAAAAGAAAAGCATGCGAATTATTCTGCTGGGCACCAAAGGTGGGCCGCGCGTTGGAGAAGTAACGCCGAAAACTCCGGGGCGGAGCAACCCATCCACGCTCGTGTTAATAAACGACGTACCGTATGTTGTCGATTGCGGATACGGCGTCTCTCGTCAGCTACTCGCAGCCGGTATTCCACTCAATACGCTGCGCTACATCTTCATCACACACCACCATTCCGATCACAATCTGGAATACGGCGCGTTGCTGTACAACGCCTGGGTCACGGGCCGGCCGATCCGTGTGGACGCTTATGGACCGACGGGCCTTGAGAAAATGACGCGGGATTTTTTCGATTACCAGAAACTGGACATCGACATACGCATTCCCGATGAAGGCCGATCAGATCCTCGCCAGAAGGTGATCGCTCACGATTTCGAAAGTCCTGGAGTAGTACTTGAGAACGACGACGTGAGAATCAGCACCTGCCTGGTGCGACATCCGCCGATTAAGCAAGCTTACGCATATCGCTTTGATGCGCGCGATCGATCGGTCGTGATCTCCGGTGATACAACGTATGCGCCTGAGCTTGCGGAGTTTGCAAAGGGCGCCGATGTACTTGTCCATGAAGTGATGTACCTGCCGGCCGTCGACGCGCTGGTTAAACGCTTACCTAATGCGCGCAGACTACGCGAACACCTGCTGGCAGCGCATACGCTTCCTGCGGACGTCGGCCGGATTGCGGCCCAGGCGGGAGTGAAGACAGTGGTGCTCACTCATTTTGTTCCAGGAGATGATCCGTCAATTAGCGACGCGGAATGGGCTAAAGAGGTTGGCACTCATTTCAAGGGTCGGATCATTGTAGGGAAGGATCTGCTTGAAATCTGATGATGGGATTTGGCGTCCTGATGTGCGCGAGGATATGGATGCAAAGGCATCAACAGTTCCTGCGTGCACAACTCCTGGACCGAAACTCCCGACAATTCTTCGCGAGGGCTAGACGCCAGCAAATCCCACAGATGCTGTTAAGGGCACGTTTGCTTCAAGCTTGGCTTCTAAGGATCTCGGTTTTAGTGGACGGGCCACGAGCACTGGACAAGGCGCCTGACGAAGCACTCGGTCGACGTTGGATCCAAAGAGTGCGCGCATTCCAAAACCTGCTCCGTGTGCGCCAATGCTGATCAAGTCGATGGCGTTCTTCTCGGCGTAATTCAGCACCTCGCGATACGGATGTCCCTCGCTGATCACATGTTTGACCTTGCACCAAAGATGGGCTTCGGCCGGTATCGCTTTTTGCAACCTGCGGGCGGCGCTGTGGTAGGCGGCTTCGCCTTTCATCGGGTACCACGCAATCTCCGGCTCGTTTACTGTATGAGGAGGTAGCACATGCAGCAAATGCAACTCCGTCTGATATTCCTGGGCAAACGATAGCGCGTACTTCAACGCCAACTCCGCGTGATCGGAGAAATCATAGGGCACAAGCACTCGCCGAAGACTAATAGTTTCACTCCGCGGTTCCGCCCAGTCGCGCTCGTCTGAATGGGTGACCAGAACCGGGCAGGGTGCTGTGCGGCAGACGGATTCAGCGGTTGACCCCAGGATCGCAGCGCGGTGCGGTCTTCGACGGGACCGCATAACGATAAGATCAGCTGCGTATTCCGAAGCGGCTCTGGTGATTGCATCACCAACATCTTCGCCTTCGACAAAAAGCCCCTGCCAATCAAGATTCGCAAACGCCTCAGGTTCCAGGAAATCAAGCAGTGCGCCTTCGAAAACTTCCTTGGTTCTGCCCCTCGACATCGCATAAGCCAGTTCGGACTGCTGGATGGCCCCAGCCGGAGATAATGTGCTCTTGGCGGCGCTATCAGGACGGTCGGCGAAATAGCAAACTATTAGTTGAGCTTGATAGGCTCGAACCAACGCCAGGGCATAACCCAACGCTTGATAGGAGTCTTTTGACAAATCAGTGGGGCAGAGGATGCGTTTAATATCAATCATAAATAGAAGCCAATAACTGGCACCTCCCTGGGCACCTTTCTCAGGAGCAATGACTGTGCCGTCACTGTAAACCTCAGGTTTCAAAGGTCTATATCACTTCTGTCTTCGATGAGGTGGCTACTTGCGTGCTTTTGCCCAGATTCCTTGGGGAAGTTTGCGCAGGTTGTGGCTCCAGATCGATTGTGGGATCGAAATGCCCAGCTTGATAAGTCGAAGTTCGAAGGCAACGTGTTGTTCTCCCGAACTGGCGAATCTATAGAGCACTGCGGTTATTCTTTCGTCGCCATCGACTTCGGCCTCACAACCTCGACCGAGCAGACCGCACGCGCTGCGACTGCAGATGAGACGCTACCAAGGAGTAAGCGGTCTATTCCTCGCACGCCCTTTGCTCCAACGAAGACGCAGCCCGCTTCCCAGCTCTCCGCTTCTCTAATCAGTTCCTCCGCCGGGTTGCCTCTCGAGATCATTACCGCTGCGTCAAGCCCAGCGGACCGGAGTTTATCTGCTGATGGTTCGAAGATCTGACGCACCTGATCCCAATTTTCTTCATCTCCCACTTCGATCCATTTCAATATTGCAGGCTGTGACGGATCAGGAGTAATCGACATCACAGTATCGACTACAGCCAGCAAGCGAACTTCGGTTCCCTTGGGCCACTCGCGACGGTAAACGGCATCCACCACCGCGCTGGAATTTGGCGAACCGTCTATTCCTATAAGAACCCGAAGGAGAGAGTCGGTCTGCGAGCGCCGGGCACGAGCAACCCGCACGGAGCAGCTCGCCTCGTACAGAACTCTTTGTGAGACGCTTCCAAGTATCAGCCTTCCACCCAGTACAGAGTGGCCGTGTGCTCCGACTACTATAAGATCCGCCTTCCACTCGTCGGCTTTCCTGATCAGCGCCCATGCGGGTGAGTCGGCGTAAGCTTCGTGGCTTACCTTCCATTCAGGAAAGCTCTGCTTTATTTGCTCGCTGGCACGCTTTGCTAGAGAGTTTGCTTCCTTCGCGGCGACCTCCGCGCGCTGGTGCGCAAGTCGCACGGCTGCCGGCACCGGCATCGGAAAGGTGCCATCCGGATCTTCATTGTTCGGCGGGGGCAGAAAAACGTCAGCGAGGGTCATGACCAGGGCTTCCGCGGTCTTTGGCAATCCGGCACGTCCCAGATCCTCAAGAGCCGCATCAGAGCACTTAGAGCCATCGTAAGCGATGAGTATTTTCATTTAAATCGTTAACCTGTGCCACGGCTTCCGGCTTGCTAAGGTTTGATTACTACTTTCAGCACACCGTCACGGCGTTCGCCGAAGAGCTCGTACGCTTCCCCGATCTGTTCCAGCGCAAAGGTGTGCGTCAGCAGCGGCGTGAGATCTACCCGACCATGGCGAACAACCTCCATCAACCGGCGCATGCGTTCCTTACCACCAGGGCAGAGTGTGGTAATTATCCGGTGATCACCGATGCCGGCTGCAAACGCTTCATAGGGAACCTCAAGCTTGCCTGAATATACACCAAGGCTCGAGAGCGTCCCTGCAGGCCGGAGGCTGCGTAATGCACTCTCAAACGTTTGCTGCGTGCCAAGTGCCTCGATTGCTACATCGGCGCCTCCATCTGTCAAACGCTTCACTTCGGCTACGACATCAACATCGCGGTAGTCGAGTGTTACATCTGCTCCCATATTTTTCGACATAGCGAGCCGATGCTCGTCTCCATCAACGCCGATAATCAACGACGCTCCCATTAGTCTGGCTCCGGCCGTGGCACACAAACCGATTGGTCCCTGCGCGAAGACGACTACCGAGTCGCCTATTTTGATGTTGGCCGACTCGGCGCCGCCAAATCCGGTGGAAGCGATGTCAGCGAGTAATACCACTTGCTCGTCTGTCAATTCATCTGGAATCTTCGCCAGGTTGGCTTGCGCGGAAGGCACTCGGAGATACTCTGCCTGCGCGCCGTTGATTGTGTTACCGAAGCGCCAACCACCGAGAGCCTCGTAGCCTTCACCGTGTCCGCATTGGGAGGCGTGTCCCGATAAGCAGGCCCGGCATTGACCACAGGGGGTAATAGCTCCGACCAGCACGCGATCGCCGGGTTGATATCCGGTAACGCCCTCGCCAAGCTCCTCAATCACGCCAACTGGCTCGTGACCGATCACGAGACCAGGCGCGACTGGATATTCGCCTCGGACTATGTGCAGGTCTGTTCCACAAATTGTGGTCAGCGTCACACGGATAACAGCTTCTCCTGCTCCGGCGCGTGGTTTTTCTATCTCTTCGACGCGGATGTTGTTCTTGCCGTGAAAAACGGTCGCTTTCATTTTTTCCATTATCCTTCTTTCATGAATCTAGTGTATCGGTTGCTCCCGCTGCCAGCACGCAGTGCAGAACGCCACCGCGGGATCAAATGCGAGTTTCGTGTCCTCGATCCATCTGCCACACTTGCTGCAGTTGCCGTACGAGCCTGACATTAGTCGATCCAGCGCGTCGTCGATTTTTCGTAGCCGAGCCTGCAGCAGCTCCTGGTGCCAGCGGGCAGCACTCCTGGCTTCCTCAGTGGCCGCTATCTCCGGCAATAGAGCTTGAGAGTTTGGGCCAGACTCCTTAACTAAAGCTTCGCAGATATTTTCTCGCTCGGAGTGCAAACGATTCCATACGAGACTTCCACTTGTATCGAGAAGACTGTCAATTACGCGAGTATTCGGATTGGCGTTCATGTTGATTACCTCCATTGATTTTGCTTGGTCTAACGACTTCGACAGAGCAGTGCGCGCGCGCTGCGACCGAGGCGGATACGCTCCCAAGGACAAAGCGCTCGAGGGGATTTCCAAAACCGATCGAGCCGACAAAGATGCAATCGGCGCCCCATTCTTTTGCAACTTCGAGCAGCACCCGTTTGGGATCGCCCTCACGAATTTCGGTCAGAACTTTCAGCCCAGACTGACGCAACTGCTCGGAACAGTCATCCAGGACCTTTCTCAGCCATTCGCGATCTGCCTGGTTACTCTCTTCGATGGTCTCTGCAACGGGCGGGATAAACTGTCCGAGAAAGGTGGGAGTCAACGGGTCGTTCACTGCAACCACTCGGACCTCACTCAGCGAAGGCCAGGATCGCGACTCAACTTCGCGGACGGCAGCCGCGCTTGCCGGCGAGCCGTCCACACCAACAACGATGCGCACCGGTGTATCAGGTTCGTCAACCCGGCCGCGAGCAACGCGCACTGAACAGTGAGCATGAGTCAACACTCCTTGTGAAACGCTTCCCAGAACAAAGCGCTTGAATGTCGACCGTCCGTGCGAGCCAACCACGATCAGGTCCGGGTGCCATTCATCCGCTTTGATGACCAACTCCCGGTGCGGAGAGCCAACCATGGCTGCGGCGCCTATTTCCCAACCGGGGAAGTTTGCTCGTATTCGAGCGACAGCCCGCTCGGCGAGTATCTGTGCGTCTTCCAGTGCGACGGAGCCCTTTGCATAGACCCGTCGCATGTCGGCCGGCGTGTGTACTTCGCGCGCTTGTTTGACAATCTCCAAGCTCGACGGTGGCGGCGGCAGCAGCCAAATTTCATTCACAGACATAACCATCGCCTCGGCCGCCTGCGGCAAGCCGGCTCGTTGCAGATCGTCGAGCGCTGCTTCGGCACAGTCTGAACCGTCGTAACCTATCAGAATCTTCATCTTTTGAATTACACCGCTCCTTCCCATCCAGACGCTTGCTTATGCTCAAATATTTGATTTGCTTTTGCGCCTGTGTTTTGACTTGTGCACAACGCGTACCACCTGAAAACAGCGTAGATTTCAGCAACTTTTGCGTACCAAACGAGGATTTGGAACTGCAAAGTGCGAGGTATTTCGCACTGCGCAGGATTTTCGCGCAATACCACGTCAATCGCGGGTTTCTCAACGCTTGAAAGCTAGAGTTTCGAACCAATCGGTTATCCAGGGAAACGGCACAGACGTTGCAGCTTTTCGCAGCATGATTACGCAAACTGCACTCAGACAAACCGAAATTCAGGGAGAAATTGCCATCCGCCAGAACCGTCGAGTGAAGGGCGCACAGAAATGGCGCATCCTTGAGGCGTCGTCTGTTACTCGGTCGGCGGTCGTCAATCCCAATCAGAGGCCCTCGGAACTTGCAACCCGTCGCCCCCCGTATGGGCCAAGCGATCGCGAAACCGCTGGAGCCCAACGCTTAACTGGAATACTTGTTCTACCGTATTTGAGCATCGTTGTTGGCTTTCTGCTGACGGCCACTATTGTGAACTCCGCCAGGGGCGGCAACTTGGAGACATTTGCGATCCTCGCAGTCGCTATGGTCGCGGCGATTGTGGGGTTCTTCCATGTGTTGCAGGCCGCAAGAGCCCTTGATGAGCTAGAATATGCGACGCACGCATCCATCGTGCGAAACGGCAAGGTCAACCTGATATCAAGGCGGCAGACGACAGATGACGAGCCCAACAGACAACGATAAGTCAGCGGCAGTTGAGTTTCGTAATGTCTTCCTGAGCTTTGATGATCAGCCCGCGCTGGTAGACATTAGCTTTAGGCTTGAGCACGGCGAGATGATCTTTCTAACCGGTGTCTCCGGCTCAGGCAAATCCGTGCTCTTGCGTCTGGCGATAGGCTTGCTGAAACCGGACGCGGGCCAGATTTTCATTGACGGCCGCAATATCGAGACGCTCGACGAACCGGAACTCCTGGCCATACGCGGCGGGTTAATGGGAATGGTATTTCAGGACGATTCGCTCTTCACTGGACTTACCGTTTACGAGAACGCTGCCTACCGGTTGGAAGACCACGGCTGGACCGAGCAGGAAATTGAAAACGCAGTGACCGAAGTGTTGCAGTTTGTTGGTCTTAGTGACGAACGGGACAAGCTTCCCGAAGAGCTTTCAGGCGGGATGAAGCGCCGGCTCGAGATTGCCCGAGCTTTAATCGGGTGGCCGCAGATCATGTTGTACGACGAGCCAACGATGAGCCTGGATCCGATTATGGCGCTCCAGGTAATGAACCTTGTTATACGGGCTCGCGATATTAACCAGACATCATCTTTGTACGTCACCAAGAAGATTTATGAGATTCCTCATCTCGCAAACTTCTATGCGTCAAAGGCCCCCGATGGCAAGGTCGTCATCATGGAAGCTCTGCCGGCCGATTTGCCGAAAACAAGAGTCGTTGTCCTTGCCAACGGAAGAATTGTGTTTGCCGGCACAATCGATGAGTTTCAAAAAAGCGGTCTGCCGCACGTCAAAGAATTGGCTACACTCGATCCCCACGACCACTCGAAAGATCCGTACGTCGCCGATCCCTGGGACAAACGGCGCCGTCCCAAAGAAGAAATCCTCTAGAGCAGAACGCCGTTATCCAATCAGCACTCAGAAATAATGCGGTTGAGCTTTAACGCAAACAAGATGAGCGAGGAGCGCCATCTGTTTTTTGCGGGTGTCACCGCGGAAATTGGAGACGGGCCGACAAGATAGCGATCATGATGGGTGGAAAGCCGAACGCTCATGTGACGCATGTGATCACTGCTCCAACCCAGGTAGATCTCCAACAAACCGACCTCGGCATCGACGTCGCGCTCCAGATTAAGTCTGCCGACGGAAACACCAACCTCTTGCACCTGAGCTGAGGAAGAGGAGCCCGAGCGCGAGAGAATAGAGGGGAGACGGCATCAGCCGAAAAACCAGTGGGATCTAATGAGGTTACCAGGCTATATCGATGGGTAGTGGATAAACTCATTTGTGAGTCAGAGCGCATTACGGCGCCAGGTGGTTGAGCAACGCACCGGCGCCGTACGCCAGGCCGGCAGCTATCGAGCCAACAGCAAGGGTTGTAAGGCCCGAACTCCACCACGATGCCGTGGACCATCGGCTCTTAACCGAACCAATTGTGAAAAACACACCTCCGGTCATTACCATTGAAAGTGTTCCGGGGCTTTTGAGTCCAATCAAGTAAGGGAGCAAGGGTACAAACCCGCAGACTATGAAAGCACTGAACGTTGCGGCCGCGGCCCTCCAGGGAGATCGAACTTCCCGCGGCAGTCCATACTCTTCTGTCAGCATCGTGCGAACCCATCTGACACGATCAGCGGTAACCAGATCAACTATGCGGTTCAGGTCCTCGCCAAAGAATCCTTTATTGAGAAATATCTGCTTGACCTCTTCCCGCTCGCCTACAGGATCAAGATCGATGTGACGATTCTCAATTGCTTCGATCCGTTTGAGGTCTTCGTATTCGGCTCTGGTGCCAAGAAAATTGCTGGCTGCCATTGAAAAGCCATCGGCGATCAGATTGGCAAATCCCAACACCAGAATGATCCAGGGCGAGAGTTGTGCTCCAACGACGCCGCTGACCACGGCCAGGGTAGTCACTGAGCCGTCGATCCCGCCATATATCCAGTCTCGCAGATAGTTGTGCGATGGTCCTGCGGCCAGCCGTTCTCTTATCGCTTCAGTCGAATGTTCGTGTTCCATATTTCGACAGAAAGATATTGCCTCCGACGGGCTTTGGAAATATTTCCTAAGACAGCTGTCAGTTTTCCTTACCTCTCCACTTTGAATTGTCTGCTATCAGGAACACTCCGCCAATGGCCAGCCAAAACGCCGCTTTGAGCCAATTTTGGGTTTGGAACGCCTCCAGCGCGGCAACCCCAAAGAAGAGCGCAAATACCGTAAAGTTAGTACCAAGCCTTATCCTCATGCAGTGCCTTCAATTCTAGTTTTCGTATCCGGTTGACTACCAAAGCTCCCGGCTCAGCTCCTGATCCCTCCTCAGTCGACCGAGGGTTATTAAGTGAGGAAAGAGGTCCGAGTCATTTAGAAACCTAAAGCCACTCTAAGAAAACTCTGAATGCTCGACGCACAGCGATTGGACGGGTGACGTGCGGATGTACTTGTCATCGACGCAAGCCTCCATTCGAAGTCCAACGCCAATCCAACCTGTCCGAAGGATAGAGCCGCCGAAGCTGGAACCGATTACTCTGCCTTCCACCGCCTCGGTTATTTGCCGGCCGCCATCCAATAGTGCGCGCCCGGTCTCGGGATCGAGTAGGAACATTCGATAATTACTGTTGACTGTGCGCACAACGATTGTATCGAAGGGTGCGAGCGTAGCCACCTCTACGCCCTTGAGCGAGCGGTTGATATCTGTTAGGCCTTCCAATGTGCCACACCGCGGGATTGCATGCATCCGCTTTGCATCATGAGGGTCAGTCGTCAAATCTGAATCAATCTGACTTACTCCATTTGAATTTGGCGCTTCCGTGGGGTTCAGGCGTGCATTTAGATCATCGCTTTTGTACATGAAGAACTACCTCCACGTTCTGCAACGTGCAACGGGCGTGCCTAACTCCTCGATCACGACCAACATGTCGCAGAGGGGAGTCTCTTACTGCATTCCGCAATCATGGAACTCCCTTGCAAGCCCAGCGTGGTGCTGTGCTCGTTAGAACGGCTCGGTGCACACGAGGAAGTAAGGGGAGCGGACCCTCGATTCTCGTTCCGTTGCTTCCCGGGGCGACCCTTCGAAATGCCGATCAGCAAGTGGTAATTCTTCCTCAGATCTGGGGCAAACTCCGCACAGTGGTCCGGCTCCGGTTCAATGTTAAAGCCAATCCAGGCGGCATGCCTCTTGCTAGTCGTAGCGACTATACATAACGGCTTCCCGCCCTGATCTTTGAATTCAACGTTAGAGTAGCCACTATGCCGAGCTTATGTGACGAAGAAATTGTATGACTTCTCCGATCTTACAGAGCCATGAGCCGAGGGAGAACCAGGCGGGATAAGTATTCGCGCAGGCGTGCTTTGACGCTCCAACAATCAAAAGGAGTCATCATGAAGACAACAAAGTTTATGGCGTTCACAATCGCCGCCTTAATGTCCGTTGTTCTCTATAGTTCCGCACAAGCACAGACGGGTGCGCTGGTTTCGTTTAAAGGGATTGAGGTGTCGACGGGGCACCAGGAATACGGTGAAGCATATGGTTGGATGTGTTACGCAAAGACCACCGGGGATTTACCAGGCAACTTCACCTTGTCGATGGACTATGCGGGAATAAAGGCACCGGGAACGAGCAGCGCAGTCACGAACGGCGCCTGGACACTTCCCGTTTACGGAGAAAACACATTCTCAACCGGAAGACCAATTAAACTCGATGCGTATCAGGGTGTGGTTTTCGGAAGCGTGGAGGCCGGCGCACTCAATTGGGACAAAGCAGGGACCACTGCCACGATTGAACTCAAACTGCTTATCAAAGGTGGCACGATGAACATGGCCGATGTCCGAGGCACGGCGGTCCTTTACGGAACCGTCAGCTACGATGAGAAGGGTGCAGGAGCATTCGACGGCACCATCTTCTTCGAATTCCAATAGGCAGTCTGTCTAAGGTGCAAAAGAAAAGGCCACCAGAAGGTGGCCTTTTCTTCTTGAGTTGCTCATCGCGCGCTTACGCTTTCTTAATGCTGCGCTAAGTCGCCTTCTTATGATTTCGGCTTGACTTCCCCGCAGGGACAAATGAAGTTGCCCTTTTCATCGAGTCGGCATGGCGCCAGGCACTCTCGGACATCAACGGGAGCCGGTTTAACCTCCAGCCCCGTTTGTGCTGCTGGGAAAGGTGAGCTGGCCATAAAGGTAAATGATAGAACAATCGGTAGTAAGAATGACATTTGATTTTCTCCTTTCGAGGTGGTTGTGAGTCGCGCTCCACTTTCGTGCAAAGCAGTCGCTCTCTCTCTTTTGTTGTTGTCCGCTGACGAGGAGGTGAGCTCTCTTCACAACTCGTCTTTTCCGGTGCGAGCTACCTCTAGTTATCGCTTTACGTGACCAAGACATCTGACGTGCCCGCAATGCGCGCGCGTTTTTCCAGGGCCCTGATTCCTTTTCACAACAGTCCCACTTCCCACCAATTAAATACATCAAGTTTATGATGCGACTTTTGATCGAATTTAATCGCCAATCGTCTCGGCTGTGAAAAGAAAAGGGCCACCAGAAGGTGGACCCTTATCTTTGGCGCCAGCTCAAAGCGCGCCCGAGCATTCCCCAGTCTGCTAAGACAGTTTTAAGACTTCGGCCAGCGCTTTGAGAAGTTTCTCCGCCGTGTAAGGTTTGCTCAGAAACATCCTGACCCCTTCGAGTGGGCCTTCGCCTGCTTTATGGCCGGTCGTCAATCCGCTGGCGGCGATGATTTGAACCTGAGGATTCATTTTTTGCAACGCGCGAATGGTTGCCGGGCCGTCCATGAACGGCATTAGCATGTCAGTCAAAACAACGGCGACCTCGTTCCGGTGTTCTGCATATAGCGCAATTCCCTCAGTGCCATCACCGGCCTTTAAAACTCGATAGCCAAAAGTTTCGAGTGTTGCGCGAGTTATCTCGCGAATCGATTCCTCGTCATCAATTACCAGAATCAATTCCCCGTTGCCCAGGGGAAAATCTGTTCGCACGGCCCCTGCCTTGGCAATGTCGGGCGCGTCGAGAGCCGGTATATAAAGGGCAAACTGAGAACCTTTGTGGACCTCGCTATAAACGTTAATGAAACCACCGTGACTCTTGACTATAGTTTGCGCAGTCGAGAGTCCTAGCCCGGTGCCTTTAGTCATGTCCTTGGTGGTGAAGAACGGCTCGAAGATCCTGTTCTGGACTTCCGGCGACATTCCAGATCCGGTGTCGGACACGGTAATTTGGACAAAATGGCCTGCCTTGGCCTCGAGGTGCATGCGGGCGTAGCTCTCGTCGAGTAACACGTTCTCGGCTTTGATTGAGATCGACCCACCGTCGGGCATGGCGTCCCGGGCGTTAACACAGAGATTCATTAGAACCTGATGCATTTGAGTTGCGTCCGCCGAAATGATCCATAGGTCGTCGGGTAGCTGATGAGCGATTTCGATCGACTTTGGCAAAGTTTCACGCAGAATCTTTACGATCTCCTTGATCAGGTGTTTGGGCTGCAGGGCCACGCGCTCGCCCTCTACGCCCCGGGCAAACGACAACACCTGGCGTACCATATTCCCGCCGCGCTGGGCATTGGAGCGCAAAACTTCCAACCACTTTCTACTTGCGTCGTCGGTTGCCTTCAACCGCAGCATATCGATGGCCATCATGATTGGCGACAACACATTATTGAGGTCGTGGGCGATACCGCCGGCGAGTGTGCCAATGGATTCCATCCTCTGAGCTCGAAGAAACTGCGCCTCCATCCGTTTGTTCTCTGTAATGTCGGTATTGATGACGAGTATGGAAGTGGGCATTCCCTGATCGTCACGCACCAGAGTCCATCGACTCTCCACAATAATCTCGGCCCCGTCTCGACGAATCTGATGACTTTCACCGCGCCACTCGCCTTTGTCGATCACGGCTTGTCGGGCATTGTCAAACTGAGAAGACCGCTCTTTAAAAAGTAACTCCCAGGCGTTTTTGCCGGTAGCTTCCTCCGCGGTCCAACCGTAAAGGCGCTCGGCTCCTTTGTTCCAGAACAGAATGTTCTGATCGAGATCGCGGACTAGAATCGCGTCCTGCGCTTGATCCAGCAATGCCGCTTGCTCGCGTATTTGCTGTTCGCCACGTTTGCGTTCAGTTATGTCACTACGGATCGCGATGTACTGATAGGGTTTTCCTTCGGAGTTGAGAAAGGGAACGATGGTGGTGTCGACCCAATAGTAGCTCCCATCTTTTGCTCGGTTCTTTAACTCGCCGCGCCAAACCTGGCCACTCGCAATTGTGGTCCACAAGTGTTTGATGAACTCTTTCGGATGATAGCCCGAGTTGATAATGCGGTGATCCTGCCCAAGCAGCTCTTCTCGAGAATACCTGGAGATTTCGCAGAACTTGTCGTTGACATAGTTAATGATCCCGCGCTGATCAGTAATGGCGACAATTGCAGACTCATCGAGCGCAAACTTGATGTCTGCTAATTCCTTTAGCGAGCGCCGTAAGGCCTCCTCCGGCAGAAGCTGTAAATCAAACGAGGTTGTGTTAATCGCAGTCACAAAAAATTACCTGGTCATGCTTCGGAATCGGCAGTGAGGCCCCGCGCTTCGTCAAGCTTTTTAAGCCTGTACCTAAGCTGGTCCCGCGAAATCCCCAACAACTCGGCTGCCCGGGTTTGGTTGCCCGCACTGCGTTCGATCGCTTGTCGAACAAAGGACATTTCTGCTTCATCCAGAGAGATTCCCTCGCTTGGAAGTGCAAACTGGAACGTCAGGTCGTCACTAATCGGTGAGGCGCCGCCCTCGTGTCGCCCCGATCCCAAAAATCCTCCAGGCAAATATTCCGTGGTGATTACATCGCTGTCTTCCAGAATCAGCGCGCGTTCGATCACGTTGCGCAGCTCACGAACATTCCCGGGCCAGTTATATCTTCGAAACACCGCTACTACTTCGGGCGACAAGCTGGTGATTTTTTTTCGCCGGCGAAGCCTCGATCCGATGTTATCGATGTAATGTTGAGACAATAGCAGAACATCGTCACCTCTTTCGCGCAGGGGCGGAATGTCTATTTGGATTATTGAGAGACGATAGTAAAGATCGAGACGGAAGCGGCCCGCCTCGCTTTCCGCCTTTAGATCGCGATTCGATGCAGCGAGCACTCGCACATCAAGCGGAATATCTTTCAACCCACCGACACGACGGAAAGCTCCCTCCTCCAACACCCGCAGAAGCTTCGCCTGCAGAGCCAGCTCCAGCTCTCCAATTTCATCCAGCAGTAGCGTGCCGCCTTCGGCTTGCTCGAATAGTCCTTCCTTGCGTGCCTTGGCGTCAGTGAAGGCGCCCTTCTCGTAACCGAAGAGCTCTGATTCAATCAGGGTAGCCGGAAGCGCGGCGCAATTAATTGCTACAAACGGGCGATCAGCGCGCTGCGAGCCGTAGTGAATGGCCTTGGCGACAAGGTCCTTTCCTGTTCCAGATTCTCCTTGCAGCAAAACCGAGGACACTTCACTCTCGGCTACTTTCGCCGCTAGCGAGAGCATCTTTTCCATGGCCGGCGATTGGCCCACAATCTGTTCAAAGGCGAACTGTTGAGCGCGCTCTTTTCGCACCTGCTCAACTTCGCGGCGCAGCTGGTGCGCTTCAATCCCATTGCGAATTGTCACCCGAAGTTCTTCGAGACTAACCGGCTTGCCTATGAAGTCGTAAGCGCCGCCGCGTAGTGCCGAGATCGTGTTGTCAATCTGAACATTGCCGGTAATCATGATCACAACTGTGTTAGGACGCTCGTCCTTGATCTCGCGCAAAACATCGAGTCCGGAGCCGTCTGGCAAGTCGATATCAAGCAACACGGCCGCAGGTAATTCGCTGTTGAACTGCGCCAGGGCTTCGGCAACAGTTCCTGCTTCAAGCGGAGTGAAACTCCAGCTTCGCAAAGCTTCAGCCAGCGTCCAGCGAATAGCCTGGTCGTCATCGACTACAAGTATCTTTTCTTTTGTGTTTTTTGTCAGGGCCTCGACTCACTTTCCTCGAATCGCACAACTCCGGGAGGTTTCTCATTATATTCGGGGGCCACTGATTGAGAAAGCTGAGTCACCTCGGATTAAACCCAAGTGTGCAATATTGCTCGTTTACGAAGGCCGCTGCGAGATATTCCGCAGCATCGCCAAGGTTCTGCGGATCGACCCGTCCTAAAACGCCCGTTTGAGTGGCGATGCTGGGTTGGTGCTGGGATCCATTGGCTACCGAGACTGTGTGTTGTGTCGCTCCAGCTTGGGTTGAGTGGCTGATGCTGGGTTGAATCTTAACTCAGGTTGAATCTGAAGCCGGGATCCAGATGTTGGTGCTTCACTAGAATCTGGTGGATGTTGTAAGGGTGCGTCGGGCTGCCGGTGAAATGGTTTCTTAAGACTTGAAAGATATGGCCAAGGCCACCGGCATCGTCAATGTCGATGTCGGCGACGCACTCGTCGCCTTTCATAAAGAATGTCAACTGCAAGTTTCCGAAGTGGTCGTCGGTTTTGAAGCTGCCTGCAGGCGAGAACCCAACGAACTGCGCAGGCAGGTGGTGCAGGCTTCCGGAAACGCTGTGAAACAGCCCCGAGTTAACACTGTTCTTCACTTCTTCGCGCAATTCCTTTTCCACGAACGCAAAAAAGCGATCACCCCGCAACTCCCTGATCTCTTTTATCAGAGAAAGCACGGATCGATCGTTGCTTAACCTCGTCGCCTGAGTCTTGCGAGCGATGTTCAGAACGCCTGCGCGGCGAATATCGTCCAGAGCCTTGTAGAGCTTGTCGCCAGTGTTGTTCTCGAAACCCAGTACGCTGGGACTCTTCGTCAAGAGGGATCGCAGTTCTTTAGGCAGGTTCGTGAAGGTCGGGAAAGTGACGCTGACCACCTTGGAACTATCAACCGGAAAAGGCATGGTTATTTCGGTAGCGCCACGAGTCTTGATGGTGATGAAGTGGCTGACCGGATGATACGACGGTGGGTCTACAGAAATCTGATATACACCCTGAGCCCCCGCATGCAGATCAGTGATGTTGATTATCTTTGAGGCATCAACATTTTTGAGAACGGGGCTGTGCGTCAATTGCAGGTTGCGAAGTGAAATATCAACCCGCTCCCGTACCCGTTTGCCAAAAACGTCGAACAACTCTAGTTTTACTTTGCCGGTCGCCATTTGAATTCTCCTTCTTCCAGCACATGAGCAGGTCGTTTTTTGGAGACTAAGTTTACGGTTCGATTGGTCTGGGGTCGGTGGGCCGCCACGGGATTGGTGGAGGCTGGTTGAGAATCTCCGGATGGTCCACACTCACTCCCGGGTAACCCAGGTCCGGCCAGGTAAGTTCGCTGGCGTAGTAGGTTGAGGCAGAAACGTTGACGAAAGCCGCGTAGATGTTGCGGCCCTGCTGCTGTTTGCTTGAACGGAGCTCTTCCAGCGTCTTCTGTCGCTCGGCGAGCGACATGTGCGAAAAGCCCTGCGGATTGCCTCCGACGATGAAGTTGAAGATCCGGGTTTCGGCGAGCAGCAGCGCCGTCAAGAACTGTTCGCGCTGCGCCGGACGCTGATAATTTAGATAGTCGTCAACTGTCTCGATAAACTTCGGCGCTTTGAGCAGGAAGTCCTCGCCCAGCACTGCCTCGGCGACGGCGAACAGGATGAGCGCGGTCTTGTCGTTGAGATGTTCAAGCTGGCCGTGAGTGACCTCGGCGCGCTTCTTCGGTTTCGCAGTCTCGTTCAATATTTCTAGTAACCCGGCCACGGCAAAGCACCTCCCTGCTGATGATTAAGCTTGAATGGTTTCTGGTTCTGTTCGCAGATTTCGCGCGACGCCCAGAGGGCCAGTGAGTAGATAGTCACCTGTGGGTTTGCGCCCAGGGCGGTGGGAAAGATCGAGGCGTCCACAACCCAGAGGTTTTTCTTTCCCTTGAATGTAAAGTCGTTGTTGACACAGCGGCGCTTGTCATCCTTGTGCATCTGGCAGCCGCCCATAACGTGAACAGTGAAAATCGTCGAGCGTTGCGGCTCGGTGAAGTTGATCTTTCTGATTTCATCGAAGTTGTCGCCGGGTTTAACCTCCAGCGGCGGGTTCCGCATGATATAAACCGATGTCGCGCCAGCAGCCAGATGAATTCTGGCCATCATCACCAGGCTCTCCTGCATAGGCTTAACGTTTGCACTCGGAATTTTGTAGTCCAACTGGGGATCTCCGTTGTCGTCCAATTCGACAGTCCCATACTTCTCCTTGTCGTCGAAGCCAGTAGTGTGGTGAGCGTAGGAGATGGCGCCCGTCGGATAGTAATCGCGCATGATGCGATGCAATTCGGGTCCATGCTGGAGCGTGGCCGAGGCGGAGAGAACAGGAAAGAAAGAACCCGTTTCAATGAGATAACCGGTCGGGCCAGGCGCGAACTTGGGCGTCCACATGTTGTCGGGGACGCCGAAAGCAGGCAGGGTATTTTCAGGATATTTACCGATCGTGATAGTGACGGGATGGATGTGGGTAAACCTGCCGACGCGTTTGTCGAGATCCATCCGCGAGCGCAGTAGGACACTGGGACTGCCGATTGCGCCGGCCGCGAGCACCACTCCCTTAGTAGGCTTAACTACCAGCTTGCGTCCGGTCGGGCGGGTCTTGCCGTCAATGAAGTGGGACTGAACTTCGAGTATGCGGTCGCCGCTGCCCACGAGCCGATCAACTCGCGTATCAGTGTAGATTGTGGCGCCGAGCGCAACCGCGTCCGGCAACCACTTCACGAAGCCGCTCATCTTGCGATCATAGGGACAACCCACACCGCAGCTCCCACACTCGCGACACTTGTGCGTGTTGTTGGGCAAGTTTTCGTGAGGAAGATCGTGGCGGTCGCACCCTAACATGAACTTCCGCGCCGACGTGTTGTACTTGTCGTTGCGGACGATGGGCAGGTAGTTTACAACTTCGCGCAAATACGGCTCGAGGTTCTGGCGCGTGAAAGGCAGCCCGCGCTTCTGCCACTCGTCCAGCGTCTCAAGCCGCGGTGGCAGACACGCTGACCAATTTACGGCGGTGCCGCCGCCGAGGCAACGCCCCTGCAACACTTTAACGCCGCCGTTCTTCGTCAGCCGTGTGGCGCCTTCCTGGTACAGCAGTTTGTACATCTCGGCCTCGCGCTCGTTGAGCATCTTCCGCTCCTGCCCGGGCGCTGGACCCTTCTCCTTTGGAATATTCGGTCCTTCCTCAAGCACAAGGACGTCAAAACCAGCCTCCGCCAGTTTCAGAGCGCACACACCGCCCGCCGCGCCCGAGCCGATGATGCAAAACTCAGGCGTCAGCGTGCGGTTCTCACCGACCTTGCGACCTTCAACAATTGTACCCGACATGCGTCTCCTCCTTTTCTGGAATGTGGCAGGACCTGGGCGTGCCGGCGTAACCGGGCGCTGACTTTGTTAGCGGCAGCGCACACACTCCTGCCTTCAGAAGGATTCGATGGTGAATGAGGAGCGACGCGCTCATGGTGGTTACTCCATCTGAATTAACCGAAAGATCTCCTCAACAAACCCAAAAATCAGCTTCAGCGTGAGTTTTAACTGTCCATTGACACAACACTACCATCTACAGCACAGATATGAGACTTCGGCAGAATGAGGCTAACAAGAGAGGCTCTCGTCAGCAGGCAAGCGAGGATAAACTGGCATACCTTATTCCCGTTAAATATTGATTGTCAATTATTACTCACTCGGCGAGGAGGGGCCAGGTGGATTAACTAGCCGGGGACCATTGCCGTCAATCATCGGTTTAATATCGCCGATAAATCTATCGCTGTTCACAATACTTCGAAGAACGATCCTGATCGACTCTTCCGGAAAGCCCGATTCCAGTGTGAAAGTGTAGCCGGTAAAGATGTCACCTGAGGGATCTACGCCCCAAAAGAGAAATGCGCGATCACTTAATCTAAGCAGAAGCCGCATCAGTCCGGGTCCGTTCTTGACCTTGTCAATATTGATGTAGCCGCTCTTGTAACGTGGGTAAATGCGGAACCCAATTGTCTGGTTCTGCGTCACGCCGACCACTACCTCAAAACTCTCCGCATGAGTTAGGCCCTCTTTCAACAGACCTACGAAGTTGAAAGGCTGCTTGTCGCTTTGTCGGAATGTGATGTGGAGGCTGGGCCCGACCTTGTCGAGCAGTTGACCTACTTGTTCTCGGGTTCGAATCCGAGCGGCCGACTCGTTTTGTTGGCCCGGGGCAGGCGGCGCCGCAAATATCATGGCTAGGGCGAACAAAACCGCCATCGGAATCCGTCTCATGGGGTGGGCACCTCCGAAAGGCATATTTCCGAGTACGACCATTCAGCGTTCTATGCGAAACAATGAATCAAGTCAATACTGTTGGTGGGTGCTGGGTCAGTTTGCCCAGTGTGCAATGTCACACAAGCACAGAACCGGAGGAGCGGTAGAGAGTGGGTGAGAACTCGAAAGTCCTTAGGGACTTCTTGATTCTCCCACAGCCTCTACCATTTCCCCGGTTCTGTAATCTAGTGGACTGTAACAGTTGAATTGCTAGTGGCACGTCGGCCAAACTGCACAGACTTGTTCCCGAATATGATCGTTAGTCTCATGGTGGTCACTTGCAAACTAACCGTTACAGTCCACTAGTATGAGCGCCGGTGTCATTCCATCAACTTGATAAAACGCTGGAAATGGTGGGCCGCATCGTGTGGGCCGGGAGCCGCTTCGGGGTGGTATTGAACTGATATGATCGGCAGCGTCTTATGCTGCATTCCTTCAACGCAACAGTCGTTTAGATTAACGTGCGTCACCTCGACTTCGGCGGGTAGGCTGCCAGCTTCAACAGCAAAGCCGTGGTTGTGTGACGTAATTTCAATTCGACCGTCCTTGAGGTCTTTCACCGGCTGATTTCCGCCTCGATGTCCAAACATAAGTTTGAACGTTTTGCCTCCAAGCGCGAGCCCCAGCAACTGGTGGCCAAAACAAATTCCAAAGGTGGGTACTGCCGCTTCAACTAGTTGGCGGATCGCCTCTACTTCTTTGTTCATCGAAGCCGGATCTCCGGGACCATTGGACAGAAAAATGCCGTCGGGTTTGAGCGCTAGAACTTCAGCGGCGGGCGTTGCGGCAGGGACGACCGTAATGCGACAACCAAGGCCGGCGAGGTGTCGGAGTGAGTTTCGCTTGACCCCAAAGTCATAACAGACGACGTGAAACCGTTGCCGGCCTTCGGGCTCAACCTCGTATGGTTGTTTGGTCGTGACGACGCTGGCTAACTCCCGATTTTCCATCGAAGGTGATTTTCGTGCCTTCTCAACAGCGCTTGTTTCGTCTGTATCGCTGGTTGAGATGCAGGCCCGCATTGCGCCCTTGTCGCGAATGTGTCTTACCAGGGCCCGCGTGTCGATTCCTTCCATCGCGACAATGTCCCATCTTTTCAAATAGTCGTCGAGGCTTTCTTCAGCCCTCCAGTTTGAAGCCACTCGGCTGGCCTCGCGAACCACAAACCCTTCAACCCAGGGGCGGTCGGATTCCTCGTCGGCACGGTTTACGCCGTAATTGCCAATGAGCGGATAAGTCATACAGACGATCTGCCCCGCATATGAGGGGTCTGTCAGCACTTCCTGATAACCCGTCATGGAAGTGTTGAATACCATCTCACCGCATGCTTCACCATCCGCAGCCCATGAACGACCACGAAAAGTTCGGCCGTCTTCAAGGGCTAATATGGCAGGCTTTGGACTACTGAGCATTGTTTTCCCGTGACCAGAGTCAAACGTCAACGTCCAACGCCGGTTTTACTGTTCTCTGCTTTTGGACATTGGGACATTGCACTTTGGACCATCCCTTAGATCTGCGATCTGAGAAACTGTTGGGCTTCGTTGAGCCAGCGCTTGTCTGCGCGATATTTGTAAGCCGGTGCGGTTTTGACCGCTTCAATGCAGGCTTGCATGGAGCTGGCTGCCTCGCGCTGGTGGCCTAAGCCTGCGTGCGCCCGGCCCATCAGATAGAGTGCTTCGGGATCTGACGGTCGGTGCTCGAGGAACTGTCCCAGAGCATTGCGAGCGTCTTCGAACTGTTCTGCGTCAAGGTAAGTTGCGCCGACTTCACGCCAGACTTCGTTCTGCGCATGGGAGCGATCGCGGGAAACCACCTGTTCAAAATTCTTAACGGCTTCGGCCGGGCGCTTTTGTTGTCGGGCAATTCGTCCAAGCTGATAATGCGCATCGATCTCGTCATCGTCGATCTGCACCGCTCGCTCGAACCGCTCGCGCGCCTGCTCCATCTCTCCGCGCTGCTGATGAATAAGACCGAGGTTGTAGTGCGCGGATGCGTCCGCGGGATTCAACGTGGCGGCTTCAAGGTTTTGCTTGAACGACTCGCGTGCCCGTTGCGTCCGGGTGAACTCGCCGACATAGCCGCGCAATAATAAGAACAACATCAAAAGCAGGAAAGGTGACGCCAGAATCGTACCTAGGATGGGAATCAACTTGTACGCCGGCAGGAGCAGAGTACCGCTTACCAACACCACAATCACGGAACGAAACCAGGAAAGCCTAAACACGATACTCAGAGCAACGGTTGCCCAGATAGCAAAGATTGCAGCCAGGGCCATAACCGAAAGAGTTGCGGCAAATAACTCAGGGCTAAGGATTCCTCGTTCGATAAGGGCCAGCGCATCCGGATTGAGCTGACTACGTTGCTCCATCACTACAGCCACCATCCTGCTGGACAGTGTCCGTTGTATGCCAGTAAGCCAGCCGGCAGTCGTGAGAATCGTGGTAATCAAGCTTGCCGCAGTTAGTGCATAAAACATGGTCGCCGCCAAAGCGGCATACTCTTGTTGAAGCAACAATCTGAAGCTCGCCCTTCGCTCAAAGATGTTAGCCAGAAAGAGGGTCAGCGGACAGAAGACAAAAGCAATGATCACAAGGGAACCGGCAGATTGGAACAATACAAAAACAATTGCCAGCGGCTGACGTGGGTTGATGAGGTGTCCCAGATAAAACCAGGAGAGGAAAAAAAAGAACAAGGCGTGGGCCAGGAGCGCCACTAATCCGGCGGGCGCCAGAGCACCCCGGTCACGCACTTCGCGCATGGCGCGCGCGGGAGCGTAAAACATCATCAGCACGAGTCGTGGCCAATTAACCATTTCGAAACCAAGAATAGAACTGGGGGTTAATCCTGATCGTAATTCTCTGTCGGAGTCTCCTGCACGCTGGGGCGATAAGATGACGGGGAGGGCACGGCGGGTGAGACATTCTCGTGATGAATTATGCTAGCAGCGTTTAGCGGCCAGTACCGGAGCAACGCCTTGCCATAGATGTATTTCTTGGGCACAAGTCCCCAGATTCGGGAGTCGCTCGAATTGTCCCGGTTTTCGCCCATCACAAAGTAGTAGTTTGGCCTGACGTAAACCGGCGTCTGGCTCCGATGCGAGAGGTTAAACCTCGAATCGAGGTAGATCTCAGTTAGATCCCTACCGTTTACGCGAACAACCCCCTCGTGTATTTCCACCGTGTCACCGGGGAGACCGAGGACACGCTTGATGTAGCTCTTGGAAGGGTCATCAGGAAACCAAAACACGACTATGTCGCCCCGTTCGACCTTTGGCGCCCAGCGATACTCGTCATAATAGATCAGCTTGTTTACAAAAATTCTCTCGCCATCGTGCAGCCGGGGCAGCATCGATGTGCCTTCTACTTTAACCGGTTGCACGACAAATACCACCGCGAGCACTGCAACCATCAAGGCGAATATGAGATCGCGCAGCAGCAGGCGGGCTTCACCCCATAGATGGGTCTGGGATTCCTGCTCGGGTATTTGAACTTGAATGTCCTTATCGTCGCTGATATGGACTCCGCCGAAAGGCGGCGGACGACGGGTTCTAATTCCTAGCATATTCTTACCGAAAAAGAAGCTTTCACTCTTTCAACCGTTCCATGCCGCCTGC
>JBGTHZ010000085.1:0-20500 GCA_041745915.1 Pyrinomonadaceae bacterium | reverse complement strand
CGTAGCGGGACGACGCGTGTTCAGCAAGGAGTTTCACCCAAGCCAGCTCGTTTTGTCGAAAGCAGCCACTTTGGCTCGAGCTATAACTTGCTGATAAAAGAAAAAACAAAAAAACAAAGCCGGAAGAACTATAAGGAAGGCGGACCCTGTCCCCGCTCTTACCTGAATGGCTTTCAACCTTGAGGCGGGGACTGGGTCCGCCTTCCTGACCTGCAATTTATCGTAAGGGCTTTGGTCCTCACACAGCCATTATTTCTCGCCTGGTTCTTATTGAGTGCATCACTATCGCTCAACCACTTGTTCTCTCAATCCGAGTTGGTTAGACTCCCTCTTCGCTTTGACTCTGATCCGCGTTCATCCGCGTGTATCCGCGGCTAAAGGCTTCTAGCATCAACTTCATCTTATGGACGTACTCGAAAGAATCCGGCAGCGAGCCGCCGGAAATCCGCAACATATTGTCCTGCCCGAAGGTAACGACCCGCGCACGGTAGTAGCGGCTTCTGAATGCTCTCGACATGGCATTGCGCGAATCACATTGCTTGGAGACGAGCCCGCCATACGCGAGACGGCGGAACGAGAACGCGCCAATCTCAGTGGCGTTACAGTAATCGACCACAAGCGCGCCCCCGACTTCGATAAAATGGTGTCCTATTTTCACGAGTTGCGGCGCGCTAAAGGTCTAATGGCTGACGAAGCTCGTACCATGCTTGCAGATCCTCTCTACTACGGAAATCTGATGGTACGACTCGGCAAAGCTGATGGCTCAGTTGCCGGAGCTACCAACACAACTTCCCACACCGTGCGTGCTGCAGTTCATTGCATCGGCGTTCGTGCGGGATTCAAGCTCGTATCTAGTTTTTTTCTAATGGCCTTGCCAGACAGTAGCTTCGGACATAATGGCGCCCTGATTTTTGCCGACTGTGGCGTGGTCATTGAACCCACCTCGGCCGAACTCGCTGAGATTGCAGTGACCTCAGCTGATTCCTGCCGCGCGCTACTCGGAATTGAGCCACGAATTGGTATGCTCTCGTTTTCAACCAAGGGCAGCGCCAAACACCGACTGGTTGACAAAGTGGTCGAGGCCACTAGAACCGCGAAAGCCAGGGCGCCGGAACTGATCATCGACGGCGAATTGCAAGCCGATGCGGCGTTGGTGCCGGCGATTTCCAATTCAAAGGCCGCCAGCTCCGCCGTGGCAGGCCGAGCTAATGTTCTAATCTTTCCCGATCTTCAATCTGGCAACATTGCCTACAAACTCACGGAACGTTTGGCGGGCGCAACTGCAATCGGGCCCATTCTTCAAGGTCTGGACAAGCCGGCCAACGACCTCTCTCGAGGATGCAAGGCGACCGACATTGTGGATGCGGTGGCCATCACCGCGGTGCAGTCTCAGGCACGAAAATCCTCGGGGTGACGATTTTAAGGCAACACCCGGCTGCCTCTTTCTGCATCAAAGTTTCCGATTTCCCATTCTGTAGTTTCAGACTAACTGCTTTGAGATATTCACGATTTGCTCTAATTATTCTCCTGGTTTTGGTTTTAGGGACCTCTGCCTTTGCCCAGGCGACACGCCAACCCTCACCTTCACCGTCTCCTACTCCCAACGAGGAACAAGATCCCGTCAAGGTCTTTACCGAAGAAGTGCGCTTACCCATTATCGCTCTCGATCAATATGGACACTACGATCCCACGTTAGAGGTTGACGACATCCTGGTTCTCGAGGATGGGATCGCCCAGCAAATCAGGAGTGTTCGTCATCTTCCCGCAAACGTACTGTTGGTTCTGGATACGGGTGGTGAGCTGAGCGGGCTTGGAGGGATGTCAAAACGTACCGGACTGACGCGCGACGTTGCCATCCAACTGCTTAACAGTCTTCAAGAAGGCACTCTGGTCGCGGTGATGCAATTCAGCAATGCAGTCGAGGTAATTCAACCGTGGACGAGAGACAAGCAAGCCATTCTCAAGGTGCTCAAAACAAAGCTGTCTTCGGGCAAACGTTCGCGCTTTTCTGATGCAGTAGCCGAGGCGGCCCGGCAACTTGCAGATCGGCCCGAAGGAAGCCGCCACGTTGTATTCATAACTGACGGCGTTGATACTCCGGGTGGAAAAACTGATCGCCCAGAAGCTATCAAACGTTTGGCTGCGGCTCGAGCCACTGTTCATATCATTAGCTACACTGAATTCGTCCGCCAAAAGAAAGAAGGCAAACCGTCTCCAGTCACTGGAGGCCAGTTACCCACCGCAAGAGATCCAATCACCGCAACTGATCCAACTTTGCCGCCCGGGACCACCCGGAATCCGTCCTTCGGAGTGAGTGTCAGATTCGATCCGGCGATGCGACGGAAGCGCAAGGCCTACGAAGCCGATATCAAAAGAAGCCAGCAGGTCCTCACGAGCGTAGCCGAAGAGACTGGTGGCCGCATTTTTTTACCGAAGTCGAGCGAGGAAATGATTGCTCAAGCAGCAGAGGCCGCGCGCGACATCGGCGCGGAGTATGTGGTTACCTATCGACCGAAGCGACCGCTTAGCTCTTCCAGGCAGGGTGAATACCGGCGGATCGAAGTCGCGTCTCGCAGAGTAGGACTGAGTATTCGTTCCCGACGTGGATATGTGGTGCCGGATCGGAATGAATGAGAGAGTGGTTGACTTCCGGCGGGAGCCGTTTTCGGATCAAAAACCTCAGCCGCGGATTTTCGCGGAAACACGCGGATCTGAATAAGAGAACATAGCAGGCCGATTTGATGATTTAAGTTCTGATCCGCGTAATTCCGCGTAAATTCCTACGTGACTACAGCTTCCAGGCGAGTCTCCAACAAGTCAACCATTCGCCGCAGATCGAATTGGTCTTGCTTCGGGAGTAAGGACTGTCGATGCAATTCTTCCCAGTCCTCCCGCGGAACGCGATGAAATGCTTCGACGACCTTCGGGTCAAATTGCCGTCCAGCCCAGTCGGTTAATTCCTGCGCGGCTTCCTGATAAGACTTACCGCGTCGGTAGACACGATCGCTCGTAATTGCGTCAAAGGCATCGGCCACGGCGAAGACCCGGGCGCAAACGTCGATGTCTTCTGCGCTAATCCCAAGCGGATAGCCCGACCCATCCCATTTCTCATGGTGCTGGGCCACAACCCGGGCCGCCCCCTCAAGAAATTCGATTCCGCGCAGTATCTGGCGGCCGTGCACAGGATGTTCACGCATTTTAACCCATTCTTCATCAGTCAGCTTTCCGGGCTTGCGCAAGATTGAATCCGGCACGCCAATCTTGCCGATGTCATGCAGTAGGGAGCCAAATTCCAACGCTTTCATCTTCTCGCTCGCTAGCCCGCACTCTCTACCCAATCGCAAACTGTAGGTTACGACTCGTTCCGAATGTCCATGTGTCTCGGAGTCTCGCGTCTCCAACGCCGAGGTCAGGGCCCTTAATGTGGACCGGTATGCGTCTTCCAGTGAGTTGAGTGCCCGGTCAAGTTCCTCAGTGCGTTGTTCGACCAACTCTTCGAGTTGATCTTCATGGCGCTGCTTAGAGACGATCAATTCATAGTGTTCGAGTGCCCGCTTTACCACTGCCTCGACCTGCCGGAGGTCAAAAGGTTTCATCAGGTAGTCGAATGCGCCCAACCGCAATGCTCCGATCGCACTTTCAACGGTTTGCATGCCGCTGATCATTACCACCACCGTGTTGGGTGAAATACTCTTAACCAACGGGAGCATTGCGAGTCCACTCATTCCGGGCATAGTGATGTCGCTGATCACCAATTGAAAATGGCTCTCCGCGAATCGCGCGAGTGCATCTTCTGCCAAACCCACCTTCTGGCAGTCGTATTCAACGCTGAGCAGATCGCTTAGGATTTCCGTTATCTCAGGTTCGTCGTCGACGATGAGAATTCGTGACTTTAGGTCACCTGACATTTCATAACTCCTGGATTTGCAGGACGCATGGCGACAACAATCCCAATCGCCATGAATCTCGGACCCTAAATTGGAGAACGGATTGAATTGACCCCTTGGAAGAGAGATCCCGCGCGGAGCAGGCTCAGGAATTCTACAGATTTTGTTGGTCCATGGCAAACACGTTTTTTCCTAAGGCGTAATCCTAATAATTTAAAGAGGTTAAGGCTCTAGTGCAGCAGTCAAAAAGGCCATGGGTACCAAAAAAGCGACGCGCCTGCAAATCACACCTGCAGGCGCGCCCTATTTTTAGGTTAATCGTGGGAAAAGCTTAGTAGCGAGCAGAGCGTCGACGTTTGCGAATTCCGTAGGTATAGACGGCGGCACCACCGCCCCCGACCGCGGCTCCAATAGCCGCGCCCTTTCCTCCACCAGCAACACCCCCGACAATTGCGCCAACTCCCGCACCCCCGGCGGTCGTCAACTTATCCCTATGCTTTTGCCAGAAGCTCCGACCGTGCTTGTGTCCGTCCCCGATGCAAGCGGAATGGGTATGAGTGACTTTGTTATGCCGGTGCCTTAATCTCCCGCACGTCCTGGCCGAAACGGGGACGACCATAAGCGCTAACATAGCAAACACTAACAAAAGACCTAGTGCCTTCTTCATAGTTCTTCTTCCCTTTCAACAAGTTTTCGGGAGAGAGTAGCGTCTCTTTTATAAGGGGGGGGGCTCGCCGACTATTCTAATCTTAAGTGCATAGCTTGTCGAGGATCCTGGTTCGCAGGTGCTGTCCCCGGGGCCCAAATAGCTGAGGGTCTGGTCGAAGGTTGCGCCTCAATGCGACAGGCTTTACTATCTCCCAACGCGCCGCCGGAGTGGCGAAATTGGTATACGCACCAGACTCAAAATCTGGCGAGGTCAAACTCATGTCGGTTCGAGTCCGACCTCCGGCACCACACCCTTTCCAATTCCAGTGAGAATCAGAAAATCCAGCATTTGTGGGGAAAGTCAGTCTAATGGACAGTTGTAAACCCCGGCCCAGTTTGCAATACTGAATAGCGAGATTTCTACCCGCGTTTGTCGGTCTCGGGTTTCAAATCAACGCCCCACAGTTATCCTCATAGCAGAAATAAATCAGTAAATCACGTCCTGAGGCTACACCTGCCGTAGGATAGGCTTTCTTTTATGACTTCAGCCTCATCACGAGCTGTTTTCCTCTTCGCTCAACAAGGAGCGCTGCGCCTTATCCGGCCGCTCATCCGCCTTGTTGCTACGTTGATGAGCAAGGTCTGCCTTGCGGTTCTGCGCGCTATGATCACTGGCGTGGTCTTCGCCACCTGTACGATGGTGATGATGTACTACCTCGGGTTACCGGTACCGGGGCCGGCCGAGCTATTCGATAAGTTGGAGGACCTGGGTCGATTGGCCCGGATTCTGTCCTAACGGAGAGCCCCATGAATTATGAACTAAAGAAATGCTATGACCTTCTAGGTCTGAGTCCCGGTGCATCCCCGGAACAGTTGAAGGTTGCCTACCGGGATCTTGCCAAAGTTTGGCACCCTGACAGATTCGTTCACGACCCTCGTCTTCAGGCAAAGGCACAAGTGAAGTTACAGGAGATCAACGAAGCCTACGAACAATTTCGGTCAAGGCCGACTAGAGAACGCCACACACCACCAACGCGGACACATTACGACCGGCATGCGCAGTCGCAGACCGGCAGTGTCGCAATGGTGCGGAGAACCTCCTGGCGGTTAATGCTGGCTTCACTTCTAATCATTGCAGCGGTGTTTTTGGTTACTTCCCCTTCACTTCTTCGTCAAGGCGAACAGAATTACCAGAGCCATGTGCCGGCGATCGAACGAGCCTTTGCTCCGTCTGATCATGAGGGGCAACAACCCGGGACTGGTGTCAAAACTCCTGCGGATGAGTTGCTGCACGGCAAGGAGCGCATCGAGGCCAAACCTCACAGGGAAAAGCCTGGCAGCGCTTCACCAAGCCAGACGAACGCAGCGCTTTTACGTCCGATACCTACCGTCACGGTTGTGATCGATCCATCCACCGGCATGATTGCGAGACCTGCCTGCCCAATGAAAACGACAATGACCTATCCCAGCGGCAACGAACCACATCAATACTGTGCTTTGCATCCCGAGGCGACCGCCGCGCCCGTCGACTTCAATGCTCCTAAAGATTCGCGTCTCAAATCGGCTGCCAAACGCCTGGCTTCTCCTGATAAATGGTTTGGAGGTGGACCGAAGTCAGATGCCGGGATTAAGCAGGAATCCAAGTCGCCATAGACTCTTACGTAATAGCGATCATGACGAACGAGTAAAGCGCTAGTGACGCCCCGCGCTACTTGGTTTTACCGGCACCGTCGAACACGAAAGACCAATCTCACCAATCTGCATCAGTACCCTTTTTTCGTTAATTAGGTAATAATCGCGGTTCGGTATTTTTTGGGATGCGCGGAGGGTGTTTTTCATGAATAACTGGAGCCGATATTCGATCCAGGGAGCTGTTCTGCTTCTTCTTGCCTGTTCCTTACCCAGCCTCGTGTCAGCGCAGGATCGGGCCGCAATACTTGCCGGGCCGGAACTCTCGCGGGTTGTGCCTCCTGGGTTTTATTTTCAAGGTCTTAGTGCGCCAACCCAGATGCGGAACTCAGCCGCTGCACGTTGGGGGAAAGATCGTCACGTGATTGCCGGACTCGTCGATACATCCGGATATTCTGCTGACGTGCGCGAAAAGTACCAGGGCTTTCTGATTGCTGACTCCGACATCACCATCGACGGAAAGTCCTTGAAAACAGGCGCATACGGATTTGGATTTTCCAACGACGGAAAGGTGAACATCATGGATTTGGCCGGCAATCAGATCCTCTCCGGTTCCACGACCAAAGACGCCCAGTTGAGACGGCCCCGTCCCTTGATGATGTCCCAGGATGGTGAGCGCTTGCGGCTATATAGCGGGCGCGATTACGTACTCATCGACGCGAAGTAGTCCACATCTGGGATACTTAGCCCTCTTTGACATAAACCACCGTCCCGCGTATTTTCGGTTCAGTCTCTCGCCCGCACTTACTCCGAGCTTGCCAAAGGCTTTCAATCGTAACTAACTGGAAACGCGAACCTACTGAATGATGGTTAGCAATAAACTGACACGCATCTCCTTCAAAGAATTTAGACCCTTTGTCTTGTTGTTGTTGCTGACGCCCTGCGTTCTGATAGCGCAAACACAGCCGAAAAGGCCCGAGTCGCAACAGCCGATGGGCGGCGCTTCTACTGGCTCACCGGTGACCTACACGTCGAAACGAACAGCAGGAATTACAGATCCGAAGGCCCCGATCCTTTATGAGGACGTGACCGATAAAACAGCAATGGCTAATTTTCGGCATCGATCAGGCAATCCGCAAAAGGACTACATTTTTGAGACCCCATCTGGCGGCGTCGCAATCTTTGATTACGATGGAGATGGAATGCCGGACATTTATTTACTAAACGGTTCGACTGTGCCGGCAATGCAAGGGAAGGAAAAACCGCCCCGTTCTGCACTTTATCGTAACCTTGGAAATTGGAAGTTTGAGGATGTAACTAACAAAGCAGGAGTCGCAAATGAGCGCTGGGGCACTGCGGTCACTGTAGGCGATTTCGATAACGACGGGCACCCGGACATGTACGTCAGCAATTTTGGTATTTCCCGCCTTTACCGCAACAACGGAAACGGGACCTTCACCGATGTCGCCGAAAGACTGGGCACGGCACGGAAGGGTTGGAGCACCGGCGCGACCTTCGGAGACTATGACGGAGATGGACGCCTGGATCTGTTTGTTCCCGGTTATGTTGATATCGATCTCAGCACTTTGCCGCCCAGTCCGAGCAAGGCCGGTACGCCGGGCGGCCTGGGTCAGAACTTCTGTCAGTTTCGCGGTGTGCCGGTGATGTGTGGTCCACGTGGACTCACCGGTGAGGGTGACACGCTCTATCGCCAAAAGTCTGACGGCACCTTTGAAGATGTGAGCGTAAAAGCGGGCGTGCATGACCCACAGAAGTATTACGGCTTCACTGCTGTTTTTGTGCACGTTAATGAAGACAAGCTACTCGATCTCCTCGTCGTTAACGATTCGACTCCCAAGCAACTCTACTTAAATAAAGGGGATGGAACATTCGAGGAGGTTGGTTACCCTTCAGGTGTGGCCCTGAACGAAAATGGCCGTGAACAGGCGGGGATGGGCCTGGCTGTAGGCGACTACGACAACGACGGGCGCATCGATTTTCACATCACAAACTTCTCTGACGATTCCAATGTGCTCTATCACAATGACGGGGACGGGAATTTTACGGATGTGACCTTTCAGTCAGGTTTAGGCGAATCAACCATTCCGTTTCTTGGCTGGGGCACTAGCTTTGTCGACTATGACAACGACGCGTGGTTGGATATCTTTGTCGTGAATGGACACGTTTATCCGGCTGTGGACGCGCATCAGTGGGGAACGAGCTGGGCTCAACAGCCTTTGCTTTTCCGTAATCTGAAGAACGGAAAATTCGAGCGCGTCGCCGCTGCGCCCGGAAGCGGCCTTTCCATGGCCTGGCCTGGTCGCGGTCTGGCAGTGGGCGATCTGGATGGCGACGGCCGACCCGATCTGGTGATCAACAACATCGACAATAAGCCGGCGATTCTGCGAAATGTGGTAGCTGCGCCTGGAAATTGGCTTGATTTGCGTCTCGTGGGTGATGTGTCAAAGAAGAGCCCGAAAGATGCAATCGGGAGCATCGCGTACTTAACCACCGGCAAGTTCCGGCAAAGAATGGATGTCCTAAGCGGTGCGGTCTACTGCTCCCAGAATGATCCGACCCTACACTTTGGTCTGGGGGACGCCAAGAAGGTAGACAAGTTGGAGATCCAATGGCCGAACGGCACAACGGAAACATTCAATATTCCTGCAGTGAACAAGACCTACACCATCGTTCAAGGCAAGAGCGTGGAAAAGTAGTCAGGCTCAGGTTATCAGAGCCTCCCGGCTTGGCATTCCAAATGGAACCTATAATCCTTAGCCTGATCGGCCATGCGTTGATACTATTCATCCGTCATTCCTACTCCGGCTCTGTCCGACTGGAGCTTACGCGTTGCGACGAATCAACCTGAGAAAGGCCCAAGCGGCCCGTTTGAACACAATCCGCGATATCAACCGGCAGATTGTGCTGAATTATGTCCGCGAACGGGAGCCAATATCGCGCGCGGAGATCTCGCGAGAAACAGAGCTTCAACGCTCAACCATTTCGGTCATCGTCGAGGCCCTGAAACTAGAGGGCCTCGTTGAGGAAGTCGGCGAGGGCGAGTCGACAGGTGGTCGCAGGCCGACAATGTTGAAGTTGTGCACGAAAGAAGCGATCGCTCTCGGAGTTGCGATTACTCCAACTTTGACTACGGTGGCGACGAGCGATTTGGCCGGACGGGTTATTTCTCAACAGGAGTTCCCTACTAACCCCGATCCCCAAAAGACTCTCGATGAAGTTATCGCTCTTGTTAGCAAGCACTCCCAGCTAAACAGAGGTGTCGAAGCGATAGGAGTGAGTTTGCCGGGTCTGGTAGACCCTGCTACCGGCACCGCCATTTACGTGCCCTACTTTCAGTGGCGCGATCTGCCCGTGGCTGAAGTGATCAGTTCAGCCATCAATCTGCCCGTCATTATCGACAACGATGCTAACGCAGTGGCCCTCGCGGAACTTTGGTTTGGAAGACCCGAAGTATGTGACGCTCGGGATTTCATTATGGTACTCGTGGCTGAAGGTGTCGGCACGGGGATTATCTTTGATGGGCAGGTTTATCGCGGCCAGCGAGGGGCCGCCGGAGAGTTTGGTCACATGGTGATCGGAACCAACGCCCCGGTCGCATGTTCGTGCGGCAACCATGACTGTTGGGAGGCTTTCTCCTCTGAGCGAGCCGCACTCGCACGATATGCAAAATTATCAGGAGGTGGGGCAACCTCTTCGTGTGGATTTCCGACACTGGTTGATCGCGCTTTGGGAGGCGAGGCAAACGCTAAGGCTGCTTTGGTTGAGACCGCCCACTTCCTTAGCATTGGGATATCCAATCTGGTCGTCGGTTTTAGTCCGGAAGCTGTGGTTGTCGGTGGCGACATCGCGCGCGCTTGGAGCCTCGTTGAAGATGCGCTAACTGAAAGAATTGAACGCACTGTACGCCGCGGACTTCCTTCAGCTCGAATCATGCCCTCAACCTTGGGAGATAAGCCTGCGCTCAGAGGGGCACTAAGCCTCGTTCTTGCGAGCAAGTTCGCCGCCGCGTTCGCTGCGTAGTTACCCCCCTTTTCTGCACAGTAGCTTTTATGAGGTCCTTTCAAGCCTCGTCAGCCTCTTTTGATGAAAAGACGCTCGGTAGGTAACCAAGGAAAAACTATTGACAGCCGCTGGAAACTGTATTAATTACTTCGTTCGGTTTAGCAACAAACTAAAAGACTGCTCCACTACAGGGTTTAGTTGGTCAGTGATTAAGCAAGTGAAAGCAACATAGAGTGCCCTGTCCAGAAGCCTTCTCTACACTAATCGCTCTTCGCCCAAACGACACGGCAAGAGCTACGATTATCCTTTAACCGCATGCGAGGTTCAGCCATGTATATGACCCGGAATTCTCAGCACCCGTTGGTGCGCATTGGCGTTTCCACGTTTCTACTCTCGCTGCTTTTCATCTCAGTTCCGGCCCAGACAAATAAGGGCACGATAAGCGGAACAGTGATCGACCAGGGAGGTGCGGTTGTTCAAAATGCGGTCGTCACAGTCACGAATATGGATACCGCAGCAGAACGCTCCGTGAATACCGGTGACGACGGAACCTTTACAGTGCCGCTTTTGGAACCGGGAAAATACAGAATCAACGTCGTGCCGCCCGCTGCGCTGAATTTGAAGAACGCAGTCCAGAACGACGTAATTCTGCAAACGACACAAACACTGGCTGTCAACATATCGCTGGAGACCGGAAGTGTGGGAGCAGAAGTTACAATCACAGCTGCTCCGAACCTCGTTGAAAGTGAAACGAGTGATCGCGGTAGCGTCGTTACCGGCCGCGAGGTGACGGAGTTGCCACTGTCCGGCCGCAACTTTACGCAACTCGCGACGCTCACGCCCGGTGTGGCTCGCGCGTCTAATGCGGGCTTTGGTGGGTCCGGTCCTGATGCGCGACAGTTTAACAACGGTGACCCGCGGGCTGGCAGCGGTGGGCCAGGAGCTTCTAACGCGCAGGGTGATACGCCTACTGCCCGCTTTGCCCGGTCGGGCGCGGGGACGCTGACGGTGAACGGCCAGCGCCCTACGAACAACAATTTCTCACTCGACGGAGTTGATAATAACGAGCCCCAGTTTGGGACCATCGGTGTCTTCCCGAACCCGGATGCGATCGCTGAGTTCAAGGTGACGACCAGCGTCCCGCCCGCCGAGGTCGGCCGCGCGAGCGGTGCGGTGATTAACACCACAACAAAATCCGGTACGAACGACTTTCACGGATCGCTCTACTACTACGGGCAAAACTCGGCGCTTAACGCTTTTCATCCGATGCTCAAGCGTGACCGCGCCATAGCCATCTCCCGCGGCGACGCCTTCATTCCCGATAAGGCCGTCCAGCAAATTCACGAGTTTGGTGGCACGGTCGGCGGCCCAATTTTCAAAAACAAGACCTTCTTCTTCTTCGACTACCTGGGCCAGCGCAACAACATCCCGTTTCCATTTACTTCGACGGTACCGACGGCGCTATCCCGCGAGGGCAACTTCTCCGAGTTTCCGACCATCACCGACCCGTTAACGGGAATGCCGTTTCCCGGCAATATCATCCCACCCGGCCGGATCGGCCCAATTGCGCAGAGAATCGCGAGACTCTACCCGCTGCCGACCGCCAACATCTTCAATCCCGGTGAAGGATCAGGTAGTCGAAACTACTCCTCCCAACGCCAGAACACTGAGGTTATCGACAACTTTGGGATCAAGATTGACCACAGGTTTAGCGCAGCAAATTCCCTTACCGGGCGTTTCAACAATCAAGATCTGAAGGTCGTGCGTGCAAACTTCTTCCCCGTGGAGGTAACCGGCCCTCCGGGACTCCCGACGGCAGGCTTCGGTGCCGGCGAGGAGGTAGGTAACACGCGCCAGATCGTCATCACCGATACCCACACCTTTAGCCCCACCGTGCTGAACGAGTTCCGTTTCGGCCTCACCAAGATCAATATCGGCATCAACAACTGCGGCGTTCTCGGCGCCTGCGGCGTCAGTCCCACCTGGAGCAGTGATGTTGGCATTCCCAACTCCAACCTCGGCGGGGATGAAACATCGGGTGGCATCGGACTCGGCTACACCGGCACCGGCTTCGTCGAGTTCCTCGGCGACGGCGGACTCTTCCGCGCCAAAAGCACGAATCCCTACTTCGCTGACACATTAACAGTCATTAAGGGTAACCACGTGCTGAAAGGCGGCGGCGAGGCGCGCATACGGTACCTCAATACTATCTGCGGCGGTTGCGCAGGGTTCGAGAAAGGGGCGATAGGATTTGGCGACTTTAACGGCACTGGCAACGCTCAGGCAAACGCGCTACTCGGCATTACAGGTTTTGCTCAGAGGAGTAAAACCTTAGGCGGACCCTTCGATTTGCGTATGCAGGAGTTTGGCCTTTTTGTCCAGGACGATTGGAAGGTCAACGACCGGCTCACCCTGAATCTTGGCTTGCGCTACGACGTTTTGCCGGGACCAACGGCCCCGACCGAAAAGGACGGACGCATCAGCTACTACTTTCCCGACCAGCGTCAGGTGGTCCTGGCGAGTGGGAAAGGCGACAGACTTGTTGAGTTGGACAAGAACAACTTCGGCCCGCGTATCGGCTTTGCTTACTCCCTAAATAACGAGAAGTCTATGGTGGTGCGCGGCGGTTACGGGCTGCTGTACACGCTCGACGGCGTTGACTATCCACCTGCCGTACGGAATCCGCCATTCACTAACATCTCCTTTGACAACTTCACGCTCGCCCAGGGTCCGCCGGTAATTACAACGGGGATTGACCCGGTCAACCTGCCCACGGGCACGAACCTGTTCACCGTAGACCAGAAACAGAAGAATGGGATGGTCCACCAATTCCAGTTGAGCCTGCAACACCAGTTTGCAAGGGACTGGTCTCTTGACGTCGCGTACGTCGGCAACAGGTCAAGGAATCTGCTCGCTACTTTGCAGCAAGGCTCGGGGGGCCAGGGGATCGCACGTAACAGAGCGGGTGATCTAATTAATAGCGTGCTGCTTTATTCGAATTCGGCGAAGTCGTCGTATGACGCCTTGCAGGTGCAGTTGCAGAAGCGTCTCTCGCGCAACATACAAGGGCAGATTTCTTACACCTGGGGCCACACCATTGATAACGCGACCGGCGTCTTCAACGGTCTCGGTGACAGCAAGAACCAGGGCCGTCAGGGCCCCGTCCACCCGTTCGATCTCGACTTCGACAAGGGCAACTCGGTGCTCGACATCCGCCACCTGCTCTCAGCGAACGCGATCATTGATCTACCGTTCGGCAAGGGGCAGCGGTTCGTCAATGAGGGTGGGGCGATTGATAAACTGGTCAGTGGGTTTCAGATAAATATCATTCAGAGTGCGCGCTCCGGATTCCCGTTCAGCGTAGTCTGCAATTGCGGATTGATTCGCCCTTCGCTCGTTGGTGACCCATTTGCCAACGTTCCATTCGGTCGTTTGCTGAACCCCGCTGCTTTCTCGACCAGCCTCGGTATTACTTCGGTGACCAACTCAGCCGGCCAGACGGTGAGCTTTGGCAGCCTCGGGCGCAACACGTTCAGAGGTCCATCGATCTTCAATACCGATCTGTCAGTGTTCAAGAATACTAACGTCACCGAGAGAGTGAGGACGCAAATCGGTCTTGAGTTCTTCAATTTTTTCAACCACACGAACCTGACCGTCCCCGATAACAACATGAACGATGTGGGGAGTGATCGGGGGCGGCCGACAGGATTCGGCGTCTTCAATGGTGCTTACCCTGGGCGTGTGGTTCAGTATCGGTTCAAGATTCTATTCTAGCGGTACGCTTCGCGGGCATAGAGAATTCGCCCGAGCTAAAACTTAACCTGGCGCGCTCGAGCGTTTGGCTGGCGCTACGGGTCTTACAGTGGACGACCAGCGCTCGAGCGTGTGGTCGTCTTTTGTTAGAATCGCGCCTGTTTATCCCTGAGGGTTTCCCTCCCTGCTTGAATAATGACTCGTCTACTTCAGCTGATTACCGTCGCTCTTGTTTATGCAGCGCCTGCGTTCGCTCAAGGGGCGGCCACAAAGGTTGCTGTTCCTGCACGCTCACACGTCGAGCGCTTTAGCACGCCGGAATCGCGCGCCGAACGGGTTGAGGCCGAGACAAACGCGAAGCTGGCTGTCAACCCGAGCGACACGGAAGCGCTCAACCTGCGCGCCGCCGCACGAGTGCGTTTTGGTCGTTACGCAGAAGCCTACGAAGACCTTCGCCGCGCGGTCTCGCTCAAACCAGGCAACTCTGAATATCAAGCCAACCTTGGCTACGTCTTGTGGAAGCTCGGGCGGTCTGACGAAGCCGTAAGTGCCGAGCGCGTCGCGCTTAAACTCGATGAGAAAAATTTAATGGCCCATCATCAACTGGGTCGCTTCCTGCTGCGCATGGGAGAGCCGAAACAGTTGGCCGAAGCCCCCATTCACCTAAGGCGCGCACTTGAACTGGACCCGCGACAGTACGATGTTCGTTTCGAGTTGATTGCGGCATATCGCGCGCTTGGAAGTAAGGCGGAGGCGTCAACTCAGTTGGATTTTTTATGGGACGCCCGCCCATCTGACCCGCGTGTATTCTACATGAGCGCCTTGCTCGCCTCCGACCGCGGCGATTTGCCAGCGGCGATAAAGGATTTCAAAGCGGCGTTGCACCGTGACCCCACACTTTTAGGCGCGTGGCAGGATTTGGGTCTGGCATATATAAAACTGACACGCTGGCCAGAGGCCGTCGAGACCTTCGCCGAACTGACCCGGCGCGATGCGGATGCCGTCGACGCTGCATACCTTCACGCCCTCGCACTCTTTAACAATGGGCGCGCGACGGATGCCGAGCGCGAGGTACGACGCGCGCTGCGAATCAACGCGGGGGCAGCAGAGGCGCACACCCTGCTCGGCGTCATCCTCGCCTCGCGCGGTAGCGCAAGCGCCGAGGCGCTCGAGGCGCTTTCGCAAGCCATTGCGCTCAACCCGAACAGTTTCGATGCCCATTTTTATGCCGGCCGGGTTCTCTACGCGACCAAAGACTACACAGGTTCAGTGAAGGAATTGCGGTACGCGGTCCGCTTGGACCTGCGTCATGCGGAAGCGCGCTTCTTCCTCGGCACGGCGCTGGAGGCGGTGGGGGACTCCGGGGCAGCGATTGCAGAATATCAAGAGTTGGTCAAGATTAATGCGGAATCCGCTATCGGTCAGCTGGGACTCGGCGCCCTGCTACTGAAACAAGGAAAAACTGAGGAGGCCATCATCGCTCTCAAACGTTCGACTTCCCTCGAGCCAAAGAGCTTTGAAGCCCACTGGGCGATGGGGCGTGCGTTCCTACTTTCCGAACGTTTCTCCGAAGCCGCCGAAGTATTGAAGATCGCGGTTTCTATCGCGCCGTTTCGAGCCGACGCGCACTACCAGCTAGGCCTTGCACTCCGGCGCTTGGGCCGAACCGAGGAAGCCGCGCGTGAATTTGCTCTTGTGGACAAGCTCAACACGGAATTCCGCACGAGCACAACCCCAAGATGAGTCGGTAATACGTAAAGGCAAAGTGAAGACTGACAAAGTCCAACGTCCAGGGTCCAAGGTCCAACGTCAGGATTGTGTTCTTGACTTTCAACCTTGGACCCTGGGCTTTGGACAGTTTTTCTTTCGCCTTTTTTGTCTTGCCTTTTGTTTTTTCGTTTGCCTTCCAGTCTTGGCGCAGCGAACAAAACCGCGGCGTCCAGTCAACGTAACGCAGCGTGCGATCGAAGCTCGGGTCACTCATTTGAGCCCTGCGGCGCAGACTGCTCTTGATGCGGCCCTTGCAGCTCTGCAGCAGAACAATCTGGGAGAGGCCGAACGCTCGGCGCGTGCAGCCGTAGCCGCCGCCCCACGTTCTGCACAGACTCATAATATTCTCGGCGTCATCCTTGACCACCAGGGCCGTAAGGAAGAGTCCGTCGTCCAATTCAACGCTGCCATCCGTCGTGATCCGAACTTTGTCAGCGCGCGCAATAATCTTGGCCGGGTTCTGGCCGAGCGCGGCAAAACCAAGGCGGCGATTGAGGAGTTCACGCGTGTCTTGAAGCTTGATCCGGCTCACGTCCAGGCCCATTACAATCTCGGAGTGCTGTACGGTGAGGCGGGCGATTTCGTCAGCGCCGCCGAACATTTTGCTCGCGCACGCAAATCCGCACCGGACGATCCGCAATTAGCACTGGCGTTCCTCAATGTGGCTTATCGTGCCAATCGCCAAGCGGAAACCGAATCAGTTGCCGATCTCGTCGAGCGCAGCGTCGGTTCGGATGCCCGCGCCCTTTTCGCGCTTGCCACCGTACTGGCCCAGAGTAAGCAGTACGAACGCGCCGCGCGAGTCTTCGCCAGGGTTAACGAGCTGTCTCCAAATGCGTACGAGATTCTCTATAACCTGGGCCTTGCGCTGTATAACCTGGATCGGAACGACGAAGCTGCGCGTTATTTGGCAGAAGCCGCCGACCTGAATCCGGCCCCTGCTGAGACCCACTTCCGGTTGGGTCTGATAGCCAGCGCGCGCAACGACTACACGATCGCCGTGGAAGAGTTCAAACACGCGGTGGAGCGTCAGCCGAAAGAAGCAAACTATCACTACATGCTGGGGCGCGAATATTACCGGGCCGGCTATTTGGATGGCGCGATCAACGAATTTACCAGGGCGATCGAGATTGAGCCGAAAAACGCTGCCTATGTGCTGGCACGCGCCGATGCCAATTACCGCAAGGGTGAAGGTGGCGCTTCGGCAGCCGACTTCGATTTCGCTGCGACGCTCGATCCTAATAATGAGACTATTCAATACTGGCAAGGCTACGTCCATCGGGTGGCGGGCAATTTCGACTTGGCACGCCAGTACCTCGAAACATTTGTCGCCAGGCACCCGGATCACGTTGAGGCCCTGGCTAGTCTTGGGTTCGTTAACATCGAAACCGGCCGCTTTGACGACGCCGAAGCGCCGCTCAGCCGCGCGCTCAGTCTTGATCCAAAGAACGTTCCGGTGCTCTATGACTACGCGCGGTTGGCCGTCAAGCTTCGCAACTACGCTGAGGGCGTTACCCGCCTACGACGTCTTATTGACATCTACCCGGCGCACACGCAGGCGCATTACCAGTTGTTCCTCGCTTACTCGCGGCTCAAGCAGACTGAAAAGGCGCAGATCGAATTAGCCGAGTTCAAGCGTCTCGAAGCTCTGGAGAAACAGGTCAAGGAGGAGCGCATTCAGGATGAGAAATTTCGCACACAGCAGATGCTCGGGCAACCCTGATCTCGTTGCATAGTGTCCAGAACCGCCGACGCTGTAAGGAGGGAGAACATTAAAGCATTTCGATGGGCCCTGATCGGGTTGATATTAGTGCCGTTGTTGTTATCGTTCACTCTCGCCGGCAGAACAGCCAACAACAAAGTGTGGCTCAGCAAGCCCTTCAACCAGTGGACTAAAAGCGAGGCCGATCAGGTTTTAAATAACTCGCCGTGGGCCAAGACCCAGGAAGTTCGCAACTCTTACCGCGTCGATTCGGTCATCGATTTCAAATTCACGCTCAGGCTGCGCTCGGCACTGCCCGTCCGTCAGGCCTTAGTGCGGCTCAAGCAGATCGAGGCGAAGTACGACCAGATGGGCGAGAAAGTGCGGGCTGCCTTCGATGCTAAGATGGAGGGTCTGCTTCGCTGTCCGGCCTGCTCTGATAATTACGTTTTGTCGTTGAGTTCAAGATCAGAAAACTCGCCCGGCTGGGACCTGGTTTACCGCAGCTACTCTCACATGCCGGTTGACTTGCTGCAGCAGAATGTCTTTCTCCGCAACGAACGCGGAGGACAGCGTAAATTAGTGCATTTTGTGCCGCCGAAGGCAGCGGGAGACGAAGCTGTTTTCTTCTTCTCAAGGCTCGACGAAAAAGGCGAACCTTTGGTTGTACCTTCCAATAAGAAACTTTCTTTTCATTTGAATCCCCAGAGCGCGGATTCGGTTAAGAATTTTGAGTTTGATGTCTCAGCGCTGATACTTAACGGCAAGGTTGAGTTTTGATCTGAGCTGAAGAAGTGATTGGGAAAACTGAGGCCTCTGAGATTAATTTATTCGGGCTCAAGAGCGAAGCTTCAGGAAGCAATGACGAGTTACCTTCTCGCGATAAGTAGTTTCACTGGTTATTATTCCGATGAGCATTGCGGCTCCATTAAGCCCCAGCCTCTCTCTTGTTCTCAGGCGCGAACTGCCAAAGGTACCCCTCCGGTTTGGAAAGGCCTTGTCTCAGTCCTTTCCTCTGAAGTCCACCTGCGCCGTTGTCTACATCCTCGCCTCGCTGGCCCTCGTGTGCGCCTCGTCACAGTTGGAAGTGCCAACTGTAACCAAGGTAGAACCGCCTTCGTGGTGGGCGAGGCACACTATCAACCCACTCCGGCTTCTGGTGCGTGGGAGGAATCTGCAAGGCGCTCGGGTTCGCGCGACCAGAGCAGGAACAGCAGTTTACAACGTCAGGGTTAACAAAGCCGGCACTTACCTTTTCCTGGACGTGACCGTCAGCTCTTCGGCTCGGCCGGGGTCATATCCTTTGGTCCTGGAAACGGCCCACGGGAAAGCAACAATTCCTTTCACGATCGGAACGGCACTCGATCCGCAAAAGAATTTTCAGGGCATTACAAACGACGATGTAATTTATTTAATCATGCCCGACCGTTTCGCTGATGGTGACCATTCAAACAACGTCCCGAGTGATGCTCCTGCCGCCGCCAACGACCGCAGCAACCCTCGTGCGTATCATGGGGGCGACCTTCGCGGCATCATCAACAACCTGCGATACCTCAAAGAACTCGGGGTAACCGCTCTCTGGCTGACTCCCTGGTATGACAACTGGAATGGAGTTAACACCTGCGATAAGCCCTGGTGTCCAAACACCTACTACCATGGCTACCACGCTATCGACTATTACGCCGTGGAAGATCGATTTGGTGACATGGCAACGCTGCGGGAGTTGGTAAACAAAGCCCATGGACTGGGACTAAAAGTGATTCAGGACCAGGTTGCGAATCATGTCGGCTCACGCCATCCCTGGATCGCCGATCCACCTCTCGACGACTGGTTTCACGGCACTCGACATCAAGAATCCGGCGTTCTCAATACCGCAACTCCGCTCCGGTGGAGGTACACGCTGAACAAGTTTCAGAATAGTGTGCTGCTTTCCCCTCACGCGAATCAACTGGAAGTTCGCAACACGCTTGACGGTTGGTTCAATGACGACTTGCCGGATATGAATCAGGAACAACCCGAGGTGGCTCGATATGAAATACAAAACGCGCTCTGGTGGGTGGGGATGACTGGTATCGATGGGATTCGGCAGGACACCATTCAGTACATGCCGCGTGCGTTCATTCGCCAACTTTCCGACTCGTTGCACCGGCAATATCCGAGGATGTGGATGGTGGGAGAGGTGTTTGAGCGTGATGCGGCTCAAACTGCCTTCTTCATCGGCGAAAAGGTGGGTTGGGATGGCATCGATACAAAGCTCGACTCGGTTTTTGATTTCGCTCTTTGGAATGCTGCCCTGCTCGCATTCACAAACAAAATCCCCATGCGCGCCCTGCGCGACCAACTGAAGTATGACGCGCTTTACCCGGACGCGGCGAAAGTGACGATGCTCGTAAATAATCACGATACGCCGCGCTTCCTTTCGATTGAAGGAGCCACTCTCGAGGGCGCGATGATGCACACGGCGTTTTCAATTAGCGTTCGGGGTATCCCACAGCTCTACTACGGCGAAGAAATCGCCATGGAAGGCAAGGAAGACCCGGACAACCGGCGCGATTTTCCCGGCGGCTTTCCGGGCGATCCACGTAGCGCGTTTAAGGCCTCAGAGCGCACTGCGAAAGAGCGACGGATGTTTGAATGGACGCGTGCCTGGATACGTCTGCGAGCAGAACACTCGCCGATCAGAAACGGACGCCTCATAGATCTCTCTTATGACGACGACTCTTACGCATTCGCCCGCCAGGATACGAGCGAAACAGTGATCATTGCATTCAACCGCAGTGCGCAGGAGAAGAAGATTACAGTGCCAGCTGGGGCAATTGGTGTGCGGGACGGTGCTGAGCTGGTGCCTTTACTGGCGGTATCCGGCAGTAGCCGGGTCGCGAATGGCAATGCAACCTTGCTCTTGCCCCCAAGGTCGGCAGTGGCTCTTGGAGTTCGCTGAGCGTCTGGTCTGCCTGCGTTGCGGTAGAGGCTGCGTGATAATCCAAAGCGACCTACAGTAATTTGCAGGTCAGGAAGGCGGACCCTGTCCCCGCTCTAACGACGTTGAGTGGCTTTCAAGCTTGAGGCGGGGACAGGGTCCGCCTTC
>JBGTHZ010000084.1:0-108865 GCA_041745915.1 Pyrinomonadaceae bacterium | reverse complement strand
ACGCCACAGCACCAGCTTGCCCTCGGGGCTTTGAAGCGCTGGTTTGTGGTCTACCCAGTGAAGGTCCTCAAACGGTTTGCCACAGTAGCAACAAGTCTTCCCGCGATACCAACGCATTAGCACGCCGCTAACTAGACATTGCCCGGGCTCTACGTCCAAACCTGTCAGGCACTCCTGTCCGCACTGTTCGTTCAGTGGCCAGCGCCAACAGTTTTCCAGTCGAATGTCAGGAAGGCCCACAGTAGAAGTCAGCGACGCATGAAGTGCGTCAATTTCCACGACTGCGGGCCTTCCCGTTTCCGGACAGGTAACAATCTTAGTACCTCTGTATCGGGAGTAGGCTGTCACAAGCCACCGGATGCCGAAGTAGAAGGCCGTAGCTATAAGTACTATGACTATCAGATAAGCCGCGGTGTTCATTTTAACCTCCGCTCAGGGGCATCCGGCCATTGCTTGTGTCGCCCGTTTCTCCTCGATATCCGTGATCCTGGCACGAAGCCAGTCCCTAACCTTTCGCTCTAACTTCGCTTCGTTGTCCTCGGATTCCAGGTTTTCGATGGTATCCCCCGCCTCATTCAAAGGAATGAAGTGACAGGGTACCTCCTCGGCCTGATGGTCGGGGCTGACGAAGTCGAGCAAATGGCATTCATTGCACGGGTGGGCACGGTAGGGATAACCGTAGTTGATGCAAGTCAGAGAGTCCTGGAAGGGTGATTTTGGCTTCCACGGCGTGCGAACCGAACGGCCATATCCGCCCATCTCGATGAAATCGAGTTCTTCTTTGAGCACTTCGAGGATGTCGCGATCGTCATTGGCCATGGCACCTTCTCCAATTATCCCAGGCAGCCTGCGCCGCACTTGCTGAACCAATTTCGGCTATTCCAACAACCATCCAAAGAGCAAGGCATATGCCTAGCGTGTCGGGCCGGATTCCCCAGTAAAATTGAGATTGCTGCTGGGTCATGCTGCGCAAACTTACGCAGGATCTTGCGTGAAACTGCTCAGCCAGGGGGCTTTTGGAGTGGTGCTCTGGGTACTTGCGGTATGGACCGAGTTTTAGCTGTCGAGCGTCTCTGGCGCCGGTTGACCGGCGCGTTCCCTCTCGATCCGCTCAATCGTGGCACGCAGCCAATCCTTGACTGCCGTTTCCATCTTCGATTGATTGTCTCGGAGTTCGAGTTCTTCAAGTGTATCGCCCGCGTTGTTTAAAGGGATTTGATGGCAGGGCACGTGATCAGAGCGGTGTTCGGGCGGCACGAAGTCGATCAGATGACATTCGTCGCACGGGCGAGCGCGCGAGGGATCTCCAAAGTTAATACAGGTCAGGGAGTCCTGAAAGGCTGACGTTGCTTTCCATGGCGTCCGGACCGAACGGCCATATCCCCCCTTTTCTATGAAATCTAATTCATTTTTCAGGAGACCGAGAATATCGCGCTCGTCCTTATCCATGGTCACGTACCTCCCGTTCTTCCTTGTGATTGCAAGGCCCCACCTGCTGCTTTTCTCTCTGACAACCCTGTTTTCCGGCCAGGAGTAATGTTCGCGGCCATTTCAGCCGGGTGCTCCGGGGGCACACTATCAGTTAAGGACTCGCTTTTAGTCGTTAACTGCTCTTTGAATAGCCGCGCGGACGCGTCGAGAAAATCGAAGGAAGTCACAATCCCCACGAGACGCCCCTCGTCGAGAACTGGAAGACAGCCAACTCTATTTCGCCGCATGATCTCCATGGCCTCCAGTGTAGGAGTTCTGGAAGAAACAGTCAGCGGATTATTAGTCATGATGTCACGGACTGTGAATTTCTTGTTGACCAGCGCCCCGCGGGTAAGCAGCTTGAGCAGTGTTCGATGCGTCACCAGGCCCACCAGAAGTCCTTCATCGTCTTCGACTGGAACGTGACGGATATGTCTCCAGGCCATGAGACTGGCTGCGATATCCACCAGGTCATCGGGGCGAACTGTGAAGAGGTCGGTTGACATAAACTGTCCGACGGTCTGATAACTCTCGCTCCACTTAGACGATTCGTTCACTCCGAGCAGCGGCCAAAGATGAACTGGTTCTCCACTCTTCTGTCTCAGTAGCATTTCTCCCGCTAGTAATCTGTTTCGAACCTCGCGCGGCTGATCATTCACTACACTGAGCGACCTCATCATCCATTGGGAGCCTGTTTGACCGCAGCGAGTACGGTCCTCAATAACGCCAAGGTAGTGGTCAACGTCCGCCGGGGTCACAGAGGCTTCTTTGAGTCCCTGGCGTGCCAGCGGGAGCAAGTGATCGAGTATGAGTTCCGAAGCCGAGTGGGTCTTTCCTCCAATCCAGTTAAATTGCGCGCCCAAGCCGTGCCTCGCCGCGGCGAAGAAGTTCGTCTTGGCGTCGTCAAACGACATGAGGTTCGCTATGTCGCCATACTCCCTGGGCAAGGAAATCATTAGTCCGACAAAGAACGCTGCATTGGCCATCTCGTCGAGAACTGTTGGGCCCGAGGGAAGGGTACGATTCTCAATTCGCAGGTGCGCGGTCCCATTCGTCACTCCGTAACAAGCTCGATTCCACGGCCAGACCGTGCCGTTGTGCATGCGCAGGGCAGAGAGTTCCGGCGTCTGACCGCGAGCCAGCAGCGAAAAGGGGTTCTCGTCTGCTTCTCTGATCATAATCACGCGAAACCGCGCAATCTGGTCCTGAAATAGCTCCAGCACCGACTTCTCAAGCCATCTGTCGCCAAAGCCTACGCGGGTCGGGTGACTACGGGCCTGCTGAGTTGCGGTGCGACCGTCGGTTGAATGTTGGAAGAGGGCAAGTCGCGTTTCCTGCCACAAACGATGACCAAACAGAAGTGGAGAATTTACCGCTGCTGCCAGCACTGGAGCCGTAACGGCCTGCGACAAATTATATAGTGGCGCAAATTCCCTGGGGCCCACCTGAAGATGCACTTGAAAACTGGTATTGCACGACTCCATCATGATGTTGTCATGCGTCATCTGAAGCTCGTCAAGCCCTTTGATGTGTATAGAGAATGGACCTCCCCGAAGTCTGATTACTTGCTCGTTCAACTGGTAGTAGCGAGGGGCCGGGGTGATGTTCTCAAGGGTGAGATCTTGTTTCTGCAGTGTGGGTAAGATTCCTGCCAGCAGAACGTCGGCGCCGAAGTGGTTTGCACTCGCACGCGCTCGAGCCAGAACCTCCTTCAGCTCAGACTCCATTTGCCTAAAACAGTCGCCGGTAAGCGTCAGCGGCGTGAGATTCGCCTCAAGGTTGAATCTTGCAATCTCGCTGGTCAGTCTCGAATCGTTGATATATTGGAGAACTTCTACCCCGACAGGAGCCGGCAAAAGCTTGCTATCGACAAGAAACATCTCCTGTTCAGCGCCGATGCGACGGACACCGCTTTCAATGAGATCGTTGTCGAGCATGTAATCGAGCGCGCGCAGGTCCGCAAGCAGCGCTTTCATGTACGTCTGCAGCGCCTGCTCGTCAAGCTCTTGCTCTACGTCGTGCTCACCCATAATCGAACCGTTTGCATTGGCTGACGCTCTAATATCTGAATGCTGCTCCGATCTGGACCCATTGTCTGTTTGACGGAGCAAATGACGTACCCCCGCTTTTATAGGTCAGCTGGGAATACAGCGGTAACCTGGACAAACCACTCATTACAGAACCGGGAGCGGTAGCGACCGCACTCAACCAGAGCATTCACTCCCCAAAGAGAGTTCGAAGGTTGAGTGCGGTCGCTACCACTCCCGGTTCTGTAGTTGCTTGTTGCGTCATTGACCAGACATGATCAACGCTGGAAATCAACACGTGGGGAATCTCTCGCAGCCCGGCTTTACAATTGTGGAATATTGCGCGGTAGAGTTCTCATGTGATTTATCTCTTGGAAGTTATTACGCCTGTTGATTGATCAGATCGCCGTTGCCACCCGCATGGGGCGCGAAGGCTTAAGGAAAACGAAGTAATTGATCGCCAGGCAGCCGAGCGCGAAGATCGCCAGGAAGATGAACCCCCAGGTATAAGCTCCCGTTGCATCCCGGAGCACTCCCAGCACCAGTGGTGGAAAGAACCCGCCCAGCCCGCCGAAGGCACCCACCAGGCCTGTAACGGTTGCCGTGTCTTTTGGAAAGTACTGCGGCACCAGTTTGAAGATTGCGCCGTTGCCGAGTCCCAGCGCGGCCGCTGCCCCCAGTGCACCAATTGTGAACGTCGGCATCCATGGGCATCCCATCAACGCGCCGAGAAGTGCTACGGCGATGAATACCGGTACGAGAACACGAGCGCCGCCCAGGCGATCTGCGAGCATACCGCCCACCGGGCGCATCAGAGTGGCTAATATAACGAAACCTGCCGTGCGTGCACCGGCGTCAGCAGCCCTCAGTTTGAATGTGTCCATGAGCAAACTTGGGAGGTAAATCGAAAACGCGACGAAGCCACCGAAGGTCAGGAAGTAGAAGAGCGACAGAACCCAGGCTCGTGGTTCGCGACGCAGCACCGCGAAGTTTTCGGCCATTGTCTTTGGCTTCGCGTCAGACGCGACATCCCGCGCAAAGAAGTAGAACACAATGGCCCAAATTAGCGATATTGCCGCGAATACAAAGAACACTGGCCGCCAGGAGCCAAGCGCAATCGCTAACACCGGAGCGCCAAAGACGGCGATGGATTGTCCGATGTTGCCCAAGCCGTATACACCTAACGCCGTACCCTGCTGGTCGGGCGTAAACCACTTGGAAGTGAAGCCAATGCCGACCGGAAAGGTTGAGCCTGCAAGCCCAAGGAATAAACCCAGCCCGATCAACTGAGCGTAACTGTTCGACACGCCAATCATTAGCGCTGGAATCGCCGACAGTAACAGCAACGCGGTAAACACGCGTCTACCCCCGAAGCGATCAGCCAGCATGCCTGCCGGAATTCTTCCCAGGGCTCCCAGCAAAACAGGAACGGCGATCATCAGGCTCTTCTCTTTGGCTGAAAGGCCATAGACTTGCGCGAAAGTTGGCGCCAGGGCTCCAATCAGTCCCCACACCGCAAACGAAACTGCAAACGCGCTGGTCGAAAGAAAAAGAGCGCAAGCCGCGCCAGGTTTGAATGATTTCATGGAATGCCCTCGCGATGTTCAGTTTGGATGTGTTTCGGCACTACGTCTCAAAGGCTCTTCTTCATCACAGCGTTTGCAGTCCAGCTCAAATCCGATGCGCGAGGCCCGAGCAGCCTCTGTCAGAACCCAGGGCCGCACAGTAAGCGGCGGGTTGTGGCGAACGTGCTGAAAGTGTCCACAGTCAAGTTCAACGCGCCAATCGCCGTGCTCGTCCGTCTGAAAATCTGATTGGACGCTTCATCACGCAATATCTAAGGATTTCAGGCCCGGATCATGATCAGCAGCATTTTGAATTTAGTAGCTGCCTTGACCGCATGAGGGCGATTTGCAGGCAGGACGATCGTCTCCCCTTTCTTCACTCTGAAACTCTCTCCGGCGACCTCGATGTCTGCTTCACCGTCACTGACCAATACAAGTGCATCGAACGGAGCGGTGTGCTCGCTAAGGCCCTCGCCCACGTCGAAGGCGAACAATGTGACCGTCCCGCCTTTGTTCTTCAGCAGCACATGACTAACGATAGAGCCATCCTGGTATTGCAGTAGGTCGACGAGCTGCTTGACTCCAACAGGTCTAACTACATTTTTATCTTGGTTACTCATAATCGTCTTACTCAACTTCTCACTTCAATCTATCGGAAGCAAGACCAACTCAGCGTTTGACTCCGGTAATAGCGACGGCCCCTAGTTGCTTGCGGTAACTCCGGAAAACAGACCTCATTTCCAGTACTCTCTGCCTAGCCTCTGAATCGCGAAGCACATTTATAGCGAAACGCAACGCTCCTCTGAGACCTTCGTCGCTGATTAGTCGCCCTGGCTCCAAAAGGCTCATCGATGCCATGTCCACTGATTGAACTTTGAACCCTTCCGATTCCAAAAGCGATCGCCACTCCGATACAGCCAGCGGCCTGACACCATGGTGGACCACACCCGTCAGTGCCCTCTCGGTGTCCCTTTTCGTCTGCTCGTCAAGATCGTCGGACATGAGGCACATCTCATGAATGCCATAACGACCACCGCTCTTGAGCAGACGATGAGCTTCTCGCACAATGTCGCGTTTTGTTTCGTCAGTCTGCATCGTGAGCATGGCTTCCCCATAGACGACCGTTGAGCACTGGTCGGGAAGCCTGGTGTCAGATGCGTTTCCCACAACGCATTGCTGCCGTTTTCCTTTCAAGTAGCTGCTGACAATCTTCGCCGCCGCTTCGTCGCGCTCAACCGCCGTGTAGGATGCCGGCCCTAACTCGAGCGTGAGTCGAGCCGTGATGCCCATTCCGGGTGCGAACTCGACCACGTCATCTGTGGGTTGGATTCGGAGCTTGTCTAGTAGACGCCGAGTTAGTTGCATACCGCCCGGTCGAAGCACGCGCTTGCCCAGGCGGGCCAACACCCAGTGACCTGGCATCTTCTCAGTTTTCAACCCCTCACCGGGGGCGATCATTGTCATAGTTTGCAAATATACCCTCCTTAAGGACACAAGAATATCCGTTAGGTACGGAGCAATGGTTGTGCCGTTGGTTTCCGGGCGGTTTTTACAGGACCCACGGAACATTTTGCGTGAATTGACGGAATGATCGGGAAATTGTGCGCAGTCCGGCTCAAAGCGGTATTATGGGTAACCGTTAAACTCAATACACTCATTCCGCTATTATCTTCTGGACCAGCAGCTACGTCAGCTTGAAAAAGCTTTTCTTGAGGAGGGTGGATTTACTGAGCGGCTATATCAGGCGCGAAAAAGAAGAAAACAATAGGACCTATTCGTCCAATAAGCCCTATGTTTTCTCAAACCGCGAAGGAAGATTTTCCAATTCTTGCCGAAGACTCTCACGAAGGTCAGCGATTGTTTTCTCGTCGAAGAGTAATGATGGCCAAGTGTAGACTTGCTCCTCTTCGAGGCGGTTGTGTGCTTTTAGTCGGTTCTTGATGACAGTCATGCGCCGCCGCAACTCCTCAGAGTTTTCGCGGTTCACCGCTTGGCTCCCAGAAGTTTCGCGCATGGCCTTTACCATTAGCGCAAGTTCCTTCATGAAAAACTCGTGATCTGAGCGCAGTCTCGCGACTACGTTTTTCGCCTCATCGGATGTGGGCAGACTGCCTTTGCTGGTAAAGAGCGCGGGAGCAGCATTGGTTAAAGCAGGGAAGAGATGGAGATTTTCAGCGCGAATGTGGACTGCCAGCCGAGCCCAGAAAAGATCGAGCAGCTCAAAGGCACGAGCGTTGTCAGTCTTTGCCAGCTCTGCTTCGAGCTCGGTCAGCAACACGTCCAACGACCCATGGTCGTCTTCGAGCAAAGACTTAAACGAGTTCTTCATCGCTTCAAGTAGCCGGAACTGGTGAAGCGGCGCGACGCAGGACGCCACCAGAAAATCAACGTAAGTGTAACGACAAAGCAAATGCCGGAAGCAACAACGAGCGGCAGCAGGGCTGAAAATCGATGCGCCAACGCGGCTTCGACTGTAGCGGCTAAAATCCAAAGTTGGGCGAGGTTAACCATGACGAGCAGAATGAGCCGCGCCTGGGCGACAGCCGTTCGCCCCTTGCCGGCTGAATTGCGATTCGGTCGCGATTTCATTTTGCTGGTTGCGCTTTGCATCTCTTGCTTCGAATTAGGACGGGCCTTCGCCGCTGCTCGCTTCTCTCCCAACGGCCCACACACCTCCATCGGCGCGCACTTCCAGTTTGATCGGATCAAGCGGTCGTGGCGGTGGGCCGTAGAGGACACTTCCATTCTTAGCGTCGAACGCGCCTTCGTGGCACGGACACTCGAGCCGCTGATGCGCGCGTTCGAAATAAACCGGGCAGGCAAGATGCGTGCATTTCTGACCGAAAGCGTGAAGCTCACCATCGAGCGTGCGGATGAGAATCGCGGAATCTTTTGCTGACGGGTAATGGAAATTCAGCGACGAGCCCGGCGCGAGTGTGTCAGCGCCTTCAATCTTTGACGAGGGAAATTGTGGCGTATAGCGGGCATCAAACGCCGCTTTTCCAGCAAAGCCTGCCGCACCTGCGAACAACGCAGCCGAAGTAAGGCCAAGAAAGTTGCAGAACTCCCGCCGCGTCACCTGCGCTTCCTCTTCGCGGTCATACGGAAAGTCGCGCTGATGCGGCGCAGTGGCTGAGCGGACATCGCTTTCGTCGGCGAGCACTCTCTCGATGGTCTGGCCTAGTTTAGAACTCATTGCTCTTATCCGTCTGTTCAACTTGTAAGTCGATCCACGATTCGCTTGCCGGTTGCTGTTCGGTTATCACGCGACCTTCAAACACCCCGCAGCCATCAACCTCGACTTCGTCTGCTTCGGTCGGCAACATCAAGTAGACTTTCGTTTCGACCTTCTGATTTCCGAAAACGTGCGCATTTACAGGCTTGGTTCGCCGAAGCGGAACGATGTCCTGGTACTTGCCAAATGTGATTGCGCCCGTAGGACAGACACTGGCGCACATTGGCATCAGGCCCTCACTTGTACGGTCGAAACACATATCGCATTTCATCTGGAGGTGCATCTGGGTATTGTACTTTGGCACGCCGAACGGGCAGGCATTCACACAGTTGCGGCAATCGAGGCAGCGTGGCTTCAACGCCGAGAGCACGATGCCATCCTCAGTCGATTTGATCGCGTCAGCGGGACAGACCAGGGCGCAGGTCGGCTCAACGCAGTGCATACAGACCGTGGGCATTGTGGCGGTCGTCTCCGATCGATCCAGATAATCGACAAAGATCATCGAATAGCCTTTGTGCGTTCCGCATTCACGGCAAGCCGCCACGCAGGCGCGGCAGCCTATGCAGCGCTGCGGATCAATGAACATTGTTTCGTCCATGAAGCTCCAGCTTGGTGCTTTGTACTTAGTACTTTGTGCTTTGATTCTTGTGCTTGGTCTGTCGTATTTGGCAGCTCGCCGTTGATTGCGAGCAAAGCACCAAGCACAAAGTGCTAAGTACTAACTTCTTATCTAAACTCACTCCGAGACGCCCCCTTGCGTTTTTCGCCCAGAATCGGTAGTTGCCGGGAGTGAATCTTCTCGATTCGCGCCGCGCACGCTTTGTACTCGGGAATCTTGGAAGTTGGATCGAGCACCGGGTTGGTAAGTTGATTCACGGCGAGCTCCTCGCCCCAATGATAGGGAATGAAGATCGTATCTTTCCGGATCGTCTTAACAACCAGCGCCGGAAACACGCCCTCGCCACGTCGGGACACTACCTTGACGCGTTCGCCGTCATTGATTTTCAGCTTCATCGCTGTTTCAGGGTGAATCTCAACATAGGGCTCGGGACACTGCTCGACCAGAAAACCGATGCGTCGCGTCTGATTCCCGGAAAGGTACTGGTAGACAACGCGGCCGCTGGTCAAAATCAGCGGGAACTCTTCATCAGGGGTCTCCTGCGGCGGGGCAAAGTCGACTGCATGAAACTTCGCCTTTCCGTCCGCATGATAGAAGCGGTCTTCAAACAAGCGCGGCGTGCCGGGATGATCCTCTGATGGGCATGGCCAGAAGATGCCGTTGTTCTGCTCTATCTTTTCCCACGTTATGCCGTAGTAATCGGCGTTGCCGCCCCGCGAAGCGACGCGCAGCTCGTCAAAGATCGCGCGCGGGCCATCGAACTGGAAATACTTACCACGACCCATACGCCGCGCGATCTCCTGAACAATCCACCAGTCGGCTCGAGCTTCGCCGGGTGGGTCTGCGGCTTTATTAATCTTCAGGACCCGGCCCTCGCCATTTGCCGTCACTCCTTCATCTTCGCTCCAGGTACTGCCGGGCAGAACAACGTCGGCATAACGCGAACCTTCGGACATGAAGAAATCGATGCAGACGTAGAAGTCCAAACCTTCGAGCGAGCGACGCACTTCATTCGTGTTGGGCAAACTCACCATTACGTTGTTGCAGATTGAGAGCAAGCCGCGAATCTCGCCTTCGCGCATCTTCTGAAACATCTCAACCACGGATACGCCGGCTTGCGGCAACTCTTCTTCGGGCAAGCCCCAGACGCCGCAGACGTACTTGCGATGCTCCGGATTCGAAATTGAACGTTGGCCGGGAAGTTGATCCGCCTTCTGCCCGTGCTCGCGTCCGCCCTGCCCGTTACCCTGTCCAGTGATGGTGCCGTAGCCCCGTCCCGGCGCGCCGATGCTTCCCGTTGCCAGGACTAGATTGATATACGACAACACATTGTTAACGCCATGCGAGAAGTGCTCGATTCCTCGCGCATGCAGCACCATTGAAGTCTTTGCGCGACCGTAAAGCCTTGCCGCCTTAATAATTTTTTCTGCCGGCACTCCAGTGATTTCCGCGGAAACCTGCGGCGTGTAGCGCATCGCTAGTGCTTTCGTTTCTTCCCAACTATTCGTGCGCGCCTTGATAAAGTCTTCATCGATCAAGTTCTCTTCAATCAGGACATGCAGCATACAGTTAGCCAGGGCGACGTCAGTGCCGGGCTTCAGTTGCAGATGCAGATCGCCCTGACGAGCGGTTGGAGTTTCACGCGGATCCACTATGATCCAGCTCCCGCCGTTATCCCGTTGCTGCCAGAGGAACTTGTTCAACACCGGAAACGTCTCAGCGCAGTTGGAGCCGGCAATCAAGAGGACTTCTGCGAGTGGAATGTCATCCCACGGATTTGCCGCGCGATCGATTCCGAATGCCTTGTTGTTGCCAGCGGCAGCTGAGACCATGCAAAGGCGCCCGTTGTAATCAATGTAACGTGTACCCAGGCCGGCACGCGCGAACTTGCCCATCAGATAGGTTTTTTCTGTTGTAAGCGACGAGCCGGAATACACACCAATCGAGTCTCTGCCGTGATTGGTTTGCAGCTCTTGGAATTTCGAGACTACCAGGTCGAGCGCTTCGTCCCAGCTTGCGCGCTCGAATACACCCTTGCGTTTGATTAGCGGGTGCAGCAGCCGATCGGGGTGATGAACCTGCAGGTAGGCCGTTACACCTTTCGGACACAGACGGCCTTCGTTCACTGGAAAATCGTAGCGCGGCTCAAACCCGACGACGTGATTGTTCTCGACCAGAAGATTCATGCCGCACTGCACGGCACAGTAAGGGCAATGAGTCGGGACGACGCGATCAATAACACGATCCGCGCGCCAGCCGCCGTAGGGCGCATCATGCAGATGGGGACCGAAGGCGTCGATGATCTTTTCGAGATTTTCGACCTTGCTCATGATTAATTAGTCGCGGATTAGCGCGGATTCCGCAGATCAGAAAAGTCCTTTCTCTCGTTTTCATTGTGCTATCCGCGTTAATCCCCCACTTATTTCTCTTCTTCTGAAACTTGAACACGCGACCCGCGGAAAACTTCTGCATCTCGCTGCGGCAGATTCGCATACGCCAGTCCACGCATCACGCGTTTGCAGCGCGGACAGTAGTCCTGGAGAGTGCGGCCGTTACTCATGCGGTAATCAAAGCCAAGTTTGTCGACCACGGTTTTGAGATCATCCAGCCATAACTCGGCCACAAACTCCACGCCGCAGCGCGGACAGACTGCTTGCGGCATTTCCCGTGCGCGGGTTTGATAGAGCTCGACACCAATCGATGCGGGCCGCTGAATGACATGAAAGAGCTTACCGAACGGCAGGTAAAACAGCGTCATGATTACAACCGCCTGGTGCGACAAAGCAATGAACGAATACATGTAGCCGTACAACCAGAGGCTCGATACGGTCAACATCAAACCACTGACCGAAATCGCGATTAGCAGCAGATGCGGCACGAAATCAAGGATGAACTGTTGTAAAGCAATCGCGCCGCGATCGTGCAAGCGACGGTGAATCGCGATAGCGCAACCAATGATCACCATGATGGCCGTGAAGTCGAGCGCGTGAAACGTAACCCAGGCGATTACGCTGCGCCCATCCATCACATTGAGTGGAAACCCAAACACATAGGCGCGGTAACCCCTATCCCCCTCCAATTCAAAGTGCACCCAGCCAAACACCAGGGGAAAAGTGATTAGCGCCGAGATGATGCAGCCCCACATGATCAACTGGTGCATCATCCATCGCGAAAAACCGCGACGAAAGATAAACCGCTGGGCTATGAGGCTGCCGGCTATTGTCTTCGCGGCGCTGGTGGTGTTTTCTACCAGCTTTCGGCGATCGCGGAATAGCTGCCAACCTCGGCGCCAATAGACCCGAGTCGCTGGACGTTGTAACCAGACCGCATAACGAAACACCACTGCGCCGAAAGCGACGACGCCCGCGACTGTGTAGCCGAAAAGGGCTGCATCGTAGTGTTCAAGGTTTCGCGATCCAACAACGATCAGGACCGTTAATCCCGCTGATGCTGCCAGGGCCATTAAAACAGCCGGGCGATGGTTCGTTTGCGTTGACATTTATGCTTAGTGCAGTAGCAAATCGGCTTCCCGACCTTACCGGAGCAATACGTCAAGACAACCATTAAACCACAACATAAGGTCTATTGGATCAACCAAGCATTGAGTGATGCCAGATGAACCAGGGTCATCCCACTCGCAATCAATCAGCGTGTGAAGAATTCCTCACAAGCGCGAGGGCACTGCGCAATATTCCACTGTTGACCTAAGAAAGGGAGTGGCGTTGACCGATTAAATAAGCGAACGCAAGGAGAGTCTTGTTGGCATAGTCATTGCTACGAGCTAGGTCGTAACAGGATAGGAGTGCGAGATGCCAGGGGCAGAACAGCTCGAAGTTGAAGACGATTTCGGCAGCGTTAGAGCAGGTGACCCTGTCACTTGCGATTCGCTACTGAAGGGAAGGCAGGAGTCGAAGGACAACAAGCTCAGTAGCCTGCACCGTCGCGGGGCTGTGTTGTTTTCAGAAGGACAACCGGCTCGTGGCGTTTACGTGCTCCGCGCCGGACGGGCGAAGGTCTCGATTTCGTCGTCTGCAGGAAAGGTTTGGATTCTACGCATAGCGCAGGCAGGTGATCTATTGGGACTGAACTCTGCGCTCAAAGATTCACCGTACGATGCTACGGTCGCGGCGATTGAGCCCTGTTGTACGGATTTCATTTCGCGCTCGGATTTAATAGATCTGCTGGATAGAAGTGAGAGAGCGCGGTTTCTCGTGTCCGAAGCCCTCAGTAGGGAGCTAACCGGGGTGGTCGAACACGCCCGGGCTCTACTATTGCCGAAGTCCACAGGGGAGAAGCTGGCCAGGTTGCTACTCAAGTGGTGCGATGAGAGCGACGAAGCAAGTCCGGAAGGAATTCGGGTAAGTTCCGGGCTGACGCAGGAAGAGATAGCGCAGATGATCTGTACATCGCGCGAGACAGTGACGCGCCTATTCGCTGACCTGAAGCGGAAGCAGGTCGTTAATTTGGCCGACAACGTGATTCTCGTTCGGAATCGCAAGGCGCTCGAAACACTGGCCGGATATTGAGAAAATCTGGGAAGGGTGTTACGTGTGTTACGCACAGACAGCCGTCTCCGGCATTCTGATAATGATGTCACTCAAGGTTGGTTAAGGTCGGCTGTCACATTTCTTTATGTGATGGCCGTCACAGCCAGCTAGCGGTGTTTCGATTATTATTCGTATTGAATCAAGGTGGGTGTAGGGACATAAGGCGCGCTATAAGCTACCTCGCCCCGGGTTGGACCATCTTGGCTTGTTCGCGCGCTCGCTCCCGCGCGGGATAAGAAATCAGTTTCACGACCTTTTTGGTGGAGACTACCCTCCATCTGTGATCGTCCAAAAGTGAGGTCAGACGTTGAATCCGAACAGAATCTTCAAGTGTTTGCTGGTTTGCTGTTCTCTGGCCGCCGCAGTCATGTGGTCCGCTGCCGGCAGTTCTTCTCAATCTGTTACGCCCGGCCAAACTAAACCGGCAATCTATAACGCCCAAGATTACGTCGGTACCGATACCTGCAAGGAGTGCCACGAGGATCAGTTCAAAGCCTTCTCTCATACGTCGCATGCCCAACTTGCCACGATCGGGAGTTGGAAAGCAAAGGTAACAGGCTGCGAATCATGTCATGGCCCTGGCAAGGCCCACGTTGAAGAAGGCGATCCGACGAAAATCATTTCCTTCAAGAGGCTGTCTTCCAAGGAAACCTCGGAGACATGCCTTGGCTGTCATGCCGGCAGAGAAGAGCACAACAACTTCCGGCGCGGTGAGCATTGGCGAAATGACATCGGTTGTGCGGATTGTCACTCCTCACATTCACCGGAAACCGGAAGGAATGTAGCCAGTTCAAACGTCTTTGTCAGCCCGGCGAACGCGCAGAAGCCCGGTTTCTCAACTCTCAAGTTGCTGAAGACCACCGAACCGCAGCTTTGTATTAGCTGTCACACCGAAACGAAACACCAGTTCAATCTACCGTTCCATCACAAGGTTCTGGAAGGAGCTATGAAATGCAGCGACTGCCATAATCCACATGGCGGTTTTGAACTCAAACAAACCAGATTAGCGACTGGCGTAGATGCGGCTTGTATTAAGTGTCACGCGGACAAGCAAGGGCCATTCGCTTTCGAACATGCACCAGTGAAGACAGAAGGATGCATCGCGTGTCATACGCCGCACGGCTCGGCCAATCCTCGGCTGTTGACGACCAGCCGCGTGGGCCAGCTTTGTCTGACATGCCACAGCGTGGAGCATGAGGTCGGCGCCATTGAGCCTGCAGGTCCTCAGCATAACCAGAACGCGCAATACGCCAATTGCACCAACTGTCACATCAAGATTCACGGCTCGCGGACAAGCCCGGTCTTCTTCAGATGAGAGTTACCTGAACGCCCGCTTCACGATGTCTGAACTGAGTAAGGATGACCTATGAAAAGGAATGCAACAAATGCTTTGCGCATCTTTCCGGGACTGCTGGCACTGATGCTTTTCACGGGTCTGGCAACGGCACAGCAGCCCTCACCGAGTCCCAAGCCGTCCGAAGAACCAAAGGTCGAAGCGGGAGAGGAGGCTGGCGACTACATAGTAACTTCCACCCTGGAGGTGGGCTATCGAGGACTTAGGGTTGGCGGCGATTCCAACAAATTCCAAAGCGATCTGAATTACAAGGCTGGACCGCGGCTGTTCGACAGCAGCTTCCTGATGAAATCGAAGGACGGCAAGGGCGGTCTCGTTGACACTTTTCTGGTAACCGCGACCGGCTGGGGTGCGGATCCCAATGGCAACCTCCGAGTCAGTGTTGAGAAACCGGAGTGGTATCGCTTCGACGGCACGTTGCGCAAGTTCAAGTATTTCAGATTTCTCAACAGTTTCGCGAACCCCAATTGGGTTTTTAGCCCTGCAACCTTCAGTCGTCCACCTAATCCGGTTACTGGGGAGCACGGCTTTAACACCAGGATGCTGTTAGGGGATTTCGATCTAACGTTGCTGCCGAAGCACGAGAAGATCAGGTTCAATGTCGGCTATTCGCCTGAGCGTTTGAGTGGACCAGCCTTCACCAGTTACCGCGGGGGAGGAAACGAATTTAATTCTCAGTCCCAACTTGTATCCCGCGCCAATGACTTCCGCGTCGGTGCGGACGGCAAGGTCGGCCCCATCGATTTTTCGTTCTTGCAGGGCTTCCGCCGTTTCCGCGAGGACAGCTTTATTAGCGTCGGGCCGACGCTAGGCACAAACCTTAATCCCACTGCGGCCAGTCTGACCAGTTTCAATCGGGACGAACCCACACGCGGCAGCGTTAACTATACACGGTTGAGCCTCCACTCACTGGTGGCCAAGAAGCTCGATATCACGGGCCGCATCGTTTATAGCAATGCAAAATCCAGCTCCGTTTTTATAGAAAACTTTACGGGCAGAAACTGGAACCCCAGGATTGGCGGATGGCCTCCAAGCCCTCCTGGGGCCACTCCTAACATTCTCAATCTCGGACAGTACAACATCACCGCCGACACTGAACGACCAACCACGCTCGGAGACATTGGCTTAACGCTTCTGGCAACCGATAAACTGCGAATCTCAAATACGTTCCGGGTGGAAGACTTCGAGATCGACGGCCTGGCTGTGTTCAGCAACTTTTTCTCGATCACACGCGGGGCCGGAGCGACGCTGAGAACCGATACAGTAGGCTTCAACGATTTGGACGCTAACAGGATTACCAGGTACCGCAAGTATCAGAACACGTTCGAAGGTGACTACCAGTTCAATACTCGCTATTCGATACACCTCGGATACAGGTATGGAAAGCGCCACCTTGAAGAAATCTTTAACGGATTCAATCTCGGCTCCAACGGGTCGGTGACAACACCGCCAGCTCGCTCTTCTAGTACACTGATCGAAGACAACCAAACTAACGCTTTCTTTGGCGGTTTCAAAGCTCGACCCGCTGAAAATTGGACGATTTATTTCGACGCTGAGCGGGGGACCGCTGACAATGTGTTCACCCGCATTGGAAATTACGATTACACGAATATTCGCGCCAAGAGCAGGTATAAGCCTACTCGGAATATATCTTTCAACCTGGCGTTGATCACTAAGAACAACTCCAACCCTTCAGAGATTGCCGGAGTCTCGTTACAGGACTTTGGGGTGGACGTGAAGTCTCGGGTTTTTAGTTCCTCGCTTGATTGGGCTCCGACTTCCAGCTTCTCGTTTAGCACTGGCTATAACTACCATTGGATCAATAGCGACGCGGTGCTTGAGTACTTCTTCAATAGCGTGCGTCACCCGCTTGGCCGCAGCCAGTATTTTTCAAGAAACCACTTCTTCTTTATCGATTCAGTTGCGCAGCTTCATCCGCGAGTGACGCTTTATGCGGCTTACCGAGTCAATAAGGACACAGGACAGGGGGACCGTCTGGCGGATCCGACCGGAACGCCCGGAACGTTGATCGCGTCCTATCCGATGAGTTTCCAGTCACCCGAGGGACGTTTGGCAATCAAGATCAACAGACGGCTCGATTGGAATCTTGGGTATCAGTACTACAACTACAATGAGAACGTGCTGGTGGGACCAAGGCCGCAGAATTATCACGCACATCTTCCGTACACGTCGTTGCGCGTGTACTTTGGCCGAAGAGAATAAGGAGCGAAAGCACTCAGTTTACGCAGACTCCAGCTCGATGTATTGACCGTCGCTGGAGTTTGCTTGTCGTTTGGCTAACCGTCTACGGCTGGAGCTATACCTTGCATCCAGGTCGGGAGGATGAAGGATGGGTAACATCCCTGCGCACCAAACGAAGGGGAACACCGGATCCTCAAAACGTCAGGAAATTAGTCGACGCCGCTTTATTGATTACTTGCTTGGCACGAGCGCATTTGCCACGCTCGCTGCGATCGTTTATCCAATCATCAGATTCATGGCGCCACCTCACGTCGTCGAGGCGATGGAAAGCTCGGTGGTAGCCGCCAAACTTAGCGAACTTCCGCCAAACTCCGGGAAGATTTTCAAATTTGGCAGCAAGCCCGGCCTGATCGTACGCACGGCATCCGGAGAATTCAAAGCTTTTTCGGCGGTCTGCACTCATCTCGACTGCATCGTACAGTACCGCCCAGACACAAAACAGATTTGGTGCGCCTGTCACAACGGCCAGTACAATCTCAACGGAGAGAATATCGGTGGGCCACCGCCCCGACCACTGGAGGAGTACTTAGTAAATAAGCTAGGTGACGATATCGTAGTTAACAGATCCTGAGAGCCCAATGAGAATTGAGACTTTCAAACGCTGGCTTGATGAGCGTCTGTCAATTACCACGCTGAGCCGTGCCGCGCAGAAAAAAGAAGTACCGCGTCATCGGCAGTCGATTTGGTATTACTTCGGCGGCATGACGCTTTTTTTGTTCGTCGTCCAGGTGGTCACCGGGATCTTGCTATTGCTCTACTACCGGCCGAGCGCCGAGAACGCCTTTGAGAGCGTTCAGTTCATCATGACGGAGGTGGAGTTTGGTTGGCTGATCCGCTCGATTCACAGTTGGTCGGCCAACCTGATGATCCTGACTTTGTTCATTCACATGTTCAGCGTCTATTTCATGAGGGCCTACAATCGGCCGCGCGAGTTAACCTGGCTGAGCGGAGTCATACTGTTGCTGATCTCAGTTGGGTTCGGCTTTAGCGGTTACCTGCTCCCGTGGAATGAGGTTTCGTTTTTTGCCACCAAGGTTGGGACCGACATTGCCGGCGTCATCCCGGTAGTCGGTAAGACGATGCTGCGGTTTTTACGGGGCGGCGACGAGGTGACTGGCGCCACTCTGACGCGGTTCTTCGGATTTCACGTCGCTGTTCTGCCGGCTCTGGCTACCGTTTTCATCGGCATTCATGTCTTGCTGGTCCAGCTTCACGGCATGCACGTTCCTCCACGTTATGAGAAGAACCATCGCCGCATGAAATTCTTTCCCAATTTTATAATGCGCGACCTGATTGGCTGGATTCTAGCCATCGGTGTGCTGGCAGCGCTGGCGGCTCTTTTCCCGTGGGAGTTAGGGGTCAAGGCAGATCCGTTTGCTCCGGCCCCGGCGGGAATAAAGCCCGAATGGTATTTCCTGTTCATGTTTCAGACGCTCAAATATATTCCGGCGAAGATTTTCATGTTTGACGGCGAAGTTATTGGGATACTTTTTTTCACCCTGGCAGGCTCGGCCTTGTTCCTGATTCCCTTCATCAATCGCTCGCCGGAGCAGCATCCAAAGCGGCGGATGATGTTCAACTTATTTGGGGTGATCGCGCTTCTGTTCATCGTCGTTATGACCGTGGTCGGCTATCTCGCCTGAGGAGCGAGATAATGAACAAAAACCAGGAACTGACTCAGTCATCAACAGGCCCCCAACGAAATCGGCCACCTCGAAGCAACCGCTGGGAGGTGGCCGCAAAGCTATTCCTATTGGCGGTAGTGCTAATCATAATTTCCCCTTACCCCTCATTTGCCCAGAACAAGAACTCGTGCATTGAATGTCACAGCCGGTTGGAAGGAGAAATCGGCGACCCTGCTCGCACGATTAATGACGATATTCACCTCTCGAGAGGACTCTCGTGTAACGATTGCCATGGCGGAGACCCGGCCCAGGACGACAAAGTCGCAGCGAAGGATCCGCGAAAAGGTTATCTGGGCCAGCCCAGAACTGCCGACATCCCTGCGTTCTGCGGCAAGTGTCACAACGACGCCAGTTTCATGAAGAAGTTTAATCCAGCGCTGCGAGTGGACCAGGAGAAAGAATACTCAACCAGCATGCATGGCCAGCTACTAAGAACGGGAAACGAAAAAGTTGCCACTTGTATAAGCTGCCATGGAGTGCATGGAATTCGTGCCATTAGCGACGCCCGGTCCTCGGTCTATCCTTTGAATGTGGCGGAAACCTGCGCTAAATGCCATGGCCAGCCAGCTCATATGGCCGAATTCAAAATCCCAACGGATCAGTACAACAAATACAAGCAAAGCGTTCATGCGAAGGCCTTGTACGATCGGCAGGACCTTTCGGCGCCGACGTGCAATGACTGCCACGGCAACCACGGGGCGGCTCCTCCCGGTATCGCGTCGGTGGCCAATGTCTGCGGTCAGTGTCATGCGCGCCAGGCCGAATTGTTTCAAGCAAGTGCACACAAAGTGGCGTTTGATAACAAGGGATTTGGCGAGTGTATCAAGTGTCATAATAATCATGACATTGAGGCGCCGACAGACGAGTTGATTGGCACTGGAGAAAAGTCCGTCTGCATTTCCTGTCACAGTCAGGGCGACAAAGGGTTTACGGCCGCGGGCGAAATGCGCACGATGATTGATGGCCTTTTGGTGCAGATTGAGAAATCACGGGGGATACTCGAACACGCCGAACGCGCCGGGATGGAAGTCAGCCGGCCAAAGTTTGAGTTGCGTGAGGCGATCGACGGAGTCACACATGCACGCGTTTTGATTCATACGTCTTCGACCGCAGAGGTTGATAAAGTCATTGGTCCGGCGACCAGTGTGGCCGCAAAGACGTACAAGGCCGGAGAAGATGCGCTTACAGAACGAAACTTCAGACGTAAGGGTCTGGTAGTCTCCCTGTTTTTTATTTTGTTTTTGGCCGTTCTCGTATATTTGAAACTCAGAGAGATCGAAAGCCGGCAGCCGGCCTAGCGGACGGCCCGCGAAGGACACGCAGCGAAAGCGCTGTTCGATATATCAATGAGACATCGGGCATCAGGTCTGCTAACAATTTTCCTCGTGGCGTCTCTGGTCGTTATAGTCGCACAACGTGATTCCCTGGGCGCTGGCTTAAGGGCCGCTGAGGGTCCTCAGCGAGGTCCGCAAACTCGTCCTCGAACACCGCCCCGAAAAACACCGGCACAAAAGCCGCGCGTTGACTATTCAAAATTCTCCCACCGTACGCATGTGGAGCAAGAGAAACTGGCTTGTGATTCGTGCCATAAGTTTCCTTCGAAGAATTGGAAGGAGGTCCGCAAAGGCGACGACGCCTTTCCTGACGTTACTGACTTTCCCGAACATCAGGCGTGCCTGAACTGTCATCGCACCCAGTTTTTCGCCCGCCAACGACCGGCGCCAGTGATCTGTTCCAACTGCCACATCGCGGTTACGCCGCGAAATATTGCGCGGCATCCGTTCCCGAGCTTAGGTCAAACTTTTCTCGCTTCAAAGCAGGGTCAGAACTTCGTTTCGGAGTTCAAGGTCTTGTTTCCTCACGATAAACACGTTGACGTTGTCGGCAGTTTGAGATCTCGGCCACCTGGCGATCGCAGATCTTTGTTGGCGCGGGCATCGTTCAAGAGTGTAAGACAGCAGGATGCACAGTCTAAGAGTTGTCCCGTATGCCATGAAACTTACCAGGCGCAGGGAAAATCTGCGGACGAGTTCGTTACCACGCCGCCAAAGGACCTGTCTGAAGAAGCATTCTGGCTAAAAAAGGGCGCGTTCAAAACCACGCCAACTACACACGCCGATTGCTCTAGTTGTCATAACGAAGACGCTGGAATACCTCCCGCGCCGGCAGACTGCGCGGCTTGTCATAAATTTCCCGAAGTCACCACGCAACCATTGCGCGATTTCGATCCGAAATTTGCGGCCAGCATAGGTATCGACGACTGGCGGATGCTCCGACAGTGGTCGAGGCGGAGCGCGGGCCGTTATCGACACGAGTTTGATGTTCACAATGAATTGGGTTGCGTCACCTGCCACAACCCGGCAGTCATGAGTACCTTGGAAGAGAGAACCCTCGTATCGGTCAAGTCATGTGGCGGCAGCGGAGGATGTCATATCGAAACGAATATGGATGGAATCTTGAATTACGAGATAGACCAGAAGCGTACAAAGCCCGGCTTCCAGTGCGTCAAGTGTCATATCATACTGGGGAAGAATCCTGTGCCCCCAAACCATTTGGAAGCAATTCCGAAGCCGGCGGCTAATTGATGTTGGAAGAAACAACATATTTGGAGCGACCGGTGGGTAGCAGAGTTCGCCGCCTTTTATTTGTTTGGGCCTTGGTGTTGGTCGGAAATATCGGCATTTATGGGACCCGACAGAGAGCGCTGGGGCAAGAGCCGAGTGGCGACTTCTCAAAGTTTCTCCACTCAAGCCCTAATCACGCGCGCATGCCATGCTTGTTATGTCATCGACGCGAAAGCAATTCACCCCGGCCAAACATGCCGGGTGGTTCGGGTCACGTGCCCTGCGCCGGTTGTCACGCGCAGCAGTTTGCGAACAGTGACAGTCCAATCTGCACCATCTGCCATACTGATGTTGGTTCGGGCGCCGTGAAGGCTTTTCCACGGTTGAAAAGCTTCCGCGTAAACTTTGATCATGCGCGTCACTTGAACATGGGAGGTGTGAGTTGCGCGACGTGCCATCGTCCGGCAAGGGGAGGCGTTGCGCTCTCGATTCCGGTTGGCTTCAACGCCCATTCGACCTGTTATCGCTGTCATACGCCCCGCGCGAAATCCGGGGGTCGAGATATTTCCTCGTGCGGTACTTGCCACAAGCTCGGCAGCTACGCGAGAACTCCCATGGGGTCCAGAGCTTTTAGTATGAACTTCAGCCATGCCAAACATGGGCCCTCTCAAAAGCTGACTTGCAATGATTGTCATCAAGTCAGACGTGGGCTTCCGCAACGGCGGCAAGTCAGTTCACCCCAGGCGGCAAATCACCATGCCTCAGGCCGAACTCAAAGCTGCATGACTTGCCATAACGGCACACGAGCCTTTGGCGGCGACGACTTTTTAGCTTGCAAGCGTTGCCATACTGGAACCAGGTGGCATTTTTGACCTTGAAACCGCGTGTAGGAGATTAATTCCGATGAGAGTAAGCATGAAATTCTTTACGACGTTTGCCGTTCTGATTGTTGCTGTAGCGCTCAGCCTGGGCACATCAAGTCTCAGTTTCGACGCATCAGCACAGGATACCAAGAAGCCTCAAGATACTTATCTGCTCGGGACTGAGGCAAAGCTTGGCCCAGTGACATTCAGTCACATCAACCACACAAGCAAGAACCGAAATCTGGAGGGAACCGGGCCCAGTGACTGTATCGAGTGTCACCACACAGCACAGCCCGCGGCTGAAGCCGCTAAACATCCGCCGCTGAAAACAGTCTGGCCCACAGATCGCACTACGACTTTGACGGCGGAACTTCTCGCAAAAGAGCCGGATGCAGCCGGCGCTGTGTGTCGCGACTGTCACGCACGGGCCGACGCAAAACCAAAGTTGCTGCCGGAGATCCCGCAAATTAAGTTTACTGTCGGGACTGAGTTAGTCACATTGACGAACCAGCAGGCCCTCCATCGAAATTGCGCGGGATGTCACGACGAGATCGTGAAAACCCGAACTGGCGTTAATCCGCCAACGTCGAAGAAGTGCACCGCTTGTCATAAGCGGGCGGCGGCCTGATTCCTTGCGAGGTTTGAGGGCAGTAAATTGGGGAAAGTTTCCCAGTTCTGGGCAAACAGCCGCCCAAGGGCCTGAATAAACTTAAATAGTCCGCGTTTCCAGTGCGGCACAGTCATTGCCCTGTACATGTCCAGGGTTTTGACCCGAGCTTGCCAGTTCAGACAGGAAAGGCGGACGCAATGATGAAGGGTTTGATTTTTCGAGGGAACAAGGTGCTGGTCGTGTTTGGCGGTGTTATATTTGCGGCGGCGTTCTTGATTATTACGGTCCCCGCGCGGACAGCCACCGTTGACGACAGCGCCGCGCTGTATAAATCCAAGTGTTTCGTTTGCCACGGAGCCAAGGCTGAGAAGAAGTTTGATGCGACCAAAGCGGATGATGAGCTGATCCAGACTGTGCTTAAAGGGAAGAAGATGGAGAAGCCGCCGCATATGCCAGGCTATGAAGAAAAGGGCATTACCGCGGATCAAGCGAAGGCGCTGGTCGTGTTCATGAAGTTGCAAAAACACTAGGCTCTATGATCTGGTGAGCAGCGCGCCCCGCTCACTTGTTGCTAATCGATCCCTTTCGATCTCTTGTGCCGCTAAACGACGGCACAGGAGATCGTTCGTGTGTGTATTGCAGGCGGCTTGGGCTCTATGACGCGTTGGCTCTTACTCGCTGCTGTTCTGGTGGTGCTGCTCGGCAGTTCTTTCCAATTTGTCCGTTTCACGGAGGCCCAAACTCAAGAGTCAGCAAAGCCTCAGCCGACTGCTTCGACTAAGAGCGCCGAAACTGAACCTGGTACAGCGCCGGCGCTCCAATGTCAGGGTTGTCACGGAACCGGAAAGACCCTCCCATATCTCGGCGGTGGGCTGTTCCATGCTGAACCGCACCGCGACTACGACCATGGCTTCCACGCGCAGTCAATTCGCAACGGAGCTAAAGGGGCTACGTGCCTTGATTGCCACACAACGAATGGCGACCTGACGACAATCCTGCCTGCGAGCGATCCCGATTCGCCAATCAATCGAGCCACCATTGCAGAGACCTGCGGCAAGTGTCACGGTGACAAGTCGATGATGCAGGGGAGTGGCATCAGCGATCGACCGTTCCTGTCGTATCGTGAAAGCGTTCATGCGAAAGCCATCGCCCGCGGCAATATGAAAGCCGCAGTCTGCACCGACTGCCATAACAGTCACGATATCTTGCCGGCGTCGAATTCCGAGTCGTCCATCGCAAGAGTCAATGTGCCTTCAACTTGCGGGACGTGCCATCAGACCGAGAGTGCAGAGTTCGTCCAGAGTGTCCATGGCCGGGCATCCGCGCGCGGAGTATCTCGTTCCCCGATCTGCACTGACTGCCACGGTATTCACAGAATCGAGACGCCATTCGAACAAACTACGGTGGCTGCTTCGAGAGCCGTGGCTACCGACAGTTGCGCAAAGTGTCATGAAGGGGTCGCTTTAACTCAGGAATTTGGCGTCTCGGGCGAACGTGTCAGCAGTTACGAAGAGAGCTATCACGGCCTGGCGTCCCAGGCAGGGTCAAAAGTTGTCGCTAATTGCTCGAGCTGCCACGGCGTGCACAACATCCTACCGTCCTCGGATCCAAAATCTATGATTAACGCCGCAAACCTCACACAGACATGCGGCCAGTGCCACGTTGGCGCCAGCGAGAATTTCACTAAAGGCAGGATTCACCTCACCTCCTCGCTGACATCAGGCGTGACCGATGACATGTCACTTGTGGGCACCAGAGTTGTGCGCTGGATTTATCTGCCGCTGATCGTGTTGGTAATCGGGGGGATGGTCGTTCACAACGCACTGGTCTGGCGAAAGAAAGCTGCGGAGAAACGCAAACGGGAACGTCGCACAATCGTGCGCCTCACGCGGAACCAGCGAATCCAACACTGGCTGCTGTTAACCAGTTTCATCGTACTCGTTTTCTCGGGCTTTGCGCTTCAGTATCCCAACTCCTGGCTCGCCTGGCTTATGGGATCGAGTGAAGCTCTCAGACGCGTCCTTCATCGCATTGCGGCCGTCGTCATGCTGGTGACCGGAACGTATCACGTTCTCTATCTCGCCCTCAGTTCGGAAGGACGCCAGTGGGTCAAAGACATGTTACCCAGGCTTAAAGATGTTAAGGATGTTGTTCAGAACTTCGGTTATTACCTCGGACTAAGAGCTTCTAAGCCTAAATTTGCGCGTTTCGGATACGCTGAGAAGGCGGAATACTGGGCCGTCGTGTGGGGAACCATCATCATGGGTCTGACCGGATTGATGATGTGGTTCAAGATAGGTGTCTTCGGCTTCCTGCCGAGATGGTGGATTGACATCGCGCTCGCGATACACTTTTACGAAGCAATCCTCGCCACGCTCGCGATCATCGTCTGGCATTTCTATCAGGTGATCTTCGACCCCGATGTGTATCCCATCAACCTGGCCTTTCTTGATGGGCGAGTGTCAGAGGAGTTTTACAAAGAAGAGCACGAACTTGATTACGATCGAATCAAGGAGTCGGAACGGATGGAACCAGATTTGACAACCGGCGAGGAAGCTGGGCCGGTCAAGTAAAACACAGGAAGCTGATAAACGACATGGGCGACGAAGAACCAATCGGCAAGGCTCCGAGTATCTTTCGCAACTACATAAGCTTTGTGGGGGCGGCGATCGCCATCGCCAGTCTCGCCAGCGTGTCTCTTTTGTTCCTGATTGAGATTTCGTCGCATCAGCAGAACCCCTATTTGGGGATCCTGACTTATATAATCCTGCCGTCGATCCTGATCTTCGGCTTGTTCGTTATCGCGGTGGGTATGTTCTTTGAGCGGCGCAGGCGACGACGCGCCGCGCCATCAGACATATTGGCTTATCCGAAGCTGGACCTGAATGATTCTCATGCCCGTCGCGCCGCCTTCATTTTCCTTTTCGTAACATCATTGTTTATTTCGGCCAGCGCTTTCGGCAGCTACAAGGCGTATGAGTATAGTGAGTCAGTAGCTTTCTGCGGCAAGTCATGTCACAGCGTAATGAAGCCCGAGTACGTTGCGTACCTGGCGTCCCCACATGCGCGGGTGAGCTGCGTCGATTGTCACGTTGGGGAAGGCGCCGGGTGGTACGTGCAATCGAAACTTTCAGGGGCTTACCAGCTGTATTCAGTAACCTTCAATAAGTTTTCCCGGCCGATTACCACGCCGGTTCACAACTTACGGCCGGCACAGGACATTTGCGAGCAGTGCCATTGGCCCGAGAAGTTCTTTGGAGCCCAATTAAAGACCTTTAATCACTACGCCTACGATGAGAAAAACACCTTGCGCCAGACGCGTATGCTTCTCAATGTCGGGGGCGGCAGCCCCACTACCGGCCAGGTTGCCGGCATCCACTGGCACATGAACATCGCAAATGAAGTTACTTACGTCTCCACGGACGAGCAACGGCAGGTAATTCCCTGGGTACGGATTAAAGATCGACAGGGCAACATCACTGAGTATTACGATCGCAACCGACCGCTGTCGCCAGAGCAGATTGCCGCCGCTAGTAAGCGCAAGATGGATTGTGTTGATTGTCATAATCGTCCCGCACATGTTTATTTGCCGCCGGATGTTGCCGTGGACCAATCGTTTGCCGCGGGTAGGCTTGATACCTCACTGCCATTTCTTAAACGGGAAGCGATTGCATCTTTAAGCCAGCCTTATAAAACGGAGGACGAGGCTGTCAAAGCGATTGCGACGAGTTTGGATACCTTTTATCGAACTAACAACGAGATTTACGAACAAAAAGGAGATTCGATCAGGGGGGCAATCAGTGAGACCCAGCGCATCTTTAAGACCTATTTCTTTCCCGAGATGAAAACGAATTGGGAGACCCACCCTAACAATATCGGCCATCTCTATTTCTCCGGGTGCTTCCGCTGCCATGACGGTGAACACGTGAGCAACACGGGCAAAGTTATCACCAATGACTGTAACGTCTGCCACACGGTTATATATGACTCGGCAAGGCCGCCTGAGGAGAACGTAAAAACCGGGTCTTTCCAGCACCCCGTCGATCTCGGCGGCCTGGAGGATCGCAAATGCGAAAGCTGCCACAAGGCCAATGAGCCTTTCATCCACCCCGTAAATCTGGGGGATATATCAAGCTTCCAATGCGTAGAATGTCATCCGAGGAACAACTGACTGGGGGGTTGAGGAGTTCGAATTGCGGATTTCGAATCTGCGTATTCTGAGAATTCGGTTGTCGCCTGGGTTGAGAGTTAGGTTGGTAGAAAGCAACGATCCAACAAACCACACGAACGAACACTTAAGTGTTTTAGTGATCGTTCGTGTTATTCGTGGATCGTTTTTGTTTTCCGGCCGACGTCACGGAAAGGCCGGTGAAGGACTTGCTGCCAGCTGACGCCCGCTTGGATGCCTACTTCGCCGGACGTGTGGGAGCGGAGCGCGTATAGCTATCCCGGGCCCTCACTGCAAGGTTGGGCCGCTTCACGCGAACTTTGATCTGGCGGCGCTCGCCGCCTTCAAGGTCAGCTGTCTGCGGATAGTAGCCAAGCGTGTATTGCCGGCGTAGCTCCTCAGCAATTCTCGCGAATGCTTCCGCCAGTTGCGCAGTGGTGTTGGCTTTATAGAGACGACCGGCTGTCTTCTCGGCGAGCTCGTGGAGATATTGATCCGCGCGATCATAGTCGGCTTTGGTCGCGCCCGGCAACGGCAGGCCGCCATTGGATGAAGTGGGATAGGTTACTTGTGAAGAGCTCGTGCCGGGAAACGGCCAGTTACTTTTGGTCGAAACAACCGTAACGCTGCCGGCGCGTTGCATGGCACGCAAGTAATCCGTGGTGTCATACTGAATCGGATAGATCAGCGCGTCGAGCTCATCCACTGCGCTGATAGTGCTCTGATAGGTTGCCATATAGCTCGCCGTGTCTACTCCGTCAGTAAAAAGCACAATGGCTTTCCGCCCCCTGATCTTGTTCAAACGCTCCTTAATGACAAGCTCAACTGCATCATAGAGACGCGTAGCCGTGCCCACGGTGGCGTTCTCTATGATGACCGGGTTGATGATGTTCGGATCGTTCGTCACTTCGGTAAGGAGAAGTACTTGATCGTTGAAGCTGACGATAAGCACACGATCCTGTGGGCGCAGTTGTTTTGCAAAAGCGATGGCCGCTTCTTTGATCTCCCAAAGGTGAAAATGTGTCGAAGGCGAAGTGTCCAGGAGCAGCGCCACGGTGAAGGGTTTGTCGGCGGGCTCAAAATAAGCGAGTGACTGCTCGACTCCATTCTCAAAAACGCTAAAGTCCTCTCGGCCCAGGTTTGGTATGAAACGCCCGTGCCGATCCAACACACTCACGGGAACCGTAACCAGATTGGTGTCAACGCGCACCACATCTCCCTCGCTCACTTCTTCCGGACCTGCAGCGGCTTCAGGGTTGGATGATTCATTCACTAGTGAACCGAGAGCGGTAACGCCCGTCAATGTTGGCGGTCCGGCTGGAGATTCTCTTTGAACGCCACTCAAGGTGGGAGCTTCACCTTGAGCTTGCGCTGTGCCGACACGGCGCGGCCGCATGAATGACGCGGACGTTCCCGCACCCGCACCTTGTTGCGTTGGCGCCGAGGTGCCGACAGGCTGTGATGACGCAGGCTTTTGACTCGGCTCGGGCGCACCCTGCTTCGAAATCTTCAGGCTCTCGGAATAGGGGTCCTGTTTTTTGAGGATGTACACACCATGCGGGCAAGTCGATGACGTCAGGTAGGCAGTGATGACGTATCCCGCCGGAATGGGAACTCCCTGGCAAATCCTTAGGGTCTCATTGCGCGGATTATTAACTGTCGCTCTGCGTGATTTGTTGACCTTGCTTTGGCTCGTTCCCCGTTTCGTGGTTTGGGGGAAAACAACTGCTACCAGTAGCGTAGCGGTCGTGACAAGAAAGAAGGCTACACGGAAAACGAATGCGACACGGTGTTTCATAGTCGCTACCTCGATATTGGTGTTTATATTTGCTGCGAGGGCCGCATTATAGTCCCGGAATAGCCCCCAAGAGCAAGGCTCAGCCGGAAAGCAGTCTGAATTTCGGATTTCGAATTTCGCGTTTGGTAGATACAACGATCCACGAAACGACACGAACGAACACGAATTTAGTTGGTGATATTTTGTGGTATTTCGTGGATCGTTTGGTTCTGCGCCTGCCTTCCCGCCTGATCGCATTCAAATTCGAAATCCGCAATTCGAAATCCGAAATTACTCCCTCACTTCCCAGAGGCGCAGGAACAGAATTGGTCCCACGATTAGATATGCGAATGAGGTAAACAGCCCGGGGAAATAACCGCCCACCCTGACCGCAAGTAGCGGATGTACGACTGCATTGCCGAGAGTAGCGGCGATGGTGAAAAACCAAACGACAATCATTGGAAACTTTATTCCCTTATACATTCCCAAGCCGCTCAATAAGAACAGGCAGTAAGCAATCATGTTGAAGGCCACGAAGACATCGGGAGTGAAAGGCGGCGTTCCCTCCAGGATTTCAGTGACTCTAAAATGGAAACCGTAAACGTATTCTTCGGTGAAGTGAAGAAACTGTATCGCCAGGGCGAGTAAATAGAGAGGCAGAACGCGCTCAGGTTTGGGCATTTTTCGATAGCTGGTTTGAAAGTAACAAACCAGCGCCACGATCATCGCCGGCCCGAAAAAGTATTTTAGGAGAGGATGAACAAAAAAGAAGATGGCAATGGCGCCCATCGCGATGGCAACTGGAGCAACCAGGTCTGTTAGTCGATCAGTATTCACCATCAGGAAGATTAAGGATTGTTGGTGAGTTTGACCAGACGTCTAGCTCAGGCATGTCGGCTATGTTTGAGCGATGGGCGAAGCATGTTACGTAATTGAGATCGTAAGTTCATGATTCCCTATTAATCGCCGTGAGGGGAAGGTATCAAGTTTGCCTAATTGAGGTATTGGTGGAGCCGAGGGGGATCGAACCCCTGACCTCATGACTGCCAGTCATGCGCTCTCCCAGCTGAGCTACGGCCCCTGAAACGATTGAAGCCGGAAGTCTTCATCCGTTCAATTGAGAAGGGGAAGAGTAACGTAGCGTGGAAGAGACGGTCAAGCGGGGTTTGTCCTTCTGGATTTTAGATTATTGATTTGATTTTTGATCTGCGATTGATCCGCCCTCAAGAGTCTACCGGCTTCTCCTGCGTGCGGCGAAGAAGGCCAGAGCCGCTCCAATAGCGAGCAGTGCAAATCCGCCAACCACCCGCGCTGTGTTCGGGAGTTCGCGCACCTCGGTTTCAGTAATAACAACAGCCGCACTTGGCTCCAGAAACAAAGCGCGGTAGGCGATAACGCCGCCAATGGCGGCGATTACGATTCCGAAGATGATGCCGATGATCCGCACACTTTTGTACTTTGTTCTTTGTGCTTTGCTTTCGTTCTGGGAAGTAAGCCTGGCGGTTAGGGTGAACTCTTACAAAGAACCAAGAACAAAGCACAAAGTTCCAAGTACTATCTTCCTTTGAATTGAGGTTTCCTCTTTTCCAGAAATGCCTTAACGCCTTCGTCCTTATCTTCAGTGGAGAAGCACAAGGCAAAGAGATCAACTTCGCGTCGCAGCCCTTCATCAAGCAACGAGCGCGAAGCAATTTTTACTGCTTCCTTGGCCAGCTTTAGGGCGATTGGGCCCCTGTCCGCAATGCGGTGTGCTATTTCCATGGTCCTGGCCTCAAGCTGGTCCGCTGGAAAAACATGATTGACCAGGCCGATGGCGAACGCAGTTTTCGCGTCGATAATGTCGCCGGTGAGAATCAACTCCATGGCTTTGCCTTCCCCCACCAGACGTGTCAGGCGTTGAGTGCCACCACCGCCGGGAATAATTCCCAGATTGATTTCGGGCTGGCCGAAAGACGCATTCTCACTGGCTACTCTGATATCGCAAGCCAATGCCAGCTCGCACCCGCCCCCCAAACAATATCCATTGATCATCGCGATCACCGGTTTCGGAAAAGTATCAAAGGCGGTGAATAGTGAGCGAGCGGTCATCACATCACGTTGCGAGATGGCGGTACGACCGGCAAACTCGGCAATGTCGGCTCCAGCAACGAACGCCTTATCGCCGGCGCCGGTTATGACTACGACGCCCACCGAGTCGTCGCTTCGGAGATCTTCCAGCAACGCCGCTCCTTCTTCACGAGTTTTGATATTCAGCGCATTTCGTTTATCAGGCCGGTTGATTGTGATTAGCGCGACACGCTCGCGGCGCTCAAGCAGAAGTGTCTCGTAGGATTGTGACATCGGTTTGCTCCGGAATGGATTTGATTAGAAGAAAAGGAATCGTAAAGGCTGGCCGCTGAATCGTCAAACGCGATGACCTCTCGAGTAAAAGTACCTGCGTTTTCCCGGCGAACTCATTGAACCGTTTGCATTTGGCTTGACAGTGTTCGCCGCGGCTCTCTATCATCGCAGCCTCGATTCCAGGCAGTTGGGATTCCTTTTTGGAATAAACGGAGGCTGAAGTCGTGATCAAATTGGACATCATCAACCGGGTAGCGGAGAAGACCGGAGTTCCCAAGATGAAGGCGGAACAAGCGGTTGATGCGCTTTTCCACTCGATGAAGGAAGCCCTCACGCGAGGTGAGCGAATCGAGCTACGCGGATTTGGCGTGTTTGTGGTTAAGCCCCGTAAACGTGGCGTGGGACGAAATCCCAGAACGGGCGAAGAGGTGGCCATTCCTTCCGGCAAAACAATTCGATTCAAGCCCGGAAAAGAACTGCAGGCCCACGAGGACGGCGAGATAACGAACGATGATTCCGGGCAAAGCGATTCAGATTTTTAGACGGAAGAACCGCACTAATTTAAACTCCCAGCCATTGACTTACTACGATAGAGCGAGTTCCGGCGACTAAGAAGCCCAAGACATACCAATCACACCTTCGCCCGGACTTATCTTGCCGTTTGCGGTTTCGCAAGCGGAGAGTACTGCAAGATCAGCTCGAAGATTCATGTTCATGATCTCGCGCTTCATCTCGCTGTTAATCTTTCCCAACCGCAGTCCTCTACTAGCCGCTTGCTGCTGCGCTCTCCAATAGCTCCAACCGGCAGGATTTGTTAACGTATGGGCTTAGAGTGGAGATCGGCGAAAAGATACAGAGAATCTAGCCTTTGAACTTTAACCAGCACCCAATGTCAGAATCGGCCCAGGCAATCCCTTTTGTAAAAGCTCGCCGCATCATGGGGCTCCGAGTAGCTCCACGTCCCACAGTGCGCGAGTGGATGCTACACTCAAGTCTCTTCTTAATTACAATTGTAACGACCACGGTGGCGGGGCTGGTCATGTCTGCCCCTGAGGTCGATGTAGCCCCGCCCCCACTCTCGACAGTGATCGATTATTTGCTATTCGTTCCGCAATACTATGTTCGCAGCGTCATCGCCCTGCTTGCCTTCACTGTTCAGCATCCGCAGCTTCTGGCTGACGGGTTGGTCTTTTCGGCGGCATTGCTCGCCATACTCACCGCTCATGAAATGGGCCACTACGTTGCCTGCCGTCGTTATGGCGTCGCTGCCACCTTGCCTTTCTTCATTCCGGCCCCACCACTATTCCTGGCGGGAACTTTTGGGGCCTTCATCAAGATCAAGTCACCGATTCCTTCCCGGCGCGCACTGTTTGACATCGGACTTGCAGGTCCTTTGGCAGGCTTTGTGGTGGCCGTACCAATCGCCCTGGTGGGCATTTTGAGCATGCAGCCTGCGTTGCCAGGTGGTGGCTATGGAATCGTATTTAACGATCCTCTGCTATTTCGGTTGCTGGGCGTACTGGCGGGTAAGACTCTCGATCCCTACGCTCCAATCAACCCGTACTACATGGCTGCATGGATTGGCTTGCTGGTCACGAGCTTGAATCTGATGCCGGTGGGACAACTCGATGGTGGGCACGGAACTTTCGCCATGTTTGGTTCAAGGGCCCACAAAACCATAGGTCGAGTTGCTTTCGTGGTGCTGGCGGTGCTGGCAGTGCTGGGATTTGTCTGGTATGGAAGCCCGAGCGGATTTCTCTATACGATTTTGTTGGCCATCATGCTGCGAGTGGGTCATCCGCAACCCGAAGCAATGGAACCCCTGGGAGCGATTCGTACCTGGATCGCCACAGTTACTCTAATCGTGTTCGCGCTCTGCTTCTGTCCGTTTCCAATCACCATCACTTAAAGAGCACCCTTTGAACTGGAACCTGGTAGCGCACCGTGATTAGACCAATCCCGCAGGCATGTTGGGCGAAGTCAAGGAGTAGCCACAGCGGGGAGAAGGCCTTTGATCTCTCGTACCACGCGCGCCACCTCTTTCTGGTCAGCAAGAGCTATCATGAAAAACTTGTACCCCTGATGAAAACAGATGACTCCGTTGCCAAAAAGCCAAACGCCATCGAGAAATGGATTGCCGCCGAGTAGCCAACTGATTGGCGCTCCGGTTATCTGACCGGGCTGCACGATCTGGGCAAACATGGCCGCCCCTGCAGCGCAACTGAAGGCACCCAGCAAAGGCGCGCCAACATACTTCGTCATATTGCGTTCAAACTCGATGCGTTTTTGCTCGGCTTCGCTGAGTTTACCCTGGGCTATTAACTCTTCTTGTTTACGTAGATGGCGATCGAATTTTTCGCTGAGTTTTTGCAGACCAAAAACAGGCAGCGCGGAATGTGTAAGCCAGTGTGGATGTGAGCCTAACAGCACAGAGTCAAGGCCGGGGAAAGAGGCACCCATCCTCACCCCCAGAACAAGTGAAAAAGAGACCATCGCGGCTTTACCCGGGTTCTCTTTGATCCAGTCGCGGGCTTTGATCAGCCCAGCGGTGGCCGCGCTGGAAGCCCGTGTGAACTTTGCTCCCGTATCGTAAATCTGTGAAGCGCGATCATAGTAAGTTTTGGCATCGTTGATCGCTTCGCCGGCCTTTTTCCCCGCATCTCCGGCCACGCTGCGAAAAGTCTCACTGGCCTGCCTGGCCCCGCGTAACGCCTCTTCCGCCAAATGCTTCGCCGTCTCACCGACCTCGCCTTCGTCAGTAAGCCGTTCAGCTTCGACACGTACTTTCTCGGCCCCGCTGGAGAGAGTTTCAGCGCCACGTTTGGCAGCGTTTCCAGCGACGCGAGATCCCTCCTCGACAAGATCGGAGATTGCATACTTCTCATCAAGCTCGCGCGCCTTGCGCCGCGCCGCTCGTTGCCATTCATCTATTTTGTCTTTGTAGTCAGCCATCACTTATTGAAGAAAAACGGTTTCGGATGTGGGAGTTGTCGGTTCAGGAGTCGATTCCGAAAAAATATCTTGAAAACCGAAAGTGGGGTCAATTCCCATCGGACACCTGGCACTGGAAAACCGACTTCCTATTGTACGTTTATCGCCTGGGCGGAGTTCAACTTGGCTGAGTGTGCTTGAACCACGCGGTCGCCTCCCTGTCGTTTAGCTTCATAGAGGGCAGCGTCCGCGGTCGCCAGAAGTTCTCGTGCGGTTTGGGCCGAAGAGGGGCATTCTGCAACACCAAAACTCGCGGCTATCTGCCCAACCAGGGGTATTTGAGTGCTCCTAATCGCGAGGTGAAGTCGTTCAGCTACCTCCATCGCGCCTTCCAACTTCGTCTCGGTGAGCACAATTGCGAACTCATCGCCACCGATGCGGGCTGCGAGGTCGATACCCCGAGTGCCCTCTTGCAAGATCCTGGCGAGACTTTTAATCGCTTCGTCACCCGCCTCATGTCCATAGTTGTCATTCACTTGTTTGAAGTTATCGATATCAAGCATGAGGAGGCAGAATGCGTGACCGTAGCGCTCTGTGCGTGAAACCTCCTTTTCCAACAAGCGTTCAAAACGTCGGCGATTTGCCAGGCCGGTGAGATGATCAGTCGTAGCCTCTTCCTCGCAGGTGTCGAGATAGGCTTTGAATTCGAGCAGCGTTCGCGCCCGCGAAAGGAGCAAGTCTAAATCTGTAGGGTCTGTAATGTAGCCCAGCGCCCCGACTTCTGAGCCCAGTCGCTGGTCGGCAGCCCTTAGCCCAGCAGCGGTCTGGAGTATGATCGGAATAAACTTTGTCTGAGGATTCTCGCGAATCCTGCGGGCCAAATCATAACCGTTCATACGGGGCATCATTACGTCCGAGACCACCAGGTCCGGCTGGAACGAAGACATTTGAGCAAAGCCCTCCTCGCCGTCCCGAGCAGTTCGGACTTCATATCCGGCCATGGTCAGAGCCATTTCCAGGAGGCTCAGCTTGTCCGGGTCGTCATCGACCACTAAAACGCGGGGTTTTCCTATCATGGGCCAGTAATTAGATATTTTCTTGCGCGCCTACAGGCTTCATGTTAAAGTGCGACGATTCAGTAATTGTCCGTTTCGCTTTTGACACGCCTAACTACCCGATCCGAGCAATAACTGAAAGCGTTCACGACCTCGAAAGAGTCCCCGGGGGTTTCCTTACATTTTCAGCACAGCTACCCAACGTTAGAACTGATAGATCCGTTGCGCTGTCATTAAGTAGTTTAACCGAGAACCTATAACTCAATCTCCCGTGAGAGAAGGCAATAGTGTCATGCAACCTAAGCGTGCCAGTGCTCTGTCGGCCGCAGACCTCGTCACCATTATCCGCCAGCTGGATTTTGGTTCCACGCTCACCGATCAAGGAATCTCCCAGCTCGCTAGTAGCGCAGTTCTGCTTGATCTGCGTCGCCGGCGGTTCGTTTACCGGGCTGGTGATGCTGCCGATTCCCTGTATGCCATCGTTTACGGAACCATAAAACTTTGTCGGATCGATCACGAAACTAAGCGAGAAGCCGTGATCGACATACTCTCAGAGGGCTCCCTCTTCGGTGAATCGGCTCTCTATTCAGCCGCGGGTCGTCGGGAAAACTCCGCGATTGCCTATGCAAACTCGCGACTTTTGAGAATTCCTTCGGGGGCATTTCGAACGGGGATGGGTGAGGACGACCGACTTCATGATTACACTTTCCGCCTAATCGGTCAACGACTTGAGCAGGCAGAACGGCGCCTCGCTGATTTTGCCCTCAATGCCATTCCAGCGCGCCTGGACCGGCTGCTTGCTGACTTTTCCGACCGGTACGGGGTGCCGGAACGGGAAGGGGTCCTGATCGACATCCCACTGCCTCACCGCGAGATTGCTTCCATAGTGGGCTCCACTCGCGAGAGTGTCACCGTGCGCTTGAATGCGATGCGCCGGGAAGGCACTATCGAATTCGTCAACCGGCGAATCCTGGTGAAGCGACCAGAATCCCTTGTGCGCGACATTGGCCTCGCGAGCAAAGTAGCTAATCCCGCCTAGCACCAGATCTATGAAGTGCCCAACTTGCGGCAAACCCGTCGAGCAAAAAGACAACCCTTTTCGCCCCTTTTGTTCTGAGCGTTGTAAGATGGTCGACCTGGGCCGTTGGGTGAACGAGGAATATCGGGTCCCGGGTAAACCCGTCCCTTCAGAGTCCGCTGATGCTATTCACTCATCCAAAGATACCCCTGAAGACCCTGGATTCTTACGCCACCAATAAGTGGCTGCCCCACCCTACCCTGCAGGCCTTTTAACGCCCTGGTCGAAGTTGTACCCGCTGATTCGAGCGAGTCGTGTAGAATACTTTCCTAATTCGTTAGAGCCAATGTTTACATCGAAGACCCGATCTCGGAAAGCCTTCCTTTCGCTGGTTGCTTGCGCAGTCTTCCTCCTCGCCTGCAGCCGAAAAGAATCAAGCACGTCGAGCGGAGCCGCGCCAGGCTTGTCGAGCCTGCCAAACACTACCTATCCAATGCCACCCTTGAAAGCTGAAGGGGCCGGCTCTGAGATGGGTTGGACCCAGCCTGACGGCCGGCGCGCAAGGTTGGCGGATTTTCGAGGCCAAGTCCTCGTTTTGGATTTCTATGCCACTTGGTGCGCCCCTTGTCGCAAGAGCATCCCACATCTTAGCGATCTTCAGCAGCTATTCGGTACGCAGGGCCTGCAAGTTGTGGGACTTAACGTAGGCGGACCAGACGATCGCGTTAAGGTGCCGGCTTTCGCGACCGAGCTCAATATTTCGTATCAACTTGGTTTTCCCGATAAGCCACTTACCGATCTATTTCTCTCTGACGACGATAGTATTCCGCAAACTTTTGTATTCGATCGCGGGGGACAACTCATGAAAAGATTCATAGGCTACGACGATTCCACGACCAAAGAGTTGGAGAGGGTTATACATTCCGCGCTTGTGATAAGTTCAAAGTGAAAAGGTTGAGTCTTTCTAGCGTCAGTGAGCCGGCGTTGCTTCCGGGACGGTAATATAGAGGGCAAGGGACCTGAAGCATGAAGAAAGCAAAAATCCTGGCGACCCTGGGACCAGTTTCACGAGACCCGGCTGTAATTGAGGCATTGATTGTCTCGGGCGCAAACGGATTCCGCATTAACATGTCCCATGGCACGCACGAGGAGAAAGCAGAGGATATTCGGCGAGCGCGGGCTGCAGCGTTGAAACTTCAACGCCCACTCTCAGTGCTGGTAGATCTTTCCGGGCCAAAAATTCGTACTCGTCATCTCAAGGATGGCGAACCCGTCACGCTTGAAACGGGGGCTCTTTTCAGACTCACCACGCGGGAGGTTCTCGGCGATGCTACTGAAGTCGCTACTAACTATCAGGATCTGCCGCGGGTTCTGCAGCCGGGTGCCCGGCTTCTGCTCGACGATGGCGCGATAGCTCTGTTAGTTGAGGAGACAACTGAAACCGATGTTATTTGCCGCGTAATTAATGGGGGCGTACTGGGTGAGCGCAAAGGCATTAACCTGCCTGGCGTCCCCTTGCCGATCGCGTCGCTAACAGAAAAGGATATCGAGGATCTCAACTGGGCGGTGGCGCAAGATGTGGACTACATCGCGTTATCATTCGTTCGCCGTGCTGAGGACTGCGTTCAAGCGAAGAGTCTGATCAACAAGGCCGGTGGGCGCGCCCCTCTGGTAGCAAAGATCGAGAAGGCGGAGGCGATCGATCATCTCGACGACATCATTGCCGCCGCCGATGCGATTATGGTGGCCCGCGGGGATCTCGGTGTGGAAACGAGCGTAGAACTCGTTCCGATCTATCAAAAGCGCATTATCGCAAAGTCAGTGCACGCCGGAAAGATGGTTATTACTGCGACTCAAATGCTGCAATCAATGGTGACTAGCCCACGGCCAACTCGTGCCGAGGCATCTGATGTGGCGAATGCCGTCTGGGATGGTACCGACGCGCTGATGCTGTCTAACGAAACTGCGACCGGTCAGTACCCCGTGCCCGCGGTTGAAACGATGTGCCGCATTATCGAATCCGCCGAGGCGGGGAAAAACTCTGAATCCAATAAGGTGGTTAGGTGGGCCGGCAGACAGTCTGGAAAGGTTAGCCGGGCTCTTTGTGAAGCTGCTGCGTATGCAGCGGAGGAGATGGGGACCAGGGTGACGGCAGTTTTGACAGAGTCAGGACTGATGGCCCGCAGGCTCTCCGCTTTGCGACCCGAGCAGCGAATCGTGGCCCTTACAAGCTCTCGCAAGGTTCAGGACGAGCTTTCTCTGATTTGGGGAGTAGAGGCATTGATAACCCCCTCTGCACACTCTACCGAAGAGATGCTTAAGTACGGTGAGAAGACTCTGCTTGAGGCTGGTGCAGTTGAGAAAGGCGAGATGATCGTCGTGATGGCCGGTCGGCTATCTGGTCTTGGTCTTTCCAGCTCGGTTACTCTTCTGACTGTCGGGGACAGTTCTTCACCAGGCAGCAAGTGAATTTTAAGCTCGACATTTCTGCCGGAGGGTTCTTTGAGTTAATTCGACCCGCAGTACTCGTGCTCTCAGCGCTGGCATCGATCTGGGTGCTGGCTAGTGCGCGGCGCCACCGATTTCTCATTTACGTGGCAATTGGATGGTCCCTCGGAACGCTCTTCTTCCCATTGATCATATTTCCCCTCTACTTGATCGTCCGATTCATTCGCCAGCAAAGCGAACTGCCACACGTCGGACCTGAGGCGGGTGTGACATTCTCTTCCTCGCGCGCACCTCGCTGGCGAGTTGCCATACCACTGATTTACTCGGCGGTCGTTCTCTCGTCAATTGGCTTCCATCTCTACTGGGATTACCAGAGCGTTGACGGTCACCTCACGCGCGCGGCCCATGCAAAGATCGGTGGAAAACCAGGCGAAACAATAGACGAATACCGCGCTGCGTTAAAGCTTGAAGATAACCCACATACAAGGAAATTACTGGCCAGGGAACTTTCCGATACCGGTGACTGGACCGGGGCGTTGTTGGAACTTCGACGGGCGGAACAAGGCGGCGAGTCCGATGACTTCATAGCTTTTCACATTGCGACTTTGCTGGATTTACTTAATTTGCCAAACCAGGCAACAGTCGAATATCAAAGGTTTCTGGAAACCAGAGCCTGCACTCAACCTCTGCCGGACGAGCGCTGTGCAGTGGCGAGAGCACGAGTTCAATCTGCGCGGGGGGAATCACTCCGGTAGGTAGCTGAATCCTCAGGTTTACGGCAAATACTGAGGAATCCGCTGAAAATGAGTAGCGGGACTACTCGACGCGTACCATCTCACCCACAGTTTCTTTCTTTTCCAGCTCTGCAGCCATCTGCGCAGGCGTCTTCTGAGGATCGCGCCAGTTGTCGAGAATGCCAACCTGGTGCACGCATTGGAGTGTGCAGGTTGGAGCACACCACTTTTCGGTATTGTACTCCCGATCGAAATCTTTCATGGTGTATTCCTCGAGCGGAATACCGGGGTAGCCTCGCTGTTGAGAGCACCAATGGACAAGACCTTCTTCGCAAATGTAAAGGTAGCGTGCTCCGGCGCGGCAACGCCAGTTGTAGGGCTTTCCTTCGGCAATGCTGTCTTGAAACCAATTCAGCCGGGCGTGGTCTTTGTTGCCGAGTTTCTTGACCTGCTGAAAAATGTCCTTCTCTGTGGGTGAGAGCGGCTTCAACGTTCCATCGTTATCATGAATTACACCGACCGTGGTTGAAAATCCAAGCTCGACCGCGCGGTGCGCAACTGTAAGTGCGTCTTCGGGGTTCTTAATGCCGCCACCAATCACAGAATTGATGTTGATGTGAAAGTCCGCATACTCGGACAGGTAACCCAGTTTCTTATCCAGAACTCGCAGGCTCTTTCGCGAAACCTCATCCGGACTGACGTTGTCGATACTTATCTGAAGGTACTCAAGTCCCGCTTTGTTTAGCCTTTTTATTCGTTCCGGAGTGAAGTAGTAGCCATTCGAGATCAATCCTGCAATCATTCCGCGAAGGCGAATGTGATGAACAATCTCGTCGAGCTCCGGGTGCATCATGGGTTCGCCGCCAGAGATCGTGACGATCGAGGTGCCAAGATCTGCTAGCTTGTCGACGCGGCGTTTCACTACATCCACAGGTACCGGCGACGAGGAGTGATCGTACTCATTACAATAACCGCATGCGAGGTTGCACCTACGCATGGGAATAAGGTGGGCGAGAACCGGGTGACGACTCGAAAGCAGCCCGCGGCTAATAAAACTTACCTCCCGCAATTTACGCGTGAGAAATTTGGTTTTTTTCATCTTCCGGCTGGCCTGAGTCGGGGTCCCATCGATCACAATCAACCAGGCACCATTAGTAAGCACTCGAAGAATATGCGACGAGCGCGTCGCATGGCAAGCGGACTCACGCTTCGGGTTAAGCCAAAAAGTAAGGGGCTCTGGTCTTGCGACAGAGCCCCTTAGGATTTAACCATGCATTAGGTCCTAACCTTTTACAATCCTGACAGTCGAATCGAGCTTGAGGTTAAACTCGTCGCCGTTGATCTTCGCGTTCTTTTCCATCCCGGTCAGGCGCATTGTTGTCGCATCGTCATTCTTTTCGACAATCTTTGTCTGCACCGGCATGCCCGAAGAATCAACCCAAATCTCAGCATACTTAAAACTCGCGTTACCCTTGGGCACCAGCGTCAGGTGGATCGTACTAATTCCACCCCAGAGAGTTTCCTCTCGTACGTCTTGCACGGGTTGGAACCGATCCTCGAGCTGTTTCCGGGACATGTACATCATTTCCAGGATTCCGCCAGCCTTATTCCGATTCGACTTCGAGCTGCTGCCCACATAGCACATGTTTAGACGCGGCCGACAAAGAGTGTACTTTCCATTATTAGCGGCGAGAATCTCGTGCTGGGGACTGCGCCACTCGATTCGCACAGCCGCGTCCCGCCCACTTGATGGCATGTACACAACGATTCCGTTGTACTTCTCGGAATCGCGAAGTTGAGCGTTATATTTCTCCATGCTAATTCCGGCACGAAGCGATTTCAGCGTTTGCCGGTTGCGCTCCATTTTGTTCAGCACCGAGCTGACCAGGCCGGCAGTCTGCCCGTATGCCTCTCTCGAGGAACCAGGGCTTAGGGCAACTGCCACAAGCAGAATCGCAAGTACCATAAGAACAAATCTCTTCATAAGAACTCCTAAAAATGATGACTCCACTCGTGAGTCGGAAAAAACCCAGCGATTATAGGGGATGACTAGCGTATGTCAACCTGATAGCCGACCGTTTTACCATCCTTATCCAGGACTTTTCGTAGCGCAACAATCTGAGCATCGCTTCGTCCACTGAGGGTTCGTACGCGGCGCTCCAAATGCGATCTATCTGATTCATTATCAACAACTTCCGTGCCAAGAAGCACCGTTGTTGTCGTCGGTGTTTGATGCCTGCTCGCAGTGCGCCGTTCGCTGCCTTCAAACCAGCTTTTGGGCGTCAAAAAAATAAATGCCAGGATCAGGACGCATAAAATATCCCACTGCCAGGTGTTTCTGGCATAGTTCCAAAGGAACATCTTCTTGATTGTGCTGAGCAAAACCGCCTCTAGATGGTTTCCGGTGCGGATCCTAGCAAGTTTCACGCCTGGGAGGCAGAACCAACCTCCAACAGTCTAACCTGCCAGCGATTTCCTGTAAACAAGGTTATTTACATTTGGACGCTCGGGGAGGGCTCGACAATGTGACCGTCACGCATTTGCACGATTCGTCGGCACATTGCTGCGGCTTCCGGGTTGTGAGTGATCATTACGATGGTTTGGTTAAAGCGGTAATTCAGCTCCTGGAACATGTTGAGTACCAGGGCTGAATTCTCGGAGTCCAGATTTCCGGTAGGTTCGTCAGCTAAGACGATAGCCGGTCGCGTTACGACTGCCCTTGCCAGGGCAACCCGCTGTTGCTCGCCACCAGATAGCTCAAGAGGCTTGTGATGCAGCTTGTCTTCGAGTCCCAGCAAGCGCAGGACTTCGCGGCGACGTCCGGAATCGTCTCCTCCGTTTCCGTGAATCCGTTCGGCGAGGCGCAAATTCCCTTCCGCTGTTAGGGTTGGAAAAAGATTGAAGCGTTGAAACACAAATCCGATCTTTCTTCGCCGGATATCTGTGCGCTTGGCATCGGTCGCGGCGGTAAGATCCTCGCCATCAACGATAATCCTGCCGCTTGTCGGGGTCAGCAGTCCTCCAAGCAAATGCAGCATCGTGGATTTTCCGCACCCTGAAGGACCCATGATGGCAACAAACTCTCCTTCCTGTACGTGCAGAGACACTCCACGTAATGCAGGAACATCGACCTTGCCCACCCGATAGACCTTAACGAGGTTCTCAGCTTGTAGGATCGTGCGCATTAAGAGTTAAGCGGAATCTCGGGGGAACTCATCACTTCGCATTACTTGGTAGAATGCGAGTGCGAAGGCAACGTTACCAAATGAGAGCGGATGCCTACGATTTAGGTGTCAGATGTTATTACAATCCACCGCCTATATCTATCATCCGGTTATTTGTTACTGACTAACTTTGGCTTTCTTGTTTTGTGGAACGTCGAGATCAACTTCAGGAAGTTGCCACCTGTTCTCCAGAACAAACGCCTCTGGGCGATAATCGCGGTCAATGTCTGTTGAGGCTGGAGCCTGATACGAGATGCTCAGTCTGTACTGGTCATGCGGTCGCGTGATATCGATACGCGAAGGCAATCTGCGCCCGTCCGGTCCGACGGCCTTATCGTCCCAATAAGCGATGTCGGTTATCAATCGGCCCCGGTCATCATATGTTTGCAATCTGGCCAGACGATTTCCCCCGACCCGATCAAACCAGAACCGGCGGAGCAAACGCATCTCGTCAGGCGCGGTTGGCGAGAACTCTTCCAACAAATAATAACCACGAACTACCCGAGATCCCTTTTTTGCCCGCGGCCGAATGTCAGGTTCCTCCTGAAAAAATTCTGTCTGGGAGTAGACTAAACCCGATTGGCTCGCCACCGGGCTAATCATGAACGCCTCAGTCAGGTGCTGCGGGCGGAGATTTGACAGCGCGGTTACGGTCTCCTCTCCGCTCATTATCTTCTTCTTGCCGGTTTCGCTGCCATCTCTGTTAAGCTCGAGTTTCTCGTAGGTCGCATTGTTAGTGCCTTTCACGAAACGACGGTATTTCTCATCGCCTTGCAACACTGCAACCCGAAATCTCTCACCATCTGAAGTCATCTGCGCAATGTCGGTTGCAATGAAGGGAACCCGAATTATCAGGTAAACCTTTCCCGGGCGTTGGAGTGTAATCGTTCCATCGGCCTGCCGGTATTTCTCGGCGATTCCTACCTCTGCGAAAGAGGTGTCCTCGAATTGAATATCGACTTTTCCGCGAATTGATTTCACGGCAGCCAGTCTGTTCACTTCGGCAACCAGTTGCGCTCTGTTGGCCTCCGCTAGCGGAGTGAGCATGGGAGGCACCTGTACCTGCTTGCGGGTGCCAAAAAGGCCGCAGCCGCTCATGGATAACAACCCTGTCAGTGTTAGAAGAAGGACAAAAGGTAGGGGCAGCAAACGAAAGGGACTAGAGTATGATTTGACCATTAAGGGGCTCTTAAAAATAACCTCGGTAGCTTTGCCGACGAGTTGTAACAGGAGTTCAACCTAACAAAGACATTTTTCGTTGTCAACGCTGGGCTTTTTGGCCCATCTAAGCTTACCACTGCAGCATTTTTGTCACAGGTGACACGGCCATTATCGCTAAGACTCGTACCAGGAGTCGTCGAGCCTGGCCACGAACTATCTAATCGAGCACCAGTTCTGGCTTGCTAAATCTGTGCCGCAGCTTATTTATCGCGTGGAGAATCTTGGGACGACTGACTATCCAATGTTCGAGTCGCGGTTTGCCGGGAAAGTTCAACAACATTACTCCCAACAAGATAGTTAGCACGCCTTGTCCTGGCACTCCGGGAAGGGACAGCAAAACTCCAATTACGACCAGCACGATGCCCAATAGATTCTTTCCTATAATCGCCAGGACGCGAATTATCGGGGGGTGGTTGGCCAGAACTTTTTTGTTATGAGACTTTTTGAAATATGTAGCGGGCAATTTGACGAGAACTATAGAAACGATTGCCAGACTTGCCCCGAAAGTGAGCAGAAATATAAGAAGCCAGAGGAGCGCTCCTCGTAAAGTTATCGAGCTAACAAAGTTTGTTATCCACTCAACCATTTATTCATTACTTCAGGAGTAGCTCTCAACTATCTCGACGGGCTGCCAGCAATGCGCCAAAGAGTTCGTTTAAGATCTCCTGGGCTGGGCCTTCAAGTTGGAAATCCCCAGTTTCCACGACCCCCCAAAATTCTTCTAGTCCCCGAGCTCCGGCGCGTTCCAGCGCCAGCACCTGTACCAACAAATCAATTACATCCGCCGCCTTAACGAGGCGCGCCTCCAAACTCCTGCGTTGTTCATATTCGTCATAAAGCTCACGATACAAAGGGTCCGCTGCTGCGCCGCTAACGACATCAGCGAAAGCGGCGGTTTCCGCGCGTTTTCTTACCTCGCCGTCAAAATATAAGGTACCCGTTTTGGGCATGTCGCCGACACGTGTCTCGGCCCAGTCATGCAGTAATGCCATTCTTAATAGTCTTTCCGTATTGACTGACACTCCCTGAGCAAGCAGTTCATCAGCCAACGTCATTGCGGTCACAGCAACGCCAAAAGAGTGCGCGGCTACTGACTCAGTACCATTTGCCAGGCCGCGCAACGTCCAACCGGTTCGATCCAGCCGCTTTAAACGTTGCAGTTCGATCAGGATGGGTAGCATCTCTAGCCTTCGATTTATCAGGCCGTTCGCCTTGAGTCGATCGTCGAGATGGTTTTTCGCGAAGTTCCGCCAAGTTGGGGACTGTAGGGTGCAAATTGTAGTCAAACGGGTAGGGATGCGCTGCAAGGGGGAAAACTAAACCGGGGGTCTTTAAATTGAGCCACGAGCGGCGTCTGTTGTGTGTTTGCTAGCGACAGGCGTCGTGCTCGCAACTGCATCCTATCTCCATGACACCAGACTTCTCCGCATTCTCGCAGTACTCGCCGCAATACTTACTACCCTCTTCTCGGGGACAATCGCATGCCGGGTGCGTACACTTGTTTTTATCCTGGTTCTCAGCCATGTGAATACTCCTTGATCCCTGGGTTGTCTTCCAGCCGCTGCCATCCTAGAACCGCCGCATTTTGTCGTCAAGCATAAGCAGTAATCAGAACTAAGGACTCTGGCGCACAATAATAGTTCTCTGCCGTTCGCCCAAATTTAGAACCATTGGTCGATCCAACTGAATCGGATACTCCTCTCCGTCGACACTGATTATGAGGTTAGCGGGCCTCGCTGCCGTGTCTACTCCTGTCAGTCCCGGTGACAGGCGTGGAAGCAGGTTAGTCGCGACGATGCGCCAGCTTATAGGGGCACATCTGATGCGAATGCCGGGAGTGTCGGTTTCAACCGACTCGTTTACTAGCACCTCATCGGCCTTAAATATTCCTTCGCCGCAACGAACACCTGATCCATCGTAGAAAGTTACCAGTCCGGAAACATACCCGTAGGGCAGCGGACCAACATTTCTGATCACTACGCGAATGTTCGTCACTGGAGTGTCGGGTGCACCTTGCAAAGCGGTGGTGCGCAACGTTCCCTCCAACGCGGGAGCGCCCCGACCATCCAGGGCCACCGCCGCCTGGGTCAGCGGTACCGGCTGATCCCCAGTGTTTTGCACTGATTGTTGTGCCGAGACAGAAAGCGCACTCAACGAAATCGCCAAACCACAAGCCGCGAACATTCTAGTTCTCACGTCTTCTCTCCTTAGTTGTTAACAGGTTAACTGAATTCTAGTGTGGATAGCAGTGACAATCAATGCCTATGAAATCAGGGGGTCACCGGCAACCAGGCTGCACCCTGCGGGAGAATGTAGCCTTGGGATCCTGGATCAACGTGAGCCAGGGCTTCATCGAGTGAATGCACAGGAGTCATACGCATTTGCTTAACATCCTGATCAGGAAGTGTTGACAGCAGCATTACGCGATAACGTTCGGCTTTTGTCAGCAACGCCCAAGCCGTCTGTCCGTTAACTTCGTACGCTAGTCGCAACCGTCCTGCCAGGACGGAAGAGTCCTTTTCGACAAACCATTTTAAGAAGTCGTGTCGGCCAAACCCGTCACGGCATTCAGCAACCAGGAATATGGTGCCGCCTTCATTACAAGCCTGAGCAGCCATGTCGAGCGCCTTGTGCGCCTGGATAAGATTGATATCGTGAGGGAGTCCGCCGCAACTGGCGACCACTACGTCGCGTTTGTTTTCAATGCTGACTGAATGGGTGGCCAGATATTCCTGGCAAGCGGCCCTGTGGGCCTTGCGCCAATGTCCAGCCAGCACTCGCACCGCACGACCGCGTTCGTCGACTACGCTGTTAATACTAAATGAGGGACTAACCATCTCAGCGATGGTTTCACACTCTTCGTGTACTGCATTGCCGTCCAACTTGCCTGTGCCGACGCCGACCCGACGCGCACCACTCTCAAAATCGAGCGCAAGCATATGAGTGGCCTCGATTGTCCGGGCTGAAGCGAGACCCGGACAGATTGATTTGCGCCCTCCGGTGAATCCGGCAAAATAGTGAAATCCTATGCCGCCAATGATGATGACATGAGAGAACTCTCTCAGTGCCCGATTAAGTTCTACCCTTATCCCCTGCCTCGTTTCTCCCACTATTACCATGGTGCTCTGGTCATGGGCGTCATGATCGAGAGTTTTAACGCGCTGGAGAATGAATGGAGTTAACAGGTCTTGCTTTTCATCCCAGCTGACGACACGATGGATACCGGTAGAGAAGATGACTCCGACATCCTGGGGCGCGATTCCAATCTGAATAATGCGGCGCACGAGAAGATTAACGATCTGTGCACTCCCTGTGGCGCGGGTAGCGTCAGAAACAACGATCAATACCGACTCGCCTGCGGACAGAAATCCCTCGAGCGGTGACGATTCAAACGGCGAATCCAATGCCCGGCCAATCTCGACGTCGGTCAGCGGTTGTTGTTTCGGGCCGTCGGAAGCAAGCACTTGAAAGCGGTCTTCGTCAAATCTAAAGTCAACCGAGCCGAGTCCGTAAGCTAATTCGATCTGCCGCATGAGATTTCTCGATGGGCAGACCCTGCCCCCTCATTGAATCCGGATTACAATCAGACGCCGAAGCTCACCAGGGCCCGCTCGATTGCGTGCAAAGAAGCAAAGTCCGTATCTCCGGCCGTGCGTGCGTCGGCAAGCCATTTATGAAGCTTGCGCGCTTCATCCAATGATGAAATTCGGCAAGCACCCGTTAGAGCCAGAGTGACGAGACAGTCAGGAGCACCGTGAGTGACGAGTGCGGATTGCAAAGCTGCTTGTTCACGAAGATCAAGTGTCAGCAGGAGATTTATTTCCATACGGTGAGTTGTCGGTGGTTAGTTTGTCACTTGTCAGTGGTCAGGATCCTGGCATTAGTACGGTCCGCTGACAATTGACATTTGACAACTGGCAACTGACAACGACCAGACTACCGGCAGACAATCAGTCGCGTTGCGACCGGAAGCACGCAGTACCCGCGTGGCAAAAATGAAAAGTCTCGTCTTCAAAGTCAGGGGTTTCCATTTGAATCGTCAGATGATCGACACCGAAGAGATCGTGCAGTTTTGTACGAAGCTCTTTAAGAAGTTCGGGTTGAGAGATACTGTATGCGTGGATCACGTGGGCGCTTAAAGCCTCGCGTCCCGAGGTTATCGTCCATACATGCAAATCGTGGACGTTATCGACCCCCTCGGTTCGCATAATCGCCTCTTCCACCGCCGCGAGATTAATGTGAGCTGGTGTTCCCTCGAGAAGTACGTTCGTAGCCTCGCGGATTAATCGCCACGAACTCCAGATTATCAGAACTGCGATTAGTGCGCTGAACAGTGGGTCCGCCGTGTACCAGCCGTAAAGCGACATGATGGCTCCCGCAGCGATCGCTCCCACTGAGCCCAGCGCGTCGCTAATTACGTGCAGCCATGCGCCACGAATATTAAGATCTACCTCATGAGGGGCGTGTAATATCCAGGCGCAGATCAAGTTTATTATCAAACCACCCGAAGCCACCAACATTACAATACCGCCTCGGACAACGGGTGGCGAAGACCAGCGCTGATAGGCCTCGTAAAAAATCAATAGCGAAATTACTACCAAGGCTACGCCGTTAACCAGGGCAGCTAGTATCTCGAGGCGGTGGTAACCAAACGTCTTTTTAGAAGTTGCGGGACGGGTACCAAACCAGGCCGCAATCAAGGCCAGCGCCAGTGCCGCAACGTCGGTCAACATATGACCGGCATCCGCTAACAACGCCAGGGATCCTGTCCACCAACCACCCAGCACCTCGGCAACCATGTAGATCGCCGTCAGCACCAACACCAGGCCCAGGCGGCGTCGACTGTCTGAAGCCCGCCCGTGCTTATGCGCATGAGCCGCCCCAGTATTGACCGCAGTTGCTGTAAACTCCGCGTGAGCCATCAGCGTTTCATATCTTGATCATGTGGACGAAGCAGTATTTCGAACCAGGCAAAGTGCGCGCATACGACAGATTTCGTCCAACCCTTTAAAACTGAAAAAACGAGAGGCGAGAACACGGCGCCAAAAGTTTGTTCCTTCGATTGCTCTCCGCCCTGAACTGCAATGGTGCCGGCGACGATTGAACTGCTTCGGGTCTATTTCTGTTGCCATGCGATTACTTCCTGTCGGAGATGACCCAGTTTCTGCTTTCGGGGTGAGCTAAGCTTAGCAAATTACAGAACCCCCGGACTAGCCGAGCGCCATTGCCTAACCGCGACGAGACCGGACCTTGTGCGTCACTGGGCCAGGAGCCGGCACAAAAGGGAAAAGGGGCCGCGGACGGGCCCCCATAACTGCGGTTGCTGTGAAATGTATTCGACTACAAGGCCCCAACCTTGAGCGCCTGGTTGAACTCTTTGTAGAGCTCATTGTATTCGCGCAACGCGTGCTCCAGAATTCCGAATAAATCACCAGCCTCCGTAAGGTTCACGACCGCATTCACATTGAGCAGAAATGCCGCATGCGCATCCATCGTGCGTTGCTGAGGTGAAAGAAGAACAAAGAATAGCCGCCGGCGCTGCGCAGGCCTCAGGACATTGACTTCGCGAGTTACGAAGGCCGCACCCTGTTCGGCAGCATCGAAGTCGGAATCTAGTAATACAACATCTAATTGGTTTTCGCGCATGCGCTCTACTGCCTGCCCCGTGTCCTGGGCGACAAATACTTGATAACCATTTTTTGTGAGCTGTCCGGCGATGGCCTCGCGATGCGCCTGGGCTGTGCAAACCAGCGCCCTGCGCGAATTCCATGCCGGCATCGAACCAGGGACTACCTTACCATTGTCGGCGTGCTGCTTGAGCAGGTTGGCAAGCAGTTGGCTAATGTCATCCACTGGCGGCGGCGTGGGCGTCTCACTTAATCCAGTCTTTTCCAACTCGAAGAGAGGGGCCGGCACGCGAGCTTTAAACCGGTGCTGCTCGGTTGAGGGAGACTTACCAACCGTCAGGCCACTCTTCTCAGAGGCCGGACTCACAGTCGCGGGTTTGAGAGTAGTATTGCATTGTGGACAGCGAATACTTGAAGGCCGTTCCGAGTCCGGTCCGCTGACCTGAATTTGCGATGAGCACTTTGGACAAACAACAATCATGGTAGTGTCAATCACGGAGTCTAGTTTAACTTTTCAATTAGGCCCAGCATGGAACCACTGTCTGATAAGGCACCAACCGGAACAGCAGTGCCATCCCGGTGCACGAAGTCCTGAGCAGCTGTTAGCCCCTTGAGTGAGAGGAGCATGTTGTTCTGGTTAGTGGCAAAAGTCAGTCCATCCTCAAGCGAAATCACGCGCGATTCGATGAGTTCCAGAATCACGGAATCAAAATCCCTCATTCCATCCAGCTTACCGTCGCGCATGGCGTCAAGGAGAGATTTTCCGTCCGCTTCTCCGGATTCGATGTACTCCCGGGTGCGTGGGCTGGATCTTAGAATCTCGGCAATTGCAATGCGTCCGCGGCCGTCTGCTCGGGGGATTAACCTTTGGGAAATGATGTAGCGGAATGTCTGCGCCAACCGAGTGCGAATAACAGGTTCCTCATTTTTCGGGTAGAGCCCAATGATCCGGTCAACGGTCTTCGAAGCGTCGATGGTGTGCAAAGTAGAAAGCACCAGGTGACCGGTCTCTGCGGCTTCGAGCGCAATTTCCGTTGTCTCAAAGTCGCGCATTTCGCCAATCAGAATAACCTTGGGTGCCTGCCGCAAGGTCGCACGCAAAGCAGATGGGAAATCTCTCGTGTCATAGCCCACTTCGCGCTGGTTGATCGTCGAGTTTTTATGAATATGCAAATACTCAATCGGATCCTCAATGGTAACAATGTGATAGTGCTTTTTCTCATTGATCATGTCGATGATTGCCGCTTGAGTCGAGCTCTTGCCGGATCCTGTGGGACCGGTCACGAGAACTAGCCCATTTCTGAGGTTGGCAATCTCCTCGAGGTGATCGGGCAGACCGAGAGACTTCAGCGATGGGATATCGGTAGGGATAACCCGCATCACAATTGAATACACACCTCGTTGCTGAAAGATATTTACTCGAAAGCGTGCCCGGGACGGCAGCGAATAGCTGAGGTCGGCTGTACCAGTCTCGGCGAGACGCTGGGCGGCATCGGGATTCCCATGCAGCAACGTCATCGCAATTATCTCGGTTTGATAGGGTGTAAGCTTCTGCATTCCCAGAGGCTGTACAGGAGTCAGTTTGCCGTTAATCTCGACTTGCGGGACTTGGCCGACTGAGAAGTTGAGGTCACTGATTCTGTCGGACAACATCAACATTCGCTCGAGAATGGGAGGCAGGTCGAAGAAACTCATACTGGGATTGACTCCATATTAATACTTAAGAGGGGATATCTTTAAATTAAGGTAGGTTATCCGGAGAGTGAATGCCCGCCTCCTGGAAGGCTCAACGATTCTCGCGCATAAACTTGCTAAACGCAAGTAAAATGTGTTTACTGGCCTAGCGGCATCTATATCGCGGCCAGGAGTCTTCTAGTTCGTTCAGTAACCTCATTCCTATTGGCGAGGAGCTCTCCTATTACGGCGATGGCATCGGCGCCTGATTCCAGCACTTCCAGAGCGTTCTGGTGAGTAATGCCTCCAATGGCAACGAGCGGGAAGTCGCCAGTGGCTTCGCGCACACTCCGCAAACCGTCTAAACCGAGCGCGGGTTCAGAATTGCTCTTTGAGGAAGTGGTGAAGATTGGACCGATTGCCAGGTAATTCACCGGCAACAGTGATGCCCGCCGCGCCTGTTCCATACTATGAGTGGAAATGCCGATGATTGCTTTGTCACCAAGAAGGCGACGGGCGGCCTCTGGCGGGAAGTCGTCCTGACCGAGATGAACCCCATCGGCTGCAAGAGCCAGTGCCATATCCACCCGATCGTTTATTATGATCCGTACCCCGCGCTGACGGGCGATATGTGAGGCCTCCTCCGCCTGCTTGAAAAACTGGCGCGGAGTCAGATTCTTTTCCCGGAGTTGAATCAAGTTCGCCCCGCCGTCGCTCAGCCTGATTACCTGCTCAGCATGAGACAACCCGGAGAGCAGCACGTCAGTGAGGGGATAGATTCTGGTTTCACGCAAGAGCATGGACGATTGCGGCACTCTAATTCTGGTTAGGATTCTCGCTTTGGCCTTTCGTTCGCGCGAAGGACGCGTTTACGGAGGCGTATCGTCTTGGGGGTGACTTCCACCAACTCATCGGCGGCTATGAATTCGAGCGCCTGTTCGAGTGAGAGGTCTTTTATTGGGACGAGACGCATAGCCTCATCTGCACTGGCTGCCCGCATGTTGGTCAGCTTTTTCTCTTTGATTGCGTTTACGTCAAGGTCAACGGCGCGCGCATTCTCGCCCAGAACCATCCCTTCGTAAACTCTCGTACCAGGACGAACAAAGAGCGAGCCACGCTCTTGCAGGTTGTAAAGAGCATAAGTAGTCGTTTCGCCCGTCCGATCAGCAACCAGCGAACCTGTAGAACGACCTCGTAGCGATCCCTGCCACTCATCCCAACGCAGGAAGAGTGTGTTGATCAGGCCAGTTCCTTTCGTCTCAGTTAGGAATTCATTGCGGAAGCCGATTAGCCCACGCGAAGGCGTCTCGAATTCCAGACGCACGCGTCCAGTTCCGTGGTTAACCATCTTAGTCATCTGCCCCTTACGGCGTCCCAGCGCTTCGGTTACGACCCCAATGAACTCATCAGGGCAATCGACAACCACCATCTCAATGGGCTCCAAAACCTTGCCATTCGTTTCCTTGGTGATTACCTCCGGCTTCGATACCTGAAGCTCGTATCCTTCGCGACGCATCATCTCAATCAGAATGGCAAGTTGCAGTTCGCCTCGACCGGAAACTTTGAACTGGTCGGGCGATTCAGTTGGTTCGACGCGTATCGCAACGTTGCCTAATGTCTCTTTATCGAGCCGCTCCAGAAGTTGGCGTGAAGTTACGAAGCGTCCTTCCTTGCCTGAAAACGGGGAATTGTTTACGCCGAAGATCATCGAGATCGTCGGCTCGTCGACTGCGATTATCGGGAGCGGCTGAGGATTGTCCGCCGACGTGATCGTGTCTCCGATCTCAATATCTTCGAAACCGGCCAAAGCCACGATCTCTCCCAAACCGGCCCGGTCGACGGGCTCACGTTTAAGACCCTCGAAAACGTAGAGTTGTGAAATCCGCACCTTATTGACCCGGCCGTCCCGTTTAACGACTACCACCTGATCTCCAATCGACAACTCTCCGGAGAAAATGCGGCCGATCGCCAGCCGCCCGACGTAATCGTTGTAATCAAGATTTGCTACCAACAATTGAAGTGAATCAGATCGTAGCGCCTGAGGTGGTGGAATAGTCTCTACAATTTGATCAAACAGTGGTCGCAGGTCGTCTGAGTGATCAGTCAAAAGTTTCTTCGCCATTCCGTCTCGCGAAATTGAGTAAAGAATAGGAAACTCAATTTGCTCGTTGGTCGCGTCGAGATCAAGGAACAGTTCATAGATTTCGTCAACCACTTCCGCCGGTCGCGCGTCATGTCTATCGATCTTATTAACGACCGCGATTGCCGGAAGGTGGGCCTCCAGGGCCTTACGAAGCACGAATCGCGTTTGCGGTAAGCATCCTTCCGCGGCGTCTACTAACAACATCACCCCATCAACCATCTTCAAGACGCGCTCAACTTCGCCGCCGAAATCCGCGTGGCCGGGAGTATCGACGATATTAATCTTCACGTCGCGATAACGTACCGCAGTGTTCTTCGCCATGATGGTGATGCCGCGCTCTCGTTCTAAGTCCATCGAATCCATCACCCGGTCGCGCACCTGTTCGTTATCGCGGAATGTCCCGGATTGCCGCAGCATGGCATCGACCAAAGTAGTTTTGCCGTGATCCACGTGGGCGATAATGGCGATATTGCGAATATCTCTTCGTTGTTCAGCCATACGTTTGCTTAAGTCCGATTAGCCCTTTTGAGGGAAACCTGAAAGCTTAGCATTTATCTCAGCATAACACTCATCCCCATTCCCCTAGCGCGGCGACGGATAGAGGTCAAGCTCCCAATTCAGCGTGTTGAGTTCACGTTCTTGGTAAAGTCTGCGACTGCCTCAAAGCCTCGTAGAGAACTATGCCCACCGACACAGCGAGATTAAGACTTCGAACCTTCGGGTTGAGCAAAGGAATTGTCAGACATCGATCCCAGTTTTCGCGGAGCACCGTTTCAGGAAGTCCTCCAGTCTCACGGCCGAATACGAGACAGTCGTCGTCCGAGAAATCCCAATTCCAGTAGGCCTCATCCGCTTTGGTGGTCAGATATAAAAAGCGGGCGTCAGGCAGGAACGCGTAGAGTGAAGCAAGATCGGTGTGTCGGTGCATTATCACCTCCGGCCAATAGTCCAGGCCGGCCCGGCGTACGGCGCTATCGTCCAGGCGAAACCCGGTAACCCCGACGATGTGGAGAGGAACTCGCGTCGCTGCACACAATCTCGCAACGCTGCCAGTGTTAGGCGGAATTTCCGGCTCGACAAGGGCAACTCTGATCATGGGTCGTTGTTCTTTGTGAGGGGCTTTTTTCTTCGAGGACAGCCGCGCAGATCGCCAGCCACCTTGATGGTCAAAAACAAAAGGAACGACGAACTTCGCAAGTATTCGTCGTTCCCTTTGAGAAGGCTTTGAGGGCCCTCAGAAGTTGGTGTGCGCCAACTGAGTTTTGCTGCTGTAACCTGCTGGTTCGATCTATCTCTTCTTTGCGGCCTTCTTGGTTCCGCCCTTTTTCGCGCCCTTCTTTGCGCCACCCTTTTTCGCGGCCTTCTTTCCACCTTTTTTAGTTGCCATAGCTTCTAAGTGCTCCTTTTTTCCAAGTTTGGGGTTTTCGTTACCGACCACAAGATGCTGTGCTTAGTTTGGTCTTGTGGGCTAGCGTAAACGGCGCACAACATCTTGCTATATAAACGTTTATGCAGCGGATGTCAACAACTTATTACGGTTAGATGAAAAATATTTCCGCCTGCTCTGCGTTTGAAGTTGCCCGTCGAACTGATGTGTTGTCCGATCCATCATGCTCTGTGATGAGATGAATGATCGGTAATTGATCAAATGTTGGGCTGCAGTTTACAAGCTGTCCGGTGATCTGGGAGGAGAAGGAAAAGGCTGAACTCGAGTGACAACAAATGTCAGTCGCTGATCGAGTTGTCATCTGAAGAGCGGTGTGAAGATCCATTGATCATGACGATTGATTCCGTAGTAGTGGAGGACAGAATTGTTTTGACTGCGGCTGCTCACTCCCACAAATGGTCCACTCGAATCCGCCGATGAATCAACCTCACTTTGCGGGGCTCGCTCCGACCCCGTGTCCACCACGTTGATAAGTTGGGGAGCTGCAAACCGCTGTAACTGCACCAGTTGCGGCTGTTGAGGCTGAGGAAGAAAATTGCCCGCATATACCATCACCGAGCGTTGAAACTCGATCAGATTTTGCGAACGGGGACGGACTAACCGCCATTCACCGGAAGCTGAAAGCGAATCGCGTGCAGCACTCGCGCGCAAGATCTGACGCTTCTTCGAGCCTCCCGGTACAGGCACGCCTTCTAACAGGTCATCGATTGATGTGGGAAGAGATTGTTCGCCAACGCCGCCACCAGTGTTCGCTCGGTGAAGGTAGAAAGCGCGTAACGCATCAGCGACTTGCTCACCGCGAAATATAGTTTCCTTCTCTCGTTCACGTTGGACTTGTTGGCGAATACTCGGAGCCGCAGCAGTCGCAAAGAGCGCGAGTAGCGTCATTAAGGCAAGGAGCGCTACCAGGGTGTATCCGGCCTCTGAAGACCGCAAGCGAGAGCAATCGTGGCTTTCAGCGACTCGCCAACGAGCGATGAGCAGACGCCATATCTTGTGGTGTGGTCTTCTGCTAAGGCTCATCATCTTCACTGTCAACTTTCGGAGTGGGACGGGACTGCGGACCGAATCCCTTGGTTTGATCCGTTGTCATTGCCAGGGTGTGTTTGATCTTTAGAGTCGTATCTACCAGAACGAGCTCTGTGTCTGAAATGCTGGTTAAGCGGAACCTACCACCAAGAACGTCACCTCGCTGCACGTTTAGAATCTCTCTATTACCCTTGTCCTGAAGGATCGCCGTGTCTCTCACCCTACGCTTGTCGCCAATAATTCCTATATAGCTGTAATTCGGAGTCGGCGGAGGACTCACATTGAGCATGGTTGAGTTTGAATAGAGCTTGCCATCGGGAGACCTAACGATCACCTGGCGGGCACCGGCGTTGGCAATCACCGTCGCCGGCACGGTCGCAGACAACTGCTGCGGGCTTACAAATCGCGTCGGCAGTTCCCTTCCGTCAATCGTTATGCGCACCTCGGGTGTGAACCTGTCGCCTGTGACTTCTACTGTAAAATCGTCGGTTCTGGCGTAAACATTAGAGGGTGAAACGGCAGCCAGCAGCACCGGAGGCGTAGGAGTCGGTGTCGGAGTTGGTTCCGAGGGCGCTGGCGGCGGTGGTGGCTTTTCGTAAAAAACAAATATGTTCCGCCTTGCCTCTCCCACGGATGGCGGTGTGGCGCAGCAGGAAACCGGAGTCAGCTGTTCGAGCGGCGTAACCTGGAGTTCATCTTGTCTTTGGAGAGGTGCAGGATTAACGGCCGTTCGGTTCCCCGGAATTTGATTTGCGTTCTGAGTGTTGCGGTTGGCATTTGGCTTCGAGCTTCCCCCAAAGCCAAAGAAGGTCCACCACAGAAAAAGGATAGCCACCAATCCAAGCAGCAGTGCCCAGATCAATTTCTTGCGCTCACCCGGATTGTTGATGTCGATACTCTGCATAATCAGCGCTCTTGCACATCAGCGCGACTATCACCCTTGGCCCGCTGAAAGTAAGTTGCCATGTCCAACCGTAAACTCACGAGCGAACTGCGGGCGTCGCCGGTTGAAGCGCTCTCGGCAGTATTTGTTTGAGTCGCGCGTTCCAGCTCAATCGCATTAATGATGATGAATTGTTTGCTCGCCTCAAGGCTGCGAATGAAGCGGCGAAGGTTCTGATACGATCCCTCAACAGTCAGACTGACAGCTATCCCTGGATAAACACTCTGCCACTTCGTGCTTGCCGACTTCGACTCGGTAGTGCGTTTCTGTGAATCAAGGGACTCAAGAGGCGTGTACGACGGTCCTGAAGTATTCCGCAGTCCATTCTTGCGGATCAATTGGTTGAGTTCATCATACAGACTCATTCGACCCTGGTTACGGTTCGGCAGGCGGGTGTCCTCGAAATCGATAAGACTCTCAGCAATCTTGTCAACGGTAGCCTGAGTGTCCTGTCCTTCAACCATCAAATCGCGCGAGCTAAGTAACTGGTTCTGTAACCGCGAGCGTTCTAACCGGCGTTCCTGAAGGTGGGATCGCGCCGGCATCAAAAAATAGAAGTAGCTGATTAAAACTGTAAGGAGGATTAAAAGACCCCCCAGGAGGGCGACAATCTCAGCCAGTCCAAACATGCCGCTCCGGCGCGATCTCCGGATGCGCTGAAGTTTCATTTTGATGTCGTGTCGACGAGTGGAGGAGGGAGTCACTGCTATTTCGTCGCTCATCTGGGCCTCCCTTCTAAAAGGCCGGCCGAACTCTCAACTGAAGCGAGAGCAGCAGCTTTGTCATCGGAAGACGGAGAACCAGCGCGCGGACGGTAGAGCACAGACAGCTCATATTCAGTGCCGCTCTCTCCTCTTCCTTTTTGCAAGTTCTGAGAGCGCAACTCAGCCTGAAAAATCCCAGCCCGATCCATATCCACAATCATTTCAGTTATTGTGGACGGTGCATTGCTGACGACAGTGAGATCCAGTCGTGTGAGGGTTTGGTCACCCTGGGTCGCAACATCTCGTACACTGATTCGGGTGACTCTTACGCTTCCGGGCAAGGCTGATTCCAGATCCGCTAAGAGACGCGACCATGAAAAGCGTTTGCGACCGACTAGTTCGTGAGCGGACGCCAGGGTTTTCAACTGCTCGGCCGTCAGCGCGATTCGCACTGCTTCGGTTTGTTTTTGAAACGCTTGTGCCTGCTGGTTAAGGTTATTGATGTCGTTCTGGATAACTTTGGATTGCCCATTCGCCTGGGCAGTGGCACGGATAATAAGGACAAAAGCCACCAGGGAGATGCACACGACCAGGCTCGTCACAACCCATGGCAACACACGATTGCTAAAGGGTTTTGCAGCAAGGTTGAGTTTCGTAGTCATCAGGGATCTTCTTTCGAGGCCGAACTCCAGGGCAGCTAAGGAGAGCATACACGCCCCTCCCAAAATGGTGCAACCGCTCCTAACTTCCAGGCTGGACTTCCAGGCTGGCGGGCGCTCAGGTAGGCTTTACACGCGGGAGAGCCAGGGTCGTTTCATAAATAAAGGTTAAGGAGACGACGAAAACGGCCTGGGAGACTGAACATCTAAAGTCCGGAGGATTCTTACCTGCGTCTCGGAGGCAAGGGGCCTTCAGTCGCCGCAATCGAATGTCGATAAGCGCAAATGCGATTTCGGCCGCCACGCTTGGCGCGGTAGAGTGCCGCGTCTGCCAGTTCGACTAAATGTATGGGATCTGTTGCGTCATCAGGAAATGCAGCGATCCCGACGCTGATTGTGATGTTGTGAGTTTGATTTCCAGGTGAGTCCTGCCGAACAACCGGGAAATCATGGTCCTGAACCGCTGATCGAACTCGCTCGGCCGCCACAAGGCCCTGCGCGTAGTCGGCATCCAGAAGGAAAGCAGCAAATTCCTCTCCCCCGAAACGAGCGGCGACATCTCCCGCTCGGAGGGCTCTCTTAATGACGGCTCCAATCGACTCGAGGGTTTGGCTGCCTACCAGGTGCCCGTATGTGTCGTTTACCGCTTTGAAGTGATCAAGGTCCATCATCAAAACACAAAACGGAAGAGATTCAGCCTCCGCGCGTCCGGCTTCGCGCCGCAGCTCAGAGAAGAACGATTTGCTGGTGAGCAACCCTGTGAGCTCATCGTGCGCGAGCAGCCGATGAATCTGCTGTTGAAACTCGCGATCGATGTCGTCCAGCATGTCAAACCGAAACAGATGATCTCCGATGGCTATCTTGTCACCTTCGTTTAGTGTCGCTTCGGTAATCAACCGCCCGTTGACCATGGTGCCGTTGGTAGAACCGAGGTCTGTGATCTTGAAGCGCAATTCACCACTTATGGGATCATGCTCGGTCTTGATGCGAGCGTGAAGCCGAGATGCTCGAGAGTCGTTGATGCGAACATCGGCTTCGAGAGCGCGTCCTAGCGTTACTTCATCGCGCTCAAGCGGGATGGAAACTGCAAGTAGTTCGCCTCGCAAAGACACCAACGCCGGGCGACGCTCGCCGTGAATAGGCTTGGCGCTGTCGGGAAGTGGACCCAGATGAGTCCGGGCGGGTTGGTCGTCGTTGTCGTTACTCGTCATTGGTCGAAGAGTCTAAATTTCGCCAGGCTGCCCCAGAATGGTCGCCGGCAATGCTGAACCAAGTCTTACGACTGTCAGGCATCTTATCGCGCAGGAGTTAGCCGTAGCAACTAATTGCGAAAATTGGCGATAAGAACAGCCAGAGAGTCTGGAACCCGGTGACGTAATGCTTGTAGCTGCCTTCGCTTGCTTCTATAATTGGCGTACGCGAAACCCCTCTCGATAACCCCGAGGCGCATTGTGCACTCTATGCAAGGGATTGGCATCAGGAAGTGAGATGGCATTGATCGAGCCTTCAACAGCTATGTGTTCTGAGTTAACCACCAGCCTCTCAGTGGAGCAAGTCGCGGTGGCTAATTTACCCACCGAATGGGGTGAGTTCAAAATCGCCGGCTATCGTTCACTCGTAAGTGATGAGGAGTTTGTGGTTCTCTTTAAGGGGGAAATGCGTCGCGAGATCCCCACGTTGGCACGCATCCACTCACAGTGTCTGACCGGCGATGTGTTCGGTTCCACAAAATGCGACTGCGGGGCGCAACTTCACCGGACAATGCAAATGATCCAGGACGAAGGTCGGGGCGCAGTAGTGTACCAACAACAAGAAGGACGTGGCATTGGCATCCTCAATAAGATCCGGGCCTACGCCCTTCAGGACGTAGGTGCTGACACGGTTGAAGCCAATGAGCAGCTGGGCCTGGCCGTCGACCTGCGCGAGTACAGGCAGTGTGCTGAAATCTTATTTGACCTGGGTCTTTGCCAAGTTCGTGTCATCTCAAATAATCCACTCAAATTACGCGCCCTGCAAGAAGCGGGGATGAACATCGTCGAAAGGGTTTCCATTCAGGTAGTACCGACCGAAAGAGCAGCCGGCTACCTGCGGACCAAGAAAGAAAAGCTCGGACATTTGCTTTAAGTGGCAATCCGTTTTTCGGCTCTTTACGCACCAACGGTCGTGATGTAGGAGAAGTACAATGAAGAAAGCCCAGTTTGTCTTAGGCCTTGCGATAGGGCTAGTTATGGCATCCAGCCAGGCCGTACTCGCTCAAGGAAGAAACGAAATATCCGGCACCGTTTTTGGAGAAACAGGCCGCCCGGTGCCTGATGTGTACGTGGAACTTCTCAACGACACATATTCCACGGTGGGTCGAAGGAAAACCGACGGTTCCGGACGCTTTTCATTCAACGGACTTGGGGAGGGTCGCCACAAAGTCAAAGTGCTACCCTACGGCACCGACTACCTGGAGCAGACGCAGGAAGTCATTTTAGCAAGTGTTTCCGCGACGCCTGGCAGCGGGTCTGACCGCCAATACATTGTTATCTACCTCCAAGTTAACGAACGGTTACATTCAGGCCCATTTTCCGTAGGGAGGGGCGTTGTCTTCGTACAAGAGGTACCCGACCCAGCCAGGAGCTTGTACCAGGAAGGTATCAGGTTTCTGGGAGACAAGAATGAAAAGGATGGCTTGGAGAGCCTGAGGAGAGCCATCGAAGTTTTCCCAACTTATTATCAGGCGTTGGATCGTCTGGGTGGGGAATACGCAATACGCGGCGCCAAAGACCGTAGCTATTACGAGGCCGGGATCATCCTCCTGACAAAGGCCTTGGAAGTTAACCCACGTAGCGCTTCCAGCGTTTTTGGTTTGGGCTTGATCCAATACCAGCTGGGAATCACTAAGCAAGCGATTGAAAGCTTAAGACGGGCCACCGAACTCTACGGCAAGGAAGCCGTCCCATACTTGTGGCTCGGAAAGGCTTTGCGGCGGGCTTCAACTCTTGATCAGGCAGAAGAGGCACTTAAGCGAGCGAACCTCTTGTCCAAGGGAAAAGTGGCGGAAGTACATTGGCACTTGGCCGGAGTCTACAGGGAGCAAAAGCGTTACCAGGAAGCAGCGGACGCCTTGGAGCTATTCCTGAAGGCCGAACCCAAAGCGGCTGACGCGGAGAAAATCAGAGAGGCAATTAGGCAGCTGCGAGTGAAGACAGACGGCGTCTAATCCGAACTCGATAAGCGTTAGCACACAAAGTTCTGTCAACTGTGGTGCAAAAAAATAAGCCCATCCGAATAAATCGGATGGGCTTTTCAAGTCTAGAGACTCGATAGACCTCAGAACTGCAGTCTGAAGCCGAATCGAACACTGCGCGCACCCTGGAAGGAGTTCGGCTGTCCGAATCGCTGATCGATGAAACTGCATGACGGCACGATCGTCGTGGCCCCGGTTGGGGTGCAGACGCTCGGGTGTCCGTTTCGCAGGAACGTATTAACTGCCGCGCTGATTGGCTGGGTCTGAAAGATCCTAGCGCGGGCGAACTGAATCTCGGCCGCAGTAAGACCCGCCGTCAGGCCGAGATCGCCTGCACCCCCCTGAATGATGCCTGTAGGGCCTACGGTACCAGTGATAGGAGCAAGCGTGATACCTCTGGTCGAGATAGCATCAAACACTCCTAACACGTTGTCTTCATTAAACACATTCAGAACATCGAGGTTCGCCACGAGAGTGAACCTTCCATCATTACCGAACCGATAGCGATGACGGAGACCCAAATCTGTCTGGCTGAAAGCCTCGGTGCGACCAAGATCGCCACGGCCATTCAAGAATTGGGCGGCAACACCTGCAAAGGTGAAGCGTGTCGATAGTGGTGTTCCACTCTGAAGGGTTGTGAAGCCGCCCAATTCCGTGGAATTGGTCCTGGACCAATCGTGCACATAAGCCCCGGAAAGCTTGCCTACGTGGGGACGATCAGTGGCCAAGCGCCCATTGTCTGGTGCGCCCAGGGCACTGAAGCCAATGAACGGAAGGTCAAAATTACGGTTAACGTTCGGGCTGGTGCGGCCATTTTCATCCGAACTGGCTAGACCAGCGTAGTTTCCGAACAAACGGCTGTAGGTGTAGCTCGCGTTGAAGTAATAGTTCCTTGAGAACCTCTTATCCACGCTGAGCTCGATCGCATCGTAGTCACGCTGCGCCGGGTTGTTAACGAAATTGTTATCGGCGTTAAGTTTTTGGACCAGTCCAAGGCCGGGGTTGCCAATGATGTAGGCTTCACCACCGGGTACGGGAATGCCAACGTCTTCCACGGCCACATCGACTTGCTTGTGGGTGTACCGGCCCCTGAACACTAGATCCGTGAAGAGGTTTCGCTCCAATCCAATGGTGTATTCGCTTTGCCGGAATGCCTGGATATCCGGATCGATTTCACCAAACTCGGGCTGTCCGGGAAGGTTCGACGGGATTCGGAAGTCCAGCTGGCAGCGGCTCAAGCCGGTGCTGTTTGTGATCGGGCAGGTGCCGCCAATCGGGTCAGGATTTGAGCCGATGATGGTCTGCTTGGTGAGGTTAGCTGCGGTTTGTCCCGGGAAGAGCTCAAAATAATCGTTCCGGAAGAAGTTACCGCCGAAAGAGCCACGTGGCAGTTCATACTTGAAGCGGTCGTAGAACTGGCCGTAACTGCCGAAAAGCTTTGTGTTCCCGTCCTTGAAAATATCCCAGGCAAAGCCAAGGCGGGGTGCTATCTTGTCCGAAAAGCCGAACTCGACCCCAGGACCCAGGTCGTTGAAGCTGGGAGATTTTTCCCTCTCAGTTCTCACGCCGAGGTTCAAGGTTAAATTGCTAAATGGTTGCCAGCTGTCCTGGAAATACAAAGCAATGTTGTTGCTACCGGCGGCGCCCTGGGCACCGAAACGCTGAAGCCAGCCTGCGCCAATAGAAGTGGGAGACCGTGGAAACTCATGACCTGTAAGCGATTCGATTGACTGGTCAAGTCCAAAGCGAGTGACCACAGTGTCCACCAGAGTGCTGAGGATCTGATTGCTTATGCCATTGAACTGGAATCCACCTTTAAACTGGTGGCGTCCACCGAAACCGCTGACCAGGTAACTGGCATCAGCATCAAACGTTCGACGCCGCGAGGCATCGAAGAGGAGTTGAGAAAATCCCGGGAAGTTTTGAGTTCCCGAAGCAATGCCGAAATCCGCAGGCGTGGGGCTGCCGGTAGCCTGGTTGACGTACCGGGTCTGTCCGACAACACCTGGAATACCATAGTTACCAAGCTTCTCGTTCAGGAAGCTGTAACCGCCGCGGGCGGTCAGCACGAGCTTGTTGGTTGGAGTCCAGACGATGCTTCCGGTGGTGTTATTCGAGCTCTGTCGACCACCTCGGTTGTTCTGGAATTCAGGGCCCGATACAAAGCCCGTCCCTGGGAAGGTGATTCCCGGCACAGCGCCGAAAACGGAGTCGAACGTTGGCAGAATCCCCCGAAGGTCGATGGGGTTCCACAGATAAGAACCGGTCATCCGGAGATTATCCCAGGGCTGAAGGTCAATTCGGCCAAAGGCGTATTCATTTCTCTGCGCGGATGTATACGTCTCACCACGCGTGATGGTACGGGTACGCGGGTCGTTGGTTACGTATTCAATTGTGCGATTGGTCCGCAAAAGCTGTGGTGCATAACTGCCAAAGAACCACGCTTTGTTTTTGATGATTGGACCACTCAAAGTTGCGAACGGGAACACATCCGTCCCGCCGTCTTTACGCGGTTGGATATACTCGGTGGTCGTCAAGGCTGTGACGCCGGTCGAAGCAGCCACTGTGGTTAACCGCAAGAATGGCCGCGGATTACCCTGAAGTTCTGCGGGACGGAATTCGATGCCGCCGTCGCCGTGAAATTCGTTGCTGCCGCCTCTGGTTACGACGTTGATAACGCCACCAGTTGCGCCACCGAATTCAGCTTCGAATCCTGAGGATTTGATCTGAACTTCCTGTACGAACTGAAATGGAATGTTGTTATTGGTATTCAACACACCGGTGCGGAAGTTCGAAACTTCCTGACCGTCGATGATGAATGTGTTTTCTGAGCCCGAGGCTCCGTCGATCTGAAATCCGCCGGACAGACCTTCAGCACGAACGGCTGGAGCAGTGTTCAGCAAACTTGTAAAGTTGACGCCTTTCGGCAACAACTCCGCGGTCCTCTGCGAGATGTTTGTTTGGATTTTGCTTTCAGTGGTTTCAATCCCTGCAGTGTCGGAGCCCGAAACCGTCACGTCTCCCGTGACCTGGGCGGCGCCGAGTTGTCCGTCAAGCGTCGAGGGACGGCCCAGGTTAACCTGGACATCCTTCGTGGAGTCACCGAAGCCTGAGGCTCCGCTGAATACCACCTTATAGGTTCCTGGGGGAACCTGCTGGATTCGATAAAATCCTTGCGCGTCAGTCTGACTAGTTCGGTTGAAGCCTTGTGTAACACCCGTCACCGTTACGGTAACGTTGGCTATTCTTCCGCCCTGTGCGTCTGTGACTGTGCCCTCAATGCTGCCCGTCAACTCCTGGCCGAAACTAATTCCGGCGAGGCTGATGACTAGCGCTGCAGTGAAAACCAACAGCTTAATAACTCTCATTCTCTTTCTTCTCCTATTTTGGTTTTACTTTTGCCCCTTCTTGCCCTGAGGCCTTTAAGAGGCGGCGTTGGAAAATTCCGAAATCTCAACGAAAAATCGTCCCTTGGGCCATTCGCAATTCCTATGCCTGCCTCGTTTTCGCCCGCGATTGGCTGTGAACTCAAGACTTAAGAGAGCCCGAAGGCCGGAGAAGTAGCCGGGAAATCCAAAAAAATGGGAAGTATCCATAAATCGGAAGCGTAAAAAGGGGGGGACCCGAAATTGGCAGCAAGGTTCCCTGCCGGGTGGAGGGCATTTCTCTTAGCGGACACGCGCTAATGGCGAGGTGCTTATGATTGGAATTATCGGTAAATGTCAGGCGAAGGTTACTGCGAGGTCCTTGCCGGCTTGCGGAGTCTGGTGGCGCTCTTTCTAAGCTTTCCGCTCAACTCCACTACCATAGTCAAGTCGCGGCTAGCCCGATTTGCGAGACCAACTTCGATGACATCCGGTTTCTGAAAAAGCGGGTTTGTTGCAAAACTCATGATGTGCCGATCAAGTTGCAACAACGCAACTCTAAACTTTTCGGCGTCTGAGAAATTGCCGTCCGGCAGCTGTGGCTTGTTATCTTCAGCTTCAGGCAAAGCCAAATTAGATTTTAGACGAGTTGCCTTCCCTCTTATTTGAGAAATCATTTCTGAGATATACCAATAATCAAGTTCCGGTCGGGCCCAGGCTTCAGCCATCATTTTGTTATTCAACCCTTGCAGGTCTTTAAAGTCTTCGCTGATCTGCTTCAAGACAACTCGTCTGGCGGGGTCGTTTTTTGGAGCAAGGATCGGTTTGAGGAAAAGTAGCTGGTCCATTTCCTTCTGGCTAATAGCGCGAACCATGTCGCGCGCGGGCTGGCTTGCCCCGGGCCGTTGCGCTTGGGTCGTGACCATGCAAGCGGAAAGTACGATGAGTGTCTGAGTCAACACCTGCAAGCCTCCGCGCTTACCGAAGCTCGTTGATTCCTGGAACGCTCTGAAACTCATAGTCACCTCCAACGTACTTTTAGGTTTGACTCAGGGAAGGAATGCTTGCTCTCGCTCCATGGATTCTAGATCAGATGACTGTCAGATAAAAGAACTCAACGGAGTGTCATGAAGTCAGTACCGTAGCGCGGTAGCGTCGGGTCCGGCCATCCCAATCTCGGCTTCCAATGTTTAAAGTTGCTATCGGTAGATACCCAATGCCACGTAGATTTGTGGTTGGAGCCGTGGACCCGACGCTACAGCGCTACGGTACTGACTTCATGACACTCCGTTGAGTTTGCGGCGCATGTTTTCAACTAAGGGAGGGGTTTGGAGGAACGCATCGGTGTTGCGCGTTTGCGGTGCCTCACAATTACGCAAGCTGTACAACATTCCCCGACAACACCTATTCAACTCCGAAGCCCTGCAGCTGAAAGAAAAAAGGGTGACGGAAATGATCCCGCCACCCTCGTGAAGTTTCGTGGCAGCACGAAACGAAGTAACGTTAGAAGGTGAACTTCAGACCCAACTGAATCACTCTCGGATTGCTGCTGAAAACACGATCCGCCTGGTTGAACGTGGTGAGAAGGTTCGCAGCCGTGATTGTATTCACCTGCCCAACTGCCGTTGTGTTAATTGGCTGAACGTCGTTGGGCGAACCCGGAATGTACTGCGGATGGTTCAAGGCGTTGAAGAAATCGGCTCGGAGTGAAATCCTGCGCGATTCTCCCCAATTGAAGTTTTTGGAGATCGAAAAGTCCAGGTTGTTGATACCTGGAAGTTGGAGTGTGTTGCGGGCCGAGTTGGATTCGGCGCCCGTGCCAGCGCGAATGTATTCCGCGTTTGGGTTGTCAGCCAGGTAGCCAACAATCGCACCCGCGGTATTCGTAAGAGCCGTAACGGTACTGCCCGTCCCGCGAACGCCATTCGGGTTGCGGATCGTGCGGTCGCTAGCGGCGTCCCCATTTCCGTTTGAGTCGATACCGGAAAGAACAGTAGCTTTCTGGCCGGACTCAGCCGTGAATGTTCCGGAGAAGTTGAATCCTCCGAGCACAGTGCGCACGAAGCCATTGCTGTGATTCCTTAACCAGGGAAGCTCATAGATGAACGACGTCACGAAGCGGTGGCGCCGATCCAGAGCCGAGTCGGCGCGATCACGCCGCAAGTTCTGGAAGTCCTCGACGCGTCGCGGACTAAGCACGGTCGAGAAGACCTCGGCAGTCGTGTCGTCAATCAGATGGCTCCATGTGTACGCGCCAGTCAACTGGAACCCTTCGGCGAACCGTCGAGTCACTTGAGCCGAGGCGCCGTGGTAGGTTGAGTTTCCGTTTGATAAGAAGCCGATTACGCTGGCGGGGTTGGTGAACCCCGCAGCTGTCCAATTCGGCAGGAAGTTCGAGCGCGCATTGACGGCGTCCAGGGTCAATGAGAGCGCGTCAAGTTGTGCTTGACTGGGTGCTGTCAGGAAGGTAGGTAGTCCGGCACGGCCATCTTCCGGCGAAACTCTCGCTGACCGATTGACGCGGCTTTGCGTGAGCAGATGAATGCCGCGCGTGCCCAGATACCGGGCCTCAAATACCCAGTTCGATCCGAACTGACGCTGGAAGCTTCCGGTCCACGTCAGTGAGTACGGCACCTCCTGATCATCGATGAACGCAGTAGTTGCAGCACGCGCGTCAGCAGCACTGTTGCCAGTAGGGAGCAGAACGTTCGGAATGCCGCCGCTCCCCAGGAAGTTCGGCGTGTAGAGAAAGGGGTTGTTAGGATCTCCGCCGCCGACCGTGGCGTCGAGCGTCTGTTGCGCCTGTGGCGGCAGCGAAAGGATATAAAGGTTGTCGAAGATGTAGTCGTAGGCCATCGAGAAGCCAGCGCGAATCGAACTCCTTCCGCCGCTCCCTAGGACTGAGCCGAGTAACCCAGAGGTATACTCAGGAGACCAGGCAAAACCTACCTTGGGTCCAAAGTTCTTTTTCTGGGCGATGGGCGCGTGGAAGTCGATCAGACCCGGCACAGACGAAATTGCGTTGAGCGCTTGAAGCTGAGTGCCTTTCGGCGGCTCCTGATAAGACCAGTTGACGCCCAGGTTGAGAGTCAGGTTCGGGCGCACGCGCCAGTCGTCCTGCACGAAGGCGTACAAGAGCTTCTGCGTACCGTAGTAAACCACATCGCCGACACTACGCTGGGCCGTGAAATCTGGCCTTAGATCGTAGAAGTAGAACTGGGACTCCGAGTAGTCGTAGTCACCCCGAGCCCGCTGCGTAAACGTCTGCGGCGAGATAATCTGGCGGAAGTCGCCGCCAAATTTAAACGAGTGGTCGCCCTTAAGCCAGGTTACGTTGTTAACCACCTGGTAGTTGTTTTCAATGCCCGTCTGCGGGAAGTTCCCGTTCGGCCCGATGTTGACGCCGAGGTCGCTCAGATTAATGTTTGGGAAGGTGGTGTCAGTCAAGCCCGGGAAGCGGAAGCTCGTAGTGACCGGGAACGAAGCGTCCGTGCGTCGATAGGCCAGTCGCGTCTCATTAGACAGGTTAGAGGTGAAAGTGTGCAGCAGCGTGTATGAGAACAGACGCTGGAAATTTGGTACAGGCTCGTTGAAAATGGGCAGTCCGGCGAGCCCGACACCGACATTGTTAGTGTGGTTGTAGCGTGCACGATGCTGCGTTTTCGTACTCTGCGTGTAATCAATATTGAGAACGAAATTGTTCTGTTTGTTGAACTGTGGTTGTGGTGGAAGGTCAATCGTGCCAATGGGCAGCGACAGGACAGCGCCCGGGCACTGACCGTTGAGGTCTGGACGAGTGTTGCAAAAGAAGATGTTCCCCGCATTGTTCGTCGCCGCGATGGGCACAAAACTGCGGTAGACGCCTATGTTGGTTGCGGAGGTTCCCGGCGCGGCCTCGACTGTCGCCAAGCCTGCAGCCGTCAAGGCCGTGATGCCTGCCGGTACGGTTGCGAAGCCGGCTTGCAGCCGCTCGTATGAGGTAAAGAAGAAGAGCCTGTCCTTGCCGTTGTAAATTGAAGGACCACCCTCGCCAAAGCGGGGCAAATGAAGCGGCCCGCTGACGTTCACGCCGCCGCGGAAGAAGTCTTCGCGGGGCATGAATTTGATGCCTGGACCTTTCTCGCGCCGAAAGCCGTCCTCAATCTCCCGGCTGTCGAGCGCGTTCAGATAACGGTTGCGAAACCCGCCGTAGACGGTGCCGTGAAAGTCGTTCGACCCAGACTTTGTTACGGTGATGAACTGCCCGCCGTTCGAGCGGCCGAATTCCGCTGAGAACTGATTCTGCAGAAGCGAGAACTCCTGGACCACTTCTGGCGAAACATAAACACTTGGGCCGGTAACGGACTTGTCGTTATTGTCCACGCCGTCGATCATGAAATTGTTGTTGCGGGGACGCTGCCCGCCGACCGAGCCGCCGGAACCCACGCCAACGCCGCCCGAGCTGGAAACGTTCGGAGCGATCAAGGCGAGATTGTTTACGCCGCCGCCGAACGCGCCACCGACATTGGTCTGCGCCAGCTCAACAACTTGCCTCTCGCTAAAACTCTTCGAGAGCGTATTGTTCGTCGTGTCGACAAGTTCAGTGCCGGCTGACGTGATAGTAACCGTTTCGCCGACCCCGCCGAGCGTCAATTGTGCCGGCAAATCAGTGATTTGGTTCAGGTTCACACTGACGTCAGTGAGCGTCAGTGTCTTGAAGTTTGGAGCTTCGACAGTAACCGTATAGTCGTTGCCACTTAATAAGTTATTGAATTCGAACGTGCCGCCACCCGACGTCTGGGCGGTAAGCGTGTTGTTATTTGACGCCTTGGTTATCGTCACCTTAGCCGCTGGCACTACTGCTCCGTTTGGGTCGGTAACAACGCCGCGCACGCTTCCGGTAGTAACCTGAGCCTGCGCAGAAAAAACACAGACGAGCGCAATGGCGAGGGCACTGAAGGTCTGTGCGATCTTACGAGAACTTGGCATAGCAAATCTCCTGTTTGACTGATAGAAGTGTCCTTGGGGAGGTGATTCTGATTGAGACTGGAGCTCCCCGGGTGTCCGAAAATTCGGGACGGCAACCTGGGTGCCTCCAACCTGCGACCATTGAGAGTGCAACGATCGTGCCCGCTGTGATCAGAGCCGAGACGGCCATCTCGTCACTCGAATCAGCCGGTTCGTCCCACTCGGAACCTAAAAGGAGGTTTGCGGATTTGGATTTTGCTACAGAGGAATTGCGCCTAATGGATTATCGTAGAGGGCGACTGAAGATGAGAGTCACACGGATAGCCATTTTTTCGGATTAACTTTCGAGAGCCAGGCGTCCTTAAGCTTAATCACTTTAGTGAATGACAAAAGCAGCGATCCTTAAAGCTTTTGTCTTCGTCGACGCGTCGGCAACGGTAAGCTTTAATTCATACGAACCCGGTAAAAAGTCCTTCAAGGGAAACTCGCCAACGATAGGTAGACGTGCCAAGTCAGTTATTCCATGTGTGGCTACCTGACTGGCCGGCGTCTGAATAATCGTTTGACCTTCCCGACGCAACTCCATTTCCAAAACTACCTTCGGAGCTGACGCTGAGCGCGCCGCATTGTATACAAAGATCTGGAATAGAAGTCTTGAGGTTCTCGCAAATCGTCGATCAGGCTTCATCATTGAATTTCCTGCAGCGCCGCCCTCACGAAGAAAAATACTGCTCAGAGACGATGTTGCCGCTGGTGTCGACGACCGCACCAAGTACATCCAGCTCGGTGTCTGCCTTAGTTCCTCCTTCAGTGAAGTCAACAGGCTCTCGCTCAATCTGCGCCGAGGCGGCCACCACGAGGCCATCTTGTGGTCGGTTCACGCGTGCGCCTCATGCTGTCCGGCGACAAATGCATGTCATCGACGAAGAAGAAAACCGTGCGACCGCCCACCGTCGATGGACCGGGGTCAGTTGGCGTCTTGTCTTTTTCGGTAGTTGGAGGAGTGGGCCACTGGCTGTTAAGAGGGCTGCTTCCCGTTGACTTCCCGCCGTGGCCTGTTCGAGAAAGGAAATGTTCTGGGGTTTTCCGTCGACCAGCAACTCAAAATGCTCGCGTTGCAACCCCTCAACAAAACGGCCCTGCTTGTCGACCACCGTCACATCCGTCTGTACCAGATTGGTGGTGATACGGATTACGCCGTCAGGCGGCTCTGACGGTCGTTGCTGGGCCAGCGCTGATGGAATAACCAACAGACTAATGAGGAAAAGAGTAAGGAGGTTGGGCCTGAAAATATTAACCATTGATTGCATGGTTGTTTTAAGAAATCATTAAAAGGCTAGATCACCACGGACCAACACTGAACAGAGACTATTTCGCGGGAAGAGACTTCTTGACTTTATCAACCAGCGCCTGCGCTTGAGCGGCAAACTCACCTTTGGGAGCGAGGCGCAGATACTCTTCATACTCAATCAAAGCATTTTCAGGCAAGCCGGAGCGAATGAAAATATTGCCGGCAAGCAGGTGCGCTTCCGCCAGGTTGGGTTGTAGCTCGATCGTTCGTGCTATATGCAATCCGGCCTTCGTGATGTCTTTCAATTCCCAGTGAACGCGCCCGAGGGTGTAATGACCCTCCCAGGAACTGTTGTCAATCCTAAGCGCTTCATCAAGCAACTTTTGCGCTTCCTCATACTTCTTCTGTCGTCGATAAACTTCACCTAGTGACACCATCGCGACTACGGCTTTCGGATCGATCTCCAGTGCCCGTCGCAAGGCGCCTTCAGCCTTGCCCCACTGGTTCTCATCCATGTAGATCTTGCCGAGCAGGAATTGTGCCTGGAAGAAATCAGCATGGATGCTAATCGCTCTCTGTAGGTGTGCTATCGCATCATTCGGTTTCTTCTCGGCAAGAGCGGCATTGCCTTTCTGCAGAGCAGCGGCTGCTTCAACGGGCACGCGCGCATCAATCGTTCCGGGCCGCCCGGTTTCGCGCGAACGGAACGTAGCCGTTTCAGGGTTGAGTTGAAGCATGATGTAAATGCGCGGGCTGGCACGATTGATATCTACTGTCTGGGGGGCAGCGATAAGACCAAGCGCCTTGGCCGAAACCCTGTACTGTCCTGGTCGTAATCGCGTAAAGCGAAATCTTCCACTGCTATCGGCGCCGCCCTGGTCCACAAGCGCGCCGCTGGAAGTCTCAAGACGCACCATTACGTTCTCTACTGTTTTGTTGTCGGCAGACCTGATTTGGCCGGTGACCTCGAAGAGGGAACCAGGGATCATTGGGTCATTGTCGCGTTGGGCGTATGCGTGAGTAGTGAAGGGTGGGATGAGAAGGATCGCAACGAAGAGCCGAACGATTGACGATAGAGACATCGCGGCAGACTTTCTTATTGACCCGTGTGTGACCAAACTTGCTAATCAGCACGGATTACAAACTGGCCAAGAACCTGCATGGAAAAAAGTTTGGAAGGCGCGATTCACATCGCGCCTTCCCATTGAGTGCAGCCAAAGCTAGAAGTTCAGCTTGACCCCAAATTGAATGGTGCGCGGACGATTAGCGGTGGCGAGTATTGAAGAGTCGCCGCTGCTGACATCGACGAGACCGTAGTTTCCGAATGAGCCGCCGGCAGCCTGCGGGCTTTGGAACGCCGCGTGATTGAAGACGTTGAAAGCCTCGGCCCGGAATTCTATGTTAACCCTTTCGGTAAGGTTCGTCCTCTTAACCAGGGACATATCGTGGTTCGTCTGGAATGGGCCGCGGAAGACATTGCGGCCAATGTTGCCGAAGGCGGAGAAGCCGGTACAACCAGGATCCGCGCTGGGCACAATCTGGTTCTGATTGTTCACGCATCGTCCGCCGGAAACGAAAGCGTCCAGGTTAACGAAGTTGTCGAGCCGGCTGATGATGCTGCCGCTCGTCAAGATCGTACCGCTTCCTATGGTCGCGCGGCTGCCATTAATAAAATCAGTGTCTTGGAGCGTGAACGAGCCAAAGTCAGCGATCAGGAAGGGCGTGCCCGACTGGAAGGTGCTTACGCCGTTGAGCTCCCAGCCATCCACAAGCCGGCGGGGCCAACTGCCCAGCCATTTGCTGAAAGGTATGGCGTAGTTGTAGCTGACGACAAAGCGATGGGTGCGATCAAAGTCCGAAAGCCCCTTGTTGGACGCAGCATTCAGCAAGTCGCCAATATCCAGCAGACCGTTGAGCTCATCCCCAAAGCTTGAACCCGAGCCGTTGTCGATCGACTTCGCAAAGGTATAAGCCGCCTGGAGATAAATGCCGTCACTAAACTGACGGGTTAGCGAAGCTTGCAACGAATGGTATTCCGAGAACCCGTGCTGCGTTTGAGCGAATAGACGGCTCGTAGCAAGACCGAGATACTGCGGCGGCACGCGCGCGTTGATGTTGGCCGAATCGCTCTGGGTGATTGTGATGCTGCCATCTCCGTTCCTGACAACGCCCGGAGTGCCAGCGGGAATATCCGCCGCCGAAACGTCGGACGCGAGAGCCGCCGGAATAACGCACGGCGATGCAGTAGTGCAAATCTGGCCCGGATTGACAGGAGCCCCTGTTCCGATCAATCTCCTGCCGTTTGTACCGACATAGCCGATTTCCGCCACAAGCCTCGCGGGAAGTTCGCGCTGCACAGTAAAGTTCCACTGCTGTGCGTAAGGCGCCACGAAATCACGCTCGGGGAAGAACCGGAAGCCGCCAAGCGGCGCGCCGCTCGGACTGTCGAAAATAGGCCTTCCATTCGCCGCAAACGCGGTAAGACGTGGAACCCTCGCCACAGTAGGCAGCGGAAAGTCAGAGTTTGGCCGTTGCCCCGGGAACGGGTTCTGAGGCGTTACCGAGAACGGCGCGGCGCTGAAGTCTTCCGAGAAGGGAGAGCCGCCCGATGTTTGCAGGAGCGACTGGTTTGAGACCCTCTGGAAGTAGATGCCATAGCCACCACGCACCACGGTCTTCTGATCGCCGAATAGGTCATAGGCAAACCCGAAGCGTGGTGCGTAGTAAAACTTGAAGCAATCGAGCATCGTACATTTGCTCACGCCTGCATCACCGACGACTGGAGTTTCTTCGGGATTAATGATCTCCAGCGGGGGCGCCGTGCCATCACCTAAACCGCGGAAGTTTGAAAGGAAGTTAAATTTCTCGTGGGCAATACTCAAACCCTCAAGCCGCAAGCCCAAATTAAAGGTAAGCCGAGAGTTGAACTTCCAATCGTCCTGAATGTAATAGGAGTGGTCAAGGGCGCGGAAGTAGAACGTAGAGAAACCGGCCCTACCCTGCGTAGTGGTGACGCGCCCCAACAGGAAATTTTGCAAGCCTACGAGCGCGGGAAAGCCAGTCGCCGGAACTGCTGCTGTATTGCCGAAGGTGACAGAGCCACGAGTGGCGAAGTTGTTATAGCGGTTCAATTCGTATTTGCTAGCTTCGCCGCCGAAACGGAATTGATGATTTCCCCGGCTATACGACAAGTCGTTACCCAGCACGTAAGTGTTGAAGGTGCCGCCGCGGTCGTCGTTGACGCTCGGTCCGAGGGTGAATGACCCTGTCACCTGGGCTCGGTAAGCGCCTGGAAACTGCGAGGAATTACCGCGAGTCGCCCCAATATCCGCCAATGAGATAGGCTCATCAGGCGCAATCGAGAAGAAGAAACGGTTAAAGCCAGCTCTGAAGTCGTTTACCAACCTCGGGGTAAGAACGCTCGTCAACCCCACTTTAACGAACTTGTTAAAGCCGGGCGCGGTCTGTGCGGCGGGTAGCGAGCCGCCAGCGCCAAAAGGTCGCAGGGTTTCGTTGTCCGACTGATAGTAGCGGACCGAGAGTTTGTTGCTGGTTGTGAGCTGATGGTCCGTGGTTACCGTGATCTGGTTATCCTTGAAGGTTCCCAGAGCCGCCCTGTTAAGTGATGCCAGATTCAAAGTTCCATCGCTGAAACCGGGAGTCCCCGGAAGCGTGGGAATGCAAAAGTTGCCGCCATAGCCGGGGCACTTCTCAGGGGACAGGTTTAGAAACGCCAAAGCTACTGGATTGAGGCCCGTGAACCCGGGAGGTAGTCCGCCGGGAAAGAACGTGGAAATTAAGTTAGCCTCCGAACGGTCAGTGGGCAGCACGGGGATGTTGGTAGCGAAGTTTGTTCCTGCCGCCGTACCCGATGCAGCATGCGTGCCCTGGTAGTTAAAGAAGAAGAAGTGCCGGTTCTTCCCGTTGTAGAGACTGGCGCCACCCTCACCAAAACGCGGCAAATAAATTGGTCCGCCGAGGGAGAAACCGTAGACTCCTTGCCGATATGTTGGTCGCGGCTGTCCGTTGCGATTGCGGAAGAAGTCGTTGGCGTTCAATTTGTCGTTTCGCAAAAAGAAGAATGCATCGCCGTGAAACTCGTTACTGCCTGACTTCAAGGCCACCTGGATGTTTCCACCGCCGTTGCGTCCTTGTGAAGCATCGTAAAGCGAAGTCTGGGTTTTGAATTCCCGCACCGTGCTCGGGTTCGGAAGCGGAACGTTATCAAGAATCGGGAGGTTGATGTCGTTGGCGTTTATGCCTTCGAGTTGGTAGTTGTTATTCACCGGACGCTGACCATTGACGTTAATGGTTACAGCGCCACGACCGAGCGCGTCAGACTGAAACATCTCAGTGTTTGCGCCGGTTGAAAGCGTCAGGAGCGTCAGAAAGTTGCGGGTGGCTAACGGCAATGCGGAAATCGTTTCGTCCTGCAACGTTTTGCCGGTTGTTGCCGAATTCAACTGGATTTCGGTGGCCGCTCCCGTCACAGTCACTGAGGCGCCGACCTGGCCAACCTTTAGCGGGACGTTCACTGTCGCAGTTTCTGTAACGCGGACTCTTACATCCGGCAGTTCGGCCTTTGAGAAACCTTCCTTCGTTACGACGAGCTTATAATCTCCCGGCGGGAGCTGCGTCACACCGAAGTTGCCATTATCATCGCTCGTTGCAGTTCGCTCTATAACTCCGGTGGTGGAATTAATGACTTCCACTTGGGCACCGCGAACTGCGGCACCATTCTCGTCCCTAACAGTCCCTGAAATCGCTCCTCGAGTTCCCTGGGACACGGCGCTGCTAAATAGTGCCAGGACCACAATGAGGCACGAAAAAAACTTTAGAGATGCTGTAAATAGCGACTCATTCCTTATCATGTTTCCTGATTCCTTTCTTTGCTGCAATCGGAAGGCGATCCGTACGGGGAGAACTCCTCAACTTCCTCCGAACTTTTGCAAGTTTCATGCCTGTAAGAGTTGACCTTCGGAATCGCCCAGATTCTCAATGTCTTGGCCCAATGGGCATCTGGATCCCCTCTTGAAAACTGGAAACAAATCCAAAAAAATGGCGACAGTCCATAAATCGCGACGGCGGACCCAGCTAGTGGTTAGCGCTTATCTTGAGAACAAGTTCATTGTGTCCGCCCAAGATCCATTAACCGGACCTTCTGGGCGTTACCGCCAAAGAGTCGCACAAGGGAGGCCACTGAGATCGAGTTTTTAATCGTGGGTCGGGTTTAGTTTCCGACACGAGTGGGGTGGCTGATGTAGCCTGCAATGTGACGAAGTGATCGTGGTGAGGACTTTCGCGCCAAGCAGGATCTGACCTGGCATTGGTAACGTAAATGCGGGTGGCCCAACGAAATGATGCCCTTCGAGAGTTATGACTCAGATTGTGTCTTTTACAGCGAACGTGAGGAGTAGTTCAAAGGTGCCCTTGAGCACTAACGTGATAAACTTCTCTTGCAGTTAAGCTCATCGTTCTCATTTTTTGATTGATGTCAGAACGCATTTATCGCGATCCTGTTCATAACATTATCCGCCTTCGCACCGATACGGACGAAGGCCAGTTGATGATGCGACTGATCGACGCGCCTGAGTTTCAGCGACTGCGACGAATCAAACAACTCGGTCTTGGTCTCTATACCTACCAGGGCGCTGAGCACTCGCGTTTTACCCACTCGCTCGGCGCCTTTCACCTTATGACCCGTGTGCTCGATCGGCTGGGCGAGAAATACGAGCTCGATCCTGATGACTGCGCCGCCGCACGCGCAGCAGCCCTGCTTCACGATGTAGGTCACGGATCATTTTCACATGTCATGGAGAAGGTGCTTGGTTTCCATCATGAATCATGGACGGTGCAGGTGGTCCTTAGTAAGGAAACCGAGATTGGCCGGTTACTACGCTCCTACTCATCCGGGTTGTCTGAAAAGGTGGCGGCGATCATTGAGGGCAAATTTCGGCCGGCCGCCCTGGCCCAACTAGTTTCTTCCCAACTTGACGTCGATCGGATGGACTATCTACTGCGCGATTCTTTGATGACGGGCGCGAAATATGGCATTTACGATCTCGAATGGATCATTAATGCGCTGGCGATCGATGAGGAGGGTGATCGGATTTATGTCGCGGCGCGGGGACTGTATGCAGTAGAGGAGTATCTGCAGGCGCGTTACTACATGTTTCGCCAGGTCTATTTCCACCGGACGCTGCGCTCCGCTGAAGCCGTGTTACGTTCAACTTTGCGTCGCGCTCTTAACTTATTAGATAGTGGCGAATCCGTTTGGTATGCGGCTGATACTGCCTTCGAGAAAGTCTTGAGGAAACAATCTCTCACCGTCAGCGAACATCTTGAGGTGGACGACTCGGATGTTCTCTTTCACGTTAAGCGGTGGCAGCGCTCCGCAGATCCGATTCTCGCTGATCTCAGCCAGCGTTTCACCGGGCGCCGCCTCTTCAAAGCTGTAGACCTCGACATGCCCGCCCCGGAGCAGGCGGGCTTTCTTTCGGCGGCCCGGGAATGCGTCGCCCAGGCGGGCTTCGACCCGGAGTATTACTTCATTGAGGATCGCGCGAGTGACGTTCCTTACTACAATTACTACACCGCCGAGGGCGCCGAGCCGAAGACGCGCATTTACGTTGAAGATGGCTATGCCCGGCCGGAGATCCGGGAGATTAGTGAAGTCAGCAACGTGGTGCGCGGACTACAGCGTGGTTATGAATTGCACAGAGTCTGCTTTCCTGCAGAAGTAAGAAATGAAGTGTATGCGCTTTACCACAGTCGTTCCGGGAAAAACCCCTCGGCTGCGAATCGCGCACATGCGGTCGGAGACTAGTCAAATGGCCAGAATCCCCGAAGTCGATCCCCAGCGCCTCGACCGTTATGGCAAAGATGTTCTTGAAGCTCAAAAGAGAACGTGGGGAGCACCTTTGCTCAATCACCTGCTCTACGCCAGGCGTCCTTCGATATTCCGAGGCGTGCGCGCGATGTGGGTTGGTATCGACGCATCAGGACTAATCGATCCCGCATTACGGTCGCTCCTTAACAGACGCGTCGCTGCTATCAACCGCTGCGAGTTTTGACAAGACATAAACGCTGCCGTGGGCAGCGAGCTTCGAATTTCAGACGCAAAGATTGATGCCCTCCCCCAATATTCAACCAGTCCTCTGTACACCGACTCTGAACGTGTGGCTCTTGAATACGCGGATTGCATGACGATCACCGATCAGGAGGTGACCGATGAACTCTTCCAGAGGTTGCGGGGCTTCTACGCCGATGATGCCGTGGTTGAGCTGACTGCTACCATCGCCTGGGAGAACGCCTCGAGCAAGTTTAACCGGGCATTACGCGTGCCGTCTCAGCAGTTGTGGAAGAGGCGTTAGAAAATCGCGCGAGATATGGGCATGAGTTCAAGACTCTGTTTTCTGATTGTTTTCCTCATCTTACTTTTTACTCCGGCAGTCCATTTAAGTCGGGCACAAGAACGCCGCGTGCCAGTCGCGGTCCTGGACTTCGGAAGTTCAGTAATTGGTCGCCTGGCGTCCGAGACTCTGGCCGCAAACTTGAACTCCGTTCCTGAGTTGCTCGTCCTCGACCGCGATCAGGCGAGCGCCGCCGCAAAAGGGGCGGGCTACATCGTTTCCCTCAACATGTCGCTGCAAGAGGCGCGCGGCCTGGGAGCAGCAATCGGATCTGATTACTACGTCGTCGGTGATGCCCAAACATTAAGACGTTCTCCTTCGGAGGGTTCTTCCTATTTCGAGTCGTACGCGTCTGTTTTTCTGGTGAGCTCGAGAACCGGAAGACTTCTGACCTGGCAAAGGCCCAGCTTCAACGCCGCCACCCCGGTCGCCGCGGAGAAGCTACTACTCTCCGAGCTTTCGAATGGCGCCACTCGCAGCCGCAAGCTGTTCGCAATTCGGCGCGCGCAGGAGGATGAACGGATGAGCCGCGAATTGGCGATTGAGAGCACCGCGCCAGTCATCGAAGCAGCACCGGACGATGACAAAGCCGCCCTCGCTGAAGGACTTCGCCTGCCACGCCCATTCCGGCGTCTCAGTCCCCCTTACCCGGATACAGCGGCTAGGGCTGAAGTCGAAGCAGTAGTAGATATCCTTATTGATCTCGATATTAAGGGAGAAGTGAGCCACGCAGAAGTGGCGCGTTGGGCGGGGTTTGGTTTAGACGAGGCGACAATCGCAACCGTACGTCAGATGCACTTTTTCCCGGCCATGCGTAACGGCACACCGATACCACTGCGCGTGCTATTGAGATACAACTTCCGCAAGCCACGGAAATAATCAATGAGAAAAAGGTGAAAGGGGTATAAAGGGAAAAAGGGAAGCAGGTTTTATTTTTCATTTGTCAGTTCTCATTTCCCATTTAAGGAGGTACGCTCGGTTCACCTATTCCTAGACCTCACCCGCAGATCCGGTTCTTCAAAAATGGCCAAATGAGAAATGACAAATCATGACAAATGAAAAATTGAAAATGATTGAGTTTTCCTCCTCATCCGTCAGCCTCTCCTTTTCCCCCTTTCCCCTTTTTCTTGTAAGTTCGCCCCCGCAGGTGAATCAATAAATGCTTTATCTCTCGCAAGTATTGAGTCGCCCTATCCGCGACCTTGAAGGCGATCATGTAGCAACTATCAAAGACGTGATCGTCCGCCTTGGTGAGGAAGACCATCCTCGTTTAATAGGCCTGGTGGCACGTTATCGCCGCCGGGATTTTTTTGTGTCTCGCTGGCGAGTTACAGAATTTAACGAGCATGGGGTCCGACTCAATTCAGACATTCTCGATCTACGTCCGTTTGTTCGCCGCGATGGTGAGGTTCTTCTCGCTCGCAACGTGCTCGACAAGCAATTGATCGATGTGGATGGCAAACGCGTGGTTAGAGTCAACGATGTGCAAATCATTTATGCGGCCGGTGAGTGGCGAGTTACGGGCGCAGATGTAAGTTTGCAAGGGCTTTGGAGGCGACTCGCACCCTCCGGCTTGATGGGTACCAGAAAACCCGTGGAGGTAATCGACTGGTCTAACGTGGGCTACCTCGCGACCGATGAAGCTACGGTTAGGTTGAAGTCCTCCAGCGATAAGCTTGCCCGCTTGCATCCGGTGGAGATTGCGCGACTCGCGGAGGCCCTCTCATATCACCATGGCTCGGAAGTCGTTGAATCACTCGACGATGAAACGGCTGCTGAAACCCTCGAGGAGATGCCGGCCGAACGGCAGGCGCGGATTCTGGGAGACATGGACGAAGAGCGTGCGGCCGATATTCTTGAATGGATGTCGCCTGATGAAGCTGCCGACGTGCTCGGGGATCTACCGGAAGCCAAGGCTGAAGAACTACTCGGTCTGATGGAGGACGAAGAGCAGGCTGAGGTCGCCGAACTCCTGCCCTACGAAGACGATACTGCAGGCGGCTTGATGACCACGGAGTTTGTTACGCTCCCGCGTGAGTTGACCGTAGGTGAAGCGCTCGCCCGGTTGCGGAAGATGGCGGAAACGCCGAACATGATTTACTACCTCTATGTGGTAGAGGGCGAAGGCTCCTGGCAACTCTCGGGAGTCATCGCCCTCAGGAGTTTGATCCTTGCTGACCCGGCAGCCCCACTTGATGAAGTGATGCGTAGTGAGTTTCAGAAAGCGCATCCGGACGAGCGGGCTCACGAAGTTGCTCAACGGATCGCCGAGTACAATCTTCTTGCCTTGCCAGTGGTTGATGAGTCCGGTGAAATTCTCGGGATTATCACCGTTGATGACGCCATGGAAATACTTTTGCCAAGGGACTGGCGGCAGAGATTACCCAGATTATTTGGTTAGCGCTTTACCGATTCGAAAAGCTATGACCGACGGAGAACCTCCAGGTGGCGGAAAAGGGCACAGCCTTACAAGCGGCGGGAAAGCGCTTGTTGCGGCGCGGAAGTCGTGGTGCACGCGCCGTCGCGCGACGCAAGAGACTGCTTGGATATCTCGCGATTCTGGGTCCCGGGATGATCACAGCAAACGCCGGCAATGATGCCGGCGGGATCGCCACTTTCGCCTCCGTTGGGGCAGAACACGGTTATCGTCTACTCTGGATTCTCATTCCCATCACAATCAGCCTGGGGTTAGTTCAGGAGATGTGCGCGCGCATGGGCGCCGTCACTGGAAAGGGTCTGGCGGATCTTATTCGAGAGCGCTTTGGCGTTAGATGGACGGCGTTAGTGATGCTCGCCCTCCTTATTGCCAACGGCGGAGTTACTGTGTCCGAGTTCGTGGGAATCGCCGCCGCCACGGAACTGTTTGGTATCCCGCGATTCATCTCCGTGCCGATTGCGGCAATCAGTATTTGGTGGCTGATAGTAAAGGGTTCATACAAACGCGTTGAGCGCGTGTTTCTGTTGATGACTTTGGTGTTCCTCGGTTATGTGGTGTCGGCATTTCTGGCTGGTCCGGAATGGGGAACGGTAGCGGCTGAATTGGTAAGGCCGAGATTCAGTCTGGATCAAGCGTACTTGTTCACTATGGTCGCCATCGTCGGTACCACTATTTCGCCATACATGCAGGTATATATTCAGTCTTCCGTGGTTGAAAAGGGTGTGACTCCGGAAGACTATCAGCGCACCAGAATTGACGTCTGGGTAGGAACGGTCTTCGCGATGGTGATCGTATTTTTTATTGTGGTCTCGACTGCCGCCACGCTTCACAATCATGGCATACGAATCAATAGCGCTGCTGACGCGGCGCGGGCACTGAGACCCCTGGCCGGAAACTACGCGGAGGCGTTGTTCGCCATCGGCTTGTTCGGAGCGTCAATGCTTGCGGCCGGCGTTTTGCCGTTGGCCACTGCATATTCGGTCAGTGAGGCGCTCGGATACGAGAAGGGAGTGTCCCGTAGCTTTCGCGAGGCGCCCACTTTCATCGGCATTTTCACTTTTCTGGTAGCGGTGGGCGCCGGCATCTCGGTGATTCCTAATCTGCCGCTGATCAAGGTACTACTGGTAACACAGGTGATCAACGGTTTGCTATTGCCGGTCATTTTGTTTGCCATCCTGCGTTTGATCAATAATCGCGAAGTAATGGGGGCGCAGGTGAATGGGCGTGTTTACAACATCGGGGCCTGGCTAACCGCGATTATTGTGACCTCGCTGTCGCTGCTCCTGGTGTTGGTGACACTTTTCCCAAATCTTTTGGGGTTCCTGACCGCGCTGAATGCCTGAGACGTACTCTCGCCAACGAAGCGAAACGGTGATAAAAGAATAGCCGTTAAAAAGCTATCGGTTTTCAACTCTCGCGAGCTGAAACTTGCACCACGTGAATCGCTCTATTTCCAAGAACAAACTCATACTCTTTCTAGCGACAGCGTCGATAGCGTTGCTTGGCCTCTCTCTTCTCATTCATTTCGAACAAAGTCTGACGGCCGTCCTGGCCTCTCGAATGGGGGGACTTGCTTCCAGAGCAGATACGGTTGTCGATGTCTTGTTCCTGGTAGCGCTTGCGATTCTTGCCTACCTCTTTGTACGCGCACTCAATAACTTCGTCTTCGGCCTCGTCTTTCGACTGCGGAAAGGGTTTGAGGCACCCACTCTGGTCCGGAATATTTTTACGATAATCGTCTTTACGGGCTTGTTCGTGCTTATTTTCTCCTGGCGATTCGAGAACGTTAATCTTGGCGCACTCTTTACGACCTCGGCAATCTTCGGGGTAATTCTGGGACTGGCCCTTCAAGACACGTTAGGAAATTTCTTTGCAGGAATCTCATTACAGGCGGACCGACCATTTCAGGTCGGTGATGTAATCACAGTCGGCCAGAATCAAACCGGGATCGTCGAGGAAATCACCTGGCGTGCTGTTAAGATCAGGACCTTTAAAAATCACTTAATAGAGATCAATAACTCCACTGCGGCCAAGGAACCTCTGGAGGTTTGCCCTCGCAATAACCTTAACGCTCGTCTGATTTTTTTTAACACCCTCTACACTGACTCCCCCGCCAAGACCATTCACGTGGTGAGAGAGGCGGTGCGCGAAGCGGACAACGTTTCACAGATGATTACCCCAATTGTGCGCATAAGGAATCTTGGCGATCACGGAGTTGACTACGAGGTCAAGTACTGGTTGGAAGACTACGCGAAGTACAACGACACCGACGCGCTCCTTCGCGAACGGATTTGGTATGCATTCCGACGCGCCGGCCTCAACTTTGCCTACCCAACAAGAACGCTGCACGTCGACAGACCACGGCGCATTGAAGTTCAAGACGGAGACGGAGGAACAATCGTTGAACGGCTTTCAGCCGTTGATATCTTTGCTCCTTTGTCTGTTGAGGAAACGTCCATGCTGGCCCGGGCAGCCGTAAGCCACGTTTTCGCTCGCGGTGAAACAGTGATACGAGCGGGCGATCCGGGCTCATCTATGTTCGTTGTCCACAACGGCCGGGTTTGCGTGCAGGTTAATGACAACGGAAAACTCAGGACAGTTGCTACTCTCAATGAGGGGGACTTCTTTGGGGAGATGGCACTCTTTACCGGCGAACCCAGGACCGCCAACGTGGTCGCACTTGAGGAGACTGAGGTGCTTGAGATTGGTCACAAAGCGATGAAAGCGGTCTTTGAAACCAATCCGGACCTGGTGGAATCGCTAAGTTACATTATTGTCGAGCGGCGACAAGGACTCGCTGCCAGGGCGGATACCCTGGATACGGGCACGGAGGGACCTGCAGGGATTCTCTCCACGATAAGGCGGTTCTTTGGGCTGAAATAACTCAAGGGTTCTGAGTCGTTTAAACCCCGGTTGTCGCCTTCCGCGAAACACTGGCGCCGAACCCAAGCAACACAAATCTGACCCAGAAGTTGCGCACAAAACCTCCCTTTGCAGACTTGACAGAAGAAGACTCAGACTTTATTATTCTCACACGCTCAGCGGGCAGAAATCCCCTCAAACCGGCACTGAAAATCAACGAGCGGGGTTTTGCGAGCGTAGCGGAATCAAGTTTTTAATTGAAAGGAGGAGAATTCCAAATGAGTGTTCTGAGGTATGACCCATTCCGGGATTTGCGCAGTCTTCAGGATGAGGTGAACCGTCTTTTTTCCACTAATCTAACCCGAGGCTTCGGGGAAGAAGGAATCGGCAGGGGAGCCTGGAATCCTAGTGTTGACATTTACGAGAACAAAGATCAAATCGTGCTCGAAGCGGAACTGCCAGGTATGAACAGGGATGATTTTGAGCTCACGGTCGAAAACAACGTCATAACTCTTCGCGGCGAGCGTCAGTTTGAGAAGAAGGACGAAACTGACAACTACCATCGCGTGGAGCGTTCTTATGGCTCATTCACCCGTTCCTTTACTCTACCGCAAACTGTTTCCACCGAAGGGGCAACCGCCGACTATCAAAATGGTGTGCTGCGGGTGACGTTGCCTAAGCGACAGGAAACCAAGGCGCGGCGTATCGAAATTGGTGGAGACGCTACCCCTGCGAGCAAGACGATTGAAGCAAAAGCTGAGAAACCGTCCGGTGAAAAATCGAAGGAGATGGCTGGCGGACGCTAACCTTGAGCCTAGTGTAGCAGCAAAGAGAGCGGGGCTGCTCGATTGAGCTTAAGCCCCGCTCGCGTGTAAGGGGAACTCACATTAAACGAAATTTCCATTTCCATGCGATTAGATAAATTTACATTGCGAGCACAGGAAGCGATTCAGGCAGCCATCGAGTTGGCCGAACGCAACCAGAACCAGCAGGTCGAGCCGGAACATTTGCTTGCCGCGATGCTTGATCAGCCGGAAGGCATTGTCCGCCCGCTGCTGGGAAAGTTGGCAGTCAACGTGCCGGTCGTGCTCAACGATCTGCAGGCTGCGATCGGGCGATTTCCTCGCGTCCAGGGAGGACAGCAATATTTCAGCCCCAGGCTGAGTCAAGTGTTTACCGCCGCACAAAAGCAGGCGGAGAACATGAAAGACGAGTTTGTTTCCACCGAACATCTGGTTCTTTCCATCACTGACGAGAAAGACGGGGAGTCGGGAAAAATCCTGCGCCAGCATGGCGTCAAACGGGATGACCTGGTGAAGGTCATCGAGCAGACTCGCGGCGGTTCGCGAATTACGGACCAGAACGCGGAAGAAAACTACCAGGCGCTTTCCAAGTATGCCCGCGATCTTACGGACCTGGCCCGCAAGGGAAAACTGGATCCTGTTATTGGCCGCGATGATGAGATTCGGAGGACCATCCAGGTTCTCTCGCGGCGCACGAAAAACAACCCGGTTCTCATTGGCGAGCCAGGCGTAGGCAAAACTGCGATTGTTGAAGGCTTGGCGCAGAGAATCGTTTCGGGGGATGTTCCTGAGACGCTTCGTAACAAACGCCTGGTGGGCCTCGACCTTGGTTCAATGCTCGCCGGGGCCAAGTACCGGGGCGAGTTTGAGGATCGTTTGAAGGCAGTCCTCAAGGAGATCGAAAACGCTCAGGGTCACATAATACTGTTTATCGATGAGCTTCATACGTTGGTCGGAGCCGGCGCTGCCGAAGGGGCAATCGACGCGTCAAATATGCTGAAGCCTGCACTGGCCCGGGGGGAGCTGCGTTGTGTAGGCGCCACCACGCTGAACGAATACAAGAAATACATCGAGAAAGACGCCGCTCTGGAGCGACGCTTCCAGCAGATTTATGTGGGCGAGCCTACTGTTGAAGACACGATCGCTATTCTACGTGGTCTGAAGGAACGTTACGAAGTGCACCACGGCGTGCGCATAAAGGACTCGGCAATCGTGGCTGCGGCAACCCTATCAAATCGGTACATAACCGATCGCTTTCTTCCCGATAAGGCGATAGACCTGATTGACGAGGCCGCGTCGCGACTGCGCATCGAAATTGATTCGCTTCCCCAGGAGATCGATCAACTTGAAAGGGAAACAGTCCAGCTTGAAATCGAACGGCAAGCCTTGCAGCGCGAAGAGGATGAAAAGTCGAAAGCACGCCTGAAAGAGATCGAGCAGCGCATTGCGGATCTCAGGGAAACATCTTCCGGCATGAAGGCCAAGTGGCAGTCGGAAAAAGAGGCGATTGAGCACATGCGAACCGCTAAAGCCGAGTTGGAGCAATTAAGGCTTCAGCTCGATCAGGCGCGCAATGCGGGCGACCTCGGACGCGCTTCTGAACTCCAGTACGGAAAAATTCCGGAGCTCGAGCAAAAGCTGGCAGCGGAGCAGGAGAAGCTGGCGAATTTTCAGAGCGACGGGGTAATGCTCAAAGAGGAAGTCGACGAGGAGGACGTTGCCGAAGTCGTCGCGAAGTGGACGGGAATACCGGTTACCAAGATGCTCGAAGGTGAGATGCAGAAGCTGGTCAGCATGGAAGATCGTCTCCGGGAGCGGGTTATAGGCCAGGACGAGGCCCTCACGGCCGTAGCGAATGCTGTGCGCCGGGCGCGCGCCGGTCTCCAGGATCCGAATCGCCCGGTCGGCTCATTTATTTTTCTTGGTCCCACCGGAGTTGGCAAGACCGAAACCGCCCGTGCTCTGGCGGAGTTTCTCTTTGACGACGAGCGCGCGATGATTCGCCTGGACATGTCTGAATACATGGAAAAGCACGCGGTGGCCCGAATGATTGGAGCACCGCCCGGCTATATCGGGTATGAAGAGGGTGGCCAGCTTACCGAAGCCGTCCGCCGTCGCCCTTATTCAGTCGTTCTGTTTGACGAGATAGAGAAAGCTCATCAGGATGTATTTAATGTGCTGCTTCAAATCCTGGATGATGGCCGACTGACTGATTCGAAAGGCCGGACGGTGGATTTCAAAAACAGCGTGTTGATAATGACTTCGAATCTTGGGTCGCGCGAGATCCAGGCGGCCGAAGGTGATGAGAAGCAAATGCGCGAAGCAGTGCTCGAGGAGCTGAGGCTGAATTTCAAACCAGAGTTTCTAAATCGGATCGACGATATTGTGATATTCCGTCAGCTTTCGGAGAAGGAGATTGCTCAGATAATAGACATCCAGCTCGATCGGCTGCTCCATATGCTCAAAGACCGGAACATCTCAATCTCTCTGGATGAACGGGCCAGAGCTCTGCTCGCGCGCGAGGGCTATGATCCGGCTTACGGGGCGCGGCCGTTGAAGAGGGCCATTCAAACTCTGATTCAGAATCCACTGGCGGTGAAGATCCTGCGCGGGGAGATCCTCCCGGGACAGCAAGTAAAAGTGTCAGCCGATGGCGATAACATGACCTTCAACACCGAGGCCGCCACAGCAGCGGCGTAAAGGGGGCAATGCACGTGTCGAAGCAATGGAACCCGCTGCAGGACTTGATGCTCTTGCAGGATCGAATGAATCGGCTGTTTGAAGATGTGACTGAGCGGCGTGCGCGGGGCGATGCCGAGACGGGTGACGATATCGAAACTGCGGACTGGTATCCTGCGGCTGATGTCTACGATCGTGATGGGGAATACTTGATCGCGGTAGATTTGCCTGGCATTGCGCGTTCCACACTGGAGATCACGATTGACGATAACCGATTAACCATCAAAGGAACGCGCACCGCTGGAGAAACCTCAACCTCTCGAACCGAACGGTCCAACGGCCGCTTTTTGAGAACTTTCAGCGTCCCCGCCGCCGTCGATCAACAAGTCATTCAGGCCACCTATAAAGACGGCGTGTTGGAAGTCCGCCTTCCAAAACGCAAGGAGCAGGTGTCAAAGCGCATTGAGATCAAAATATCCTGATTGGGAAATCAACACGAACCGGCATTGCGGAGGGGAGCAACTAAACTATGGATTTTCAAAAACCAAGGGGCCGAAATGCCGAGCGAGACCGGAATACGGAAAGCGAGATTCGGGTCACCGATCACCGACGCCACTTCGATGACGACGCAGATCCCGGAGCCGCAACTGCCGAACCCCCAAATCTAAAACCCAGTTATGTCGCAGAGCTTGAGGCGCGGACGGAAGCGGCCGAGAAGTTAACGCAGGAAGTGCAGTCGCGTTTTGAGCAGCTGCGTTCTCAACTCCAACGAGAGACTGATGAAACTCGCCAGCGCTTGAACCGGGCAGCCGACGAACGCGCGGAGCGTGGGAAGGGGGATTTCATTGCTGGTTTGCTTCCGGTCCTGGATAACCTTCAACGAGCGACCGAAGCTGCTGAGTCAGGCAGTACGCGGCAGCAGATTGTTGAGGGTGTGCTCAGGACCGCGGCCAGTTTTGAAAGCGCGCTGGCCGCCGCAGGTGTTGAACCGATCAATTCCGTTGGGCAGGAGTTTGATCCTGAGTTACAGGACGCGGTGGAAACCGTTCCGGTGGAGCCAGGAGAAGAAGGTAAAGTCGTGGCGGAATACACCCGTGGCTATCGGATTGGCGACCGTTTGCTGCGCCCTGCGCGTGTGAAGGTCGGACGCAGTTCCGAAAGGATGAAAACAGCTGGCGAATGACGTCCGCTTGATCCGTTTATTTGAATACTGAGGAGAAAACCATTGGCTGCTAAGGAAATGAAGTTCCACGAAGAGGCTCGCCATGCAATGCTCAAGGGAGTAAACACTCTGGCTAACGCAGTGCGAGTAACACTTGGGCCAAAAGGGCGTAACGTTGTGCTGGGGAAGAAATTTGGTTCGCCGGTAATCACGAAAGATGGCGTTACGGTCGCCCGGGAAATTGAACTCAAAGACCGTTACGAGAACATGGGTGCGCAAATGGTCCGGGAGGTGGCTGTCCGAACGAATGACACCGCGGGCGACGGCACTACTACAGCGACAGTGCTGGCGCAGGCCATATTTCGTGACGGCGTGAAGAACGTAACTGCAGGAGCTAACCCGATGTCCCTGCAGCGCGGCATTCTGCTGGCAACCGAAAAGGTAGTCGCGGAACTCCAGCGTATGTCGCAAAAGGTGAAAACCAAAGAAGAGCTCAGGAACGTAGCTACTGTGTCGGCGAATAACGATCGCGAGATTGGGAAGCTCATTTCCGAAGCTATGGAGCAGGTTGGCAAGGATGGCGTTGTGACCGTAGAAGAGTCAAAAACGTTGCAGACCGAACTCGACATCGTTGAGGGAATGCAGTTTGACCGTGGCTATTTGTCGCCTTACTTCGTCACTAACCAGGATCGCATGGAAGCTGTACTCGATGAACCTCTAATCCTGCTGCACGAAAAGAAGATTTCGGCGATGCGGGATCTACTGCCCTTGCTTGAACAAACGGCCCGGACAGCGCGGCCACTGTTGATTGTCGCTGAGGACATTGAAGGCGACGCGCTGGCAACACTCGTCATTAACAAACTGCGCGGAACAATCAAGGTCGTGGCTGTAAAAGCGCCGGCGTTCGGGGATCGTCGCAAGGCCATAGTCGAAGATCTGGCAATCCTTACTGGCGGCCGTGTGGTAACAGAGGACCTGGGAGTAAAACTCGAGAATGTCGAAGTATCCGATCTCGGGTCAGCAAAGCGCGTGATCGTCGACAAAGACAACACCACGATCGTGGAAGGTGGCGGCGATCCGAAAACTATTCAGGGTCGAGTGGCCACCATCAAGCGACAGATCGAAGACACCACTTCGGATTACGATCGCGAAAAAATGCAGGAGCGACTGGCGAAGCTCGCGGGTGGTGTTGCGGTAGTCAAAGTCGGAGCTCCGACCGAAACCGCGATGAAAGAGATCAAGATGAGGGTGGAAGACGCGTTGAACGCCACCAGGGCCGCGGCCCAGGAAGGCGTCGTAGCGGGGGGCGGCGTGGCGCTGCTTCGAGCTGCCAGAGTGCTCGATAAGTTCACCGATAATGACCCGGATGTGCAAACCGGTGTCAGGCTGGTGAGACGGGCGCTCGAAGAACCGCTTCGGCGGATTGCCGAAAATGCCGGTGTTGACGGAGCAGTGATTGTCGGCAAAGTCGAGGCCCTGAAAGGCAACAGGGGTTTCAATGCGGCGAGTGGAGAGTTTGAGGATCTGGTTGCGGCCGGGATCATTGATCCCACCAAAGTAGTGCGCACTGCCTTGCAGAACGCTGCGTCAATCGCCGGGCTTTTGTTGACGACCGACGCGGCTGTTACTGATGCTCCTGAACCCAGGAAACCGGCTGCTCCGATGGCGGGTGGTGGTGAAGACTACGATTATTGATCAGAAGTTTTCCCCAGGATTGCCTAAGCAAGCGAGGTTGGCAGGAGATTTGCAAGCAAGATCGGCCTAGTAAATGTTGTTGCATCGAAACGCAACGGCGCATATGCTCAGAACATCTAACCCGCGGCTTTACTGGTGGGTTGAGGGCCCCAGTCAAACTTGCTGACATGAATGATCGTACAAAAGGCTTTGAGGTAGTAAGAAATGGCAGATCTAGGCGCATACAAAGACAAGTTTGGTGAAAGCGGCCAGCGTATACTCGAACACGCCATGAGCGAGTCCCGCCAGCGGGATCAGAACTACGTATCCGTTGAGCATATTTTGCAAGCTCTAATGCATGAAGAGCCGGACATGTTCAACTCTACGATGCGCGATCTCTCCCTCGATCCCATCGTGGTCAAGATTGCAATCGACCAGCGACTGGAAAGCAGTCGCCAACAGCACGTAGGAAAGGGGTTCCGTATCAACCCTGATACCACCGACTTGTTCAAACGGGCCATGGAACGAGCTCGGACGCAGGGCCGCAAGACCATCGAAGCCACCGATATTTTTGAAGCCCTCACAAACTACGATAGTCTTTTCCTTGACGTGCTCCGAAACATGGGCGCAAGTAACGAGGCGGTTGCGGAAAATGTGCGCGCGCAAGTGCAAAAACGCGAACAGGAAGAGGAGCAGTTTCGAAAGAAGTTTGATCTCCCACCCTATCTCAAGCACTTCGGTGTTTCACTGAATCGCCTTGCGCGGGCTGACAAGATTGCGCCCACCATTGGGCGAGAGAAAGAGATACAACAGATTGTGGAGATTCTCTGCCATCGCGAGCGGGCAAATTCACCCATGTTGGTGGGTGAACCCGGCGTGGGAAAGACAGCGGTGATCGAAGGTCTGGCGCGCTTAATTGAACTCGAACCCGAGAAAGTGCCTGCCCGCTTGCGCGGCTCGCACGTGGTGCAGCTCCAAATGGGCGGGCTCGTCGCCGGAACGATGCTGCGGGGAATGTTTGAAGAGAGAATCAAAGGCATCATCGATGAGGTGAAGGAGCGCGACAATCTCATTCTTTTCATCGACGAAGCGCATACCATCATCGGCGCCGGAGCTGCTCTTGGGACGTCGTCTGATGCGGCCAACATGTTTAAGTCGGCGTTGGCGCGCGGCGACATGCGTATCATCGGCGCGACGACGATTGCCGAATACAAAGAATATATCGCCGAGGATGAGGCACTGGCCCGTCGCTTCCGGTTAGTCAAAGTTGTCGAGCCCACGATTAGCGAAACGCGCGAGATTCTGCTTGGCCTGCGTCCCCGTCTGGAGCGGAACTACTCGGTTAAGATTTCAGACGACGCCATCAACACGGCGCTGGAGATGGCGCCAAAGTACATACGTAATTTACACCTTCCGGACAAGGCCATTGGCTGGCTCGATACGGCTGCCGTTAAAGTCGAAATCAACGAGCCGCAGACGATGATCGTCAAATCCGAACACGTTATCGAGGTGATTTCGCAGGAGTCGCGTATTCCCCGCGACATGATTTTCCGCGACACCGGCGAGCGCTTTGCGATGACGGAAGCCCTGCTTGGTAATCGTGTGATAGGCCAATTAGCCGCAATCAAGTCTGTGGCCCAGCGGCTGAGATTGAACAAAGGGCCGCTCAAGGAATCGCATTACAAACCCGATGGCGTGTTGCTGTTCCTTGGTCCTACCGGCGTAGGCAAGACCGAACTCGCCAAGGCGGTGGCTGAATTCATGTTCGGCGACGAAGAGAAGATGGTCCGCATCGACATGTCTGAATACAGCGACGGCACAGTCAGTATCGAAAAGCTGATCGGCATGCCGCGCGGAATAGTCGGCTCCGAACGCGGCGGCATTCTCACCGAGCAACTGCGGGAGAACCCCTACACCGTTCTGCTGCTCGATGAGGTGGAAAAGGCTTCTCCATATTTGATGAACCTGTTTTTGCAGGCCTTCGACGAAGGCTGGCTCACAGATGGTCGCGGCAAGAAGGTTTATCTTTCCGATGCAATCGTGATTATGACTTCGAATCTGGGTTCAGACAGCTTCAAAAAGTTTGAGAAGCCCCTGGGCTTCGGTACGAAGACAGCCTCAGACTTCCGCGTAGTAAACAAAGAGGTGATGAAGGCAGCTGAGACGCGTTTCTCGCCAGAGTTTCGCAATCGTATTGACGAGATTATTGTCTTCGCTCCGCTAACGATGGACGAGGTGCGCCAAATTGCCCGGCTATACCTGGACAAATTGCGGCGGCAGATGGAACGCCAGGGCAAGTCGGTCGAGTTCAGCGAAGCGGCGATCAACCTGCTTACCGAAAAAGGCTACAACACCTCCTACGGCGCCCGATTCTTAAAGCGCCACATCGACGAAAAAGTGAAGCTCCCTATTACTGCCATGTGGAAGACAGCCTCGAATTTTCTGGTGGATGTGGAAGAGGGGGAGACGATCGTCAAAGCGGCAGCTCCCAGCAAACCGGAGTTAAACTAAATCGGCACGCTAGCTGTAGCGACTTCGTGGGCCGTGGTTGAGTGATAAGTGCCACTTGACCGGTTATTGTCGAGATTAAGAGGTAGGGTTTCGATGGTTGAATTCATCGAGACCCTCTTTTTGTGTGAAGTTCCTCTGCGTTGCGCCGTTCGCTTTAACGACTCTTAAGAGGTGCGCTAACAAGCGACCTAAACATGAAATTAAATGACGAAGAGATTTGTAGTGTTGATTCCCTAACCAAATCCTGGATTCAACGGGAGCGATGCTATACGCCAAACCCTGGTGCCCTGCGCACTTCGGAGAGTCTGTGGTAGATTCGGTCCGACATTGAAGGCGCATTAAGATCTCATATGAAGCTAGCACATAAGTTAGTTCAATTCCTCGTATTGCTGGCACTGGGTTGTTACGCACAGGGTTCTCTGCTGGCGCAGGATAACAAGCCGGCGCCGCCAACGCCTGCCTCGACCGAGAAGGCGGAAAATATCATCAGGCAAGCCATTGAAGCCGTTGGCGGCGGTGCTTACCTAAGTGTTCAAAGCGTGGTCGGGCGCGGTTTCTATACACCCTATCAGGATGGCGTGTCGCAACTGCCGACCAGGTTTCTCGATTACATAGTTTATCCAGACAAGGAACGGACGGAATTTACCAGCTCCGGAGTGCGTGTCGTGCAAACCAACGTAGGCACGACCGGCTGGCTTTATGACGGCGCCACCAAAAGCTTGCACGATCAGAAGCCGGTGCAGATCGAAGACTTCAAAAGGAGCATGCGAACCAGCATCGATAATGTTTTGCGCGGCTGGTGGCGCAAAGAGGGCGCCACTCTTACTTATATTGGCCGGCGCGAGGCGGGGCTGGCAAAGCGGAACGAGACGGTGCGACTGACTTACCCAGACGGGTTTTGGATTGAGTATGAATTTGGGGCAAAAGATGGACTGCCCGCGAAGGTAATCTACAAACGCACCCGCAAGCTAGCCGACTCCGATGAGACTGAAGAGATAACCGAAGAAGACAGGCTGGCCAGGCCCGTTGGCCTCAACGGGGTGACATCAGCCTTCGTCATTGACCACTTCATCAACGGCAAGCAAACAAGTCGCATTAACTACGAGTCAATCGAATTCAACCTGCCGCTGGCCGATTCCCTGTTCGTGAAACCTGAAAGCGCAAAGTCCGTGAAGTAACCTGCGTTCGTCTATTCCGGCATCGGTTAATCGCTGACTGCCTCTCGCGGCCGCTGAAGTACTAAGAGACGATCCACGAAATCACACGAACGAACACGAAAAGAGCCGTTAGTTCGAGTCATTTCGTGTGATTTCGTGGATCGTCTTATTCTTCCTGGGTATGGTCCCACCCTTTGTAGCAGTCTCCTACGCAGCCTTCACCGCTCTTGGGTACTCTTTCCCCAGTCCTTTCATTAACCCTGCGAATCCGGGAAGGTCCAGCGACTGTGGTCCGTCAGACAGCGCGCGTTCCGGGCAGGGGTGGACTTCGATTATCAATCCATCGGCGCCAGCTGCGGCGGCCGCTTTAGACATCGGCGGTACCAGACTCCGCAGGCCCGTTCCGTGCGAAGGATCTGCCAGCACCGGCAGATGAGAAAGCTCCTTCACCAAAGCAATTGCGGACAGATCGAGTGTGTTTCGAGTGGCTGTTTCGAACGTCTTGATTCCCCTTTCACACAGAACAACATTCGCGTTTCCGCCCGCCAGCAGATACTCCGCTGCCAGGAGCCACTCTTTGACTGTGGCTGATGGTCCACGCTTGAGTAGAATCGGTCTCTCAAAGGTTGCGAGTTTGCGCAGGAGCGAGAAGTTCTGCATGTTGCGAGCGCCCACCTGCAGCATGTCAGCGTACTCCGCCACGATCTCAACATCAGCTTCGCTCATTACTTCTGTAACGATCGGCAACCCCGTCTCCGCACTGGCGTCTCGCAGAAGATGCAACGCCTCAACTCCGAGTCCCTGGAAATCGTAGGGCGACGTTCGGGGTTTATACGCCCCGCCGCGCAGCATGTTACCGCCCGCGGCCTTCACTGCCCTCGCTGTAGCCATCAACTGCTCGCCCGATTCGACCGAGCAGGGGCCGGCAATCACGATGAGATCACCGGCGCCGATTTTGACGCCACCGACGTCAACAATGGTGCCACGTTGCCGCAATTGACGGCTTACGAGCTTGAAAGGGTGCGTGATCTGGATTACCTCTTCGACTCCTGGAGCTGCTCGCAGTGCTTCAATTTCCGCTCGGCGGCCGTTGCTGCCGACAGCGCCAATCACCGTCCTTTCGGCGCCGTGGATGACATGTGCTTGATAGCCGCATTCTTTGATCCTTTCGATTACGTGTTTGATCTCTTTTTCGGTAGCGAGTGTTGACATGTTAACGATCATGACTTGTATCCTTTGTTTTCTGGTCTACTAACTGGTTAATTAAGTCTTGAACTTTCGCGCTGTTGCCCCGTTCGACTTGTCCTGCCCGGTCAGCAGGAGAAACCGGGTGTAATTCTCCGGACCGTCTTCCAGGTTTTCCCTGAGAATGGAAGCTCCGTAGATTTCGGCAGCGCGCCTTCCCGCTATAGCGGCGCGTGTGCGGTCGCGGCCCTCAATTATTCGGGCCACACTTCCGGCCGTGTCTTCTGTTTCGACTCTCTTAATACTGGGATAAGCAGCAAAGAAGCGGCTACACTGACCCAGGGCCGCCGGGTGAGATTCAACCGTCGCAATCTCTTCGAACACGGCCCCCGGGCATCCGATTAAGAACTGTCGAATGGGAATTGCGACTTCTCCGACGATACCCAACGAACTCTTGTTAAGCAGGTCGACCGCAGGTTTGATTGCTCCAATGAGACTGTTTTCAACCGGCACCAGAACGTATTCCGCCAGACCTTCATCGAGACTTCTGAGAAGTGATTCGAAGGTGCGGCGCGGCACGAGCTCGATCTCGGGTCCTAGCAGTTTGAGCGCGGCATCCTCACTGAACGCTCCATGCTCACCTTGAAAGGCTACTCTCGGCAGACGCGAACTGGTCACAAAGAAACCTCGTGTGGGCCAACGCCTGATGCGACGGCGTCGCCGTTAACTGTTGCTCTGCGTGCACCATTACCAGTTCCCACTCCTGGTTCTTCTCGTACCAACATTTTCGTTTCCATTTCCCTTGACTCCCGGATGATGCGGCGGAACACTTTGGTTATGGCGAGCGCGTCGAGCGGCCCGGCGTTGGCGGTCTGAAGGTCCTTGAGCACAGCACGCTCGCGTTCCGGATCGCAGCAAGGCAATCCGGCCTCCCTCTTCAAAGCACCGACCTTCATTGCGAGTCGTGCGCGTCGGTTCAAGAGTCTCAGCAGCTCGCGGTCGGTCTCGTCTATCTCTGCGCGCCAGTATTCGATATTCATGATGGTGATTCCTTCCTGGGGTAGTTCAGCACTCGTTGTTGGTTCGAAAGCCCCTTTTTCGGTTCACAGAAAAAAAGCCAGCCGCGATTGGTTTCCCCCCCTGGGAGTCGCGGCTGGCTCGTTTGAAAAGCTTTGGTGCTTAGATGATCAGGTCTTCAGCACTTCACGCTCACAATTCGCCGGCCCGCTCCTCCCAAAGGAGAAGAAGCCGTACGTAAAAGCGAAGTAAGTAAGTGAGCTTGTGCTGTCGATCATTGATTTCAACTTAGCTCCAGCACCTTCCGGGCCGGATTCTAATGGAAACTTTGAACGCCTCGTATCGGAAGCGAGGGCTTACTATAGGCAGGAGCAAAAAGCGTGTCAAGGCTTTTGTTGGCGCCAGCGCTGTTTGGGGCCCCTTCGACTATGAACCCACTGCCGAATCTCCGTAAGGATGCTGGAAAAGCAGCAATTGGTTTCGTGCAGAGGTGACATTAAAAGGGGATGCAACAAACAGCTCAAACTCGTTAACTGCAGTCAGGAAGGTGGACCCAGTCCCCGCTCCTACTATGAGTGACTTTCAAGCTTGAGGCGGGGACCGGGCCCACCTTCCTGACTGCAGTTAGCGAGCTTGAGCTGTTATTGATTATCAATTTTCTTGTGTACTATCTGATTCTGAAAATGCACGCCGCTGAACGGTCTTAAACACTCGAACGATGATTGTTAAGAAATAGGAGCTTGTGATGACACGCACACTTTGTCTCATTGCGCTAACTTTGTGTCTGGTTGTTTCGCTCTGCTTCGCCGCCGATAACCAGCGACGTGTGCCTACCATTGATGATCTGCTGACTCTTAAAACCGTCGGAGGCACGCAAATCTCTCCGGACGGCAAGTGGATCGCCTACACCATCAGCAATGGTGACTTCAAACAGGATGCCTTCGTCACTCACATATGGTTGGTAGAGGTCGGCAGCGGTCGCAAGCTTCAGTTGACTCGCGGGGACAAGTCTGCAGGCAATCCCCGGTGGTCGCCCAATGGCGAATGGCTGGCTTTCCTGAGCAATCGACTGGAAGACAAGAACCAGATTTTCGTCATCAATCCTCTGGGCGGCGAAGCGATGCAACTCACAAAATCAGAAACGGCGATCAACAATTACTCATGGTCTGATGATGGTAAGACAATCTTGTATGCGGCCGCGGAGGCTGTGCCCCAGCTTTCCAAGGACCGCAAAGAATACATGGGCGACTACGAAGTCGTTCGCAGGGAATATAACTTCATGCACCTCTGGACCCTGAGTGTCGCCGATGTGTTAAACGGACCGCTGATCGGAAAACAACGCACCAGGAAAAAAGATTTTAGCGTGGGCGCGTTTGCCTGGTCGCCGGACGGTTCGAAGGTCGCTTTTAGCGCGACCGTGAATCCCGACCTGGTTCAGGGCGTCACCTCTGACATCTACTTGCTCAACCTGGCGGATGATTCCATCAAGAAACTAGTGTCTCAGCCCGGGCCTGACAACAATCCACGCTGGTCGCCGGATGGAAAACAAATCGTTTTTTCCTCAGCGATGGGGCAGACGACCTACTTCGCCAACAACTCGCGTCTGGCAATCGTTTCAGTTGATGGAGGAACGCCACGATCGATCACTGATGACTTCGATGAGAATCCGGGTCTCGTAGATTGGAAGCCCGAGGGCATCTATTTCACCGGATTGCAAAAGACCGCTTCGCATCTTTTCCGCGGTGATCCTAAAACCGGGAACATTGTGCGCCTGACCTCGCCGGATCCTTTGCAGGCTGGATCGTTTTCGCTCACTGCCGACGGACGGCGCGTAGCATTTACGGCAGGTTCGCCGATTTCCCTCGCGGAAGTTTTCGTGTCGGACCTTCGCAACTTCGCGCCGAGAGCGTTGACCGAGACAAACGATCAGGCCAGGCGGTTCATTCTGGGTTCGCGTGAAATCATTTCGTGGAAGAGCACGGACGGCGCCACTATAGAAGGAGTGTTGATTAAGCCGGCGGACTTTGATCCGGCAAAGAAGTATCCGCTGCTTTGCATTATCCATGGTGGACCAACCGGCATCGATCGTCCTACGCTCCTGGGCCCCGACTCTCGATACTATCCGTCAGACATCTGGGCTGCCCGAGGCGCCCTCGTGCTGAAAGTGAATTATCGAGGCAGCGCCGGCTATGGCGAGAAGTTTCGCAAACTGAACATGCGCAATCTTGGTGTTGGCGATGCCTGGGACGTCCTCTCCGGAATTGACTACTTAATAAGCAAGGGCTGGGTCGATAAGAGCCGAGTGGCCTGCATGGGCTGGAGTCAGGGTGGCTACATTTCTGCGTTCCTTACAGCCTCATCCGATCGCTTTGTGGCGATTTCAGTTGGGGCCGGGATTTCCGATTGGGCGACTTACTACTACAACACCGACATCACACCTTTCACGATTAACTACCTGGGCAATAATCCGGTGGAGGATCCGCAAATTTATCAGAAGACCTCTCCGGTTTCCTATATCAAGAACGCACGCACTCCGACGCTGATCCAGCATGGCGAGCTTGACCGTCGCGTACCCATCGCCAATGCCTACCAACTCCGGCAGGCATTGGAAGATAAAGGCGTCAAGGTCGAGATGATTGTTTACAAAGGCTTTGGGCATGGAATCAATAAGCCAAAAGCCATGCGTGCGGTCATGCAACACAATCTGGCCTGGTTTAACCACTATCTCTGGAACGACCCACTCGCGGATTTCACCACTCCTGAGTTGCCGAAGAAGGAAACCAAGGATACTGAGAAAAAAGCAGGCTAGCCGCGGATACACGCGGATAGAACGCGGATCTGAAAAGGGGGGACTAATCAAATACCCCGACGTAGTCGTTAACTTGGTTTCGCCCTAATCCGCGTTCATCCGCGTCTATCTGCGGCAAAATGTTTTCCCTTTTGCTCCTCGATTCTGCATCAAACCATTGCATCCGAACTCCTTCTTCGCGGCCAGGGAATCTCTGAGGAAGGGGCGTATAATGAGGGCGTAAATTATAATCTCGATTGTTAGTTAAATTAGGGAGGGAATCGTGAGCTGGAACCAATCTTCTTTTACCGCGCCGCAGGTTGCCGACGTGCGCGACGAACGTGTCGGCGCTTTTCTAAGTCGGGTCTACGGCTGGATGTTTGCCGGTCTGCTGGTGACCGCCGTAACCGCTTTTACAGTGGCGGCATCACCAGGGCTCATCGAAATGCTGATCCTTAATCGGATGGTGTTTTGGGCATTGATCATCGGTCAATTCGGACTCGTAATTTATCTTTCAGCACGTGTCGAGAAAGTCGCACCAACGACAGCGGCCGGCTTGTTCATCTTGTACTCGGCGCTCATGGGAATCACTGCGTCTGTAATCCTGCTGATTTATACCGGTGCGTCGATAACCTCGACCTTCATCGTCACCGCAGGAATGTTCGGCGCCACAGCGGTTTTCGGTACGGTCACGAAGAGAAGCCTCGCTGGCGTGGGCCAATTCATGTTCATGGGTTTAATCGGCCTCATCCTCGCCTCGATCGTTGGTATTTTCTGGCAGAGCAGCGCCCTGCAGTTCGTAATTTCGGTCGTCGGTGTTTTGGTTTTCACAGGTCTTACGGCCTGGGACGCCCAACGCCTAAAGCAGATGGCTGTAGCGCTGCCTGACGGCCGGGTGGGTGCGTACGCGGTGGTTGGCGCATTGTCTCTCTACCTGGATTTCATCAACCTATTTTTCTTCTTGTTGCGTTTCACGGGAAGTCGCCGGGATTAGTCTTAAATTCGGATCTCAGATCTCAGATCTCAGATCTCAGATCTCAGATCTCAGATCTCAGATCTCAGATCTCAGATCTTAAAATCCCATGTCGCCCGAATCACAAGATAACTCCCACGAAATCTATTTCTGCGGTGTTAGACAAGGCAGTATAGATCCTGGTACGCACGTAGAAAGAGCGCCCGCCGGAGGTTTAAATGAAAACAATTCTAATCGTTGTTATTACGCTTCTTTCCATGCCGGCCACAGGGGGAGATGCGGCGCAACCGCAGTCAACCAAGGCCCGGGCACCTCCGTCGCTTGTGCTCTCGCCGTGCAATATTGAAGGAACGTCAGAGAAAGTTAACTGCGGAACATATGAGGTCTACGAGAACCGCAGCGCAAAAAAGGGACGCAAGATCAGCTTGAAGGTTGTCGTGTTTCCGGCTACCGGCCAAGAACGTGCGCCAGATCCGTTCGTCTATATTCCCGGTGGGCCGGGTTCGTCGGCAACAGAAGATGCGCCTTATTTTGCTCGGCAGTTTGCAAAGATCCGAGAGCACCGGGATTTGCTGTTCGTAGATCAGAGGGGCACGGGCGGCTCTCACCCGCTCAACTGCGATTTTTTCAATGAGGCCGATATCCAAAGTTACTTCGGCCACTTCTTTCCCCTTGAAGACGTGCGTAAGTGTCGAGAACAACTCGAGCAAAAGGCTGATCTGACCCTCTATACCACGCCGATTGCCATGGACGATCTGGATGACGTAAGAGCGGCATTGGGCTATGAGCGCCTCAATCTCTTCGGCGGGTCTTACGGCACGCGCGCTTCCCTCGTCTACTTGAAACGCTATCCGAAGCACGTTCGCACAGTGACGCTGCAAGGAGTTGCGCCAACCAACCAATACGGCCCGCTGGACTTTGCGCAGGGTATGGATCGGGCGCTACAAGGAGTTCTGGCCGAATGCGCCGCGGATGAACCGTGTAATCGAGCGTTTCCAAATCTTCGTGCGGAAGCCAAAGCCGTACTAGAGCGCCTAATTCAGGGGCCGGTCGAAGTGGAGGTGCGAAAGAATTTCGATCGAGGAAGTAATACTGCCGGTCCCGCCTCCACTCCCGTGGAACGCGTGAAGGTAAAACTCTCTCGTGACCTGGCTGTGGAAGCGGTTCGCTACATGTTGTATCACCCGGGCGGAGCGAGTCGGGCCCCCTTGCTGCTTCACGAGGCTGCGCAAGGTAACTTTGTTCCTCTCGCGGAGACTGCCCTAAATTATCGCCGCAACCTGGTTGGGACCGGCGCCAACGGCATGTATCTGTCAATTACTTGTGCCGAAGACTTGCCATGGATCAAGGCAAGCGAAGGAGAGCGGCTCGCCGCCAACACCTTTCTAGGCGACTATCGTTTACGTCAACAGCGGGAAGCGTGTGCCCTGTGGCCCAGAGCAACTATTCCCAGCGACTACAGCGAACCTGTGCGCGCTACCGCTCCGGTTTTGATTTTGACTGGCGAGTGGGATCCGGTAACGCCACCATCAAATGGAGACGCCACCGCTCGACACCTTCCTAACAGTCTACATGTCGTCGTTCCTCACGGGGCCCACGGATTTGGCGGTCTGGAAGGCATCGAGTGCATTGAACGTTTGAACGCGGAGTTTGTAGAAAAGGGAACAGTAAAGGGACTCGACACATCCTGCGTGAAGAACATCCGCCGCAAAGGCTTCGACGTGAAACTGTAAGTGGCACAGACTTTACGGAATCAACAATAACTTCCCGCTGGTATTTCTGCCCTCGAGATCACGATGCGCTTGCTGCGTTTGAGATAGCGGGTAGGCTTTGTGTATTCGGAGTTTCAGATTGCCTGAGTCGATCATTTGCAACACACCGCCAGCGCGTTGCTCCAGTTCCGCGCGGGTGGTGATGTAATGTGCCAGGCTGGGCCGCGTGACAAACAGCGATCCGTGTTTGGTTAGTAGCATAAGATCAAAAGGAGGCACTGCTCCGCTCGCGCCACCGAAGAGAACCAGGTAGCCGCGCGGACGCAGTACTTTCAGGTCCTTTTCGAAGGTGGTCTTTCCCACGCCGTCATAGACCACGTCCACACCCTTATTCCCGGTGAGACGTAAGGTTTCGCTTTCAAAATCCTGCTGCGTATAGATAATCAACTCATCGGCCCCGGCCTGACGCGCTAGTTTCGCCTTCTCGTCTGTACCTGCGGTGCCAATCACGCGCGCGCCAAGTTTCTTCGCCATCTGAATCAGCAGCAAACCCACACCGCCTGCAGCCGCATGAATCAGCACTGTTTGGCCCGCCGTTATTGGAAACGTGCTGTGGCTCAGGTAGTGCGCCGTCATGCCCTGCAGCATGGCACCAGCGGCCTGGTTGAAATCCAGTTGGTCAGGTATTTGAATGAGACGATCCGCGGGGACCGCCGCAAACTCGGCATAACTTCCCAGGACGCCCGTGTACGCCACGCGGTCACCCGGCTTCACACTAGCAACCTCAGAACCGGTCGTAGTTACAACACCTGCGCCTTCCTGCCCAGGAATGAATGGTAAGGGTGCAGGGTATCGCCCCTCGCGGTAGTAAACGTCGATGAAATTCACGCCCGACGCTTTGATCTGAACCACCGCTTCATCTGGTTTAGGATCGGGTGTGGGAATATCCACGAGCTCAAGAACCTCGCGACCGCCGGCTTTGGAAACTTGAATGGCTTTCATGAGGGTGGCGTAAATAGTGAATCGTGAAAGGAAAGCAGTTTCTGGGTGGTTTCTAATTTCATCAATTGCCCCACACTGTTCGTGTCGTCCGTGCGGAAATCAAGAACGAGCCATGTACATCACGAAATATCACTGGATATTTTTCGTGTTGGTTCGTGTGGTTTGGTGGATCGTCGGTTTTCAATCAAGCCCACGCTCAAATTAGGCCACCACCACTCTTTGACGAGTGCCGGCGCCTCTTCATATCGCTAACCCGCCGTCGACCTGAATCACCTGGCCGGTGATATAGCGTGCATCATCGGAAAGCAGAAAGCAGGCTATGCGCGCGACCTCATCAGCTTCAGCAAAACGGCCGAGAGGAATCTGTTCGAGAATCTTCGTGCGATAAGCTTCATCGAGTGCGCCGGCCATGTCGGTGGAGACCATACCCAGCGCCAAAGCGTTAACAGTTACTTTCCGACTTGCCACTTCCTTTGCCAGCGCTTTAGTTAAGCCAATCATGCCTGCTTTGGATGCGGAGTAATTCGACTGCCCCGGCATCCCCACACTGCCACTTATTGACGAGATGTTGAGAACGGAACCGCCGGTGTCCTGTCTCAGCATCACGCGTAATGCTGCTTTGGCAAAATTCCACGCCCCTTTGAGATTCGTGTCCATCACTTCATCCCAATCGTTTTCCTTCATCCGCAGGATCAGGTTGTCTCGAGTGACCCCCGCATTGTTTACCAGGTAGTCGATTCTTCCAAAGGCTGCCTTTACCTGCTTAACCATCTCTGCGGCAGCCTCAGTATTTGCCACATCGCACTGGGTTGCGAGCGCCCGCACTCCCAGAACTGCCAATTCTTTGCTCAGCGACTCAGCAGCCTCGACACTCTTCGCATAGTTGAATGCGACGTCGGCGCCCTGGCGAGCGAGTTCGAGCGCGATGGCCCGCCCGATGCCACGGGTAGCGCCGGTGACGATTGCCGCGCGTCCGGCGAATGGTTTTTGATTCGACATCTAAACGTTATAGCTTCAGCGATTTTAAGTACTCGCGAAAGTCCGGCGCCAGATCTTTACGTTTCAAGGCAAACTCAACAGTGGCCATTAAAAACCCTAGTTTGTCTCCGGCATCATGACGCGTGCCCTTGAATCGCACCGCATAAAACGGTCGCTTCTTCAGAAGTGAACGCATGGCATCGGTGATTTGAATCTCGCCTATTGCTCCCGGCGCTGTCTTCTCGATCTCGTCGAATATGTCCGGCGTCAAAACATAACGGCCGATGATAGCGAGATCAGAGGGAGCTTCGGAAAACTTCGGCTTTTCAACCATGTCCTTGATTCTGTAGACGCCGTCTTCTACCTCGTCGACATCGATCGCGCCAAAGCGAGAAATTGCTTCACCGGCAACTTGCATCGTCCCCAGGACCGGCGCGTCATACTTTTCATAGACGTCAAGCAGCTGTTTCAACCCGGGAGTTTCTGCATCGATGATGTCGTCGCTGAGCATTACTGCGAATGGTTCGTCTCCAACCAGATCACGGGCCTGCAGCACTGCGTGGCCCAGGCCGAGGGCTTCGCCTTGCCGCACGTAACTGACGCGCGCCATCTCGGAGATTGCTCGCATCTGCTTCAACAGCTCCGGCTTGCCGCGTGCCTCGAGCAGCTTCTCCAATTCGAATGAGATATCGAAATGGTCCTCCATCGGAACCTTACTGCGGCCCGTGACGATAATCACAGACTCAATCCCCGATGCGACGGCCTCTTCGACGACGTATTGAATCAGGGGCTTATCAACCAAAGGCAACATCTCTTTGGGAGAGGCTTTGGTTGCAGGCAGGAAACGAGTACCCAAACCGGCGGCGGGAAAAACGGCTTTACGAACTTTTCGGGGCATTGGTTGACTGTTCTTGACACATGTATGCAGGTCAGTTAGCGTGACGTTTTTTATTGCTCAATAATCGAAGCGATTCTCTTACCATACTTTGCTGGAATAGAACAAATGCTCGATCTTAACTACGTCCGCGAAAATCTCGATCAGGTCCGCGCCAAACTTCAGACGCGCAGTGTGCCGGGCGCTGCCCTTGAGGACTTTGCACTGGCAGACGGGGAGCGCCGGCGGTTGATCGCCGAATCAGATCAATTGAATGCCCAACGCAATGTGGCCAGCCGCGAGATTGGTTTATTGATGAAAGCAGGCCAGCGCGACGAAGCTGAGGGGCGGCGCGCCGAAGTCAATGCGCTGAAGGGTCGAATTGCCGATCTTGATCAATTGCGCGACGCAGCGGAAGCGCGCATGCGCGACATGCTGGCGGCGCTTCCAAATATTCCCGACGACAGCGTTCCAGTAGGTAAAGACGAGTCCCAGAATGTTGAAGTGCGGAGCTGGGGAGCCAGACCGGAGTTCCGCCTCGAGCCCAGGGACCACGTGGATCTCGGCACAGATCTGGGGATTCTTGACCTCGAGCGGGCGGCCAAAGTGTCTGGTGCGCGCTTTTCGATACTGAATGGTGCGGGGGCCCGGCTGAGCCGCGCTTTGGTTAACTTCATGCTCGACGTGCAGACACGCGAGCATGGTTACCACGAGACGTTACCGCCTTTTATCGTAAATGCCTCGGCGCTTTTTGGGACCGCGCAGTTGCCGAAGTTCGAAGCAGATCTTTTTAAGTTAACGGACGAACGCGGCTTGTACCTCATTCCCACGGGAGAAGTTCCTGTCACCAACTATCATCGCGAGGAGATCCTCGATGCGTCCGTGTTGCCGATGAAGTTTGCGGCTTATTCACCCTGCTTCCGATCGGAAGCCGGCAGCTACGGGCGGGACACGCGAGGTATCTATCGCCAGCATCAATTTGAAAAAGTTGAGTTGGTAAAACTCGCGCTGCCCGAAGAATCTTTTCAGGAACTCGAGTCGTTGACGAAGGATGCCGAGGTGATTTTACAGAAGCTGGGGCTTCACTATCGTGTAGTCGAACACGTCACGGGCGATCTCGGGTTCTCGGCTGCAAAGTCCTACGACGTCGAAGTGTGGCTGCCGTCTTACGGCGAGTTCAAAGAAATCTCATCCTGCTCAAACTGCACCGACTTTCAGGCCCGCCGCGCCCAAATTCGTTTTCGTCGAGCAGGAGGCGCCAAGCCAGAGTTTGTGCACACGCTGAACGGCTCGGGGCTGGCAATTGGAAGAACCTGGATCGCTATTCTTGAGAATTTTCAGCAGGAAGACGGATCCGTCAAGATTCCCGAGGTTCTCCGTCCGTACATGGACGGGATGGAATCTATCAGGCGGCAGTAGCAGGAGGCACGGGGCGAGGATGAGGTCAGTGCTACCACGCGGTACCGAAGCTGTGAAAAAAATGGAAATCGATCGCAAATATCACTCAAGCGACAGAAATTCGCAGGTTGGGAAGGGCCGTTTACCCCCGCTCAAGATTCGAATTCATTCATCCTTGAACTACCAAGTCATTGTTGAGTGGCTGTGATCCTTGAGCGGGGGTAAACCGCCCTTCCCAACCTGCGAATTTTCGAATGCTGAGTAGTATCCGGGCGCAAACTGAATTTTTCCCAACTTCTAATGCGCTGTGGTACTGACCTCATCCTGACTCCGCTTTCTGCTATGGTCTCTTGATTATCTGATCCTCAACTCAAAGGGCATTACGAGCATCGACTGGCCACTTTTCATTTGATCCAATAGTTTCATATACCGGAACGCCCGCTGCGCGTCTTCCGGAAGTGCAGCAATAACGGCACGCTGTTGCTTTAGCTCGGTTGAGGTGCTGTCGCCCACGTTCAATAGTTGCTGCAAAAATGTTTGCGGGTACGGGAGAATCACGCGATTCACCTCTTTGTCCGCGGGTATATTGGCCAACTGTTTGGCAATTGCAATCGCCCGGTCGAGACCACCAAACTCATCGACCAGACCCTTCTCTTTTCCCTGTGAACCGGTCCAGACGCGTCCTTGTCCGACCGAGTCGATATATTCCGGATCTTTACCACGGCCCCTGGCAACCTTCGGCACAAAGTCGTTGTAGTAAGTCGCCTTGATCCACTCTTCAAACTTTGCTCTCTCATCCGGCGTGAACTTCTCCGTTTCACGAAACAGGCCGGCGGTTTTACCTCGCAAGACGTATTCGTTTGAGACGCCTATCCAATCATAGAAGCCCTTCATGACCGGCTTGCCGCCAACCACACCAATCGATCCGGTAATAGTCGAAGGCTGAGCAATAATTTTGTTGGCGCTGGCAGCAATATAGTAGCCGCCTGAGGCTGCCACGTCGGCCATGGAAACCACTACAGGCTTTTTCTGTTTCGCAGCTTCAACGGCATTCCAAATGATGTCCGACGCCAAACTGGAACCGCCCGGACTGTCTACCCGCAAAACGATGGCCTTGATAGTCTTGTCATCGCGTGCGTCGTTGAGTGCTTTCGCGACGGTGTCAGAGCCAATCGACTGACTGCCGGTAGGACTGTTTTCGGATTTGCCGGAGCCTATGTCACCGGTGGCATAGATGACTGCAATCCGATCGCCCTTGTCGAGCCCCAACGACTCTGGCGGCACCTCACGATACTGAGACCCACTTACCAGTCGCAGTTTATCACTGTCTTTGTATCCGAGCTTCGACTTGAGTTCTTTGTCGAGTTCATCACGATAGGCCGCGCTGTCGATTAATCCAGCTTCCTTGGCTTTCAGAGCGTTGTAAGGCGAGTTGTCGATGATGGCTCGCACGTCTTCCGGTGTTTTGCCGCGGGCCGTGGCAATCGATTCGACGTAACGATTGAACAGATCATCCAGGAGTGAGTTAATGAATTCGCGGTGGGCTTCCGACATCTCCTTGCGCGTAAATGTGTCGCCGGCACTCTTGTACTTGCCAATCTGGTAGATGTCCGGATAGACACCAAGCTTGTCCAATGAGCCGCGGAAAAACATCACATTCGCAGCCAGACCATTGATGAACAACTGTCCCGGAGGAGCCATATAAATGCGATCGCAAGAGCTGGCGATGTAATATTCCTTGTTCATCCCCAGTTCCATGTAGGCATAGACCTGCTTGCCTGATGAACGAAAGTCAGTAACAGCATCGCGAATCTCTTCTGCCTTGGCCCATCCAGCTCCTGACATGTTGATGTCGAGCACGACTGCTTTAATGCGCTTGTCGACCTTGGCCTTTCTGAATTGCAGCACCAGGTTCGTGAGCGATTCATCTGTGGCACCGAAGAACTTCCGCAGAGGATCATCCGGCACGTAGTCGGGCAACGGTCCGGCAACTCGAAGTACTAACACGCTGTTGTCTCGAATGGTGGGGGATCTTTGCCCAAAGGCGGCTATCAACACTGCGAGCCCAAGTAGAGCGACCAAAACCAGAGCCACGAGGATGCTGGTGACAATAAGAATTGTTTTACGGGTGCGTGACATTGCCATAATTATTTGCTGCCTTTTATCGTTAATTTAAGTAGTTTAGCAGTCGGAATTAGCGGAGTTATTCCCGGCGTTGTGAGTACGTCGGTGGTGAGGAAAAGGTTTTGAAAAGCAGTGGGCAGTGGACAGTGTGCAGTAGACAGTAAATCCCCAGAAAACAGTGGAACAGTGGACAGTGTGCAGTAGACAGTAAATCCCCAAGAAATCTAGCCCATTTCCCTTTTTGCACCCATCCTGTCCACTGTCTACTGTCCACTAGGTTTCACTATCCAACCGCCGCCAATAACCTCGTCTTCGAGGTAGAAGACTGTAGCCTGGCCGGGCGTTATCGCTCGCTGAGGCTCATCAAACTCGACGTGTGCCCGGCCATTCTCAAGCGGTGTAATGGTGGCTGGAGCTTCAGCGTGGCGATATCGGACACGCACGTGTGCGCGCACGGGAGTTGCCGGGCTGTCGTAAGCGACCCAGTTCACACCGGCAGCGGTAAATTCTTGGCTCAACAATTCGTCCTGCCCGCCCACCACCACACGGTTCTTTTGCGCATCGATTGAGAGAACGTACAGCGGTCGCTCTTTCGCAATCCCAATTCCACGTCGCTGCCCAATGGTGTAACGGTGGATGCCCGCGTGTTGACCGACGACGTCACCGCGTGTATCAACGATCTCACCCTGTCCAGGCAATCGCTCCCGCGCATCTTCAGCTTCCAGATAACGGTCGATGAAACCAGCATAATTTCCATCAGGAACGAAACAGATCTCCTGCGACTCCGCTTTCTCAGCCACCGCCAACTGATGCGCGCGCGCTACTTCACGAACTTCCGGCTTCGACATTTCGCCGAGGGGAAACATCGAACGCGACAGTTGATCCTGAGTCAGTTCCCATAGAAAGTAAGACTGGTCCTTTTGCAGATTGCGTCCCCGGAAAAGCCGGTACCGCTCGGCCGATTGATCGAATTCTACGCGCGCGTAGTGTCCCGTTGCGACTTTCTCACAACCAAGACTCCCCGCCAGGGCATCGAGCGAAGCAAACTTCAAACGACTATTGCAGGAGACGCAGGGAATGGGGGTTTCTCCATTAAGATAACTTGCCACGAACGGCTGCACGACGTCACGCTCAAATTCGCGCTCGAGATTTAGCACGTAGAAAGGGAAACGCAATTCTTCGGCTACGCGCCGCGCGTCATACACGTCATCCAGCGAACAACAACGGGAAGGAAGCGGCTCACCGTTCTCGTCGACGCTGATACCGCGGCGTTGATTCCACAGTTGCATCGAGAAGCCAACCAGGTCATGCCCCTGCTGCTTCAAGATTGCCGCCGCCG